>JBCDLT010000145.1:0-3698 GCA_038745065.1 Pseudomonadota bacterium | reverse complement strand
TGAATGTGCGCGGGTTCCAGGTCCCGGTGAGATAGACCGTGAAGGGGCGGTAGACGCCGGCGATCTCGCTCTCAAAGACTCCCTTTCCAACGGTCTTGCCTCGAAAGAAGTCTTCGAGCACAAGCGGTTTCGCCGCAGCCGGAAGCGCCGTGAACGCAAGAACGAAAAAGGCAATCAGCAAGTGAGTGCGGGACCTGAGCATTGGGGCATGACCTTCGGGCGTTTGATATGGCCAGATTACGGGTGAGGCCCTGCTTCAGATTTGTTCAAGCGCCAAATTTGTCCTGCCAGGTCGGAACCGGGTCTCCGGCGGCGGCAGAGGCATTGTAGATGCCGCGGGCAATGGCACGCGCAAGGCAGGACGCTGCGGCGGCGCCGAGCTGCACCATGTCCTCCAGACCGCTTTCCAGCTTGCGTTGTCCGGTCGACAGCGCGAAGACAAGATCACCGTCCAAAGGTGTATGGGCAGGCCAAAGCGCCCGGGCAAGACCGTCATGTGCCATGACGGCGAGGCGCTTAGCTTCGCCTTTTGTCAGGACCGCATCCGTTGCGACGGCGGCAATGGTCGTATTGGCACCGGCCTTAAGCGCATCAAGTTTAGTTCGCACCTCGACCGCATCGAGGGGGAAGGGGGAGGCGATCCCGCGTCCGCCGAACTCGTCGCCGATCTCGAAGGGCGATGCCCAGAAATGGGGTCCTTCGCCGATCGTTGCACGCCCGAGCGCGTTGACGGCGACAATCGCGCCGACAGTCACGCCATTGTCGAGCACAAGGGAGGCAGAACCCAGACCTCCCTTGAGATTTGCCGTGGTCGCACCGGTGCCCGCTCCGACCGAGCCAAGTGCAAAATCGTGAGAAATCGCATCGAGTGCGGAGCGGCCGAGATCGCGGTAAGGCGCTGCCTGTCCCCAGCTTTTGTCGCCGCCATTCAGAAGATCGAACAGGATGGCGGTCGGAACGATCGGAACCCTTACCGGGCCGACTTCGAAACCGTATCCCAGCTCCGCCAACCGGCCCTGAACACCCGCCCCGGCGTCCAGGCCGAATGCGGATCCGCCCGCCAGCACGATGGCGTCGATCTTTTCGACCGTCTGTTCCGGCTCGAGCAGAGCGATCTCCCGTGTTCCGGGTGCGCCGCCATGAATTGCAACGGACGCAACGGCCGGTTCATCGGGCACCAGCACCGTTGCTCCCGACTTCAGATCCATATCGGACGCGTTGCCGATCTTGAGACCAGGTACATCTGTGATGAGATTGCGGGGGCCGGGCATGCGGAATTAGTCCAAACCAAAAACGGAATAGCAGTTTGATCCGGCCAGGATCAGGTGTCGAGGCTTTTGTAGCCTCTGCGGACGTAAATCAGCGATTTGCCCGGGTCGGTCATGCGCAGGTCGACGACGGTTCCGACGATGATCGAGTGTGTCCCCATTTCAGAGACCGAGTAAATCTCGCAATCGACACTCAGGCGGGCACTGTCGAGGGCCGGGCAGCCGGTTGCCAGCCGCGTCCAATCGGCTCTGGAGAAACGCTCGGACATTTCGAGGTTGTCGCGTCCGGCAAAGCTGTCGGAAATGCCCTCGTGATCGTCGCTCAGGGTGTTCAGGCAAAAACATCTGTTTTGCAGCACGGCGCTGTGAACGCGGGTCTGGCGGTTCAGGCAGATCAGGATGCTGGGAGGATCGTCGCTGACGGAGCAGGCGGCCGAAACCGTTGCTTCCTGTTGGCCGCCGGGGCCATCGGTGGTGACCACATGAACGGCCGCCGCGATCCGGCTCATGGCCTCGCGGAAGCTTTGCGTGTCGAGCGGCAGCCGGCCTTGCTCGGATACGGGAATAGTCATGAATATCGGCTCCTGGGCCGGCCTGGGCGGAATCGGTTATGGTGTTGTCTTTGCGTCCGAGTTTAGCCTTATGGCACTGGCATGCCTAGGAAAAATAGAGCGAAACGCTGTCGCGAAAAGATGCGACCCGAAACGCGATCGCTTTATCCGGATTGAGATTTTTCGCCGTCGGCGCTAGGGATGAACGACAGTTTCCCACGTGCTGGAGAACCGCATGATACAGCGCCGATTGACACTTCTTGCCGCTTTTCTTGCCGCAGGCCTGGCGGGCGGTCAGGCGCGCGCCGAAATACCGATTGCGGTGGCCGGGCCGATGGAGGGCCAGTTCCGCGATCTGGGCGCACAGATGCGAGCGGGTGCGGAGCAGGCCGTGGCCGATATCAACGCGGCGGGCGGCGTCAACGGCGACCGTCTTGTGCTGGAAGTGGCGGATGACGGCTGCGACGCCGAAACGGCGGTGGCCGTGGCCAACCAGCTTATCGGAAAGGGCGTCGTGTTCGTCGCCGGGCATTTCTGCTTCAACGCCTCGATACCGGCGAGCGAAGTCTATGCTGGCGCCGGTATTGTCCAGATTTCTCCGGCGACCACCTTGCCGAAGTTCACCGACGAACGCCCCGGCGAGGGCGTGTTTCGTCTGGCGCCGAGAGACGATCAGCAGGCAGAGGTCGCCGGCCAGTTTCTCGCCGACGCATTTTCGGGCGAACGCATCGCGCTGCTGCACGACAAGACAGCCTATGGCAAAGGTCTGACCGACGCGGTCAAGGCGGTCATGAACGGACTTGGCAAATCGGAGGATCTTTCCATCGGATACGATGCGGGCGAGGATGACTACCGCTACCTCGTTTCGCAACTCGGTCTTGAGAATGTCGGCGTGGTGTTCCTGGGCGGCTACCATCCCGAAGCCGGGCTGATCAGGCTCGAGATGGCCCGGCAGGGACTGGATGCGGTGCTGGTGTCGGGCGATGCGCTGATGACCGATGAATTTCTGGCCGTGGCAG
This sequence comes from Pseudomonadota bacterium, assembly GCA_038745065.1. Taxonomy (GTDB): domain Bacteria; phylum Pseudomonadota; class Alphaproteobacteria; order Rhizobiales; family JANQQB01; genus JANQQB01. The sequence goes on along the minus strand of JBCDLT010000145.1, from coordinate 860 downwards.
GCGAGGCGGGCAACGGCACGCTGCTTACCTATCCGATCAACCCGCGTGACATAGAGCAAAGCGCCACGGTGATCCGTAAACTGGAAGAGGCGGGGAAATCCGCCGACCGCTATTCACTGGCGACCTATGCCGCCATTCAGGCCTGGGCGCAGGCCGCAAATACTGCCGGCAATACAGAGCTCCAGTCGGTCGCCGACGCGCTCTCAACGCAGACATTCGAAACCGTTCTGGGCTCCGTCGAATTCGATGAGAAAGGGGATGGCAGCCGGCCGGGATATGTCATTTACGAGTGGCGGGAAGGGGCACCGAAACTGCGCTGAGACAGGCGGGAAACCGTGCTTGCAACGAGCGAAGGGGACGCAACCCGGCCGGGTTGCCGTCCCCTTTCGTTTCTGAACGGGTTCATCAGGAGCGACGACCGGTTCCGCTGATCTTGATGTTCACCTTGTCGGCGTAAATCGGCAGACCGGCTTCCATCCCATAAAAGCTGCGGAAGAAACCGCCCGAAACCGTGAACCCAACGCGCCCGTTGCCCTTGTTGTCCATAATCTGAACGTCGAGCTTGGTGCGTTTGGTCTTGCCGCGCAGCGACAGAACCCCCTCAACTTCCGCCGAATACTTGCCCGTGATCCGGATGCGGGTGCTCTGGAACCTGGCGACCGGATACTTGGCGACGTTGAACATGGCGGAGCTTTTCAGGAAACCTGTCACCTTGTCGTTGTTGGTCGTTACGCTGGACAGGTCGATGGTTACGTTGACCTTGCTTTTTTCCGGCCGGTTCTGATCCAGAACCATCTTGCCGGTGACCTTGCTGAACTCTCCCTGCACCGGGCGGCCACCCAGAACCCGAACGGAAAATC
>JBCDLT010000144.1:0-3736 GCA_038745065.1 Pseudomonadota bacterium | reverse complement strand
GCCTTCGTGTCCCTGGCGGTGCATTGGCGATATGTGACACTTGCTGTCGCGATTGCGGCGATGGTCCTCGCGGTGGGTCTCGTGCGTGGCGGCCGTGTCGGTTTTACCTTCTTCCCGGCTCCGGAAGCGGAAAACCTGACCGCATCGATTTTCTTCCACGCCGGCATTCCGGAAGCCGACGCCATTGAAGGCATTGCAAGGATCGAGCAGGCGCTTGTGGAGGCCGAAGTAAATCTGACCCGGGACAACGGCGAGACGCTGGTGAACGCGACATATGCGACGCTTGGCAAGGCGGGGAACAACCGTGGAGACAATGTTGCCAATATTTCCGTTCAACTGAGCCGGTCGGAGGACCGCACGGTCCGCACGCCCGAGATTGTCCGCGCTTGGCGCGCGGCGCTGCCGGCGATCCCCGGTACAGCGCGCATCGCCGTTGCGGAACGGCGCGGCGGCCCGCCGGGAAGGGATCTCGACATACGCCTCACCGGCGCGTCCCTGCAGGAGTTGAAGGCGGCCGCCGAGGAGCTTCAGGAGGAATTGTCCGCATTCCCCGGCACGAGCGCCGTGGAAGACGATCTTCCCTGGGGCAAGCCTGAACTTCTTGTCGAACTGACCCCACGTGGCCGGGCGCTCGGCTTCACGGTCGAAAGCGCTGCGCGGCAGATCCGCAACGCCTTTGAAGGCAACATCGCGCGGCGTTTTGCCGAAGGCGACGAGGAGGTGTCGGTCAGGGTCAAACAGGTGTTCGATTCGGACGGGACCGCAGCGCTGAGACAGCTATCCTTGCGCACGCCCGCGGGGGAATTCGTTCCGCTGACGGAAATCGTCGACCTGACCGACGCGCAGGGCTTCTCGGTTATCCTGCGCCGGGATGGCCGTACCGTTGTGACGGTCGTGGCCGATGTCGACAGCACGGTGACCTCGAGCAACGAGATCATTGCGGAGCTGGGCAGTGAGTTCCTGCCGTCCCTTTCGCAGAAATACGGCCTGGACTACTCCTTCGCCGGGCGCGCGGAAGAACAGTCGAACGCGTTTTCTGATCTCCTGACCGGCATACTCATGGCCGTCGCCGGTATCTATATCATTCTGGCCGCGATTTTCGGAAGCTATTCAAGACCGGTCGTGGTGATGTCGATCATCCCCTTTGGTATCGTCGGCGCGATTGTCGGGCACTACGTCATGGGCTTCAACCTGACCATCCTGAGCATGATCGGCCTGCTCGGACTTGCCGGCATCCTTGTCAACAATTCGATCATTCTTGTTGCGCGTTTTGAAGAGCGGCTGTCGGGAGGCGAGGATCTGGATGCAGCCGCGATCAACGCCAGTTGCGACCGATTGCGGGCCGTCCTGCTCACCTCGATGACGACCATCGGCGGGTTGTTGCCGCTCATGTTCGAAACCAGCCTGCAAGCGCAGTTCCTGCTGCCAATGGCCATCACGATCGTGTTCGGCCTGGCGACCGCGACCGCGCTCGTGCTGGTGCTTGTTCCGGCGCTCGTCATGATCGGCGACGATATCGGACGGATCATTTTCCTGAACAGACGCCGCAATCAGCACGCTCTGCCCGGCAATGGCCGGAGCGTGACGCCGGCCGAATGAGCCATCAGCCCTTGAGCGAGGCGGCAAACGCCGCCGCCGCCTTCGCAGCGTCCCGAATGTTGCCGTCCAGCGTGGCCGGCGATTTTCCACGCGGACCAAAATCGTGATTGCCGTCTTCCAGATAGGTCAGGGAAACACTGCCCGGCAGCGTCACCGCCTCGAGTTCCGCCTTGGATCCGAACGGGTCCCGGTCTCCCTGCAGGATCAGAACCGGACGCTTGCTTTCCTGAAGCGGTGACAGCCGCCACTCGGCATCCGGTTTGCCGGTCGGATGGAACGGATAGCCGAAGCAACAGACCCCGCGGACCCGTTGCGGCAGGGAACCGCCTCCACCCAGCATCGCGGCAACGCGGCCTCCCATCGATTTGCCGCCCAGAAGCAACGGTCCGGTACTGTCTCTGAGAAGGGTTTGAAGTGCGGTTTGAAACTCGCCGATCAGGCGGTCTGCCCGTGGGGGCGGCTTTTTGGGTCCGCCTGTCCGCCGCCCTGCCATATAGGCGAATTCGAAGCGGGCAACCGCGATGCCTTCGGCGGCAAGTGCGCCCGCAAGCCTTTCCATGAAGGCTGAATCCATCGGCGCTCCGGCACCATGTGCCATCAGCAAAGTGGCGGCCGGTTCGTCGTCGGGGCGGGTCCAGAGAAAGTTGCTCATGGTGATGTGATCTGTCGCGGCTTCTTTTTTGGGAGTGTGGGCTATATTTTCACATGAAGTGAAATCGGGAATCGATCGCCAGATGCCGTAACGCGCCTTTCGGATCTTGGCAAGATGCTTACGGCTGGACAGAAAACGGTATGTTTGACGAGATCGACATAAATCAGGTGCGCATGGCCTGTTTCGCCGGGATTTTTCTGGTCATGGCCCTGCTTGAGGCGGGATTGCCGAGACGGCGTCTGGAAAACGGGCGCTTGAAACGCTGGCCGACCAACTGGGGCCTGATCTTGCTGGATTCCATTCTGGTGCGCCTGATTTTTCCGATCGGCGGTGTCGGGCTCGCACTTCTGGCGCAGCAAAACGGCTGGGGCCTGTTCGGCCTGCTCGGCTGGTCGGGACTGCTTGCCGGGGTCATCACGTTCTTCGCCCTTGATTTTGCTGTCTGGGCACAGCACGTCGCCTCTCACAAGATACCGGTTTTCTGGCGTATTCACCGCGTTCATCACGCCGACAGCGAAGTCGACGCGACCACGGCGCTCAGGTTCCATCCGATCGAGATCCTGCTCTCCTTCGTCTGGAAGGGGCTCGTGATCGTTGCGCTGGGCGGCCCGGTCGAGGCGGTTCTGGTTTTCGAAATCGTGCTGAATGCGTCCGCCGTCTTCGGCCACGCAAATGTCCGCATCCCCTTGTGGCTGGACAGGCTTTTGCGGCTGGTCATCGTGACACCGGATATGCACCGGGTGCATCATTCGGTGATCCGGCGCGAAACCGACAGCAATTACGGCTTCTACCTGTCGATCTGGGACCGGATATTCGGAACCTATGTGGATCAGCCCGAAAAGGGCCATGACGGTATGGAAATCGGTCTGGGGGCACCGCTCACCCCGAAGGCGCATCAGTTCCCCTTCAGCCTCGCAATCCCGTTCTTCAACACGTCAAGAGCGAACTCCGAGGACCCGGATGTGTTGGAGACGCGCAGCAGAAATCAGTAGAAGCTGAGCGGGAAATAGCGCAGGTAAAGTTCCCGGTAGATGCCCTTTTGCTGAAGCTGCGCCAGGGCGTAATTGAGCGCGGCCGCACGCTCCGTGTCTTCCGCGCGGGTCGCGATGGCCATGCCCCGGTCGAAGAAGCCGGGTTCCAGCCATGGACCGCCGGCGAATGCGCAGCAGGCCTCTGCGGCCTCGCTCGGGAGCCAGAAGGCGAGGCTCAATCCGTCCCCGAAATGTGCATCGGCGTCGCCCTTCTTCACCGCGTCTCGCGCCAGGGACACGCTTTCCAGTCCCACAATGTCGGCTTCCGGCCAGAACCGGTTTGCGAAGGCTTCGTAGCGGGAACCCGTGACGACCGCAATCTTCTTGCCGCTGAGCGCCTGTTCATCGAAGTCAGCGGCCCTGTCGGCTGCAACGACGAAACGCGCGGGCAGTTTCAGATAGTCATCGGTGAAATTGAGACTCCGCGTCGACGGCAGGCCGCGTGAAAGACCGG
>JBCDLT010000143.1:0-3857 GCA_038745065.1 Pseudomonadota bacterium | reverse complement strand
GTCCCTTTGCCTTTTTTTAATTTTTCCAACAAACTGCGCACCATCAATTTTGCCCGGGTTGGGGGGCGATCTTGCGCGCCGCGCCCCTTTGTCTATTCAGCCGCTTCCGCGTAATCCGACATCGGCGGACAGGTGCACACAAGGTTCCGGTCGCCATAGGCATTGTCGACCCGGTTGACCGGTGCCCAATACTTGTCGACGTCGAGCGAGCCGGCCGGATAGCAGGCCTGCTCCCGCGTATAGGGGCGGTCCCATTTGCCGACGAGATCGGCCACCGTGTGCGGCGCGTTCTTGAGCGGATTGTTATCCGGATCGATCCTGCCGTCGATGATGTCCTGCGCCTCCGCCCGGATGGACAGCATCGCATCGCAGAACCGGTCGAGTTCGGCCTTGGGCTCGGACTCCGTCGGCTCCACCATGAGCGTCCCGGCAACGGGCCATGACATGGTCGGCGCGTGAAAACCGCTGTCCATCAGGCGCTTGGCCACGTCCTCAACAGTCACTCCGGCACTTTCGGCAAGGGGACGCGTGTCGAGAATGCATTCATGCGCAACCCGGCCCGTTTCCGAGGTGTAGAGGATTTCATAGGCATCCTTCAGCCGCGCGGCGATGTAGTTGGCGTTCAGGATCGCGACCTTTGTCGCCTGGGTCAGGCCCGGGCCGCCCATGAGCAGGACATAGGCCCAGCTTACCGGCAGAATGGACGGAGACCCGAACGGTGCGGCGGAAACCGGCCCGACGGCCGTGCCGTATTCCGGATGTCCGGGCAGAAACGGCTCAAGATGTGCCTTCACGCCGATCGGCCCCATGCCCGGACCACCGCCGCCATGCGGAATGCAGAAGGTCTTGTGCAGGTTGAGGTGACTGACGTCACCGCCGATCGCGCCCGGTTGTGACAGGCCGACCATTGCATTCATATTCGCGCCGTCAATATAGACCTGACCGCCGTGATCGTGCGTGATCCGGCAGACGTCCTGGACGGTTTCCTCGAAGACACCGTGCGTCGACGGGTAGGTGATCATGCAGGCCGCGAGGTTTTCCGAGTGCTGCTCCGCCTTTTCGCGGAAATCGGCAAGGTCGATATCGCCCTTTTCGTTGGATTTCACCGGCACGACCTTGTAGCCGACCATCTGCGCTGACGCCGGGTTGGTGCCGTGGGCAGAGGTTGGGATCAGGCAGATGTCGCGATGACCTTCGCCCCGCGCAACGTGGTAGTTCCGGATGGTCAGCAGACCGGCATATTCGCCTTGCGCACCGGAATTCGGCTGCTGGCTGATCGCGTCGTAACCGGTGATCTGGCACAGCTTGTCGTTCAGATCCGCGATCATCTCGTGATAGCCCGCGGCCTGATCTTCCGGTACGAACGGATGCAGGTTGGAAAACTCCGGCCACGTCACCGGGATCATCTCGATGGTCGCATTCAGCTTCATCGTGCAGGAACCGAGCGGGATCATGGCCCGGTCGAGCGCGAGATCGCGATCTGCCAGCCGGCGCATGTAGCGCGTCATCTCCGCTTCCGCACGGTTCATGTGGAAGATCGGATGGGTCAGATAGGCGCTCTCGCGCAAGGCATGCTGCGGCAGGCGGTAATCCCGGTTCAGGTCGCTGTCGTCAATCATGGCGCCGCCGAAAGCACGCCAGACCGCCTCGATGGTTTCCGGGCGGGTCTGCTCGTCGAGCGAAATGCCGACACGGGTCTCGCCGACCTTGCGCAGGTTGATGCCGTTTGCGACCGCCGCGTTCATGACCACGCCCTGCAGGGCACCGACATCGACGGTGATCGTGTCGAAAAAGACATCCGGTTCGACCTTGAAGCCGAGTTTTTCCAGGCCCGTTGCCAGACGCGATGTCTTGCGGTGAACCGATTGGGCGATCGCCTTGATGCCGTCCGGCCCGTGATAGACCGCATACATGGACGCGATCACCGCAAGCAGCGCCTGCGCCGTGCACACGTTCGAGTTGGCCTTTTCGCGGCGGATATGCTGTTCGCGGGTCTGCAGCGACAGGCGGTAGGCTTTCTTGCCGCGGCTGTCGATCGACACCCCGATGATCCGGCCCGGCATGCTGCGCTTGATGGCGTCCTTGCAGGACATGTAGGCGGCGTGCGGCCCGCCATATCCCATTGGCACACCGAAACGCTGCGTCGAGCCGACGGCAATATCCGCGCCCATTTCGCCCGGCGACTTCAAAAGTGCCAGGGCCAGCGGGTCGGCCGCGACGATGGCAAGGGCCTTGTTCTCGTGCAGCTTGCCGATGATGCCTGTGAAATCGCGCACATGCCCATGAGTGCCCGGATACTGGAAGATCGCGCCGAAGACGGTCTCCGGATCGAGCGTGTCCGGGTTTCCGACGACGACCTCGATACCGAGCGGCTCGGCGCGCGTCTGGATCACCGCAATGTTCTGCGGATGGCAGTTCTCGTCAACGAAGAACGTGTTCGATTTGGACTTCGCCGAGCGCTTCGCCATGGTCATGGCTTCCGCTGCTGCGGTGGATTCATCCAGGAGCGAGGCATTCGCGACATCGAGCCCCGTCAGGTCGGACACCATGGTCTGGAAGTTGAGCAGGGCTTCAAGCCGCCCTTGCGAGATTTCCGGCTGATAGGGCGTATAGGCCGTGTACCAGGCGGGGTTCTCCAGGATGTTACGCAGGATCGGTGCCGGTGTTGTTGTTCCGTAGTAGCCCTGGCCGATCAGGGAGGTCAGCACCTTGTTCTTCGACGCCACCTGCTTCATGTGAAAGAGCGCATCGCGCTCCGAAAGACCCGGCCCGCCCCAGTCGAGCGCGTCCTGCTGCCGGATCGCCGGAGGTACCGTGGCGTCGATCAGGTCATCGAGACTGGCAAAGCCGATCAGTTTCAGCATCTCCGCCATTTCGGACGGGGATGGTCCGATATGCCTCCGGTTGGCGAAGTCATAGGCCTGATAGGTCGTAAGTTCGAAAGCCATGAAGCAGTCCTTTATGCGATGAAGGCCTTGTAGGCGTCGAGATCCATCAATTCGCTCAGCTGGTCGGGGTTCGACAGCTTGATCTTGTAGAGCCAGCCATCGGCTTCCGGGCTCTCGCTCAGCGTTGCCGGGCTGTCGGCGAGCGAACCGTTCACTTCGATGATCTCGCCGTCGACGGGCGCGTAGATCTCGGACGCGGCCTTGACCGATTCGACAACGCCGATTTCATCCGACTTCCCGAAACTTTCGCCGGTTTCCTTCTGCTCCACATACACGATCTCGCCGAGTTGCTCGGCAGCATGCGCGGTGATCCCCAGGGTCGCGGTATCGCCCTCGACCTTGATCCATTCGTGGTCTTCGGAAAAATAGGTGCTCATGTCGGTCTCTCCCCGATTAACGCTTGTAATTCTGCTGGACGAACGGCAACGCGACGATTTCGGCCGGTTGCGCCTTGCCCCTGATCATCAAATTCACGCCTGTTCCAGGCTCCGCATGGGCTGCTGCAACGTAGCCCATCGCCACCGGTCCTCCGGTCGTCGGGCCAAATCCACCGGACGTGATCTCGCCGATTGTGTCGCCGCCGGCACTTTGAACCTCGACGCCGTGGCGCGCGGGCGCGCGTCCTTCGGGCCGGATGCCGACGAGCCTGCGCGCCGGGCCTTCGGCGATCTCGCGCTGGATGCGCGCTGCGCCCGGGAAACCGCCTTCTTCGCGCCGCCGCTTCTGGATCGCCCAGATCAGCGAGGCCTCGATCGGTGAGGTCTCGGTGTCGATATCGCTTCCATACAGGCAAAGCCCGGCTTCAAGCCGGAGGGAATCGCGCGCACCAAGACCCGCAGGCTCGCAGTTTTCATTCGACAGCAAGGCGCGCGTGATATCCACGGCCTTGTCCGCGGGGATCGAAATTTC
>JBCDLT010000142.1:0-4182 GCA_038745065.1 Pseudomonadota bacterium | reverse complement strand
ATGACCTACGCGGCGCTCAATCCGAGGCTTCGACATGCGTGACGCCCGTGGACAGATCCGCCGCCTTCCCGGCCTCCGCCTCTGGCTCAGCGGCGGCTGGTTGCTCATTCTCGTTCTGGCGGCCATCTTCGCGCCAATGATCAGTCCGCATGATCCGCTGGAACAGGATCTGTTCGCCGCAAGGCTGCCGCCCTTCTGGCAGCAAGGCGCGGACCCCGCCTATCTGCTTGGCACCGATTCCCTTGGCCGCGATCTCTTAAGCCGGATGCTTTACGGGGCACGGCTGGCGCTAACCGTCGCTTTGGTCGCCGGGACGCTCACCTGCCTTGTCGGCGCGACGCTTGGCCTGATCGCCGGTTATTACCGGGGCTTGGCCGATCTGGTCATCTCGCGGCTGGTCGATATCTGGATGGCGTTTCCACCGGTTCTCTTCGCGATCCTCTTGATTGCCGTTCTGGGCACGGGCCTCACCTCGATCATCGTTGCCATTGTCGTGATCGACTGGACACGGTTTTCGCGCGTGGTACGCGCGGAAGCCATGAGCCAGGGCGCGATGGACTACGTTGCCTCCGCACAGGTTGCCGGGCGCAGCCGCCTCGGCATTGCGCTTGCCGAGATCCTGCCCAACGTTCTGCCGACAATCGTCGCCCTCTTGACGCTTGAAATGGGCATCGCGGTGATCGTCGAGGCGATCCTGAGTTTCGTCAACCTGTCCATATCGACCGACCAGCCGACCTGGGGCGGCATGATCGCCGAGGGGCGCACGTCGATCTATCAGGCCTGGTGGGTCCTGGTGTTCCCGCTTGCCGCCCTGTTCCTGACGGTGCTGAGCTTCTCGCAGCTCGGCGAAGGCCTGAAGGACTATTTCGACCCGGTGCTGCGATGAGCTATCTCACGATCCAGGACCTGACGGTCAGGCTCAAGAACGGCGCACCGTTGTTGCGCAAGGTCTCGCTTGCGGTCAATTCAGGCGAGGTGCGCGCGCTGGTCGGCGAAAGCGGCGCGGGCAAGAGCATGATCGGCAAGGCCGTGCTCGGCATCCTTCCGCGCGCGGCAAAGCTCACCAGCGGCAAGATCCTGCTCGACGGGGAAGACCTCTTGCGTTTGCCGCCGAAGGCGCGGCGCGCGAAGATCGGTGCGAAGGTGGCGCTCATTCCTCAGGACCCGCTCACCGCGCTCAATCCATCGCGAAGGGTCGGTCCGCAGATTACAGACCGGCTCGTCGACATCCTCGGATGGACGCGCGAGAGTGCCGAAGCCCGCGCCGTCGAACTTCTCGACGAGGTGCACATCCAGTCGCCGGATCGGGTGATGAGATCCTATCCTCACGAGCTGTCCGGCGGCATGCGCCAACGCATCCTGATCGCCTCGGCCTTTGCGGCCGAACCGAAACTGATCATTGCCGACGAGCCGACAACGGCGCTCGACGTCACGGTGCAAAAACAGATCCTCAAACTGATCCGCGAGATGCAGGAACGGCATGACACTGCGCTTCTGTTCGTGACGCACGACCTTGGTGTCGTCTCCAAGATTAGCCAGTCCCTGACGGTCCTCTATGCCGGCAAGGTCATCGAGGAGACGGATGTGAGAACCTTCTTCGCAGCGCCGAAACACGCCTATTCAAAGGCGCTGCTTGCGGCGACGCCGAAATACACCGATCCCGACGGCTCGCTCATGCCCGTCCCGGACAGCATCATTTCCGAGGTGGAACAGGAAGTTGCCGCCTTCGATGCGCAGTTGACGAGGTGAGCGGCACCATGAGCACCCCTCTCTATCAACTCAGCGACCTGAAGGTTTCCTTTCCCGACCTGGCGCACAAGCCGTTGTTCGGTGCCGCGCCGCGCACAGATGTGCTCAAGGGTTTGACCTTCGATGTCGCCAAGGGCGATGTGCTTGGAATTGTGGGCGGGTCCGGGTCAGGCAAATCAACGCTCGGGCGTGCCATGATCCGCTTGCTCAGGCCGGATTCCGGATCGATCCTGTTCGAAGGCACGGAGATCGCACAGCTCGGCGAAGACGCCCTGCGGCCGCTTCGCAAACAGTTCCAGATGATCTTTCAGGACCCGATGTCCTCGCTCAACCCGCGCCACCGTGTCGGCGGCATCATCGCCGGTCCGCTCAGCCTGCAGGGCTTCGATGACATACCGAGGCGCGTCAACGACGCGCTGGAGATGGTCGGCCTGCCGAAAGGCTTTGCCGCACGCTACCCGCACGAACTGTCGGGCGGTCAGCGGCAAAGGGTCGGCATTGCCCGCGCCATCGCTCTCAAACCGGACTTCATCCTGGCCGATGAAATCGTGTCTGGCCTGGACGTTTCCTCGCAGGCTCAGGTGCTGAACCTGCTTGAGCAGCTGGTGCGGGACCTCGGACTGACGCTTGCCTTCGTCAGTCACGACCTGTCGGTAATCCGAAGACTGTGTTCGCGCATTCTTGTGATGCATCACGGAGAGATCGTCGAGAACGCGGCAACGGCCGACCTTTTTGCAAATCCGCAGGCGGACTATACGCGCGCACTGCTGGATGCCATTCCGCTGCCGGATCCAGACCAGGTCTGGGCCTGATCGTCTCACAATTCGAGTTCGAACCGCCTGATAAAGTCCGTATCCGGCGTGACGCCATGACCGGGACCCTGTGGTATGGAGACATAGCCGCCGGACGACTTCACTTGACCCTGAATATCCAGCGGCTCCTGCAGCAGCTCGTCGCGGAACCTGTTGTCCGTGGTGTCGAACTCAAGCATCGGCTCCCACGGATGGAGGCCGCCCGGCAGGGCCGGCATCGCCGCAAGAAGCTGAATGTTGGTGGCGACCGCAATGGCCGATCCCCAGACATGATTGATCACCGGCGTGAAATGCGCGTGGCACAGGGCAAGCACACGCAGATATTCGCTCACGCCGCCAAGCGCGCAGACTTCCGGCTGGGCGATATCGAGGCCGCGATTTTCCAGGATCTGGCGCCAGCCCCAGCGATTGAACTCCGCCTCGCCGCCGGAAATGTTGACGCGAAGGCCGCTGCGCAGTTCCCTGTATCCGTCGAGATCTTCCGGTGCGACGGGTTCCTCGAACCAGTAGGCGCCCAGCTCTTCCAGCGCCCGGCCGACGTAAAACGCGTCAGACGTCGTGTAGCAGTGATTGGCGTCGACCATGAATTTGCCGCGGCCTTCGACCGCTTCTGCAACGGCCTGGCAGAGCCTGACATCGTCTTTCGGCCCGAGGCCGGTTTTCATTTTGGCCGCCGCAAATCCCATATCCATGATCCGCGCCGCCTCTTCCCGGAACCGCGCGACGTGATCGTCGCCGCTTTCGCGCTTGAGCATCATGCCGTAGCCATAGGCCTGGACACGGTCGCGATGCGCGCCGCCGATCAGCTTGTGCAGCGGCAGGCCGGCGACCTTGCCGGCAATGTCCCAGAGCGCGATGTCAACCCCGGACAGTGCCTGCAGGGGCATGCCCTTCTGGCCGTGATCGCGCATGAGATTGTAGACCCTGTGCCAGAGCACATCGCGATCCATCGGGTCGCTGCCGAGAATGATCGGCTGGATCACTTTCTCGACGATCCCCTTGTTCGCGACCGCGACATTGCCCGGGCCGAAACACTCCCCCCAGCCGGTGATGCCCTCATCGGTTTGAACCTCGACCAGATGGGCGGTGCGTTTCTCGTAATATTGCTGGGAGTAGCCTAGTTCGCCAGGCAGGTCATATTGCAGCACGTGGCTTTTGACGCCGGTTATCTTCATGCGTTCAACCCTTCGAAGTCCGTGTCGTCCAGTGCACGGGTTATTCTCTTTTCGATGAGGTAGTCCCGGAGTGCCAGCGCCGAGCAGTCATGACCGATGCCGGACTGGCCAATCCCGCCATGCGGCAGGTCGATGTCGTATTTCACGCCGTTGATCTGGATCTCGCCGTAGCGCAGCTTCGCCGCATAGGCTTCCGCCCGCGCAAGATCGCGCGTGAAGATGTATGCCGTCAGGCCTCCTTCCTCACAATCATTGGCCATCGCGGTGAGATCCGTTTCGGCGTCAAACGGTATAAGGCTGACGATCGGGCCGAACGTCTCGTGGCGATAGACCGCCATCGTTTCGGTGACCCGGTCCAGCACGGTCGGGGCCAGGTAGTGCCCCTTGTTCAGATGCGCGGGCCTGTCTCCTCCGGCAAGGAGCTCCGCGCCCTGATCAACCGCGCT
>JBCDLT010000141.1:0-4279 GCA_038745065.1 Pseudomonadota bacterium | reverse complement strand
GCTTCGCTCGGCGTCTATTTCCTGCTCAAGCGGACCGTCTGGGGGTTCGAAATCCGGGCCGTTGGCGAAAACGCGGCGGCCGCCCGCCACGCGGGCATTCCGGTCACGGCGACTTTTATGCGCGTCGGTCTGCTGTCGGGTGCGCTTGCCGGGATTGCCGGTGTTGGTGAGGTCGCCGGACTGAAAGGCTATCTCACTGCGGATCTCTCGCCCGGTTTCGGCTATTCCGGCATTGTCGTCGCCATGCTTGCGGGCCTGTCACCGATCGGCGTCGTCTTCGCCGCCCTGTTCATCGCCAGTATCTTTGTCGGAGCCGATTCCATGTCGCGCGCCACGGGTGTGTCCAACTACCTGGCGGATCTCATTGTCGCGATGGCGCTCCTGTGTGTTCTCGTTTCCGGGCTGTTCCTGCGCTTCAAGGTGAAGTTCATCTCAGCGCCCTCAGCCAGGGAGGCCGGCCGATGATCGAGGTTATCGACATTCTCTTGTCCGCGAATTTCTGGGCAGCGGCGCTGCGCATCGCCACGCCGCTGATCTTCGGCGTGATCGGAGCCCTGATCTGCGAGCGCGCGGGCGTGCTCAATCTAGGCATCGAGGGGATTTTCACCGCCGGTGCCATGGCCGGATGGATGGCGGTCTGGCTTGGCGCGGGCCTGTGGGGCGGCGTCCTGGTGGCCGCTGGAGCCGGCGCGGTCTTCGGACTGCTCCACGCGATCCTCACCGTGCCGCTCGGGCTTTCTCAGCATGTCTCGGGCATCGGCGTGACCCTCTTTGCCACGTCCTTGAGCTACTTCATCTACCGGACGGCGCTGCCGGATGTCTCCTCGCCGCCGAGGATCGACGCCTTCCAGCCCCTCGATATTCCGGTTCTGAGCGAGTTGCCCTTCATCGGCCCTGCCCTGTTCCAGCAGACGCCTCTGACCTTCCTTGCCCTCTTCCTGGTGCTTGCAACCGCCTATGTTCTCTACAGGACCCCGCTCGGCCTTGCGATCCAGGCGGTCGGCGACAATCCCGCCGCGGTCGAGTCGCAGGGGCTGTCCGTCTACGCCATCCGCATGGGCACAGTGGTTGCCGGTTCGGCGATCATGGCGCTCGGTGGCGCCTTCCTGACGATGTCCGCTTTCGACGCGTTTTTCTTCGGCATGGTCAACGGACGCGGCTGGATCTGTATCGCGCTCACGGTCTTCGCCTCCTGGCGGCCCGGCAAGGCGTTGATCGGCGCCCTGCTCTTCGGTGCGTTCGATGCCTTCCAGGTGCGCCTTCAAACTGAAGTCGGCAGCTTCATCCCCGGCCAGGTTTTCCTGATGATGCCCTACATCCTGTCGATTGCGGCACTCATCGTGGTGGCGAGGCGGGCCGACTATCCGCGCGCACTGCTCGTTCCGTATTTCAGGGGCCAACGCTGAGGTGACAAGCCATGTCTCTTGATCTTCTGGTAAAGAACGCAAACCTGCCCGACGGTCGAACCGGTGTCGACATCGCCTGCAGAAACGGCCTGATCGAGGCCGTCGAGGCTGGAATTGATGCCGACGCGGGCGAGATCATCGACGCGGCCGGAAAATTGGTCTCACCGCCCTTTATCGACAGTCATTTTCACATGGACGCGACGCTCTCGCTCGGACTGCCGCGCATGAACCGCAGCGGCACACTGCTGGAAGGCATCGCGCTGTGGGGAGAACTCAAGGAGATCCTCACGGTCGAGGCCGTTGTTGAACGGGCGCTGAAATATTGCGACCTCGCCGTTTCGCAAGGTCTTCTCGCCATCCGCACCCATGTGGACGTCTGTGACGACCGCCTGACCGGTGTCAAAGGCCTTCTGGAAGTCCGGGAGAAGGTGCGGGATTATATCGATCTGCAGCTGGTCGCCTTCCCTCAGGACGGTCTCTACCGCTCGCAAAACGCGGAAAAGAACCTGCTCACGGCGCTCGACATGGGTGTCGACATCGTCGGCGGCATCCCGCATTTCGAGCGCACCATGGACGACGGTGCCAGGTCGGTCGCCAGACTGTGCGGGATCGCTGCCGAACGCGGCCTCATGGTCGACATGCATTGCGACGAGACGGACGACCCGGTGTCGCGCCATATCGAAACCCTCGCCTACGAAACCCAGCGGCTCGGGCTTCAGGGCCGCGTTGCCGGCTCTCACCTGACCTCCATGCACTCCATGGACAATTACTACGTGTCCAAGCTGCTGCCGCTGATTGCCGAAGCCGAAGTGCATGCAATCGCCAATCCGCTGATCAACATCACGCTGCAGGGCCGCCATGACACCTATCCCAAACGGCGCGGCCAGACCCGTGTGCCGGAGCTGCGGTCCTACGGCGTCAACGTATCCTTCGGCCACGATTGCGTGATGGACCCCTGGTATTCCATGGGATCGGGCGACATGCTTGAAGTCGCCTCCATGGGCCTGCACGTTGCTCAGATGACCAGCCGCGACGATATCCGCTACGCCTATGACTGCGTGACGTCGCATCCTGCAAAGGCAATGGGCCTTGAAGGCTATGGTCTGGAAAAGGGCTGCAAGGCCGATTTCGTCGTCCTTCAGGCCCGTGACACGATCGAGGCCATCCGCCTGAAGGCCACAAGGCTGAAAGTGGTCAAGGCCGGCCGGATCGTGGCCGCGACGCCGGAACGCACGGCTGACCTTTTCCTTGCCGGCCGGCCCGCGACCGTCGATCCGAGCAGCTACGCACCGAACGAAGGCTGACCGGGAAATCAGGACATCGATCTGAGAAGCCGTGCCGGAAACAGGAGCCGCACCCCGGTGCGTCTCCCCCCTTCGGGACTCGCCTTTGGTCTTTCTCATGATGCGGCGACACTGGGAGCTTCGGGCGCGAATTCGGAAATTTCACCCTCGTCATTGCCGGACAGCAACACGTCAAGCCATGGCATGACGCCGAAAGGAAGCATTGTCGACCATACACCGCTCAGAAGGCAGCACAATTCCGTCCGCCACCAATTCGGGATGCAGAACGCCTCCCGGAATTGTCGTCCCGGTTTGCCGCGAAAGCGGCGAGACCGGGGCGACACGTGGAGGAGTGAAGCTGCAGCCAGATGCGGTCAGGCGGCTGCCACCGCCTTGAGGAAACGGTCGACGGTCTCGCGCAGATCCGTCGTGCGGGCATTCACGTCGGTGGATGCGTTCAGCACCTGACCGGCAGATGAGCTGGTCACCTGCGCTTTTTCGGAGATCGTGATGATGGTCTGCGCCACGTCCTGCGTTCCCCTGGCGGCATCCTGGACATTGCCGGAGATCTCGTTGGTCGCGGCGCCCTGCTGTTCGACTGCCGCAGCGATCGTGCCGGTATATTCGTCCACCTGGCTCATCGTCTCGGTGATCCCGGCAATCGCGGAAACCGCCTCCTTGGTGGCCGCCTGGACTTCGGTGATCTGTCCTTCGATCTCTTCCGTGGCCTTGGCCGTCTGCGTGGCAAGCTCCTTGACCTCGGAGGCAACGACGGCGAACCCGCGCCCGGCCTCTCCGGCTCGTGCGGCCTCGATGGTCGCGTTCAGCGCAAGCAGGTTTGTCTGTTCGGCGATTGCCGAAATCAGATTGACCACGTCGCCGATCCGCTGCGCCGATTCCGCAAGGCCCTCGATCTTGGTGTTCGTCTGCATCGCGGCCTGCGTCGCGCTCTGCACGATGTCCGTCGTCGACTGCACCTGGCGGCGGATTTCCTGGATTGATGCCGAAAGCTCTTCCGAGGCCGAGGCAACGGTCTGAACGTTGGTCGAGGCCGCTTCCGAAGCGCTGGATGCGTTCGAGGCCTCGCCCGCCGTCTCGTCCGCAACGCCGTTGAGTTCCTCGGCCGCTGTCCGCATCTGCTCGCTGTTGCTGTAGACCGCGTCGAGCATCTCGGTGACTTCGGACCTGAAGTCGGAAATGAGGCTGGCAACCGCATCCGCCTGCCGTGCCGTCTCGAAGGAGGTTTCCTTCTGTTCCTGTTCCAGCCGCTCGCGCTCAAGGGCGTTTTCGCGGAAAACACGAACAGAAGCTGCCATCTCGGCGATCTCGTCACGCGTTGCTTGCGCCGGGACATCGACCTTCGTGTCCCCCCCGGCCAGCTTGTTCATGACATCGCCGAGACCGGAGATACGAGCCGACAGTCCCCTGGCCGTGACCAGTCCGAACACGCCGGCGATGAGCGCGCAAACGATCGCGCTTGCGAAGATCCAGATCTGCAGCGTCGTCAGCGGCGCCAGGTCTTCGCTTGCGGCCTGCACGACGACGACGGCATATTTCTGCCCGTACGCGGTCACCGGGACGATCGCGGCG
>JBCDLT010000140.1:0-4390 GCA_038745065.1 Pseudomonadota bacterium | reverse complement strand
TTTGCGGTAGGCCGGGTTTACAGGTCCGCTGGACGTCGTTGCGGTCCCCTTGTGGTCAACAAGACCACGTCGGAAACCGCGCCTAGCCAGCGGACCTGTAAACCCGGTCAAATGATTCTATGTGGTCGAACAATGCTCTAGCCGCCAATTATTGTGAGCGCCTTCAATCAAAACCAGCAGCAAATCAACGTCGGACATTAAAGTCTATAAGCAAACGGCGGCTAAGTCCGCACTTCGGTCATATGAGTTCAAATCCGAGCCCTCGCGGTGAATGTCTGCTTCCGGGGGACACGCTTAATCTACTCTGACGGCGGCAAAAAGCCGTATTTTCCAAATGCCATTTGCAAGCAATCGACCAAGACGGGCTCGAAGCTGCCATAGTCGACGATAGAAAAGGCCCGGCCTTCAAAAGCCTGTTTTATGCCGGCCCGATCCGACCACCGTCCGCACCGAGGCCCGTGCCCACACCCCGGGCGTTACGCCGAACGCCTTCTTGAAGTGCCGTGTCATATGCGCCTGGTCGGAAAACCCGGCCGCGAATGCCGCCTCGGCGAGCGGCATGCCGGTTTCGATCCTCTGCCGCGCCATGTCGAGACGGCGCATCGTTAAAAAGCGGTGGGGGCTTGTGCCGAACAGGGCTCGGAAATGCCGGGACAGGCTGTAGCGGTCGAGCCCGGAGACCCGTTCGAGCGCGTGCGAGGTCACGTTTTTGGGTGCTGTCTCGCACAGATAGTCCCGGGCCCGCGTCGCGCCGTCGGTGTGGATCGCGCCGAGGGGTTTGGGGGCTCGGCCGGCATGCCGCAGGAGGCAGCGTGTGATCCCGGCGACGATCTCGTCGGCGAGCACGTCCTCCATGTGTTCCGACAAGCCGTCGAGCCCGGTTGCGACGATCCGGCGGAATGCTGGATCCTTGACCACGGGTTCTGCGACAAAGGGCAGGCTCGTGCCGGCCCGGTCCATCGTCTCGCGCACCAGCAGCGGGTCCAGATAGAGCATACGGTAATGCAGATCCTCCTCGGACGCGGCCGCGCCGTCATGCATTTCGTCGGGATGCAGGACGAGGATCTGCCCGGGCAGGCTGGTGCGTTGCCGTCCGCGATAGAAAAACGTCTGGACGCCGGAAAGGGTGAGGCCCACGGCATAGGTGTCGTGCCGGTGCGGCGCAAAGAACGTGCCGGCGAAGCGGGCGTCGAGCCGTTCCAGTCCGGGGAAGTCGGGGCCGCGGATCAGCCGGCCGTCCTGCGCGGTCGTGCACGAACGTTCAAGACCTTCGAAGCTTTCCGTTTTTGATTGGGGCATCTGATACCAACGGATGGGATGCATGCACGAGACCAAGATCGCCATCGTTCTGCGCGACGACCTGCAGCCCTGGCAGGCGCTCAACGTGACCGCGTTCCTGACCGGCGGGCTCGTTGCCCGTTCGGCGGAGCTGATCGGGGAACCCTACCGGGACGGCGTGGGCAATGTCTACAATCCGCTGATCCGCCAGCCGGTCATCGTGCTCAGCGCGTCGGGTGAAACCATGGCCCGCATCCATCAACGCTGCCTGACCCGTAAGGTTCGGGCGTCCGCCTATGTCGAGGAGATGTTCGAGACCGGCCACGACGCAGCAAACCGGGACGTGTTTTCCAGGTATGCGCCGGAGGAAGCAAAGCTGGTCGGACTGGCCATCCATGAGGATCGCAAGACGGTCGACAAGATCACCAAGGGCGCCCGGATGCATCCATGAGGATGGTGCGGTCGATCAGGCGTCTTCCTCGAATTCGGAATAGGCGCCCCGGAAATCCTGGTGCTTGAGGCCGGCGAGTTCCGGACCGCTCGGCATGAAGGCGTCGTGCGTGGTCCAGGGTTTGGCCCGTGCATCGGCTGCCGCGGCGAGTTCGGCCAGATACGGCGCGCTTTCGTCCTCGAGCGCGTTGATCATGGCCGGCATGTTCGGAAAGGCCGAAAACATGGTCCACCACGTCGCGCGGCCGGCCAGATAACCTGAGGCCCCGGCATCGAGTGCATAATCCAGGATATGCCGGTAGGACACCGGGTCCGACCCGCCGGAGGAAATGATCCAGGGCCGGCCTGCTCGGTCCGCCATGTCCCGGAACGTCTGCCGGCAGGCCTCGACCGCTGCATTGTCGTCGCTGTCCGGTGCCGGGATCAGTCGGGGAATGATCGGGCTTTGCAGGATCGACAGGTCGATGCGGTATTCCGGCTTGGCGAACTCGCTGACGGTTTCCATCACGTGTTCCGTCGCCACATCCGGGTGCTGGAAATAGTCGACGGTGGCTTCCGGGAAGGAATATACCAGCGCCTTGACGACAAACGGCAGGTCGTATTTGGCGCAGGCCTCGCCGACCCGGCGGATGAAGGCGCGCTGGTTTTCAAGCACATTGGCATTGGCGTCCGGCCGATACCAGACCAGTACCTTGACCCCGTCGGCCCCGACCCGTTTGATCTTTTCCACCGACCAGTCGTCGATTTCCTTCGACAGGCGGCCGTCCGGCGTTTCGGCGAACACCGAATCCTCCAGAGAGATGAGCAGGCCGCGGCGCGGCGACAAAGACTTGAAGGCGGTCGGATAGGCATAGTGCGGATCAACGACGCTCGCCGACCCCTTGTCGGCAAGCGTTTCCACCAGCGCCTTCTTGACCGAGACGACATCGTCGAAGGGCGCTTCTTCGACGCCGCGTTTTTCCGCGATAATGTCCTTGATTGCCGGACGCTGGTCCACGGTGATGATTTTGAAGACGCCGTTGTCGTCGGCCAAACGGCGCAATCCCCAATATTTCCCAGCCGACACTTCCGTCATCGGTTCGCCCCGTCTGCCTCGCATCTGTATAGGAAACCGGATCCGCCACCCGGACTTTCCCAAACCGTGTGCTGAGGGTTAGCCCGGTCGGGGGAGAAAGTTCAAGATTGTATTTGCCGGCGGCCAGCGTACGACCCGGATTGGAGCGCAACGGCATTGCTTTTCCACGCCATGTCCACTATAAGCCGCGACTTGTCGTCCGGCGGGGCATGCCGGGGCGACAACATTGCTTCTCCGATCGGTAGGGACGAAACGCGCATGTACGAAGGCATGCGGCCCGCGCCGATGGGGCAAAGCCTGCGGCGGATCCGGCCTGGCCGGACGACGTCGGGCTTAAGCAGCGTCAAAAGGCGCGAACGACGAATGAAGAAAGGAAGCACGAATGCCCAAGATGAAGACAAAATCGGGCGCCAAGAAGCGCTTCAAACTGACGGCGACGGGCAAGGTCAGAACCGCCCAGGCCGGCAAACGCCACGGCATGATCAAGCGGACGAAGAAATTCATCCGCAAGGCGCGCGGCACGACAATCCTGTCCGATCAGGATGCGCGCATCGTCAAGAAGTTCCTGCCCTACGGCTGATCCGGTTCCTTAAGGAGGTTTCCCATGTCTCGTGTAAAACGCGGCGTCACCGCACACGCCCGCCACCGCAAAGTCATCAAGCGCGCCAAAGGCTACTACAGCCGGCGCAAGAACGTTTTTCGCGTCGCCAAGCAGGCGGTCGAACGCGCCGAGCAATATGCCTATCGCGACCGCCGGGTCAAAAAGCGGAATTTCCGTTCGCTCTGGATCCAGCGCATCAACGCCGCCGTGCGCGACGTTTCGAACAACGAAATGACCTATGCGCGGTTCATCGACGGTCTGGCGAAGGCCGAGATCGATATCGACCGCAAGGTCCTGTCCGACATTGCCATCCATGAGCCGGAAGCCTTCAAGGCGCTTGTGGAAAAGGCGCAAGCCGCGCTCGCCTGATCAGCACATCCCGCCGTATTCGAGTTTTGCATCGGCCCGGAGCGTTGTTCCGGGCCGTTTTTTTGACCGCCCGCGTCGGGCGGCCGCTGGCAACCGGCTTGCATCGCAACGCCTCCATCCGGTATCTGCCCTCTAGAGCGGTTCCGGGTTAGCTAGAATCATTTGACCGGGTTTACAGGTCCGCTGGCTAGGCGCAGTTTCCGCCGTGGTCTTGATGACCACAAGGGGACTGCAACGACGTCCAGCGGACCTGTAAACCCGGCCTTCGGTGGGCCAAATCAGCCCGTCGGCGTCGTTAAATCGCTTGCCCGATACACCGTATCGCGCCGCGCGATTTGCCTAGCCGAGCGACCTGATTTGGTCCATCAAATGGTTCTATCTAACCCGGAACCGCTCTAACCGAAACGCGCCAGGGCAAGGGAACAAGAGAAAATGCAGGGTCTGACCGCCGACCTGATTAGAGGCTGCTGGTACATGGCGCTGCCGGGTTCGGATCTGAAACCCGGGCGCATGCTGGCCAAGTCGCTGCTCGGCGAACCGGTGCTCATCGCGCGCCGGACGGATGGCACGCCGTTTGCCATTCGCGATGTCTGCCCGCATCGCGGCATTCCGCTGAA
>JBCDLT010000139.1:0-4537 GCA_038745065.1 Pseudomonadota bacterium | reverse complement strand
GCCGGGATCAGGGTGCCGTCATCCAGTTCGACGCCGGCGGCGCGGCCGTCGCGTTCCACGATCCGGTGGCTGTTGGCCTTGGTGCGGACATCGATGCCGCGGTCTCGGAACGCCTTTTCCAGAAGATAGCCGGCCGCGGGATCGAGCTGGCGTTCCATCAGGGTCGGCATCAGGTGCAGGACGGTAACGTCCATGCCCTGTTCCCTCAGGCCGGCTGCTGCTTCCAGACCCAGCAGGCCGCCGCCGATCACGACCGCGCGGCCGCCGTCCTTGGCGACATCCAGCATGCGTTCGACGTCGTCGAGATCGCGATAGGTCAGAACGCCCGGCAGATCGGCGCCCGGAATCGGGATGATGAACGGATCGGAGCCGGTGGCGATCACAAGTTGATCGTAGTCCGCGGAAAGCCCGTTTTCGGCATGCACGGTTCGCGCGACCCGGTCGATTTCGGTTACCCGCGCACCCTTGTGCAGCGTCACACCATGGCTTTCATACCAATCCTCGTCATGGGTGATGATGTCGGCATAAGTCTTTTCGCCCGACAGGACCGGCGACAGCATCAGCCGGGAATAGTTCACGCGCGGTTCGGCGTTGAAGATCGTCACCTGGAATTCGTCCGGCGCTGTCTCGAACAGATGCTCCAGCATGCGGCCGGGGGCCATGCCGTTGCCGATGATTACAAGTTTCTGCTGCATCGCCTGCCTCCCCTATTCCGCGGCCTCGATCGCGGGGCGCACGGATTGCCGCGCAATCCGCGCCCTGCGTTTTTCCTCGATCGACGTCAATTGCTCCGCACTTGGATCGGCGCCGCCCTCATAAGCCTCCAAGAAGTCCAGCAATTCTTCGCGATAGGCGTAGTAATCCGGATGCGTCAGCAATTGCTTGCGGGACCGGGGGCGCGGCAGGTCGACTTCCATCACGTTGCCGATGCGGGCATTCGGGCCGTTCGACATCATCACCACCCGGTCGGCGAGCAGGATCGCTTCATCGACGTCATGGGTGACGCAGATCGCCGTGACCTTGGTGCGCTTCCAGACATCCATCAGGACGTCCTGCAATTCCCAGCGGGTCAGGGAATCGAGCATGCCGAACGGCTCGTCGAGGAGCAGCAGTTTCGGCGACAAGGCGAAGGCGCGGGCAATGCCGACCCGCTGTTTCATGCCGTTCGACAGGTCGCTCGCCGGCTTTTGCATCGCGTCGGCAAGACCGACGCGTTCCAGGTAATATTCGACCACGTCGCGACGTTCACTGGCGCTCGCCTTCGGGTAAACGCGGTCGACGCCGAGCGCGACGTTTTCATACGCCGTCAGCCAGGGCATCAGCGATGGCGCCTGGAACACAACCGCCCGGTCGGGACCGGCGTCCTGGACATGCGCACCATCCAGCACGATCGCACCGCCCGTGATCGGGTTGAGACCGGCCGCCATCGACAGGACCGTGGATTTACCACAGCCGGAATGGCCGATAAGCGTCACGAATTCTCCCTTGTTCATGGAGAATTCGAAGCCCTCGACCACCGTCAGCGGACCTTTCGGTGTCGGATAGACTTTTTTCAGATCGCTGAATCGCAGGAACCGCTCGTCACGCGGTGTTTCCGATGCCTCCCGATAGGCTTTGGGAAGCGCGTCGAGCCGCGTCAGCTTTTCGATATCGGGGACCGCGGCCGCCGACGAAGCGCCGGCTTCCTGCGTATCCGCAGCCGCCATCAGGTACTCGGTGATCTGTGCGCGCAGACGAATGAACTCGGGGTCGCTGTTGATCGCGCCGCGATCGCGCGGACGGGCCAGCCCGACGCGGAAGTCCGGGCCGAGCGTCGCGCCCGGGCCGGGCGTCAGCGGGATGATGCGATCGGCGAGCAGGATCGCTTCGTCGACATCATTGGTGATGAGGACGATGGTCTTTTTTTCCTTCTCGCAGATCGCCGCCAATTCGTCCTGCAGCTTGGCACGAGTGAGCGCATCGAGCGCGGAAAGCGGCTCGTCGAGCAAAAGCGCTTCGGGACGCATGGCAAGCGCCCGCGCCACTGCAACGCGCTGGCGCATGCCGCCGGACAATTCGGCCGGCCGGCGGTCCCGGGCATGTCCGAGGCCGACCATGTCGACATAGGCGTCGACACATTGCCGCCTTTCCTCGCGCGATTTGTCGGGAAACGCGGCATCCACCGCCAGCGCCACATTGCCCGTCACGGTGAGCCACGGCATCAGCGAATAGGACTGGAAGACGACGCCCCGGTCGCGGCCCGGGCCGTCGATCGCCCTGCCCTTGAAGATGACGCCGCCGCGATCGGCGTCGATCAACCCGGCTATCGCCGAAATCAGAGTCGTTTTACCGGAGCCGGAAAAGCCGACGATCGCTATAAACTCGCCCTCTTCGACCTTCAGGTTGATGCCGTCCAGCACATGCGTCCGGTCGGTGCCCTCGCCGTAGGATTTCGACAGGTCGGAGACTTCAAGAAATGCCATGGTCCGCTCCTATCGGTTGGCCGAATACGTGAAGGCGCGCTGCAGGGCGTACATCAGCCGGTCGAGCAGGAAGCCGATCAGGCCGATGGTCAGCACAGCGACCATGATCTTGGCGAGCGATTGCGAAGAGCCGTTCTGGAACTCGTCCCAGACGAACTTGCCGAGCCCGGGGTTCTGGGCGAGCATCTCCGCCGCGATCAGCACCATCCAACCGACGCCGAGCGACAGGCGAAGACCGGTGAAAATCAGGGGGAGCGAGGACGGCAGGACGATTTTTGTTATCGTCTTTGCGGTCGACAATTGCAGGACGCGCCGCACGTTCATCAGATCCTTGTCGACGGAGGCAACACCGAGCGAGGTGTTGATCAGGGTCGGCCACATCGAACACAGCGTCACCGTGATTGCCGAAATCAGCAGCGATTTCGACAGCCAGTCGCTCGGATTGGCATAGAGCGCGGAGACGACCATCGTCACGATCGGCAACCAGGCGAGCGGCGAAACCGGTTTGAAGATCTGGATCAGCGGATTGATCGCGCCGTTGAACGTGCGCGACAGCCCCGACGCAATGCCGAGCGGAATGGCGATCACGGTCGCCAGCAGGAAACCGAGGCCAACCGTTTTCAGGGAAGTCAGGATCTGGTCGAGATAGGTCGGTTTGCCGGTATAGGTGCGGTGTTTGACCTTGTCGGCTCTGCCGGCCTCGATCAGTTTCTGATTGCGCTTTTCCTGGCGCTCGTAAAATGCCGCCGCCTTGTCGCGCTCGCGCAGGTGATCGGTCCACAAATTGCCGGCCTGTTCCCAGACCTCGACCGGTCCGGGCACGGCACCGAGCGAAGTCTGCACGCGGGGCGCCAGGCCGGCCCACAACATCAGAAAGACGAGGATGCCGATCAGCGGGATCACAAGCACCCGCCGTAATTCGTCTAATTGTTCGCGCGGGTTGTCTCCCGCCGCCAGCCTGAGAATAGGCACCGTCCAGGCAAATCCCAGCGCATCCAGCCAGCCGCTCGCCTTGCCGATGGCGGCGTGCAGCCGGGCGCCACGTGCGCGCGCGGCCGGGGAGTCCAGGGCGTCGGTCGCATCGGACATGTTGATTGATCCCGTCAAATAAAGAGCCAAAGGAACGGGCCGGCGGCTTGCCGACCCACGAGGCGGCATCAACCGCCGATAACGTCGCCACCCTCGACGGTCTGGTTAGACTTCAGACCGATCGGAAGAGAATCGATGTAGGCGTTGGGCGTGCGGCCGTCATAGGGAATGCCGTCGATGATGTCGGCCGCCGGCGTCGGTTCCCGATAGCCGTCGGATTCCCATGGGAAATCCGCTTCTTCGACATGGCCCTCTTCGACCAGCATGCGGGCCGCTTTCAGGTAGAGGTCCGGGCGATAGACGGACCGGGCGACTTCGTCGTACCAGGCATCGTCCTTGTGGTCGGCGATCTGGCCCCAGCGCCGCATCTGGGTCAGGTACCAGACAGCGTCGGAGTAATAGGGATAGGTCGCGAAGTACCGGTAAAAGACGTTGAAGTCGGGGATCTCGCGCTTGTCACCCTTTTCGAATTCAAACGTACCGGTCATCGAATTGGCGATGACTTCCGCGTCGGCGCCGACATATTCGGACCGCGCCAAAATTTCCACGGCCTCCATGCGGTTGGCGTTGTTGTTCTCATCCAGCCATTTCGCCGCGCGGATGAGGGCCTTGGTGAGGGCAATCGTGGTATTCGGGTTTTCCTCCGTGAAGGCCTTGGTCAGACCGAACACCTTTTCCGGATTGTTCTTCCAGATCTGGTAATCGGTAATGACCGGTACGCCGATGCCCTTGAAGACGGCCTGCTGGTTCCACGGCTCGCCGACGCAATAGCCGTGGATCGTGCCTGCTTCCAGCGTTGCCGGCATCTGCGGCGGCGGCGTCACCGATAAAAGCGCATCCGCCTGGATCTGACCCGACACGTCGGTCCGGGAATAGAAGCCGGGATGGATCGCGCCGGAAGCGAGCCAGTAGCGCAGCTCGTAATTGTGGGTCGAGACGGGAAACACCATGCCCATCTTGAACGGCTTGCCGTCCGCCTTGAACTG
>JBCDLT010000138.1:0-4815 GCA_038745065.1 Pseudomonadota bacterium | reverse complement strand
CGAGGCGCAGATGCGCGACAACGTCACGACGTTCATCGAGGTGGTGCTGAACCAGGAGCTCGGCGAACCGTTCCGGCGCGATGCCATGAAACGACCGAGCCGCGTCGCCGGCATCAATGCCGAAGACATGCGGCCGCAGCGCGGTGCAGCCTGACGGGCTGAAAAGACTGGCGAAACGGGCCGAGTGCGGCCCGTTTCCGCCGTTAATGAACCGGTAATTTTATTACTAAACCCGGAATAATACGGGTCGTATCGACGGTATTCAGGCCGATCGAATTCACGCTTTATTAGGCCGATGTCGGTAATCTCTGCAGTGTTTGAGACATGCGACACCGATGGTCGAAGTCAGGTCCGACCGTCCGTCTGGCGCATCCATGTCGAGCTTTCCGCATTCCGAACCCGCCACACTGGTTCGGGAGAGCGGGCAACGCAAAGAGATTGACAGGTGACGGATCAGTCTAACGAACCCGATCGGCTTTTTCAGCGTCGCAAGGTGATAAAGGGCGGAACGATCGCCTTTAACCGCAGGCGGCTTACCTACCCTTGCGTGGTGCGCGACATCTCGGAGGCCGGTGCCCGCATGCGGGTCGATACGCCGGACAGCATCCCCGAAACGTTCGATCTCCTGATCGAACTCGACGGTTTCGAGGCAGAGTGCGAAGTGCTCTGGCGCGAAGGCCGGGAGATCGGCGTGCGTTTCCTGTCCGAACCGCGGATCAGCAATCCGAAACGCAAACAGGTCGTCGTGGCGTCGGACCCGAGCCGCATCGTGAGCGTTCGGCTCGATGAGCGCAAACGCCAGTTCAATCCGACCCCCAAAGCCCATGACGGCGAACGGAAGACCGAACCCTCGCAAGCGGACGACGTGGAACTGCAGCAGGCGGATCCGGTTGCCGACGCGCCTGTCGAACCAAAGCGCGAGGCCCGGCTCTTGCGCCACGCCGAAGCCGGTCCGGACGCATCGGAGCCGATCGTCGAGCCTGAAGGCGCGGGTGCAGGCGACACCGAGAGCCCGACACAGGACAGCACCCAGGCGGAACAATCGGAGACGGCGCCGCCGGCTCCGGTCGACCACGGCGTTCGACCGATCCTGATCGTGGAACAGGATGATGCGGTCCGACATGCCATGCGACTGGCATTCCGGTCGCTCGCCGATCGTGTGCCGCTTGATTTTTCAGATACGGGTGCCGATCTCCTTGAACGTTTGTCCAACCGGGAGCCTTTCGACGGCCTGCCGCGCCCCGGCATGATCGTTTTCGACCTGGACGCGGATATCCGGCAGGATCGCCCGATCCTCAACCAGCTTCGCTCCCATCCGGCCTTTTCCACCGCACCGGTCGTGGCGCTGACATTGACGGACGCGGATGCCGACCTGGAGGAGACTTACGGGCTCGGCATCAGCCTCTATCTCGATAAACCCGAGTGCGATACGGATTTCGCCAAACTTGCCAAGACGCTTGCGCGGTTCTGGACGAGCTTCGTCGCGACACCGAGATCCGGTCGCGCCGCATCGCATGCCGGTGTAGCCTGACGCCGAGGCGCGGCCGCGCAAAACAGCCAAGACGGTTAATGCGCTGTTAATCGGAACCGGCTTTCATGGCCCGGATCCGATACCCTGTGGTTAACGGCCATGGCACGCGCGCAATTCACTCCACCAGTCAGCCGGCTTTTGCCCGGACAACCTGGATCCGCCGGGTTGACCGACCGGCAATCCGATCCGTCAGGCATCCGCACGCAGGCAATCAGTGCACGGATCGCGGAGGCAAAACGGCTGGCTGTTTCCGGCCCTCCGGAGGCACTCGGCTTTGGATTGCGCGCCCTCATCGACATCGCAAACACTCATCCGGACGACGCGCAGGTGCAGATCGAGATCGGCAAGACCTGTTTCGACGTCGGCAATGCCGAACTGGCCTATCGGTTCTACAAGGCCGGCGTCAGCCTGGATCCGAGCAATGTGCGTGGCTGGAAACTGTTTGCAACCTGCCTGTTAGTGCAACGCCATTATGCGGCGGCGCGCATCGCGGTCGAACGCGCGCTGTCGCTCGATCCGGATGACGCATCGGCCTGCCTTGTCCTGGCCAACGTGTTGTCGTTTCTCGACGAGCCCGATGCGGCTCTTGCGGCCTTCGATCGTGCCCTTGGCGCGAAAGGCGATGAAAACACCCGCATTCTGGCGTTGTGCGGTAAGGGCAAACATCTCCAGAGCCTCGGACGACTGGGCGACGCGCGGGACACCTTTCTTGCCGTTTTGACGCGCCGGCCCGGTTCCGTAGAAGCCATCGCCGCGCTTACCGGACTGCGCCATACCTTCGAGGATCCCGATGCCGTCATCGACGATCTGAAGCGGGCTGTCGCCGGCAACGGCCTGTCCGACACGAAACGCGCCGATGCCCGGTTCGCCATGGGGAGCATTCTTGCGGCAAACGGGCGTCACGACGAAGCGTTCGGCGCGTTTGTCGAGGGGAACCGGATCCGGGGTCGGGCAAGCCAATTCCGGCTGGATCGGTTCGAGGCGCAGGTCGAGCGCCTCATCGCCGCCTTCACGCCGGGGCTCTTTGAAACCCTGGTCGACCTCGGCCATCCGGACAGCCGGCCGCTGTTCATCGTCGGCATGCCACGCTCCGGGACGACACTCACGGAAGCAATCCTGGCACGGCATCCCGAGGTCGCGGCATACGGGGAACGCAAGGACATGCCGGCCCTGGCGGCCGCGCTGGGAGGTCAGTCAAACCGTATCCTGACAGCGGACGGCACCTTGCAACAGGAAGAGGGGGTTCTGCGCTATCCCGAGGACCTTGCGGCGATGGATCGGGACGCCCTGCGCGCCCTGCGCGACGACTATCTTGCGGCGCTGACCGAGGGATCCGACACCGGGGCGCGGCGTTTGACGGACAAAATGCCGTTCAATTTCCTGCATCTCGGTCTTATCGCCCTGTTGTTTCCAAACGCCACCATTCTCCATTGCACACGAGACGCCATGGCGACGTGCGTCTCCTGTTTCCTGCAAAACTTTGCCGACGATCTCGGCTTCAGCACCGACTTGTCCACGCTGGGGCGTTATTATCACAGCTATCGTCGGCTGATGGACCATTGGAAGGCGGTGCTTCCGCTGCCGATCCACGACTGTTCCTACGAAGGCCTTGTCGACGACCAGGAGGCGGGCAGCCGGGCGCTCATCCGGGCAGCCGGTCTCGCCTGGGATCCGGCCTGCCTCGATTTTCAGTCAGGCGGATTCCACACCAAGACAGCCAGCAATTGGCAGGTCCGCCAGAAGCTCTATGCAACAGCCCTGCGCAATTGGGAGCCGTATGAACACCGCCTCGGCGCTTTGAAGGAGGCGCTCGGCGGATATTTCGAACCGGACGGCGCGGCGCCCGAAAGCGGCTTCAATCCCCCGAGCCAAACTAGGTAGGAAAAGAGCAGGCGCCAGCGGTGGTGCTGAACTTGCGGTGAGGTTCAGGTCAGGAAGTCCCGGGGATTGAGTGTGTCTTCCGTGTTCGGCGCGTCCAGCCAGCCCATGGTAACGGGCACGTCGTACAAGCGGCCGGGCGCAAACCGGGGGCGCCAGTCACGAAGCTGGGGTGACACCGCGCGAGCCGCCGGAACGCCGATGTCGGGCCGGGTGACGTTGCCGATCAGTACCTCGACCCCGTGCTCGTCGAGCCGGGTGAGGGCTTTGCCGGCATCGACCTCGATGTCAGCCATGCCGGATGCGCTGTCGGGCGACGCACCCAGCATGAAATCCTCCTGCATCAGGTTGATGTCCTGCGTTGCTGTCAGGAAAGCGCTTTTGTCCTCATTGCCCGTCGTGCGTTCCTGAAGGGCGGCCTTCTGCACCATGAATCCGAGCGACACCTCCGCCTGGAGCATTTCCAGCACCGCGCCTTCGATCGCTTCGGCTGGCGTGCGTCCAGACGCATAGCCGTCGGCGAAAAGGCTGCCATCGGGCTCGCAGGACAACGCGGCCGCGACAGGAACGCCGATATCCGACGTCACGTCGAGGACATGAAAGCGGCGCTCCCGTTCATCGAGCCATTGTGCCAGATGCGATCCGCATATCTCGCGAACCTGGGCGGGCGAGACGCGGGGGCGGACGATCCGGTTGTACCACCAGATCGCGACCGCATCGCGTTCGATGAGTTCGAACATCGCCCGGTCGGCCGCCTCTTCGAATGTCGCCGCGACGGCCGTTCCGTTCGTCGATGTCAGCCGTTCGCCGCTGATGCCGTACTCATTTTCTTCGCCGGGCAGACCGCAAAGACTCGATACCCATCTCGATTTTTTCGTTTTTTTGTCTTGAAATTGCAGAAAACGGTTGATGTGATCGGAAAATTGCAACTGGGCAGGGGAATGCATGCTGAGTAAGCTGCTGTGACGCTTGATCAATTCCTCCACCTGGCGATCGCTCAGGCCGATCATCCCGATCGCGTCTGCAAACGCGTTCGCCGGGTTGTCCGTCAAAGCTATCGGGTGGACCAGCGGGTCGTCGCTACCGCGGCTCCAGGCACTCAGGCACTCGGCGGCCTCAGCAATCGCGCCCCGTATTGCGTCGTCCAGTGTGCGGCCTCGCCCTCCGGCAAGCTGCCACGCATGGCGCCAGTCCGGCGTTGTCGCATCGGTAGTATGCGGAAACGCGAAGGCGAAATGCGCCGGACAGTCGCCATAAGTCGCGGAAAACAGTGCAATATGTCCGGTGATTGGAATTTTAATAAGATTAGATAAAAAATAAATTTCCTTTTTAATGTATTCGTCACCTTCGAAATGTAGTATATTTTCGTAAAATTCTTCGTATTTCCGCACTTGTCCGGAAGCGAT
>JBCDLT010000137.1:0-4871 GCA_038745065.1 Pseudomonadota bacterium | reverse complement strand
GGCCGGTACCAGCGCGTTCTCGATCAATTCGAGTTTCGACGACGTGTTCGCCGATGTGGCCGCGGGCGCGACGGCATTCTTCGACAATGGATCCACTCTGGGCCTGGCCTATGAGGGGCTGATCTCCTCCGACACCCAGCAGCACGGGGTCAGCCTGAAAGGCACGATCGCCTTTTAAGCAATCGGCCACCTGCATCACCGGATGCCGATCATCCTGAGGCCGGACGACTATGACGCATGGCTGGACATGGATGTGCCGGTACCGGGGGCGATGAAGCTGCAGGTAGAGAAATCGGGCAGGGAACTGATGCGGAGACGCGTCAGCAGAGCGCTGGACTCTTCGAAAGCTCAGGGTGCTGTGTTGCCGGATAGCCCGGACCGGTCAATTCCGCGACAAGGCGCGGAACTCGGGTGCGGCGCGGCTCACCGGTGGCGCAGGTTTTTAAAGTCTGGCGAAGGTCTCGCGTGGGCGCCGAGTATCTGGCTCGGAGAGACGCCAAACATGCTCCGAAACGAACGACTGAAATGACCCAGGTCATCCCACCCCCAACGGGCTGCAACGGTCGATATCTTGACGCTTCCGTTTTTCGCAGCCGCCAATTCGTCGCGTGCTCGGATCAAGCGGCGAACAGACACGTACCGGTTCACGCCGGAATCGGTGCTCATCGCACGGAACAATGATGAACGCGACATGCCAAATACCTGCATCAGGGTTTCAGCATCCAAGTCGCCACGCTCGAGATTTTCGTTGATATAGTCGCGCAGACGGGCGTCGCGATCCATCGTACTGCGGCGCTGCCTGATGGAAGAGACCGGCGCGAACACTGCCGCAACGAGCGTGCGAAGCGCGGCCTCCATGTCTTTGGCTTTATCGATAGAAATATCCGAAGACAGGTCGCAGAACGTATCGAAGGCGGCGTTCAGAAGCAGAGCGGGAGGCGACGTCAGAGGGACTTTCAGGAGACACGGATAGGGAAAATCCGCGGAAAGTCTGTCGCGCGGGATGGCAAGAGCGTCGAAATTCACCGGGTTTTCGTTGATGTATCCGGTTTGGGCACTTCTCAAGTATAGGTAGCCGTTTTCTTGAACGCTTTGCTGAGATTCCACGTCAACGTATATGCTCCCAGATCGAACTTTCACCAACCAAAGAAAATCTCGGTAAAATGAGTTGTCTCTGTCGAGCGTGCAATAGTGGTTCGGTCCCCGCTTCACACGGTTAAACCAACCATCTCGCAGTGGAATAGTGGTGTTAGAGACAAGATACTTGTGATCCGCCAAAGTGCTGCGGAGGTCGTGGATCTTGTAGGCACCACAGGTGAAGTCCTGCAAGGCGGCCCGTCTGGATTCGGATGGAAGATCAAACGTGCTGAATGTTTGGCGCTTCGCCGAAGTTTCTCCGGCAAGTTCGATAAGTCGCCTGGTGCCCGTTTCTTTCACCTACGCCCCTCAGGCAATCCGATTACACCTTGAGCGACTTTAGTGACCTCCAACTCGGAAACAAGGTCAAAGTTCGAGCCCGAGGCATTGAGCACGCCTGGCGCTGAGCAGATTTGGTCGCGTAACGAGGAGTATCGACGTTTTGCAAGCGTACGCAATACGATGATTGTTGAAGTCGGAAATCGATGTGCACGATCTTGAACTTAGCGTGATGCGAACAATCAAGACCCAAATCCACCTCAAACGGCGCACCCGTAAACCGATGTAACGCAGCAGGCATGAGACGCATTTTAGTGTTTCGCAAAAAAACGCTCGAAAAAAATCGGGACTCTCATCCAAAGACATCGCGTTGCTACGCAGTTACCTCTTGATCAGTAATGGTGTGCGGTTCGAGTGTTTTGGGTTCGCGCACGCAAGGTGTGAACTCTGAACGAGAGACCTTGTTACATGAAGTGTGTCCGTACCCTCACCCTTTTTCTAGGACTACTTCTGATCAGCCTGCCAGCGGCCGCCTCAACATTGAGCTTCGGCGGCTCTGGCGGTGTTCGGAATCCCGGCCTCGACGGCTCCGATTTCACCAGCGCACCGTCTCTCTCGGTATTGAACTTCGCAACCCTTTCGTGGGGGTCTGGTGCGATCAGTTCCCTGCAAATCGCCCCTGTCACGCCGGCTCTGGTCCCGCTGCCCGCCTCGGCATGGATGCGACCTGCCGGTCTTGGTGGGCTTCGTGCCCTTGGCCGCCATCACGCCTGACCACTGACCATCGAAAGGATCGAGCGATGATCACAGAAAACGAGATGGCGACGATCGCAGACCTTCGTGATCGGTTATCGAACCTGGTCGACGATGGTCTCGGCGATCTGCCTGTTATGTTGATAGTCGCGCCGGATTCAACGCTGCAGGCGCTCGCACGACGTCTCAATGGTGAGCCTGACGATCCTGCGATCATGATCGAATTTGACGGTTTTGCTGGACGTCAGCCGATTACCATCATGGCGGTCGATCGAATGGAATAAACGCCGCAATAGCACCGTGATCAGCAGACAGAACAAAGGAAACTGAAAGGCGATTAGGTCTTTTCTCCAGAAACTTGCCTGCGGGCTGGCTTTCGCAATCGGGATGGCTGGATCGGCCGGCGGCAAGAAACGTAACCTATAACTTTCTTTGTTATATTTTAGTACCGTATTGATATATCATTTAGTCGTGTTACAGGCAAATTGTTGATCAACATGTTCGAGTTCGGAGCGCGCGACGCGGATTGTATCTGGCCTTGGCGGGTGCGCCCGGGCACCGGTCATCCGGCCTTCCTGCGGGCCGTTCCCATGTAGATGATTGCGGTGCCCGGCACGCGGCCGAACACAAAATCGCCGTTGCGATCGATGCCGCGCGGGCCAAGGCCGGTGAACGCGCCCACGGTGAAGCCGGTTTCCTCCAAAGCGTCGCGCAATTCCGACGGCTTGATGAACATCTCCGGGTCGTGGGTGCCGCGCGGCAGGATCCGGATGACCCGTTCCGCCATCGTGACGGCGACGAGCCGGGCCAGCGGATTGCGGTTGATGGTGTCGAACAGGAACCATCCGCCCGGTTTCAGCACCCGCGAAACTTCGCCGATGACCGCCTCAAGGTCGGTGACATGTTCCAGCACGTCGACACAGACGACCGCGTCGAACCGTTGGTCTTCGAAGGGCAGGTTTTCGCCGATGCCGACCTGATAGTCGATGTCCAAGCCCTCTTCTGCCGCGTGGTCGCGGGCGGCCGCGACCGCCGCATCGGCGGGATCGATCCCGGTTACCCGGGCGCCGCGGCGAGCCAGCGCCTCGGCCATGAAACCGCCGGCGCAGCCGAGATCGAGGACACGCTTGTGCTCCCAGTCGACGAACTGATCGAAATAGGCGAGACGGCCGGGCACCATGTTCTTCAACGTGCGCACCCACCGGGTCTTGCCCGACCACCAATCGGCGGCCTCGCGGTTATAGATGGTCAGATCGTTCTTCTCGAACGTTGTCTCAGCAGACATTGTTACGGTCCTTCAATCGAAAGGGCAGCCAATAGGGCACGCGCCGCCGATAGGCGGCAAACCTGTCTCCGTGGATCTTCAGGAGCCGGCTTTCCTTGTGCATCGGCGCCAGAACGCAATAGGCGGTGAACGCGATCGCCAGGGCAAACTGGTCCGGCGTCCATGTCGGGACTGTCCACAAGGTCAAGGCGAAGGCCAGGTAAATCGGATGCCGGACAAGCCGGTAAAGCCCGGTCTGCGGCAAATCCGGAAATCGCGGCGCCCGGTCCCGCACCAGGGCGAGCCAGCCGAGCGCCCCCGATTGCAATTGCCAGCCGCTGTTGATCACCGCGATGGACAGAAGCAGCCAGGTGCTTGCGTAAAGCCCGGTCATGAACAGCAATGCCGCGCCTTCCGCCCGCCACCAGACAATGCCTGACGGCGTCCACAGGAGAAACAAGAGGGCCAATTGTATCGCGGCGATCGTCGCGTAGGTCGTCGTCGCAAGCGGCTTGCCGAAGGGCGACGGCACGACCGCCGCCAGGAGGCGCTGGCCAGCCGGGGTCAGCAGGAGCGAATGGGCGAGCGGGAATTGCAGCACCAGGGCCGCATTGCTCAAGAGAGCCCAGGGCCATGGCACGGTGCCGAAGGATTCGCTCAGCCCGAAATACATCGACCAGACCATCGACCCGCCGCCGAGCGCAAACAGGCTGTGGCACAGACCGCCCGCGCCAAGCGCGATGACGACGCGGCGGATCGACCGGCGGTCCGGAAGTCGGAGCAAGGGGAAAGCTGTGCGCATGAGAGGCAGCAAGGCCGGCGTCAGGCGCCCCAGACGTCGTCATAGCGCGCCGTGCCATCCTCGCGCGGATGGTCGCGGTAGGTCGTCACGCGGCGCGCCTGATGGAAAGTATGCGCCGTCACCAGGACGCCAAGAATCATCAGGATGTGCCCGAAAACGAGTTCGCCATACACTGCCCAGGCGCCGAAGGCGGCGCAGAAAATGGTCGTCCACATCATGCTCAAATAGGTCATCACCTGGAACCGTTGCGCGACCGGCAGGTGGCGGAGCGGGTTGACGTCGGAATCCATGACGGCGCGGTAGGCGTTCGGCATCTCTGTCTCCTTGGCTGACAGGTCATCGTACGCAGGTCCGTGCCATCCGGTTCTCCCGGCGTCGCCGGCAAACCGTTTCTGGACGCCTGCCAAGGAGAAAATGCACCCGGGATGTCAAAAGCCGCAAAATGCCCTTGAAGCGCTTCCGCCGGATGCCGGCGTCAAAGACGTCGTCACCACGCTGCCGGTTCAATATTCTTTCAATGAGAAAATCTGCGCCCGTGTGACGACTTACCAGTCGGACTTCGGAGCGGATTGGGGACTGCGTCAATCTGCGCAGGTCGGCGGCCGGCTCCGGCTTGATCCGTATTTATACCGAGCG
>JBCDLT010000136.1:0-4915 GCA_038745065.1 Pseudomonadota bacterium | reverse complement strand
CCTTCGACCTGATCTCGATCATGACAAATGGCGGCCCGTTCGGCGAAAGCCGGGTGCTGTCGTTCTACATGTTCGAGGTGGCGCTGTCCGAATACGGGTTCCGGCTCGGTTACGGTGCCGCGATCGCCGTGGTGCTTTTCCTGATCATGCTCTGCTTCATCGCCTATTTCCTGTGGAGCATGTATCAGGGCGAGAAGGGGCGCTGAGATGTTTCCGACCCCGATCGAACGCACCCCGCGCTCCTGGCAGGTCACCTATCAGGCTTTGTTGCCGCTTGCCCTGATCCTGTGGCTCCTGCCGCTGATCGCGGTGGCGATCTTTTCGATCAAGCCGGAGGCGGATTTTGCCAACGCAAACTATTGGGGCATGCCGTCCTCGTTCGAGGGCTTTGCGAATTATTCGCTTGTCTTCACCGGCTCCGACATGCCGCGCTATCTGCTCAATTCCTTCCTGATCACGGTGCCCACCGTGATCGGAGCGGTGGCGCTTTCATGCATGACCGGCTTTGCACTCGGCGTCTACAAATTCCGCTCCAACCTTTTGATTTTCTTTATGTTCATTGCCGGCAACTTCGTCCCGTTCCAGATCCTCATGGTGCCGGTGCGGGACCTGACGGTCAATCTGGGACTCTACAACACCAAGACCGGCCTGGTGTTGTTCCACATCGCCTTCCAGACCGGCTTCTGCACGCTCTTCATGCGCAATTTCATCCGCGCGCTGCCGCATGAACTGATCGAGGCGGCCCGGGTCGAGGGCATCGCGGAATGGCGCATCTTCTGGTACATCGTGCTCCCCCTGATGAAGCCGGCCATCGCCGCTTTGTCGGTGCTGATCTTCACCTTCATCTGGAACGACTTCTTCTGGGCGGTGGTCTTGACGCAGGGCGTGGAGAGCCAGCCCGTGACCGCAGGCATCACCTCGTTCAACGCGCAATACCGCGCCGCCTATCATCTGATGAGCGCGGGCTCCATCGTCGCCGCCCTGCCGCCCGTCGCCATGTTTTTCCTGATGCAGAAGCACTTTATCGCGGGCCTGACACTCGGCGCCGTGAAGTAGGACAGACCGTAATGCCCAAGATCGCCTTTATCGGCGCGGGCTCCACGATCTTCATGAAGAACATCGTCGGGGACGCGCTGCAATTCGAGAGCCTGTCGGACGCGACCATCGCGTTGATGGATATCGACCGGAAACGGCTTGCCGAAAGCGAGACCGTTGCAAAGACACTCGCCCGTCTCGCCGGCGCGGGCGCGCGGATCGAAGCCCATACCGATCAGCGGCGCTGCATCGAGGGTGCGGACTTTGTGATCGTTGCTTTCCAGATCGGCGGCTACCGGCCCGCGACGGTTACGGATTTCGACGTGCCCAAACGGTTCGGTCTGCGCCAGACCATCGGCGATACGATGGGGGTCGGCGGTATCATGCGGGCGCTGCGGACCGTGCCGCATCTCTGGCGGCTGGCGGACGACATGCGGGCCGTCTGTCCGAACGCGCTGCTTCTGCAATACGTCAACCCGATGGCCATCAATACCTGGGCGCTTGCCGAACGCTATCCGGACATCCGTCAGGTCGGGCTCTGCCATTCGGTGCAGAACACGGTGGAAGAACTTGCCCATGACCTCGACATGGAGGCGGGCGATTTCCGATACCGTGTGGCCGGTATCAACCACGTCGCTTTTTTCCTCAAGCTGGAGGACAAGGACGGCCGCGATCTCTATCCGGCGCTCTTCAGGGGCTACCGCGAGGGTCGGTTGCCGAAACCGCCTTTGTTGATGCCGCGCTGTCCGAACATGGTGCGCTACGAGGTGATGGCGCAGCTCGGCTATTTCTGCACCGAGAGCTCGGAACACCTTGCCGAATACGTCCCGTGGTTCATCAAGGAGGGGCGGGACGACTTGATCGAACGGTTCGGCATTCCGCTCGACGAATACCCGGCGCGGTGCAAAGAACAGGCGGCCGATTGGGCGGCGCAGGCCGAGGCGCATCTGAAGGGCGAAGGCATCGAACTGAAGAAAAGCCGCGAATTTGCCGCAGACCTGATGGACGCCGTGGTGACGGACCGGTCGCACACGATCTACGGCAACCTGCCGAATAGTGGGCAGATACCGCAATTGCCGCTGGGCGCCGCCGTCGAAACACCCTGCCTGGTCGATGCGAATGGCATTGCGCCGACGCTTGTTACCGACATTCCTCCGCAGCTTATCGCCCTGATGCGCACCCAGATCAATGTCCAGGAACTGGCCGTACGGGCGCTGGTCGACGAGACGATCGAATACGCGTATCACGCTGCCATGATGGATCCGCATACCGCGGCCGAACTCGATCTCGGGCAGATCCGGTCGCTGATGGATGCGCTGATCGCCGAACACGGCGACTGGCTGCCGGATTGGGCGCATGCGCGTCGGGTGGCCTGAGGTGCTGCGGTGCCAGGACCGGCCGTGACGGCACGGCAGGCCGTTTGGTCGGTCGGTTCCGGCGTTCGGGGCAGGGGGTAGGAGTGCAGATGAGGCCGGACTGGATTGCCGTCGACTGGGGTACGTCGCGCCTGCGCGCCTGGGCGATGACCGGGTCTTCCGTGGCCGCCGAGGTGCAGTCGGATCGCGGCATGAACGTATTGGAGCCACGCGATTTCGAAGCGGCGCTCCTGGATTGTGTGCATCCCTGGCTGGGAGCCGCGCCGGTCCCCGTTATCGCCTGCGGCATGGTCGGGTCGCGTCAGGGATGGGTCGAGGCGCCCTATATGCGCATTCCCGCCGAGCCGGTCCAGGCCGGCCTGACCCGGGCGCCGGTCCGTGACACACGGATCGCAGTCTGGGTAACACCGGGCCTTAAACAGGACGAGCCGCCGGATGTGATGCGCGGCGAGGAAGTGCAGATCGCAGGTTTTCTGACGCAACGGCCGGCTTTCGACGGCGTCGTGTGCCTGCCCGGAACCCATACAAAATGGGCCCGGGTGTCGGCCGGACGAGTGGTCGGCTTCCGAACCTTTATGACCGGCGAGATCTTTGCGCTCTTGAGCGCGCAATCGGTGCTGCGTCATACGCTTGGCAAAAACGGTTGGGACAGGGCCGCCTTTCTGGCGGCGGTGTCGGATAGTATTCAGCACCCGGAGGACCTCGGCGCCCATCTCTTCGGGGTACGGGCCGGCGCACTGATCGCCGGGCTCGGCCCCGAGCGGGCGCGGGCACGGCTTTCGGGGCTGCTCGTCGGCCTGGAACTGGCCGGAACGCGGGACGATTGGCGGGGACGGGAAGTCGCGCTTGTCGGTGCCCCGGACCTGTTGGAGATCTATGCTGAAGCGCTTGCCGCACAGGGGGGCAACCCGGCTGTCTTTTCCGGTGACGCCATGACCCTTGCCGGACTGATCGAAGCCCGCACGCATGTGAAGGAGGCGGTGTCGTGAGCCGGCCGATCATCGCAATCCTGCGGGGCCTCGTTCCCGATTATGCCGAACCGGTTGCCGAGGTCCTCATCGATGCTGGCATCGACCGCATCGAGGTTCCCCTGAATTCGCCGGACCCGTTCGCAAGCATCCGTACCATGGCGGATCGGTTCGGCTCTGTCGCGACGATCGGTGCCGGTACGGTGTTGCGGCCCGACGAGGTGGCCCGGCTCGCGGAAGCCGGCGGCCGCATGGTGGTGTCGCCGAATTGCGATCCCGATGTTATCGCGGCGACAAAGTCATACGGGCTTCATAGCTATCCGGGCGTCTTTACCGCGACAGAATGTTTTGCCGCGCTGAAGGCCGGTGCCGACGGGCTCAAGATTTTCCCAGCCTCCAAGCTGGGCGTCGACGGTATGGCCGCCTTGAAAGCAGTTCTGCCGGAGGAGCTTGAGGTCTACGCCGTCGGCGGCGTCGGCGCCGCCGATTTTGCCGGCTGGCTGTCAGCCGGTGCGACCGGGTTCGGCATCGGATCGGCATTGTTCAAACCAGGTGATTCCGCCGCCGACATTCGACCACTGGCCAAAGAGATTGTCGCCGCGTTCGACAAGGCCACAGCATGAATGGCCCATTCGGCATCAGCTGGCGGCCAGGTCTGTTCCCGGTGAACCAGCAATGAACCGCGCCACCGGCGTCTGTTATTATCCCGAACACTGGCCGGAGGATCTCTGGTCCGAGGACGCGGCGCGTATGGCAGCGGCCGGTTTGCGCTTTGTGCGGATCGGTGAATTCGCCTGGG
Source organism: Pseudomonadota bacterium (assembly GCA_038745065.1). GTDB lineage: Bacteria > Pseudomonadota > Alphaproteobacteria > Rhizobiales > JANQQB01 > JANQQB01. Next base: position 737 of record JBCDLT010000136.1, on the reverse strand, counting down.
CGCGGCTGGAGCCGCAGCCAGACGTCTTTCAATTCGATTGGCTCGACCGGGCAATCGATTGTCTTGCCTCTGCCGATCTCAAGATCGTGCTCGGCACGCCGACTGCCACGCCGCCGCGCTGGATGCTTGACCGGTATCCGGACATGCTGGCACTGGACGGTGAAGGGCGGCCGCGCCGCTTCGGGTCGCGCCGGCATTATTGCTTCAGTCATGCCGGCTACCGCGAGGAATGCCGTCGCATTGCGACGGTGCTTGCCGAGCGCTATGGCGGCGACACGCGTATTGCCGCCTGGCAAATCGACAACGAATACGGCTGCCATGATACGGTGCTGAGCTATTCGGACGCCGCTCGCGGCGCCTTTCGTGCCTGGCTTGCCGAGCGCTATGGATCGGTCGATGCCCTGAACCGCGCCTGGGGTAATGTCTTCTGGTCGATGGACTATGCGGCCTTCGACGAAATCGATCTGCCGATGCTCACGGTCACGGAGCCAAACCCGGCGCATGTCATGGCCTTTCGCCGGTTCTCGTCGGACCAGGTCGTGCGCTTCAATCGTGCGCAGGCCGACGTCCTGCGCTCGCTGAGCCGTGCGCCGCTGATCCACAATTACATGGGCCGCGTCCTGTCCTTCGATCATTTTGCCGTCGGCGCGGATCTCGATAGTGCGTCGTGGGACAGCTATCCGCTCGGCTTTCTATCGGAACGTCTCGAGGCGTCGGACGATCACAAGCGCCGGTTT
>JBCDLT010000135.1:0-4937 GCA_038745065.1 Pseudomonadota bacterium | reverse complement strand
GGTTTGCCGCGAAAGCGGCAAGACCGGGACCCAGTATCCCCTATGGCTGGAGACAAATACGACGGACAACCCGATGATTACTGGGTTCCGGCCTTCCGCTGCGCTTCAGCCGGAATGACAACAATATTGACCGGTGATCACCACACGAGATCCATTTCGGGTCAAACCGGACAGCACTGAAGCGAGCGCACACTCACCGGGAGAGCGAGTTATCCCGTGAACCCTGCAAACGTTGTCATGCGGCCTTTGCCGGAAGGGCGGTTTCCACGAGCTTGACCCAGTAGGAACAGCCGACCGGGATCAGCTCGTCGTTGAAGTCATATTCAGGGTGGTGCAGACCGGCGGTGTCGCCGTTGCCGGCGAAGATGAAAGCACCCGGACGTTCCTCGAGCATGTAGGAAAAGTCCTCGCCGCCCATCATCGGTTCAATGCTCCGGTTGACCTTGCCGTCACCGGCGATGCCCTCGGCGATCTCTGCCGCGAAATCAGTCTGTTCGCCGTGGTTCCGTGTCACGGGGTAGCCGCGCCGGAATTCGAGCTTGGCGGTGGCGTCGAAGGCGGCGGCGATCGACGTGACGATGTCGCCCATGCGCTTTTCGGCCATGTCTCTCAGGTCCGCGTTCAGACTGCGCACGGTGCCGCGCAGGACCGCATCCTGCGGGATCACGTTGAACGCGCTGCCGGCGTTGAACACGGTGACCGAGACCACGACGGAATCGAGCGGATTGGCGTTCCGGCTGGCAATGGTCTGAAGCGCTGACACGATCTCGGAGCCGACAACAACCGGATCGACGGTCTGGTGCGGTTTGGCAGCGTGGCCGCCCTTGCCGGTCACCGTGATGCGGAATTCATCGGTCGCGGCCATGATCGGACCCTTGCAGATCGCAAACTCACCGACCGGCATTCCCGGGTAATTGTGCATGCCGTAGACCTCGTCCATCGGCCAGCGGGTCATCAGGCCATCGTCGATCATTGCCTTCGCACCTGCGCCGCCTTCTTCGGCGGGCTGGAAAATCACCACGACCGTGCCGTCGAAATTCCGGGTTTCGGACAGGTATTTTGCCGCACCGAGCAGCATGGCGGTGTGGCCATCATGGCCGCAGGCATGCATCTTGCCGGGAACTTTCGACGCATAGGGTTTCCGGGTTTCCTCTTCGATCGGCAAGGCGTCCATATCGGCACGCAGGCCGACGGTTCTGCCCGCGCCGCCATTGCGGCCCTTGATCACGCCAACGACGCCGGTCTTGCCGATGCCGGTCGCCACCTCGTCCACGCCGAAGCTCTCCAGAAGCTCGGCGACCTTCCCGGCGGTCCTGACGGTTTCATAAAGAACTTCCGGGTTCTCGTGGAAGTCGCGGCGCCAGGCCGTGATCTCGTCAGCCAGGTCGGCAAGTCGGTTAACGATGGGCATGAGGGGCTCCTGGGAGGACTGCTTGTATCTCTTCGTTGGGCTAACCTATCGCAAGAACCGGAAAGGGGAAGACCTGAACAGCAAAAACTTCTGTAGATCGTTGCGGGAAAAGACTTCTCGCGGTGAAATTGCAAGGTGGGCCGTCAGCTTCTGCCGATGCGATAGACAGAGGTTTTCTTGATTTCATTGTCTTCCAGGGCGCCGACGACCGGCACCTTGTAAACGGCCAGTTCGGTCAGACGCGCCTTGGGCAGATAGGATCTGCCGGGATCGCCGATCAGGACGTCGATGCCGGCTTCGGTCAGACGGTCGACGAAGCCGGTAACCGCGTCTGCCATCTGCTTGTCATAGAAAACGTCGCCGCAGAACACGATATCCGCCGAGGGTGTTGCCTGCCGGGTCAGGTCGGCGATTTCAAGGTCGAGACGGACGCCATTCAGTTCGGCATTGAGACCTGCCGCGGCAATGGCGAAGGGATCGATGTCGACGGCGCGGCAGCTCCGTGCACCTGCCATCATCGCTGCAATTCCGACCAGTCCGGAACCGCAGGCGAAATCGAGTACATCCTTTCCGGCAACCAGCGCAGGCGTGTCCAGAATGAAACGTGCCAGACCCTGGCCACCGGCCCATGCGAAGGCCCAGAAAGGTGCATCGAGGCCAAGCACACCAAGATCGTCCTCCGTCTTCTGCCAGAGTTCCATCGCCTCGTCCGCGACGTGCAACCGGATTTCCTCCGCGTGCGGGACCGGCTTGACCGCGGTCTCGCGGCGTATGAATTCGGCCGGGTCCTGGATGGGCGGCATGGCTGTTACCGTTTCAAATTTGCGCCAAACACCCCTCCCGCAAGGAGAGGGAACGAGGCCGAGTGCACCGATCGTGCACGCGTTCGCTCAAGCCGGACCTTTCAATCCGCCCATCTCGCAGACGATGTTCCATTCGTCTTCCGTTACGGGCTGCACCGACAGGCGCGTGTTGGCGACGAGCGCCATTTTCTCGAGCCGCGGTTCAGCCTTGACATCGGCAAGCGTGACCGGCTTGGGCATGCCGCTGACCGCCTTGAAATCCACGCATTCCCAACGCGGATCGTCGGTTGTGGTGTCGGGATGGATCTCACTGCAGACCTCAACGATACCGACGACTTCCTTGCCGATATTGGAGTGGTAGAAGAACGCCTTGTCGCCGATTTCCATGGCGCGCATGTTGTTACGTGCCTGGTAGTTCCTGATGCCGTCCCATTGTTCGCCGGCATCTCCCTTGGCTTTCTGCTGCTCCCAGGACCATTTGTCGGGTTCGGATTTGATCAACCAGTACTGCACTTAACGGGCCTCCGGATTCTTGATCACCCAATTCCACGGGCGGATCTCGACACTTTCGAACAGGCCGGCGACGGCATAGGGATCTTCCTGCGAAATGGCGAGGGCCTCATCGCGGTTCGCTGCTTCAATCACGACAAGGGAGCCGCTCATGTTGCCGTCGTCATCCAGGAACGGGCCGGCAGCCTTGAGCCCGTCGCCGAGGCCCTTGAGAAAGGCGATGTGATTGTCGCGATTGTCGAGACGTGTTTGCAACGCACCGGGCTTGTCGGTGCAGATCAGGGCATAGAGCATGGCTGAGGTTCCTGGTTGAGATGGCTTTTGCGAACCTGGGGTACGGACACATAAATGGAGTCAATTTGGTTTGGGTCGTTTTGACCAACTGCGAGGAGCGGAAGCGCAGGAAATGGGGTTCATTTTCAAGCCTTTCGCGACGCGGCAGATGGCCAAAACGGCCAAATCGGCTTCATTTATGCGTCCGTACCCTAGGGCCGAGTTGTCGGAAACTCAATGCCGGATTGCGTGTGTCAAAGGCTTTCCGTTTCCGCCTTGAGCGGGCGCGCCATCAGGGTATTGAGCGCATCGTCAATCGACAGGTCCTCATCGATCATCCGCGCAACCGTTTCGCAAATCGGGACGTCGATCTCGTGTTTCTGCGCCAGTTTCACGGCAACCCGCGCCGAATGGGCGCCTTCGGCAAGCTTGCCGCCGGCGGAGATCAGCTCCGAGGCCATGAAGCCTTCTCCCAGCCGTAGCCCGAAGGAAAAGTTCCTGGACTGGGTCGAAGAGCAGGTCAGCACGAGATCGCCGAGGCCGGACAGGCCGGTCAGGGTCTCGCTCTGCGCGCCCATTGCAGTGCCCAGCCGGGTCAATTCGGCAAAGCCGCGCGCGGTCAGCGCCGCCTGTGCGCTTGCTCCCAGTTTTCGGCCGACGACGGCACCGCAGGCGATCGCAAGAACATTCTTCAGCGACCCGCCGATCTGGGCGCCCAGAACATCGATCGAGGCATAGGGGCGGAAGCAGGCGGACTGCAGCGCTTCGCACAGGCTCAGGGCGGTCTTGGTCGAGTTCGCGGCTACTGTCACGGCCGTCGGCAAACCACGGGCGACGTCGTCGGCGAAACTCGGACCGGACAAGACGCCAGGCTCCACGCCCGGCAGTTCCTCGTTCATGACGCGGGACAGAAGCTTGCCCGAGGTCTGCTCGATGCCTTTTGCGCACAGAACCACCGGACCGGTTACGGCACCGGTTTGTTTCAGTGCCGCGAGCACTGCACGTGTGGTCTGTGCCGGGGTCACGAGCAAAATCGCGTCCGCACCCGCCACGTCTTCCAGGGACCCCGTGGCATTGAGGTCCTCGTCAAAGGTGATGCCGGGCAGGTAGCGCGTGTTTTGCCGCCGGGACCGGATGGTCGACACCGTCTGGGGATCTCTTGCCCATAGCCTGACATCGCGCCCCGCGCGTGCCGCGGTCAGGGCCAGGGCCGTTCCCCAGGCGCCACCGCCGATGACGCCGACTGTCTTAATGGCACCCATTGCTGTGCCTTTCCATGCGCGACCGTAGTGTCTCAAGCTGTGCTCCAAAGCCCTCGAAGAAACGGGCCTCGCGGGTCACATCGCTTGCGAACACATCAATCCAGAACAGGCGGAAGCGGATCGGAGGTCCGCCCCCGCTCGGAGAGGTTTCGAAGTGTTCCCATTCGTCGGCAGCCTTTTCCCGGACCGTCCCGTGAAAGAACCGCCGCCGATGCAATCCATCGAGGCAATCTGGAACATTCTTGAGGATGCGATCCTGGTCGGCGAACGATTCGAGCGCGATATCCAACGAAAGTCCGGTCTCCTCGCAAAACTCCCGCCTGGCCGCCTGCAGATAGCTTTCGCCCGGATCGAGCGTGCCACCTGGAACCTGCAGCCCGATATGGGGGAAATCAGGTTCTGAAAAGACCAGCAGGTCCGTGCCGCATGTCAGATAAACGTAAGCCTTGTGATAGACGTTCATGCTGCCGGGTTCCTTTTGCGACGGGAAGCGCTGTTGAGAGCATCTGCGAAAGCGATCAGGTTTCGGATGTCCGATCTGTTCCGTACGAACATCCGTTGATCTAACAGGCTCCGTGCATGCGCAAAAGGGCAAGTTTGTGGTCGCGGCAAGAATTCGCGCTGACGCGGAACCGGTCAGACCTTCGCGCCCTTTTTGCCCGCGCCCAGCATGCCGGC
>JBCDLT010000134.1:0-5245 GCA_038745065.1 Pseudomonadota bacterium | reverse complement strand
CGCATGTAGACCTGCATGACCGGGCTTCCGAACTGCTGATCGAACCGGCGCTGCAGCTGGCGTGTTCCGCTGCCGCTGAGCATTGCGATCTGTTCAAGAGACAGGGGATCCGCGATATGGGTTTCCATCAGTTCGACGGCGGCGCTGACGCTGCCGTGAAACGCCTGCCTGCTTTCGGCGAATTCCAGCCTCTGGGGGTCTTCCGCGCGCCGAATGCCGGTATGGATGAACCAGTCGCTGACGGACTGCGCAAGCTCCGCGCCGTGATCGGAGCGAATGACGGCATGCATCATGTCGAGCGGCGCAACCCCGCCCGCACAGGTGTAGCGGTCCCGGTCGATAACGAACAGCCGGCGTTCCATCAGGAAGCGGTCGTTCAATGCCTGGAGCTCCTCGAAATACTCCCAATGGACCGTAAAGCGCCGGTTCTCCATCACACCGGCCCTTGCAAGAAAGACGGCGCCGCCGGAGATCCCGCCGAGCGGAACGCCACGCACATTCAACATGCGCAGATGCGAAAACAGAGCGCTGCCGGCTGGTCCCAGAGGATCGCCCCCAGCGATGACAAACAGAAGGTCCAGGTCACCGGCAGCGTTTGCCAGGGGCCCGGTCTCAAAAGCGCCCCCGCACGATGACGCGATCCAGCCGCCTTTGTCGGAAAACAGGTGCGTTCGGTAGAGGTCCCTGCCGCTCAGGAGATTGGCCGCCCGCAACGGCTCTATCGCGGACGTTGCCGACATGAGCGCAAATCCGTCGATCAGAACGAAGCCGACAGCTTTCTCTGACCCTGCAGTCATTCTCATTCCCCTTGAGTGCGCTTCAATCAGTCATAGACAAGATAATATATGTCATAATCCAGAGAATTTTTTTCTCGCATTCCGGCACACTTCACAACAGAGAAAGCGAGGAAATGGTGTCCTATTCAGGTTTCAGGGTCATTCGGGAGGCGCTGACGGGCCACAAGGGCTGGAAGCCGGCCTGGCGCGATGCGAGCCCGCAATCCGGATATGACATTGTCATCGTGGGCGGCGGCGGACATGGTCTGGCAACGGCGCACTATCTTGCCAAGGTCCACAAAAAGACACGGATCGCTGTTCTGGAAAAGGGCTGGATCGGTGGCGGCAATGTCGGCCGGAACACCACGATCATCCGGGCCAACTACCTGCTTCCGGGCAATGAGCGCTTCTACAAGTTCTCGCTGGATCTCTGGGAAGGCATGGAGCAGGATCTCAACTACAATGCCATGGTGAGCCAGCGCGGCATCATGAACCTGTTCCACACGGACGGCCAGCGCGATGCATATCGCCGGCGCGGAAACGCGATGATCCTGCACGGAACCGATGCACAGCTCATGGACGCTGACGCGGTCCGGCGCGAGGCGCCGTTCCTGGATTTCGGCAATGCCCGTTTTCCCATCAAGGGCGCACTGATGCACCGCAGCGGCGGAACGGTCCGGCATGACGCCGTTGCCTGGGGCTATGCGCGTTCGGCCGACCGGCACGGGGTCGATATCATCCAGAATTGCGAGGTCACGGGCTTCAGGATCGAAGACGGCAGGATAACCGGACTGGACACCACGCGCGGCTTCATCGGGGCAAGGAAGGTCGGCGTCGCGGTCGCCGGATCTTCGGGCCGCGTGATGGCCCGTGCCGGTCTGCGCCTGCCAATCGAAAGCCACGTCTTGCAGGCCTTTGTTTCCGAGGGCCTGAAGCCGTTGATACCGGGTGTCATTACGTTCGGTGCCGGTCATTTTTATGTCAGCCAATCCGACAAGGGCGGACTCGTTTTCGGCGGCGATATCGACGGGTACAATTCCTATGCCCAGCGCGGCAACCTCCCGGTTGTCGAGGATGTGTGCGAGGGCGGCATGTCGATCATGCCGATGATCGGGCGCGTGCGCCTGCTGCGCCAGTGGGGCGGCATCATGGACATGTCCATGGACGGCTCTCCGATCATCGATCGCACATCAGTTGAAGGCCTCTATTTCAACGGCGGCTGGTGTTACGGCGGCTTCAAGGCAACCCCTGCCTCCGGCTATACCTTCGCTCATCTGCTGGCAACGGACCAGCCGCATGAGTGCGCCACGGCGTTCCGTTTCGACCGGTTCGAAAAGGGATTGGTGATCGATGAAAAAGGGGTCGGCGCCCAGCCGAACCTTCACTGAGAAAGGAGACGCGGCGTGATCACGGCTGCTGCACGAGCGTTGATCGAAACCTGGCGTTTGGGATTTGTTGCCAGCGCCGATGCCGGAGGACGGGTGAATGTGTCTCCGAAGAGAACCTTCATCGTGGTCGGCGACGATACTCTCGCCTTTGCCGAAATGCGGTCGCCGAACACGGTCCGGAACATTCAGGAGCGGCCCGAAGTCGAAATCAACTTCGTCGATATCCTGTCGCGGAAAGGTGTTCGCCTGCGCGGACACGCGCGCCTGGAAAACCGGGGATCGGCAACGTTCGGGGAATTGCTCCCGCAATTTTCCGCGCATTGGCCGGATCTGGGCGACATGTTCAACGCCGCCGTCTTGATCGAGATTTCCACCTGCAAACCCCTGGTGTCGCCGGCATACGAAAAAGGGGCCGAAGAAGCAGAGCTCAGAGCCCTGTGGAAGCAGAAAATTCAGGACCTTCCCGCATGATCATTCCCCATCCGCTTCTCGGCCCGAGAGATGCAGCCGAATTCGTTTATCTTGGTGACGCCTCGCTTCTGGACCGGCCCGACTGGCAGGCAGAAGGCGCCGATGCCGCCTTCTTCGCCTACCAGTATCTGCGCGACAACCCGGCCGGAAGCCACCGCGAGCTGTGGTTCCATGAACAGGGAGACCGCTCCTGGCTTGTGGTCACGCGGGACACGACGACACACGACATACTGAACGTCGAATTTGCCAGCGACATTGCATTGGCAAGGGCAGGTAGCCAATGAGCCGGATCGACCGTCTTCAGAACGGCCTGCTGGACCGGTCGGCGCCGCTGACCTTCCGGTTTGACGGAAGGACATATTCCGGTTTCAAGGGCGACACGCTCGCCTCCGCCCTTCTGGCAAACAATGTCAGGCTGGTTGGCAGAAGCTTCAAGTATCACCGCCCGCGCGGCATTCTGGCCAGCGGCTCGGAAGAACCCAACGCGATTGTGGAAATTGGCGAAGGCGCCCGCCGGGAACCCAACACAAGGGCAACGACCGCCGAGCTTTATGACGGCCTCGTCGCAAACAGCCAGAACAGATGGCCCTCCCTCGCCGTCGACCTGATGGGCGTCAACGACCTTTTCTCCAACTTTCTGACGGCCGGCTTCTACTACAAGACCTTCATGTGGCCGAGAGCGTTCTGGGAAAAGTTGTATGAACCGGTCATCCGCCGCGCCGCCGGACTTGGTACTGCAAGCGGCGAGGCAGATCCGGACATCTACGACAAGGGTGCCCTGCATTGCGATATTCTGATTGTCGGCGCGGGACCGGCGGGACTTGCCGCGGCCCTGACAGCTGGCCGCTCCGGGGCACGCGTGATCCTCGCGGACGAGGATTTCGCGTTCGGTGGCCGCTTGAATGCGGAGACCTTCGAAATTGACGGCAGTTCCGCATCCGGATGGCTGAAAACGGCACTGGAAGAACTGCAAAGCCTGAAGAATGTCCGCCTGATGAAGCGGACCACCGTCTTCGGGTCGTTTGATCACGGCATATACGGAGCTCTGGAAAGGGTCAGCGATCATCTGGCCAAGCCGGACGCGACCCTTCCCCGGCATATCCTGTGGCGGATCTACACAAGGCAGATGATCTTGTGCGCCGGCGCGACCGAGCGACCGATTGCCTTTGAAAACAACGATCGGCCCGGCATCATGCTGGCTGGAGCGGTAAGGGCCTATGCCAACAGGTGGGCCGTTGCTCCCGACAGGCGGACCGCAATTTTCACCAACAATGACGACGGCCACCGGACGGCACTGGACCTGATCTCAAAGGGCTGCAATGTCGAGGCCGTTATCGATGCCCGGCCCGATGCGCCAAAGTTCGGCGGTTACGAGGTGCTGGCGGGTGCGAAAGTGATCGATGCCTACGGACGGCGGACCCTGTCGGGCGTCACCATGCGCCTCGCGGACGGGACGGTCCGGACACTGGCCTGCGGCACCCTTGGCGTTTCGGGCGGCTGGAACCCGAACGTTTCGCTGACATCGCACAAACGCGGCCGCCCGCTCTGGAATACGGACATTTCGGCTTTCGTGCCGCCCGAAACATGTCCCGCGGGCATGCAGGTCGCAGGCGCTGCCAATGGTGCATTCACCACGTCGGACGCCTTGCGGGAGGGTGCGGATGCATCGGCAAAGGCGCTTGAGACCATTGGCCTCGAACCCGCCGGATTCGACATCCCCGAATGCGAGGACAGTCCGGTCTCCGTGTCCCCGTTCTGGCACACGGGCGAGGGCAAGGGACGCGCCTGGATCGATTTTCAGAACGACGTCACGGTCAAGGACATCCGCCTGTCTCATCAGGAAGGCTTCCGCTCCGTGGAGCACCTGAAACGTTACACGACGCTCGGCATGGCGACCGACCAGGGCAAGACGGCAAATGTCGGCGGTCTTGCCCTGATGGCCGAACTTACCGGCAAGTCCATCGAGGAAACCGGCACGACCATCTTCCGTCCGCCCTATACGCCCGTCGCCATCGGTGCTCTTGCGGGCCGGTCCAGGGGAAACCACTTCCGGCCTGTGCGCAGCACGCCAAGTCACGACTGGGCCGCCGAACAGGGCGCGGTCTTCACCGAGGCGGGCCTGTGGCTGCGTGCGCGATGGTTTCCCCGCAATGGCGAAACCCACTGGCGTCAAAGCGTTGACCGGGAAGTGCTGGCGGTGCGCAAGTCCGTCGGGGTCTGCGATGTGACAACGCTCGGCAAGGTGGATGTTCAGGGCCGCGACGCGGCGGTTTTCCTGAACAAGGTCTATTGCAACGGCTTCGCCAAGCTTCCGGTCGGCAAGGTGCGCTACGGGCTGATGCTGCGCGAGGACGGTGCCGCGATGGACGACGGCACCGCGGCGCGTCTCGCCGAGGATCATTTCATCGTTACGACGACGACGGCGAACGCGGCCAGCGTCTACCGTCACATGGAATTCGTCCGGCAATGCCTGGCCCCCGAGCTCGATGTCCAGCTGATCTCGACCACGGAGGCGTGGGCGCAATATGCCGTCGCCGGCCCGAATTCCCGGAACCTGCTGGCCAGGATCGTCGACCCGGACTTCGACATCTCCAACGAGGCGTTTCCGTT
>JBCDLT010000133.1:0-5335 GCA_038745065.1 Pseudomonadota bacterium | reverse complement strand
TCCGTTGTAACTGCGCGCTAGCGACAAGAGGTCTTCCATCGCGGTGATTGTCCCGGCGTTGAGGATCAGGTCGGCGCCCATGCGCAGATTGCGTGCCTCCAGTGCTGCCTTCAGCGTCTCGTCCGCGATCTCCTCAAAATCCGCGTTATGCGCAAGAGAGAGCGTGCGGCGATGCATTTCAATGCCGCAGAAACCGATGGCGTCAGCGCGGATCTCTGCGAGCAGCTCGGTGCAGACATCGTGCGATGCATGTCCCTGTCCCTCGAAAAGCGCTTGCGGGTAAAGCATGCCTGTGCGCTCCGTCGCCCACAGATGCCTGAATTCCTCCTCGAACGCGGCGACCGTGTCCGCGATGACGGCAAGGAGCCACTCCTGGTACGCCGCCAGATCGGCATCATGCCTGTGCGCCGGCTGGCTGAAATAGGCCATGAGGAAATTCGCCATCAACATGCCTAGATCGAAGCCCATTGGCCCGTATTGAACGAATTCGGGATCGATCACGCGGCTTTGGTCAGCGGTGGACATGATCGATCCGCTGTGCAGATCGCCATGCACCATCGTTTCAGTGTTGGACGCGAACTTCATCATGAGCCGCTGGACCCTGGCCTTCAGGCGCGCGTCCGAGCGAAGGTCCTTTACGACGGCATCCAGCCCGTCGGTGTGATGGTTCATTTCCGCTTCGTAGTAGGGATCGGTGAAAACCAGCGCCTCGGTAATCGCCGGGACTTCGATGTTGCCTGCGAAAAGGCCGACATCGTTTTTCTTGTCGGCGCTTTTCATGGAGAGTTCCGAGCCGCGAAACGCGGTGCGCGCGCAGAACCTGCCGAGGAAGTCGCCGAGCCCTTCGACCTTTTCGCCGTCGATCAGCTTCCGGCGCAGGATCTTGTGCGGTGCCAGGAACTCCATGACGATCAGCGCCTGGGTCTCGTCAAAATGAAAAATCTCCGGGACCGAGCCCGGATCTCTCGCCGCCTGCCTGATCAGGGCGTGATTTTCGAAAAAAGCGCGATAGAGCGGCAGCGGCCAGCTGTCGCCAACGAGGCGGACATAGGGCAAGGCCTGTTTGACGATAACGGCCCCGTCCGGTCCCTCGACAATGAAAACCAGGTTCAGATTGCCGTCGCCGACTTCCTTGACGTCCCACGCCGCCGGGTCGGTTCCGACCCTTTCCGCCACCGCCCCGATCGCGACAAGACGGGTTGCGAGATCCTCCGGTGTCAACGGCCGATACTGCTCAGGCGTTTCCATGACTGCGCTTTTTCCTCCCTATTTCGCCCTGATAATGATCAAGATTGTTCAAAAGTCAACTTGGTTGACAAATGACTATATTGCATGCTGTAACTTTGCGCAGCGGGAGTGGAGCTCGCGAAAAACTGGGAGGAATGGTGAGCAACGTCACCCTAAAGCTGCGCGGTCTGGAAAAGTCCTTCGGGCAGAACCACGTTCTCAAGGGCATCGATCTGGAGCTGCGATCCGGTGAAGTCACAGCGCTGATGGGCGCCAATGGCGCCGGCAAGTCGACGCTCGTGAAAGTGCTGTGCGGCTATCACTTTGCCGACGCCGGCGCGATTGAGCTCGCCGGTGCCGCCTTTGCCCCGACAGATGCGGCGGACGCCATCGCGAAGGGCGTTGTGACGGTTCACCAGTCCATCGACGATGGCGTAATCCCCGACCTCGATGTGGCGACCAATCTCACCCTCGACCGGCTGACCGAGCCCGGCGTCGGCTTTTTCGTCAATGACGGCAAGCTGCGCAGGCAGGCGCGCAATGTCGCCGAAAGCATGGGCCTCACCATGGATGTGCGCATGCGCGTCGCTGACCTCGATGTCGCCGACAGACAGATGATCGCAATTGCGCGCGCCATGGCGCGTTCGCCAAAACTGCTAATCCTCGACGAGCCTACTTCCTCGCTGTCTTCTTCGGAAGCCGAACGGCTGTTCGCGCTGATTGACAGGCTGCGCGATGAAGGGGTCGCGATCCTCTACATATCCCACCGCATGTCGGACATCCGGCGCGTCGCCGACCGGATCGTGTCCATGCGCGACGGCGCCATCTCGGGCCTCTTCGAAACCGAACCGCTGGACTATGTCGGTGCCGTCAACGCCATGCTCGGCCACCAGATGACGGAGGTCGACATCGACCCGGTGGCCGGCGGCGAACCGGTTCTGAGGGTTGAGAACCTCAAGCTTTTCGAAGACAGCAAGGCCATCGGCTTCGAGGCCCGGGAGGGTGAGGTGGTTGCCTTTACCGGCCTCCTCGGCTCCGGCAAGACGCGCCTTGCGGAAATCATCTACGGTCTTGCCGAACCGCACGGGGGACGGCTTCTCCTGGATGGCAAGCACTACAGTCCGAATGGCGCCGGCGATGCGGTCCACAAGGGCGTGTTCATGTCACCCAAGGACCGGAGCGTGAATGCGGTCGTGCCGGACTTCGACATTGCCAACAACATGACGCTGCCCTTTCTCGGCGCGTTCAGCGGTCTTTCCTTTCTGAACGACAGGATGCAGCGCCAGGCGTGCGACGGGATGATCGACAAGATCGGCGTCGTCTGCCAGTCGAATGCAGACGACATCAACACGCTGTCCGGCGGCAACCAGCAGAAGGTCATGATCGGGCGCTGGCTGCTCAAGGCTTCGCGGGTGCTGCTGCTCGACGAGCCCTTCCAGGGTGTCGATATCGGTGCACGGCGCGATATCGGCCACTACATTCGCCAGACAGCAAAGGGCCGCACCACGCTCGTCTTCGTGGCGGAGATCGACGAGGCGCTGGAAATCGCGGACCGCATCATCGTGCTGAACGAGGCGGCGATCGCCGGTGAATATGTGAACAGGGACATTGATCTGAACAGCCTGGTTGCGGACGTGTCCGGCCCCGGTGAGCGACTGGCCCTCGCAGGATGACATTCGACAGATGAAAAACAACGACGCACTCGATTTCGCAATCCGATACGGCTTCCTGATCCTTCTGGGCGGGCTTGCCGTCTTCTTTTCCCTTTATGCCAGCGGCTTTGCCAGCCCCCGTTCGGCCGTTTTCATTCTCCAGTCCGTCGCCATTACCGGCATTCTCGCCCTCGGCGTCACCTGCACGCTGGTCGTCGGCGGATTCGATCTTTCCATCGGGTCGGTTGCGACCTCCGCGCTGATGCTGTCGGCCTACACGATGGTTATTCTCGAACAGTCCGCCTTTGTCGCGGTTGCGCTGTGCCTGCTCATGGGCGCGCTTGTCGGTCTGGTCAACGGCTTGCTGATCGTCAAGATGCGGGTTCCCGATCTCCTGGCGACCCTCGGCATGATGTTCCTGCTGATCGGCCTGCAGCGCATCCCGACCCAGGGCAATTCGATTGCCACCGGCATGAGCCTAGAAGACGGCTCTGTCGCCGAAGGCACGTTTTCGGCCGCTTTCCTGTGGCTCGGACGCCACCGGTTCGATCTCTTTCTCGATCGGCTGGTCCCGGTTCCCGTTGTCGTGTTCCTCCTGATCGCCGTCTTGATCTGGCTGTTCCTGGGGTACACGCGGCACGGACGCCTGATGTACGCGATCGGCTCGAACGAACGCGCCGCCGGACTGGTCGGAACAAACGTGCACCGCTACAAGATCGTTGCCTACATGATCTCCGGCATGCTCGCATCCGTCGGCGGCATCCTGCTCGCCGCACGTCTCGGGCGCGGCGATATCGCCTCGGGCAACAATCTCCTGCTCGACAGCGTTGCCGCGGCCCTGATCGGTTTCGCCGTCCTGGGCGCAGCAAGGCCGAATGCATTCGGCACCGCGGCCGGTGCCCTTTTTGTCGGGATCCTGCTCCAGGGCCTGACGATGATGAACGCTCCCTACTACATGCAGGACTTCGTCAAGGGAGCCGTTCTGGTCGCAGCCCTCGTTTTCACATTCTACCTGTCGTCACGGCGTGGCGGCAGGAGAACAGCGTGACGCCAGCAAGGCGCCGTTCATATTGGGAGGAAACAATATGCTCAGACGTGAATTCATGAAACTGACCCTCGCGGCCGGCATCGGTCTCAGCGGGGGAACCGCCATTGCAGCGGACATGCCTGCCCCTTTCGACAAGCCCGAAGAGGTCAAGATCGCGCTGGTCCGCTATCTCTCGACAGGTGACTTCTTCCAGTCCTATCTGGCCGGCGTCGAAAACCAGGCGGAAGCGCTCGGTGTCGATCTTCGCGTGTTCGACAGCCGCCAGGACGCCGCCCTTCAGGCAGATATGGTGGACCAGGCGATCGCCCTCGGCGTTGACGGCATCGTCATCCAGCACGGGCTTACGGAGTCCATGAAACCGGCCGCGCAGCGTGCGGTCGATGCGGGCATCAAGGTCGTCGCGTTTGACGTGAATGTTGAAAACGACGCGATCCCGCAAGTCGAACAGTCGGACTACCTGCTCGGGAAAATGGCGCTCGACCAGGCGATCAAGGACAACGGCAATTCCTTCACGGCCGGATATGTCTATGTCCCCGGGATCGCTCCGCTGGACCGCCGCGACAAGGCCTGGAAGGAAGTGAAGGAGGCCAATCCGGGCATCAAGGAAGCCGCAATGTTCGGCACGCTGGACAACCCAATCGCCAACTCGGTGGCGAACCAGGCACGGTCCGTGCTGCAGGCCAATCCGACCATCAACGTCGTCTTCGCGCCCTATGACGAATTTGCCAAGGGCGTCAAGATCGCCGTCGACGAGGCCGGCTTGAGCCAGGACATCAAGATCTATTCGGCGGATGTTTCAACGGCCGACATCTCCGCCATGCGCGAACCGGATTCCGCGTGGGCCGCAACGGTCGCCACGAATCCGGCCGTTGTCGGCGAAGTCAGCGTCCGTACGCTCGCGCTGATGCTTGCGGGTGAAGACCCCGGCAAACAGGTCATCGTACCGCCAACGCTGATCACGCAGTCCTTCCTCAACGAGCAGGACGTGCGCAACATGGAAGACCTCGGCGAGAAAATGCCCCAGTTCCAGCATGCGGACGTGTCCGTTGCGGAATGGATTCCGCTGCCCAAGCGCTGATCCTTCACCAAACGGCAATTCGAGGCCCGGCCAATCGGCCGGGTTTCGTCTTGTCAGGTCAAATGTACTTAGGTTTACATTTCTCGCGCTTGCTTTACGCTTCCCCTTTCAACGAGTATCCGCGCCCCGCGCGTGGCCTCCAAGTTCACCCCCAGACAGAATTGCGACAGGCAACATGAGCGAAGCCAAGGCCGGCGACACGGTTCAACTTCACTACAAGGGCACACTTGATGACGGATCGGTCTTCGACAGTTCGGAGGGCCGCGAGCCGCTTGAATTCACAGTCGGCTCGGGTCAGATCATCCCCGGCCTTGACAAGGCCATCCCGGG
>JBCDLT010000132.1:0-5354 GCA_038745065.1 Pseudomonadota bacterium | reverse complement strand
GTCCAGCAATTCGCCCCGTGTCAGGGCCTTTGGCTTCATGATCGGCGTGACGAAGTTGTATTTCGAGTAATCGAAAATCTCGACCTGATCGCGGATCTCCTGGAACAAGGGCGTGAACGGCCAGGGCGTATACATCGCCCAGTTCGCCAGATCGGGCTGCCAATCCCAGGCCATGCGATAGGTCTCTTCCAGCGTCTCCGCCGTCTCGTTGTCCAGACCCACAATGAATTGCGCCTCGACAAAAATATCGGCCTCGCGCAGAAGCCGGATCGCTTCCTTGTTCTCCTCGACCTTGGTTTCCTTGTTGAACCGGTCGAGCTTCAATTGGGCCGCCGCCTCGGTGCCAAGCGAGACATGCACCAGCCCGGCCTTGCGGTAGAGCGGCAACAAATCCTTGTCGCGCATGATATCCGTGACACGGGTATTAATACCCCATTTGATCTTGTCGGGCAGGCCGCGTGCGATGAGTTCCTCGCAGAACCGGATGAATTTCTTCCGGTTGATGGTCGGTTCCTCGTCCGCGAGGATGAAAAAGCCGACATCGTGGTCGCGCACGAGCGCCTCGATTTCGTCGACCACCTTGATCGGATCGCGCACCCGATAGTCACGCCAGAACTTCCACTGACTGCAGAAGCTGCAGGTGAACGGGCAGCCGCGCGCCATATTGGGGATCGCAACCCGTACGCCAAGCGGCACATAGGTGTATTTCGACCATTCCAGCAGCGTCCAGTCGGGATTGATGGCGTCAAGGTCCTTTACCGTCGATGCCGCCTGCGTCGCCACGATCTTGTCGCCGTCCTGGAAGGCCAGACCCTTGACCGAATACCGGTCGGCCGGCCAGCGGCCCTCGGCGATCGTGCGGATCAGTTCCAGGAAGATCTCCTCCCCCTCGCCGCGCACGATGACGTCGACCCAGGGCGCCTCGGACAGGACCTGCTTGTACATGAACGTGGCATGCACGCCGCCGAGCACGCGCACCGCATCCGGGCAGATTTCCGATGCGATCTTCAGGATCTCCTCCGCCTTGTAGATCGACGGTGTGATTGCAGTAGAACCGACGACATCCGGCTTGAGATCGGCCAGCCGCTGGCGGACCTGCTCGTCGCCGAGGTCGTCTGTCATGGCATCGATGAAATGGATGTCCGAAAAGCCGGCATCCTTCAGATGTCCGGCGAGATAGGCGACCCAGGCGGGCGGCCAGGAACCGGCGATCTCGGCTCCGCCGGAATGGTAATTCGGGTGAACGAGCACGATGCGCATGGTGGACACTCCCTATGTCCAGTAAAATTGACACTATAATTTGTCGCGATGAATTGACATAAATCAAGGCGGCATTGCCGCGCAGGTTCGCGCACGCGCAGGCTGCGGTGAGAAGCCGCTCAAGGGCTGAGATTCAGGCCGGAATGGACGGGGACCGTCAGACGAATTGCGGCAGCCAGAGCGACAGTGCGGGCACGAAAAGGATCAGGCCGAGCACGATCGCTTCGGCACTGAAGAACCAGGCGACGCCGGCAAAGATCGATTCAAGGCGCACCTTGTCGCCGACGATCGACTTGATGACGAACACGTTGAGCCCGATCGGCGGCGTAACAAGACCGATTTCCAGGAGCTTGACCACCACGACGCCGAACCAGATCAGCGACAGGCCGAAGGATTCCACGATCGGGATCGTCAGCGGCAGCGTCAGGAGGATGATGCCGATCGGATCGAGGAACATCCCGAGAAAGATGTACATCACCACGATCAGGCCGAGCACGACGAAGATCGACGTGTCGCTGGCCTCGATCCAGCCGGTAATCGCCGCCGCCATTCCGGTCAGCGCGATGAAATTGACGAACAGTTTGCCGCCGATCGCGATCGCGAAGATCATTGCCGTCTGGTAGACGCTTTCCCGCAAGGCCGCGATCAGTTTGCCGATGGAAAGCCGGGCCAGCACGAAGCCGAGGACCAGCGTTGCCGCCGCCCCCATGCCGGCCGCCTCGGTCGGCGTGAAGAAACCGGCATAGATGCCGCCGATGACCACGACGAACAGCGCGATGATTGCCCAGCAGCGCGACAGCGCGTCCCACCGTTCCTTACGTGAGATCTCCTCCTCCGGGACCGGTGCCGCATCCGGTCGGACGCGCACCCAGAGATAGATGACGACGAGATAGGCAAACAGCGAGATCAGCCCCGGAATGATCGCCGCGATGAACAGCTTGGCGATCGATTGCTCGGCAAAGATGCCGTAGAGGATGAACAGGACGCTTGGCGGGATCAGCGATCCGAGCGTGCCGCCGATCGCGACCGAACCCGATGCGAGCGCCTTCGAATAGCCGAACCGCAGCATTTCCGGAATGGCGATCCGGCCCATGGCGGCCGCGCAGGCGACCGACGATCCGGTGATTGCGGAAAACCCGCCGCACCCGACAACCGAGGCCATGGCCACGCCGCCGGGAAGCCGGGCCAGCCAGAGCCGGGCGGCCCGGTAAATGTCGGTCGTAAACCCGGCCTCATAGGCCAGGTGACCCATGAAGATGAACAGCGGCACCGTCGACAGCGTGTAGGACGTGATGAAGGCGTAAGGGGAATTGGCCAGCAGCGAAAAGGTCGGTTGCCATGCCCAGTCGGGCTGGAACTCCTGCCCGGGACGCCAGGCGAAGATGATGAAGATGCCGACGCTGGCAACGACCCCGAGCGCCGCGGCGATGGGGATGCGCAGGGCAAGCAGCAGCAGCGTTACCGGCAGGGCGATGAGACCGACGGACAGCGGATCCACGTCGCTAACCCTGGTGTCCGGACGCGGCGCCCGGGTCCGACTTTCCCGGCGCCGTAATCGGTTCGCCGGTTACGACCGAGCGGCAAGCCCCAACGAACCGGACGGCAAGGCGAATGACCAAGAGCGCCACGCCGAAGGCAAAGACCGCCTTCATCGGCCATGTGGGAACCTCGAGCTGGCCGTCGTAATAAAGCGCCTCGGTGAATTCGTCGGGCACCTTCAGCGCCACCATCGTGCCCATCGTGCCGAAAAATGCCGCGAACAGGAGAGCGCCGATCGCGCGCAACACGGCCTGAACCCGAACCGGCAACAGATCGGCGATCACCGTTACCGCGATATGTCCATCGGTGCGTTCGATGAAGGCCAGCGGCAACAGGATAACGGCCACCATGAGAAGTCCGACCATGATCAGATCGTCGGGCACCGGCGCATTGAAGGCGACCCGGCCGACAACGGACACGGTAACGATGCCACCCATGACGAGGAGCGCCGCCCCGGCGACCCACAGGGCCGCGCGTTCAAGGATCTCAAAAAGGAAGGTCATGCGGGGACGTCATGGGCGGAACTGACCGACAGCAAAAAGGGCCGCCGGTCGAAACCGGCGGCCAGGTGCGAGGTCGGTAGGCTCTCAGCGATCCCAGGGATATCCTTTTTCGTCGCGTTCCTGGGCGTATTTGTCGACAAGGCCCTTGTAGGCGGCCAGCATGGCCTCGCCGTCGATGTCTTTCTTGGTCGCCTTTTCGAGCCATTTGGAGACGTCGGCATCGGCGATCTTGATCAGCGAGTCCCGCAACTCGGCCGTCGGCTCGACGATTTCCACCTTGTGGCCGTCGATGCCGTCTTGCAGTTCCTTTTTCACGTCGGTGCGGGACGCGTGCATCTTCTGGGCCATGTATTGGGTGAATTCCAGGCCGAGTTCGTCCATCAGCTTTTGCTGGTCCGGCGTCAGGCTGTCATAGGCCGCAGCGTTCATCGCCACGCCGAACGCCAGCACCTGGCCCATATTGAGTTCGGTGATGTAGTCGATCACTTCGTAGTGCTTGTAGGCCTTGACCACGTAGTAATAGGTCGTCGAACCGTCGACCGACCCGTTCGAAAGCGCCTCGTAGACCTTCGGCTGCGACAGCGACACGGTCGCAGCGCCCTTGGCTTCCATCGCCGGCACGAACGCCCCGGTCGCGCGGATCGTCTTGCCGTTCAGATCGGCCGCGGTCTTTACCGCCGTGTCCTTCATCAGAAGCTGGGTCGGGCCGGTCGTGTAATTGCCGAAATAGCGGATATTCGCCTTCTTCTGTTCGGCAAGGGCAGCCGGGTTCTGCGTCATGAATTCATAGGTCGCCATCATACCGACCCACTCGTCGCCGAATTGCAAGGTATCGACGACTTCATACGCGACCAGTTTGCCGGGCGCGTAGACAGGTACGATCGACGCCATGTCTGCGACACCGTCGGACAGGCCCTGTGCCGCCGTTTTGGCACCAAGCAGCGCACCGCCCCAGGTTATGTTGAGGCCCAGCGTGCCACCGGAGCGCTCGCGCATCTGTTCGTCGAGCCATTGCAGGGCCGCGGCCCGCGTCCCGCGATTGGGCCCGAATTCGGCGAACCGCAATTCGCGCATCTGCGCTTCCGCCGATCCGAGCCCAAAGGTCGTGAAGGTGCCGGCCACGACGAAGCCGGTTACAGCAAGTGCATTGATCAGTGTTTTCATTTGGGATCCTCCCTACACCGGGCCCGATTTCATTGACCGCCCGAGTTTAGAACGTATCAAATCAAAGAGGCTTGCGATGTCAACAGATAATCAGTATTTCATAGAATGAAATCTGGACACCAGGCTTGAACGGACCGCAATGGACACGACTTCGCCAAGACGCCTGCGCGACGGCAGCACGCTTCCAAGAGTACGCTCAGTCGCCCGTGCGGTGCGCATCCTGAGAACCTTCTCGCCGGAACGCCGGCACCTGCCGCTTGCGGATATTGCGCGGGCCGCCGAACTCGATTCAGGGACGACCCGCCGCATCCTGGTGACGTTGCGCGACGAAGGCCTGGTCCGGCAGGACGAAACCGACGGCACCTATTGCCTGGCGCTGGATCTGTTGCGCCTGGCTGGCGCCGTACCCGAAGGCACATCGCTGCGCGAACTGACGGAGAGCCGCCTCGTACGTCTTGCCCGCGATACCGGGGCAACGGTGTTTCTGTCTGTGTTGCGCGGTCGCGAAGCCATCTGCCTTGCACGCTATCACGGCGAGGCGGCGGTTCAGGTGCGCTGGTGGTCGGTCGGCGGCGGCCTGCCGCTGAATTGCGGCGCCGGACCGAAAGTGCTGCTGGCCCATATGGAGGTGGCGGACCGTGAAGCGTTTCTCGCCGGCCCGCTGCCGCAATTGACGTCGAACAGCGTAACGGATTCTGCAATCCTGCGCGACGAGGTGGCCCGTATCCAGGCGGAGGACTGGGCGCTCACCCAGGACGATGTCGCGGTCGGCCTGTCGGCGCTGGCCGTGCCGGTGCGCAACGGCGACGGCGCGGGGCGCGCCGCGAGTTACATCGGCGGGCTGACGCCCCAGATCGTTGGCTCCGGCAAGGCCCGCTGTGTCGATGT
>JBCDLT010000131.1:0-6251 GCA_038745065.1 Pseudomonadota bacterium | reverse complement strand
CCGACATCGTGCTCATCGACGCCGACCGTCCGCATTTCGCGCCCATGATCGATCCGCTCGGCAACCTGGTTCATGTCGGTCAGGGCCGGGACGTGCGCCATGTGTTCGTCGATGGCGAACAGGTCGTGATGGCTGCGGCATCGACCCTGGTCGCCTTGCCGTCCTTCACGACCTGTTCGCCATCGACGAACACATGGCGCACGTCCCGGCCCTGACCGACATGAACCAGGTTGCCGAGCGGATCGATCATGGGCGCGAAATGCGGACGGTCGGCGTCGATGAGCACGATGTCGGCCTTTTTGCCGACCTCCAGTGAGCCGATTTCGTCGGCAAGGCCCATCGCCCGCGCGCCGTGGATAGTCGCCATTTCGAGCATGTCTTCGGGCTGCCAGTCGTCGTCGATCTTCTCGACCTGAAGCCGACCGACGGTCAGCGCCCAGCGCATGAGTTCGACCATGTCGGCGTGCATGTTGTCGGTGGACAGGCAGAGGTTCGCCCCCGCCTCACGGAGCTTGAGCGTCGGCGCCATCGTCCCGCCTGTGGCATTGCCCTTGGGGATGTGAGCGACATGGATCCCGCCGCGGCCGGCGCGGGCAATATCGCCTTCGGTCATGAAGATGCAGTGCGCGGCGATCAGCTTGTCGGTCAGGAGTCCGACCTCATCGAGCAGTTCGGCAGGCGTCTTGCCGTCCCGTTCCGTAATGCGGTCGACCTCGAGCCGGCTCTGGGCCAGATGCGTGGTGACGATCAGACCCGTCTCGTCCCGCGCCTGGCGGATCCGTTTCAGGAACAATGTCGAGCAGGTGTCTGGCGCGTGCGCGGCCAATTGCACCCCGAGCCGTCCGTTCATCGCGCCGTGATGCCGCTGAGCCAGCGCCAGCGCGTCATTCAGGGTTGTGTCGCCGATGGCCGCGTCATACTCCCATCGGCCGCCCGCCACGCCGGAAAAATCCACATCGTGGATCCGGCCGCAGGCGGTGACACGCAGGCCGACCTCGCCCATGGCGGGCAGTGTCAGGTCGGCATGCACATACGTGTCGTTGATGAGGGTCGAGCCGAAGAGCATGGCCTCCAGGGCGCCGAGCCGCGAAAGGGCGACGGCCTCATCGGGTGTCACCATGTGGCCCTGCGGGACGCCGGGTGTGTAGGCAGGCGCAAAGCCCATATCCTCGGCGATGCCGCGCACCATGGTGAGGATCGTATGGGTATGGACATTGACGAGCCCGGGGATGGCGATCATGCCCCTGGCGTCGACGGTTTCTTTGGCCGACGGTGGCGGGCCGTCTGCTGCACCGATGGAGACAAGCCGCCCGTCTTTCACGACGATCCGCCCCTTCGGGATTTCGGTGCGGGCGGGGTCGGCCGTTATCACGATGGCGTTTTCAATGAGAAGGTCGGCGGGGTCCATCAACGCTCAGTTCCTGACGATATGGCGGAGAAATTTCTGGGTGGCCGGGTTTTGCGGCGCGTTGAAGATCGTTTCCGGCGGTCCATCCTCGGCGATGACGCCGTCGGCCATGAACACAACCCGGTCGGCCACCTCGCGGGCAAACGCCATCTCGTGGGTCACGGCGATCATGGTCATGCCGGCTTCGGACAGTGCCTTCATGACATCGAGAACCTCCTGCACCAGTTCTGGATCGAGAGCCGACGTCGGCTCGTCGAACAGCATGATGCGGGGTTCCATTGCGAGCGCACGGGCAATCGCGACGCGCTGCTGCTGGCCGCCCGACAGTTCCGCGGGCCGCTTGTCCATGTGCTCGGCCAGCTGCACACGCTCCAGTTCGCGCTCGGCGAGCGCCTCGGCATCGGCCCGCTTCAGGCCACGCACCTTTTGCGGTCCGATCGCGACGTTCTGGCGGGCCGTCAGATGCGGAAACAGGTTGAAGCGCTGGAACACAAAGCCGAATTGGCGCCGTTGTTCGGCCATGCGGGCTTCGCTTGCCTCGCGCCACGCGCCTTCGGGACCATCGAAGGCGCCGCCGACGGTCTCGCCGTCAAGCCAGATCGTCCCGGCAGTCGGGTCTTCCAGCCGGTTGAGGCAGCGCAGGAACGTCGTCTTTCCCGATCCCGACGCGCCGATGATGACGACGGTCTGGGCGGCGGCCACATCCATGTCGACACCCTTCAACACCGGGATATCCCCGAAGGACTTTTCGACTTTTTGTGCGCGCAGACGGGGAAAGGCCGTCACCATTTGGGCAGCCTTTCTTCGAGCTTCTTCGACAGGATCGAGAGCCCTTTGATCATCACGTAATAGTAGAGGGCGAGAAGCGTGAAGATCTCGAACGGCACGAAGTGGATCGAGATGATCGCCTGTCCGGCTCGGGTCAGCTCGTAGACCGAGATCACGGACAGGAGCGAGGAATTCTTGACCAGGCTGATGAGCTCGTTCGTCAGCGGCGGGATCATTTGCCGATAAGCCTGAGGCAGGAGGATATCGACGAGGATCTGCCGCTCCCGCATGCCGATGGAGCGGGCCGCTTCGGTCTGGCCCTTTTCGATCGACCCGACACCGCCGCGCACGACTTCGGCCACGAACGCCGCCGCATTGAGTGAGAGGGCGACGACGCCCGCCCAGAACTCGTCGAAGCGTATGCCGACCACCGGCAGCGCAAAGAAGACAAGAAAGATCTGGATGAGGAGCGGCGTTCCGCGGATGAAGTCCACATAGCCCGCGACCAGCCATTTCAGCGGCCGGTTGCGGGACAGGGAAACGAGCCCCAGGACCACGCCAAGCGCGAGCCCCAGAATGGCCGAAAGGACCGAGACCTGGACGGTCACGATGGCCCCTTCGGCCAAAAGCGGCAACGCCTTGGCGATAATCGACCAGTCGATTGTCACCGGCCGTCTGCTTCAGATGGTTCTGACATCAGCTGAAGGTCGGAATGTCATCCGCAAGGTTCATGCGGAACCCGAACCACTTTTCCTGCAGCTTGTAGATTTCGTCATTCGCCTTGAGGCGTGTCAGTTCCTCGTCGAGGAAGGTCACGATCTCGGGATCTTCCTTGCGTGCTGCAATGCCTGCCCAGTTGGGGTTCCCGACAGGGCGAACGAGCGCGTAGGCACCCGGGCGATCTTTCATCACCTGACCAAGCGTCGGGAGTGTATTGAGCACACCGTCGACGGAACCCTGGGAGAGGGCAAGATAGGCCGCCGGATGATCGTCGTAGATTTTCACTTCGGAGAACCCGGCGCCCTTGGCCGTGGCGATTTCTTCAGACAGCTCATCCTTCATGCTTTCGCCCGGCGAACCGAGTTTGACACCGAGCACCTTGCCGGACAGGTCGGCGACCGCCTTGATCGTTTCAGCGTCGTCCGCGCGGATGAGCAGGGCCTGCGACGCCTCGGCGTAGGGGATCGAGAACGCGACTTTTTCCAGGCGCTCCTTCCGGTAGCTCATGGACGACATGATGACGTCGAACCGGCCGGCATAAAGCGCCGGAATGACGCCGGACCATTGTGTGTCAATGAACTCGGGCTTCACACCGAGCGTCTCGCACATCACGGCCGCCAGATCGACATCGTAGCCGACGATTTCGCCGGCATCGCGAAACGTGAAGGGCGGGTAGGTCGCCTCGCAACCGATCCGCAGAACACCCGCCGACTTGATGTCCGCCAGTGATTTGGATCCGGCAAAGGCGGGGCGCAGCCCCGGCATGGCGAGCAGGCCGCCTGCAGCGACCGTGGTGGCGAGAAAGTGGCGCCTTGTATAGCGTGGTGTGGTCATGACGTGCTCCTGTTCGATTTGGTTAACCGAATAAGAAGCAATGCGTATGCCAAAACTGAATAATTGAAATTATTGAAGAATTTTAAATGGCATGCAATATTGCATAAGATCTGCGCATCCAGCGCTTAACCTTTGACCACAGGGCGCGCGCTACTCCCCCGCTATCGCGGCCCTCAAGGTGGCCGGAAGATCAATGCTCGATTTCGGCGGAAGTTTCGGTCCCGCCAGCGCCCGCCCGCCCAGACGGACAATCCCTTCCGCCTGGCAGACGGCGGCGCTGATCGGATCGACCACCGGGCGCCCGATCCTGTCGGAGACTTTCGGCGCCAGGCCGGCAAGCGGCGCTCCGGCGAGAATGATCACGTCCGCCTTTGTCTTCTCGATCGCGTCGTTCGCGGTATCGATCAAGGCGCCTGACATCTCGTCCTGCACATTTGCCACTGAGGAGAAGGGCACGTCCGGTGTATAGATTCCGGCCGATCGTCCGCCGAGACCGGTCATGGAAACGCAGTCCTCGTACCACCGCTCGAATGACGGCGAAAAAGTCACGATGGCAAAACGATCCCCCAGCATGCAGGCTGTGTGGATCGCGGCTTCTGACATACCGATGACGGGCAATTGGAACAGGTCGCGCGCCGCAGTGACGCCGGGATCGCCGAAGGCAGCGACAATGACCGCATCGGCATCGTATTCGTGGGTTGCGATCATGGTAAGCAGTTCGGCACCCGCCAGCAGCGCTTCCGGGCGGCTGGAGATGAAGGGGACGCCCCGTTCCGCCGTCACGCCCCGGAGCTCGGTGCCGGGCGAGGCCGCCGCGCTGCCGACCTTGACCAGGCGGTCGGTCATATCCGCGGAGGTATTGGGATTGGCCACCAGAATTCTCACAGATCCTCCAGTCCGGTCCAAGAGACCAACGTTTTGCAGTAATGGTTCCGTATCGTGTGCGGCTTTCAATCTCCGCTCGGCATATCGGGTGCACACGGCGATGGCGCACACGGTTATGCCTGCTTAAGATTGTGACACCGCACGACTCAACCGCTTTTCACTTCGAGGTGCTAACACATTCATCGTCGCGATGCCGAGTGTTAGGAATCACAATCAAATTGCATGCCATCACTAATGTAGTCGATTTATCAGTCTTCTAAGGAGGCAAGGGAACGTGGCCACTTTGCAAGTGCAACTTCTCTACGCATTTTTTCGACAAGTTGCGCAAAACATTGGCGTGCGATATTGCGGCAGCCGGGGTGAACGGAGGTTCCGGCTCACCCCGACACCATGATGTTTTCCCTGGAATCCGGCGGCCAATGCAGACCGACGCTTTATGAACGACAATGCACCTTCTTCGTTACGCCAACAGAGTGCGCGCTATCCGCTGTCCCGGCGCCAACCGGCGGCTGCGCAAATCCTCGAAATTCTGCGCGACCGGATCGTGCGTGGCGATCTGATGCCGGGCAGCCGGATCATCGAGCGCGAGATCTGCGCCGAAATGAACATTTCGCGCACGCCGCTTCGCGAGGCGTTGAAGCTCCTTGCACTCGACGGCCTTGTCGAATTGTCCCAGAATCGCGGCGCGCGTGTCTTGCCGTTCACGGCTGAAGAAGCCCTGCATCTCTTTGAAGTGCTCGCCGGGCTGGAGGGTCTGGCCGCGGAACTGGCCGTCGAACGGCTGTCACCCGACGCGAGGGCCGAGCTCTCCGACATGCATGAAAAAATGCGAAACTGTTATGAACGTAAAGACCGGGACGCCTATTTCGCTCTGAATACCGCGATCCACGCGGCAATCGTCGAGGCGGCATCGAACCCGATCCTGTCCTCGACCCATGCCGCCCTGATGCTGCGCGCCAAACGCGGGCGATATATGGCGATCATGGATCCGTCCCGGTGGTCGGATGCGTTCCAGGAACACGAAGCCCTGATGCAAGCTTTCGCAAACCGCGACACGGCCAAGGCGGGCACCATCTGGCGCGAACACCTGATCCACACCGGCGAAACCGTCGCCGACGTGCTGCGCGACAAGGCCTCTCATTGAACCGATACCGGTCTTGACATTCGGGCCGCCGGCATTTGTGCCGTCGCATCAGGTATCAGATTTCAGCGTATCACCCGCATTCGTTGGGAAATCCGGGCGTCCGCATCTTGCCTGTGGCAGCCAATCACCGGCGCCAACGCGCTGAGCGCTTGAGCATGGGAAAGGGCCGCGCTCGGCGCGTTCCCGGCATTGGAATGGAGAAGGAACGGCCGCTGATTCTCTGAACGAGGAGCCAAGGGACTGACATCACCCCAATTATCTGAATTTCAAAGGCTTTTTGATCGGCTAAGCGGCGCCGAGTCCACCACAAAACCGCAGAATTCTTTGGTTTTCGGTGGTCTGATACGAGTTATGACCGACCTGAGACATAGGTGACGTTTTGTACCGGACACATGGGTAACACCTCCGGCATGCAATTGCATGTCGGAGGTGTTGATGCCGTGGAAAGAAAGTTCGGTAATGGAAGAACGTCTTCGTTTCATTGCCCGCCTT
>JBCDLT010000130.1:0-6601 GCA_038745065.1 Pseudomonadota bacterium | reverse complement strand
GCGCATGCGGCGCTGATTGAACCGCTCGCGGTTGCCTGTCACGACGTCAATCGTGCAAAGGTCAAACCGGGAGAAGATGTTCTGGTGATCGGCGGCGGCCCGATCGGACTTCTTGTTGCTCTTGTCGCGCGGCATGCGGGCGGCAAGGTCACGATCAGCGAGATCAGTGACAGCCGCCTTGCCTATGCGGAAAAACTCGGTTTCACGACAATCAATCCGAAGACAGTCGACCCGGTCGAACAAGTCAACGCGCAGACCGGCGGCAAGGGTGCGGATGTCGTCTTCGAGGTGTCGGGCAGCCAGCCTGGCGTTGATCTGATGACCGATGCCGCCGCCGTGCGCGGGCGCATTGTCATGGTGGCAATCCACGCCAAGAAGCCCGAGGTCGACATGTTCCGGTTCTTCTGGCGCGAGCTGGAACTGTTCGGTGCCCGCGTTTACCGGCCCGAGGACTACGACCAGGCCATGCAGCTTCTCGCCAAGGGTGTCGTCGACTGCGCTTCCTTCATCACCGATATCCAGCCGCTCGAGGATATTCAGGGTGCATTCGAGGCCCTGACCCAGAACCCGAGCGCCATCAAATCCATGATCAAGATCAGTGAGAATGCATAATGAGTGTGTTGGACAGTTTCAGCCTCGCCGGAAAAACCGCGCTTGTGACGGGCGCCAAGCGCGGCATCGGCAAGGCAATGGCCGTCGCGCTTGCCGATGCCGGTGCGGACATTGTCGGTGTCAGCGCAAGTCTTGAAAGTTCGGGTAGCCAGGTCGAGAGCGAGGTTCGGGCACTCGGCCGGAACTTCACCGGCTACAGCTGCGACTTCGGCGACCGGGACGCCTTGAAGTCCTTTGCCGCGCAAGTCAACGAGACGCATCCGGTCATCGATATCCTTGTCAACAATGCCGGTACGATCAAGCGTGCGCCGCTGACCGAGCATGGTGACGACATCTGGGACGAGGTGATCGAAGTCAATCTGTCCTCCCAGTTCGTGCTGACACGTGAAATCGGGAAACGCATGGTGGAGCGCGGCTCCGGCAAGATCATCTTCACCGCATCGCTCCTGACCTTCCAGGGCGGCATCACGGTTCCGGGCTACGCGGCTTCCAAGGGCGCGATCGGCCAGCTGACCAAGGCATTCGCGAACGAATGGGCCGCAAAGGGGATCAATGTCAACGCCATTGCGCCGGGCTATATCGCGACGGACAACACCGAGGCCCTGCGCAACGACCCCGTCCGGTCAAAATCCATCCTGGAACGTATCCCGGCGGGACGCTGGGGCAATGCGGAGGACTTTGCCGGTCCGGCCGTCTTTCTGGCTTCCGCTGCCTCGGACTACATGCACGGCACCGTCATGACCGTCGACGGAGGCTGGATGGGCCGGTAGGCCGGGACTGCCAGAGCATCGGGCGGTAAGTCTGCAGCCCTTTTCAGGGATTGAAAACGATCTGGAATTCCGCCGGCAGGCTGCCGCTGACAACCTGCCGCGCGTTCGGAAGGTCGTTTTCTTCCAGTTTCGCCTTGCAGTCCAATTCCGACAGATCCTGCCAGCGTTCGGCAAGACGCCGCTCCAGCTCGGCGAGCGGCACACTCAGAAAGACCGTGGTGTCGAAGAGCGGACCCAGGTCGCGCCAGGGCGCTTCGTCGAGCAGCAGATAGTTTCCCTCGACGATCAGATGGCGGACGGTCCCTGGAATGACACGTGCGCTGTTGCGCGCAATTTCGATGCCGCGATCGAAGACGGGAACAGCGATTTCGCCTTCCTCGTTCTGTTTCAGCCGCATCAGCATATGTGCGAAGCCGCCGACATCGAACGTGTGCGGCGCGCCCTTTCGCGGACGCCATCCCCGGGCGTTCAGGATCAGATCGTCGAAGTGATAGCCGTCCATCGGGAAAACGGCGGCGCTGTCCGGTTCCTTTTCGTTCAGCCGCGCCGCCAGCTCATCGGCGAGCGTGGACTTGCCCGCCCCCGGGGGACCGCAAACGGCAGTAATGCTCCGCTGCGTGCGCCCGCGGTCCACGATTCGGGCCACAAGGTATTCAACCGAAATCTCCTGCGGCGCGGTCACGACAGTCTTAGCCCCGCTGCTTCCGCCTGCTCTCTAAGGAACGGCAGGCCGACCTCAATGACATCCTCCGGACGGTCGGCAACCGGACGCCACACAGCAAGGCCAGATGCGATCTCCGGCGCCAGATAAACAAAGCTCTCCAAAGTCATCGTTCCCTCAAAATCGACCTCTGCCAGCCCTTTGAACGTTCCGGCCCAGTCAAGCGTTCCCTTTCCCGGAACGCCGCGATTGGATTCCGACAGGTGAACATAGCCGAGATGCTCGCCCGCATCGGCAAAGCCTTCGGCCATGCCCGCCTCTTCGATATTCATGTGATAGGTGTCGAGATGAATGAAAACGTTGGGCGCACCGACGCGCTCGATGATTTCGGCCGTTTGCCGGGCCGTGTTTAGCAGATGGGTTTCGTAGCGGTTGCAGGGTTCCAGCCCGAGACGCATGTTGAGGTCCCGCGCCTTCTGGGCAACGCGGTCGACCAGCCGGCAGATGGCATCGCTTTCCGCCCCGGTGACCGGTGCGCCGCTGGTCTTGCCGATCGTGCCGTAGGTCACGCCGGAAAGCGCGGCAGCGCCGGCATCCCGCGCCATCTGCAGGGCAAAGCCCAGATAATCGACCGCGTCTCCCGGATTGCGCAGGATATCGATCTCCGCCGGAAGCCCAAGTGAACAGACGATTTCCACGCCGTTGCGCTCGGCGGCGCGCCTTGTGCCGACGCTGTCATAGTTTTTCGGATCGAGCAGAGGCGTCTCGATAACCGTGACGCCATGCGCCGTGATCGGTGGAAGCAGGCGGTCCGCCTCTGAAGGGTTCCAGAGCGGTGTGAAGGCGAGACCATGCAGTCCTAACCTGGGCATATCGCAATCCTATCCGTGTGCGCCGACAATGTATGAAACGACTTCCGCCATGTCGGTTTCGTCGCGTTTCAGATCGGCAATGACATTTCCACGGCGAAGTACCACGATACGGCCGCAGGCTTCAAAGACATCGTTGAGGCGGTGGCTGATCAGGATTGTCGCGATGCCTTCATCGCGCATCTGCCGGATCAGGTTCAACACACTTTCCACTTCGCGCACGGCGAGGGCCGCCGTCGGCTCATCCATGATCACCAGCTTCGGCTTGAATGTCAGCGCGCGTGCAATGGCGATGGTCTGCTGCTGCCCGCCCGACAGCATGCCGACCGGCAGATGGATCGAGGGAACATGCACGCCCAGCCGGTCGATCATGTGCTGGGCCTCGGCATCGATTTTCGACTTGTCGACAAAACCCGGCAGCAGGCCAAGGAAGCGCTTGGTCGGCTCGCGCCCGAGAAAGATGTTGTTGGCAACGTCCTGCTGCGGGGCGAGCGCGAGATCCTGGTAGATCATCTCGATGCCGCTTTCACGGCGTTCGCCCGGGTTCCGGCTCGTGACATCGGTGCCGTCGAAGCGGATGCTCCCCTTGTCCGTCGTGTAGACACCGGTGATCGTCTTCATGAGCGTGGACTTGCCAGCACCGTTGTCGCCGACGAGACCGATGACCTCGCCCGCAGCAACCGTCAGGTTGACCCCATGCAGAACCTGCACGGGACCAAAACTCTTCTCCACACCCGATAGCTCCAGAAGGCTCATTGCAGCGACCTCCCCCGCGTCCGGATCTGGTCGAGCCAGACGGCGGCGATCAGGACGGCGCCGATCGCCATCTGCTGGTAATAGGCCTGAACCGCCATGAGATTGAGGCCGTTTTGCAGGACACCCATGATGAGCGCGCCGATCATGGTGCCGAGGATCGAGCCCCGGCCGCCGAACAGGTTCGTTCCGCCGATGATGGCGGCGGTGATCGCGAGGAGCTCGTAGTTGAGCCCGGCGGTCGGATCGCCGGTGTTCACGCGTGCCGTGAAGATCAGCCCGGCAATGCCGGCCATCAGTCCCGAGATCGTATAGAGCAGCATCCGCTGACGGCGGATGTTGATGCCGGTCGCCCGTGCCGAATTTTCGTTGTCCCCAAGAGCCAGCGTGTGATGCCCGAAGGGCGTATGCGCCAGAACGTAATGCGAGGCCAGTGCGACAAACAGGAGAATGAAGACAGGCGTCGGCACCCCGAAAGGGCGCGCCTGACCGAGAAAAAGGATCTCTTCCGGCAGGCCGTAAATGCCGCGTCCGCTGGAGATGATCAGCGCAAGACCACGGGCAATGCCGAGCATGCCGAGAGTGACGATGAAGGCGGGCACGTGCCCCCTGGTGATGATGAAGCCGTTGACGGCACCTGCGGCCGCTCCCGCGCCAAGCGCGCCTAGAATAGCGAAGTACCATGGCAGCTCGAGCGTGACGACCAGGGCCGCGCCGGTGACCGACGCAAGGCCCAGAACGGAACCAAGCGACAGATCGATCCCCGCCGCACTGATCACGAAGGTCGCTCCGATGGCCAGTATTCCGAAGGTGGCACTGGCCAGAATGATGTTGAAAAAGTTGTTCGCGGTCAGAAAGACCCGTACCCCGGACCCGGTTACCGGCGACAGGATCGCCATGACGACGATCAGCACGAGCAGAACCGCGAGCGATTCTGCGCGTACGTGTGTTCTTTCGAGAATTTTCAGCATATGCCCACCCGGAACATGCGGGCCGCCGGATCGGCTCCCGGATGGTCAGCCCCTTGTGGCTGAACACCCGTTGATCCGGCGGCCCGCATCGTTGCTGTTACTTGACGTATTCGAGCATCGGGTCGGAGCCGCTTTCCAGCACCTCCTTGGTCAGCACCATGGTTGGAACATAGACCCAGTCCGGCTGGTCGCCGCCTGCCTTGACCATTTCAACGGCCTGTTTGCCGACGAGGTAGGGCAGCTGCGCGACCGATGCATTCAGGCGGCCGGACTTGATCGATTTCACCGCGTCCGAATTGCCGTCCACGCCGATGACCGTCACCTGATCGCCCTTTCCGGCCGCATAGACCGTCTCGACGGCGCCGAGGGCCATGCCGTCATTTGCGGCGAAGATCGCAACGAGTTCCGGATTGGAGGTCAGGATGTCGTTGGTGATGTTGGCGGCCTTGCCGCGGTCCCAGTCACCCGGCAGGGACGCAACGATCTCGAGACCCGGCGCCAGTTCGGCGAGTTTCTCGGAAAACCCGTTGGCGCGCTTTTGCCCGGTCACGTTGCCGGACAAGCCTTCGATGACCAGAACCGGTCCCTTGGCATCCGCGCCGACCTGGCTGACGAGCCACTCGGCACCCTGCGCTCCGGCAGCGACGTTGTCGGAGCCTATGGAAAATGCGATGTCGACGCCCGCATCCGTTGCGATCTTATGATCGAGGTTGCCGTCGAGATCGACGACCGGGATGCCCATCTCCGTTGCCCGTTTGAGGCACGGCAGCAAAATGGTCGAGTTGATCGCGGCGGTGATCATTGCGTCGGGCTGGCGTTCCAGCATGGTGTTGCAGACATTGAGCTGCGGTTCCGCCGCCTGGTCGCTCTCCACAGCCTGGAGATAGTATTCCACACCTGCTTCGCCGGCTCCATCGCGGACGCCGAGCTCCATGGCGCCCCAGAACGGATTGGACAGGGTTTTCATCAGAACGCCGTAAGTTTCGGCCTGTGCTGGCAGTGCCAGCAGCGCCACGAGGGCAGTTGCGGTCAATTGCTTGAACATTTGCTTTCCTCCACATTTCGTCTCTGCTGTACCGGCGCTTCTTCGTCACCTTCTATCTCTTGACCGGCGCTCAGGCACCGTTGTCGTTGCTTGCGCCCGCCTTGCGATCCGGCGGACCGAGCGATCCCCTGGCTTCGAGACGGCAGCCTATCCGGATCGTTTCAGGCGGCGTTTCGCCGCCCTCGATCCTTGCCAGGAGACGCTCCCAGGCGACCCGGGCGATTTCCTCCGTCGGCTGGACGATGGCCGCGACAGGCGGATAGACATGCGCCATCCAGGCACTGTCGTCGAAACCGGCCAGGGCCGTATCTTTCCCGATCACATGACCGCGCTCCTGCAGCAGGCCATAGGCAGCCAGCGTCGCCGTGTTGAACAGGCAGAACACGGCATCGGGCGCCGGGTTCTCGTCGAGATACGCGGCCAGGGCGGCGCGCGCGCCCTCGATGCTGTCACCGGTGGGCACGTAATCGACGCGGACTGCCCGGGCATGATCGGCGACAGCGGCCCGAACACCGTCCAGGCGTTCGGCGACGTTGGCGATGCCGTCTCCCAGATACGCCACGACAATGCGGCGATGACCGGTGTCAAACAGCGTTCGCATGAGTTCAGCACTGGCGGCGGCATTGTCGACACCGACACCGTCGGTCGCCGCGTTCTGCTGGATCCGATCCAGAAAGACGAAAGGTGTTTCGCTGGTTTCAACAAGCTCGGCTGCACGGGAATGAAGCGAGGGGATCACGAAAACGCCCGCCACGCGCCAGCCGACCAACTCGTCAATCTCCCGCGCCTCGATATCCGCATCCTCGCGGCTGGATGTGGCAACGATGCGGTAGTTCGTGGCCTCGGCGCGATGCTCGAGCTTTGCGACAAGTTCGGCAAAAAACGGGTTCTCGAAATCGGGAATGACAAGGCCGATGATG
>JBCDLT010000129.1:0-7367 GCA_038745065.1 Pseudomonadota bacterium | reverse complement strand
TTCATTTTTGGGCGATGAAGCGCCGGATGATCGTGTCTTGAGCTAGAATTATTATTGAATACTTGGGTGACATCTGGCAACAGGATAGATATTAACTTTTTTTAACGTTTGAGTAGTTGGCCGCCCAATCTTACGCATGCAGGGCCAAATAAATCCGCCGGATTTACAAGGTTAAAGCGCCCCGAGTATCTCTCAGCAGGGCTTGCGCATTGGTGGAATGGGCCACGTTCGTAAAGTTGTTGTGAACCGCCGATGGGCTGTCTGTCCGTCTTGAGATCAAGGGTCGGTGTGCGCTTTCCGCCTGACAGTCGGTCGAAGGCCGGATCCTGACGGCGCGGGCCGCCGGGCGGATCGATCCTGATCACCTCGGTGCCAAGATTGGCGAGGCTCATTCCGGCAAGCGGACCGGCAAGACAATGCTCGAAGTCGGGCACTCTGATGTGCGAAAGCGGTCGATTTTCCACGGATGCACACTCCGGATTGGTTCTCTCACAGATCAGACTATGTGAACCGACAGGAAAAATTGGTCCCAAAGTGCCAAAAATCATTTCCAAACTGCCAACCTTGCGAGGCCGGCAACCTTGCTGTTTCGCCGGCTGGCGCTTGCGTGGACCTGCTCGGGCGCGCCGGTTTGCTGCCGCTTGATCACCGGCGGCGAAGAAACACGGCGGAATGTCGGAAAATGCGGCCCCTGTTCGGTTTCGGGCAGGATAAGCCGGGGCTTAAGGCGCAGTCTGGGGTCAAAGCAGACAGACTTCGGAGACTTATATGAGTGTCGCAGTTCGCAGCCGCAGTGGCGGCCGTGCAGGCCGCCGGGCCCTTCGCACCGCTCCCGACCACGACATGCTCCCGGGCCTGACCCGGAACCTGCCGCTGTGCGAACCGCTCGACGACGACCAGATCCGCAAGCTCGATGACGCGTCCATGTCGATCCTGGAAGAGGTCGGCATCGTTTTCCGCGATCCGATCGCATTGGAGGACTGGAAAAAGGCGGGTGCCAAGATCGACGGCGAGCGGGTCTATCTCGACCGCGGCCACGTGCGCGAACTGATCAGGACAATTCCGTCAAGCTTCACCTACCACGCGCGCAATCCGCAAAAGAACGTTCCGCTCGGCGGCAATCGGACCATGTTCGTGCCGATGACGGGAGCGCCGTTCCTGCGCGATCTGGACGATGTCCGGCGCAATCCGACGCTCGACGATCTGGCCATGTTCCACAAGCTCAGTCACATGCTGCCGGCGATCCATTCCAGTGCGCACCATATCGTCGAACCGTACGACCACCCCATCAGCCACCGCCACCTGCGGATCACCTATTCGTCGATGAAACACTCCGACAAGACATTCATGGGCATGACAACCAGCCCGAAGAATGCCGAGGACGTCATGGACATGTGCGCGATCCTTTTCGGTGAAGACTACCTGGAGGATCACCCGGTCACGACCGGGAACTGCAACGGCAATTCGCCGCTTGTATGGGACGAGACCATGCTCGGGGCGATGCGGGCCTTTTCGAGGCGCAACCAGCCGGTCCTGTGCTCACCCTTCGTGCTCGGAGGCGCCAACACGCCCGCGTCCGTCGTGCCGGCGGTCGCGCAGCTGAATGCCGAAGCCCTGAGTGCGCTCGCCTATACGCAGGTAATCCGCAAGGGCGCACCGGCAATCTATGGGCATTATCTGTCCACTGTCTCGATGAAGTCCGGTGCGCCGATGGCGGGAACGCCTGAGATCAGCCTGATGAACTTCCTCATCGGCCAGCTCGCCAGGTATTACGATGTGCCCTGGCGGACCTCCGGGTCGCTCGGTGGCGCGAAGACCTTTGATGCACAGGCCGGTTATGAGAGCGCGACCACGTTGAACGCCGTCATCCACGCCGGCGCGAACTACATCTGGCACACCGCCGGCTGGAACGAGGCCGGCATGCATTGCTCCGTCGCCAAGTTCATTGTCGATGCCGAGCAAACCGCGATGGTCTACCGTATGGCGGAGGGCCCGAAATGGGATGATTTCGACGAAGCCCTTGCCGCCGTGCGCGATGTCGGCCCGGGCGGTCACTATCTGGGCCACCCGCACACGCAGGAAAACTTTCAGCGCGCATTCTTCATGCCGGAGATGTTCGATAACAACTCGATCGAGCAATGGAAGGCGGAAGGCGAAGTGGAGATCACCGAGCGGGCGCTGACACAGGCCAGGAAGCTCTTGTCCGAGTACCAGGAACCGAAGCTGGACGAAGCAAGAAATGAGGCACTTCTGGACTACATCGCCCGGCGTGAACGCGAAATCCCTGCCGAAGACGCTCTGAACCAGGAATACTGACGGCCGCGCGGGAGGCTTCCCGTGTCACTGCGGCACCACTGCGAAATCCGGACTGACGCATGAAAATAAAATCGGTCGAGATTTTCCGCCACGATCTCCCCGTGAAGAACGGGCCCTACACGATGGCCAATGCCGAGGTCTGGGCCCTCGAAACGACGCTGGTCAAGCTTGTCGCAGACAATGGTCTTGCCGGCTGGGGGGAGACGTGCCCGGTTGGACCGACCTATGCCGAAGCCCATGCGCAAGGTGCGCAGGCCGCGCTGAAACAGATGGCTCCAGCGCTGATCGGTCAGGAGGTCCGGCCGCTCCTGCTGAACCGGGTGATGCACTCTGCGCTCAACGGGCACAACTACGCCAAGGCGGCCATCGACATTGCCGCGCATGACCTCCTCGGCAAACATTATGGCATGGGGGTCGCCGATCTGATCGGCGGGAGCGCACGCGGCCGGGTGCCGTCCTACTATGCGACCGGCGTCGGATCGCCGGACGAGATTGCCCGTGTCGCGGCAGCGAAAAGAGACGAAGGCTATCCCCGCCTGCAGATCAAGGTCGGCGGGCGCCCGGTGGAAGAAGACATCGAAACCATCCGCAAGGTCTGGGAAACGGTCTCGGGTTCGGGCATGCGCCTTGCGGTCGACGGCAACAGGGGCTGGACGACACGGGATGCCTTGCGCGTCAGCCGGGAATGCCCAGACATCCCCTTCGTCATGGAGCAGCCCTGCAACCGGATGGAGGACCTTGCGAAGATCCGGCCGCAGATCAGTCACGCCGTTTACATGGACGAAAGCGGCGTGGATCTGGCGACGACCATGCGCGCAGCCGCTCTCGGGATCGTCGACGGATTCGGCATGAAGGTCACGCGGATCGGCGGCCTGCAGCAGATGGCGGCGTTCCGCGACATGTGCGAGGCGCTCAACCTGCCGCATACCTGCGATGATTCCTGGGGTGGCGATATTGTTGCCGCCGCGTGCACCCACATCGCGGCGACGGTCAAACCCGCCCTGCTTGAAGGCGTATGGCTTGCCGAGCCGATGATCGAAACGTCCTATTGCGAAAACGGGGGTGTGAGAATTCGGCAGGGTCACATCGATCTGCCGGCCGGACCCGGCCTCGGTATCGATGTGAACCAGGCCCTGTTCGGGGATCCAATCGCCACCTTCTGAAGGAGAGACGCATGATGCGGTTTTCGGGCAAGAAAGCGCTTGTGACGGGTGCGGCCGGCGGGATCGGCAAGGTCATAACCGAAATGCTGCGCGCCGAGGGCGCGGCTGTTGCTGCCGCCGATCGCAAGTGCGCGGAGCTTGAAGCCGACGCCCGCTTGGAGGGAGACTTGCTCAATGCTGACTACTGCGACGGACTTCCCTCGGCTGCGGCCGAAATGCTCAATGGGCTCGATATCATCATCAACAACGCCGGTGTGATAACCCGTGGACCGGTATCAGAGGCCTCCGATGCGGATTTCAGGCTTTCGGTCGGTGTCAATGTTGAAGCACCGTTCCGGATCTGCCGGGCTGCCATCCCGGTCCTCGCCGCCCGCGGAGGCGGTGCCATCGTCAACACGGCGTCCTGCTGGGGCGTTCATCCGGGCCCGAACCATGCCGTTTACTGCATGACCAAGGCGGCGATTGCCTCGCTCACCCAATGCATGGGCCGGGATCATGCCCATCAGGGCATCAGGATCAACGCTGTCTGCCCGAACGAGGTTGACACGCCGATGCTCAGAACCGGGTTTGAAACGCGCGGCTTCGATCCGCAATCGGCCATTGAGGAACTCGGCGCGACTGTGCCGCTCGGCCGGGTGGCGCGCGCGGACGACATTGCCGAGGTGGTCCTGTTTCTTGCCTCGGACGCGGCGCGTTACATGTGCGGCGCGCTGGTCGAGGTCAATGGCGGGAAATCCGTGACATGACGCGCTTTGCAGGGAAAGTTGCCGTCGTGACCGGAGGACGCAGCGGGATCGGCCGGGCGATTGCCACCCGTTTGCGCAGCGAGGGCGCGCGGGTCTTCACGGTTCAGCGCGGCGACGACACCGAATTTGAGACGATCCCGGCGGACCTTTCCGATGTGCAGGCACCCGCCAGGGTGATGGATGAAGTCGCCTCGCGTGCCGGTGGTCTCGACATTCTGGTCAACAATGCCGGCATCATGCAGGAGGCGTCGATCGAGGAGATGGATCTTGCCGGCTGGCAGCGTGCGCTCTGCGTAAACCTGACCGCGCCGTTCCTGCTGATCAAACATTCCCTGCCGCATCTGAAGAACAGCCGTGGCGCCATTGTCAATGTCGGCTCCATCGAGGGCATCGGCTGCAACGGCAAGCACGCCGCCTATTCGGCCTCCAAGGCCGGGCTCCACGGCCTGACGCGCGCGGTTGCCGTCGATCACGGCAAGGACGGCATCCGCTGCAATGCGGTCGCGCCGGGCTGGATCGACACCGATCTGAATCTCGATTTCATCAGTGCGATGCCCGATCCGGATGCCTTCAGGCGCGATGTCGGCTCTCTTCATCCGGTCGGGCGCACGGGCAGCCCGGAAGAAGTGGCCGCACTGGTCGCGTTCCTCGCGGCAGAAGAAAGCGGTTTCATCACGGGCCAGACCTATGTGGTCGACGGCGGCCGGATGACCAGGTTGAGCCTTCCGTAAAGCATCCGTTTTCAGGCAAGCACCGCAGGGTGGTGTTCGAACGCGGCACGGATTTCCGACATCATGGAATTGATCAGACCGGTATCCTGATGCACGCCCGCACCGATCACCAGTTTGGATGACGGGGTCGGGACAAAACCCTGTTTCCCGCCCAGGATCAGCATGGACCGGTCGATGGAGGACTTGCCGAGAACGCCGACGGCGACACCTGCCTCGACGGCCGCCTTCACGCCCGCAACGCTCTGGCTCGAATAGACCACGCGATAGGTTATTCCGGCGCTGGTGAGTGAGGCGATGGCAGCTTCGCGCCACCAGCACGCCCGGTCGAACAGGGCCACCGGCAATGGCTCCAGGTCCAGCAGGTTTCTGTGTTTGCTCATGACCCAGTGGGTGGTGTCTTCATAGACGACCTCTTCACCGGGGCCCGGATTTTGCACCTCGTAGACGGCAAGGTCGAGACGTCCCTTCGACAGCATGTCCGGAAAGTCGGGGCTGAGGGAACAGGTGACATCCAACTGTACCTGCGGATGAGACCGGGCGAAATTGCCGACAATCTGCGTGAGCTTCGCGCGGCCATGATCATCCGGAATACCGAGCCGCAACGTGCCGCTCAAGGGCGCGGTCGTAAGGTCGCGCAGCGTCGCGTCCAGCCTGGCCGTTATGTCCCTTGCAACCGGGAACAGCTGCTTGCCCGCATCGGTCAGAACAACCCCGCGCCCGTTCCGGTGGAAGACGCTCTGCCCAACGGTCTGTTCAAGCCGCGCGATCTGGAGGCTGATCGCGGACTGGGAGCGCCCGATCCGTGTACCGCCTTCCGTGATGCTGCCGGTTTCGGCAACGGCGAGAAACGTTCGCAGCAAATCGCTGTCAAGATTGGACATTGGCTTTCTCAATATCTGAAATTCAAGATATTCATTTTTCTTATGAAGAAGACACGTTTATTCTGCTGACGTCAATTCGGAGACCCGTCGATGAACGTTCAGCAAACGACCTACGCCAACAGCAGAAGCCGCGTCTGGCGCTATGTAGCGCTTGCCGCCCTTATCGTCGTTCCGGTTCTTGTCTGGCCGGATTTCGTTATCGACGGCCTGACATTCTCGCTTCTGGGTCTTGTGGCGGTGTCTCCGCTGGTCGTGCCGGGTATCCTGCTGACGGCTTGGATCATGGCGAGTGGCGCGGACAGGATCATCAGCCGCGCATTTGAAGGGCGCCTGCTTCGGGCGATCGTCGCCGCCTCGCTCATTGGCGCGATCACGCCCGTTTGCGGGGTGACGATCCTGCCGCTCATGGTGGGTCTGCTGGCGGCCGGTGTGCCGCTCGCTCCTGTCATGGCGTTCTGGCTGTCCTCCCCGGTCACCGACCCGGCCATGCTGGCCACCACGGCGGCAACGCTCGGGCTCGCATTCGCCATCGGCAAGACGGTTGCAGCCTTCGGCCTGGGGCTTTTCGGTGGCGCTGTGACGGTGGCGGTCAGCCGGCAATATGTCGTGGGTGGCGTGTTGCGCACGCGTGGTCTTGCCTCGGATCTTGCGACCGGATCGTGCTGCGGTGCGGCCGCGTTCGAGCCGCGCATATGGCGCGAACAGGAAAGGCGTTCCGCCTTTTACCGTCAGGCCAAGGCGACGACACGCCTGATCCTGATCTGCCTGATCCCGGCCTTCTTCGCCGAATACGCCCTGAATGCCATGCTGACACCAGGCTCGCTCGCGCAGTATGTCGGTGCGGACAAATGGTGGGCCATCCCGGCCACCGTCATTGTCGGAGCCCCGGCCTATATTGATGGTTATGCAGCCCTTCCGCTGACCCGCGCCCTGGTGGACAACGGCATGTCGCCCGGCGCGGCCATGGCGTTTCTGGTGTCGGGCGGCGTGGTCAGTATCTGGGGTGCACTTGCGATCTTCCCGGTCCTGAAACTGCGTCCGTTCCTGCTCTATCTGGCGCTGGCGGTCTCAGGTTCAGTGATGGCGGGGTATGTGTTTGGATGGGTGGTTTGATGGCTGAATGGCCCGTCTGTACGCCCAGACTAAACCGCGCCTTCGGCGCGAAATACATCTGGTTTCCGGATCGGCGCGCAGCTGGCGCTGCACTTGTCCGGAACGACGGTTTGTTCCAGCCATTTGTCATCCCCGAGTTGATCGGGGATCTACTCGCTTCCAGAGCGATTATAGTTGCCAAATTGCCTGCCATGCCACGACCAGCGGCGACTGTTTTCCCGGGATGTGGTTGATCGGATTGGATCCCGCATCAGGTCGGGAATGACCCTTTGCCTTCCCGCATCGTTTGTCTCTTGCAGGCCCCACGCTTTCATTCCGCCGCCGCCCGCCACTCTTTCCAGCGCAGAACGATGTTGGCGCCGAGTTCGCGGAACGGCTGCGGCGGCAGTTTTTTCGGGCGGGCTTCGG
Organism: Pseudomonadota bacterium; assembly: GCA_038745065.1. Taxonomy (GTDB): domain Bacteria; phylum Pseudomonadota; class Alphaproteobacteria; order Rhizobiales; family JANQQB01; genus JANQQB01. Next base: position 9 of record JBCDLT010000129.1, on the reverse strand, counting down.
CCGTGAAAT
>JBCDLT010000128.1:0-7525 GCA_038745065.1 Pseudomonadota bacterium | reverse complement strand
GCCTGGCATGGCCAGATTGCAATGACACCGGATCACCTGCCGCGCATTCACGTGCTCGACGAGGGCCTCTATACGCCCATCGGCTACAATGGCCGCGGCATCACGACAGGAACGATCTTCGGGCAAGGAATTGCAGGCCTTCTGACAGGCATGCAACCGGAAGACCTGCCTCTTCCGACAACCGACATGGCCGCAGTCGCGAATGCTCCTGTGATGTCTCGCTTCTACAATATCGCCTTCACGGCGAACCAGTTCATCAAGGGTTTCTGACAGGTATGACCAGGTCCGACATTCGCGTTGGCGTGGATATTGGCGGCACATTTACCGATGTCGCGCTCGACCATCCGGGCGGCATGGCCACGTGCAAGCTGCTCACGGATTACAACGAACCCGAACGGGCGATTTTGAAAGGCATTGAAACCGCTGCCCGAAATGCGCACATCGCTCTGTCCGATATTGGTCAGGTCATTCACGGAACCACACTGGTCACGAACGCCTTGATCGAGCGCCGCGGTGCCAACATGGCCTTCATCACGACCGAAGGATTTCGCGACGTCATCGAGATGCGGTCCGAAAACCGGTTCGAGCAATATGACCTGAACCTGCAATTGCCCAGACCGCTGGTGCCAAGAAAGCACCGCTTCACGCTGAACGAGCGGATCGGACCGAAGGGGGACGTGCTGCTCGCGCTTGATCCGGCCGAGACCAGGCACATGGCGCGCCGCATCATCGAAGGCGGTTTTGATGCGGTGGCGATCGGCCTGATGCATGCTTACGCCAATGATGCGCACGAAACGATGATGGCTGATGCCCTCAAGGAGCTGTCGCCGGATCTTTCCGTTTCGCTTTCATCCGTCATCTCTCCGCAAATGCGCGAATTGCCGCGTTTCAACACGGTGATTGCCAATGCGTATGTGCAGCCGCAGGTTTCCGCATACCTGAACCGGCTCGTTGCAAGACTTCGCGAGAGCAGCATTGAAGCTCCGGTTTTCATGCTGCACTCGGGGGGCGGGCTTATTTCGGTCGAAACGGCATCCGAGCAGCCGGTGCGCCTTCTTGAATCCGGGCCTGCGGGCGGTGCCATCTTCGCCGCCGAGTTCGCCCGCGCGCATGGACTTGAAAAGGTCCTGTCCTTCGACATGGGCGGAACAACCGCAAAGATCTGCCTGATCGAGAACGGCGCGCCGAAGACAGCAAGCACGTTCGAGGTGGCCCGGACATACCGCTTCAAGAAAGGGTCCGGCATGACCGTATCCACACCTGTGGTGGAGATGGTCGAGATTGGAGCAGGCGGAGGTTCCATCGCATCGATCGACCAGATGGGGCGCATCCAGGTCGGACCGCGTTCGGCTGCCTCCGAGCCGGGGCCGGCCTGCTATCAACGCGGCGGCATTGAACCGACCGTTACGGATTCAAACCTCGTTCTCGGAAGGTTGGATCCGGACAATTTCGCAGGTGGTGCAATCCCCCTTTCCCTCGAAAACGCCAGGGCTGCGCTTTCGGCAAGGATCGCCTCGATGCAGGGCATGGAGGTTGCCGAGGCGGCCTTCGGCGTGACCGAGATGGTCGATGAAAACATGGCCAATGCAGCGCGCGTCCACACTGTCGAAAACGGCCGCGACATCGAGCATTTCACCATGATCGCCTTTGGAGGCGGCGCTCCGCTCCATGCCTGCCGTTTATGCGAGAAACTGGGCATCAAAGCCTTGCTCATTCCCCCGGGGGCGGGTGTCGGGTCCGCGATCGGTTTCCTGCGTGCTCCGTTCAGTTACGAGGCGACCCGGGGCCTGTTCCAGACACTGACGGATTTCGATGCGGGCGCGGTCAATGCCGCGCTGCGAGCCATGGAGATCGAGGCCCGGGAATTCGTCGAACAGGGCCTGCGAAAAGGCCGGACGACCACCAGCCTCACCGCGTTCATGCGCTACGCCGGACAAGGCTGGGAAATCCCCGTGCACCTACCTTACCGGGCGTTTTCGGGCAGCGATGTACCAGCCATCCTTGCAGCCTTCGAGGAGGCCTACCGTACGCTCTTCGGCCGCACCATCGACGGGCTTGCACCCGAAATCACGAACTGGTCCCTGATCGTGGCTTCCGTGCTGCCTGAGGCCGAAACGGTTTGCCGCCGGGAGGGGCGCACCGCAGCCGGCGCCATGCGCACCAGAACTGTCTTTGATGCCGCCTTGCGGCGCAATGTCGAAGCGCAGGAGGTTGAGCGGCAGTCTATGCGGACCGGCGCAACTGTCGACGGTCCCGCGGTCATCGTCGAAGCCGAGACCTCCACGATCGTCACATCCGCTTATCGGGCAATCGGCCAACCAGACGGCTGCCTCCTCTTGATCCGAAAGGAGGCCAACTGATGCCGAGCGCAATTGACTACCAGATCATGTGGAACCGCTTGATCGCCGTGGTGGAAGAGCAGGCGACCACGCTTATAAGAACCGCTTTTTCAACTTCCGTGCGCGAAGCCGGTGATCTGTCGGCCGGCCTTTTCGACCGGCAGGGCCGGATGATGGCCCAGGCGGTAACCGGCACGCCCGGACACGTGAACGCGATGGCGGAGAGTGTCACGCATTTCGTTCGCGAGATCGGAATGCAGAACATCTTCGAAGGCGATGTCTTCATTACCAACGATCCCTGGCTCGGAACCGGGCACTTGCACGACATCACCGTGGTCACGCCGGTTTTCCGGAAAGGTCTGCATATCGGTTTCTTTGCCTGCACGGCGCATGTCGTCGACATCGGCGGGCGCGGCTTTGGTCCCGATGCAGGCGAAGTCTATGAGGAAGGCCTCCTGATCCCGATAACCAAATTCGCGGAGCGCGGAACAGTGAACCCGCTGCTGATCTCGATCATTCGGGCCAATGTGAGAACACCCGACCAGACCGTCGGAGACATGTATTCCCTGGCGGCCTGCAACGAGGCCGGAAACCGGCGGCTGCAGGCGATGCTGGAAGAATTCGGCATCGACGATCTGGAAGGCCTGTCGGACTTTCTCACCGAATCCAGCCGCAAGGCCACAAGAGAAGCGATTTCGCAAGTTCCCGATGGAACGTACCGGCACACCATGACGGTTGACGGGTACGACTTGCCGGTTGAGCTTTTCGTCACACTCAAGGTGGAAGGCGACCGCCTGAGTGCGGATTTTACGGGCACCAGCGGGATGAGCGCATTCGGTGTCAACGTTCCGGAAGTCTACACCAGAGCCTATGCCTGCTACGGTCTGAAATGCGCCATCGCCCCCGGCGTTCCCAACAATACCGGGTCCCTGGAGCCTTTTGAAATATCGGCGCCTGAAGGCTGCATTCTCGCAGCAAAGCGTCCGGCCCCGGTCTCCGTGAGGCATGTCCTGGGACATCTCGTGCCCGACGTGGTGCTTGGCGCTCTTCACCAGGCCCTCCCCGGCACGGTGCCCGCCGAAGGTGCGTCCGCCCTCTGGAATATTCAGATTTCGGCGCGCCCCAGCGATCCGGAAAGCGGATTGAGCAACGCCGAAATCCTGATGTTCAACTCCGGTGGCACAGGCGCGCGTCCGTCCGTGGACGGTCTTTCCGCCACCGCATTTCCGTCGGGCGTGTCCACAATGAGCGTCGAGGCAACGGAGCATGTCGGGCCGATCACCGTCTGGCGCAAGGATCTGCGCGCAGGATCAGGCGGCGCAGGTGAAACCCGCGGCGGCCTTGGCCAGGTCATCGAAATAGAAGCCCGCGCGGGATACGACTTCTGGTTCAACGCCATGTTCGACCGGGTCGAAAATCCCGCACGCGGGCGCGAGGGCGGCAGGCCGGGCGCTGCAGGCCGCGTGGAACTCACCGACGGCACCCCCCTCAAATCGAAAGGCAGGCAATTGGTGCGCAACGGCCAGCGGCTGCGGCTCAGCCTGCCCGGAGGCGGTGGATTCGGCAATCCCTCAAATCGGGACAAGTCACTGGTACAGGCAGACATCGAGGCGGAAGTAATCTCCGCCGGTCAGGCTGCTGAAGACTACGGATATTCTGGAGAAAGTTCATGAGCGGGAAGATTGCCCTCGTAACCGGTGCGGCCCAGGGAATTGGTCTCGCCTGCGCCCAGGCGCTCGCGGAAGACGGGTGCACCGTCGTTCTGTCCGACATTCAGGAAAACGTGCACGACGCGGCCGCCAAACTCGGCGGTCACGCCTATGTCTGCGACATGGGCGACACGAGCCGGATTGCCGCGATGTTCGACAGCATTGAAGCCGGGATCGGACCTGTTTCGGTGCTTGTCAACAATGCCGGTATCGCGCAGCCCGGCGATTTCCTGACCTATTCGCTTGAGGACTTCAACAGGGTCATCAACGTGAACCTTGTGGGTGTCTTCTTCGCGATCCAGCGCGCTGCCGGCACCATGGTCGAAAACGGCATTGCCGGCGCGATTGTCAACATGTCGTCGATCAATGCCCAGGTCGCCATACCCGCCATTCCGGCCTATTGCGCCTCGAAGGGCGGCGTAAACCAGCTCACCAAGGCAGCTGCGCTCTCGCTTGCACCGCACGGTATTCGCGTGAACGCGGTCGGTCCCGGCTCGATCGACACGGAAATGATGGCCGGTGTCAACGCCAATCCGGAAGCGCTTGCCAAGGTGATGTCCCGCACGCCCATCGGCCGGGTCGGAACGGCCCGCGAGATCGGTGACACGGTGGCATTCCTGGCGTCCGACAAGGCAAGCTACATCACCGGCGAGACCATCTATGTCGACGGCGGCCGCCTTGGCCTCAACTATACGGTCTGAGCCATGAGCCGATATCAGGAAACCTACGCGGCATGGTCCGCCGATCCGCAGGCCTTCTGGATGGAGGCGGCGCGGGCGATCGACTGGATAAAGCCGCCGGAAACCGCTTTCGATCCCGATGCCGGTGCTTATGGACGCTGGTTCCCGGATGGCATCTGCAACACCTGCTGGAACGCGGTCGACCGGCATGTTGCCGCCGGGCACGGTGACCGGCTTGCACTTGTCCATGACAGCCCGGTCACCGGAACCGTGAAGCGCTTTACGTTTCTTGACCTGCAGGTCGAAGTCGGGGCGCTGGCTGAGGTGCTTCGTCAAAACGGTGTCGGAAAGGGCGACAGGGTCATCATTTACATGCCGATGGTTCCCGAAGCGATCTTCACGATGCTTGCCTGCGCGCGCCTGGGTGCAATTCATTCGGTCGTGTTCGGGGGATTTGCCGCGGCCGAACTCGCGACGCGGATCGACGATGCCAAGCCCAAGGTCATCGTCTCAGCGTCCTGCGGAATAGAGCCGTCGCGGATCGTGGCCTACAAACCGCTTCTCGATGCGGCCATCGAGATGTCGGCGGACAAGCCCGAGACATGCCTCATTCTTCAACGCGATGCCCTTGAAGCGGATATGATTGCGGACCGGGATATCGATTTTGCCGAAGCGGTGGCAGCGGCAAGAGGAACGCTGCCCGGATGTATTCCGGTTGAGGCAACCGATCCGGCGTACATTCTTTACACATCCGGCACCACGGGACAGCCGAAGGGTGTTGTCCGTGATACCGGCGGGCACATGGTCGCCATGAAGTGGTCCATGGAGCACCACTACGGGGTCAGGCCGGGTGACGTGTTCTGGGCGGCATCGGATGTCGGGTGGGTCGTTGGACACTCATACATCTGCTACGCGCCGCTGCTGCATGGATGCGCGACGGTTGTCTACGAGGGCAAGCCCGTCGGCACTCCTGATGCCGGAGCCTTTTGGCGCGTGATCGACGATCACGATGTCGCCGCGCTGTTCACTGCACCAACCGCCTTTCGGGCGATCCGCAAGGAGGACCCGAACGGCACGCTGATCGGCCGTCACGACCTCAGCCGCTTCCGCGCGCTGTTTCTTGCAGGCGAGCGCTCAGATCCGGCAACCATCGCGTGGGCACAGCAGAAACTGCAGCGTCCGGTGATCGATCACTGGTGGCAGACCGAGACCGGCTGGCCGATGTCCGGCAATCCGGTCGGGCTTGGTGCGCTTCCGGTAAAGCCGGGGTCGCCGGGGGTTCCGATGCCAGGCTACGAAATCGCCGTTCTCAGCGACGAAGGACATCCCCTCCCGCCCGGAACGCTCGGCAACATCGTCTGCAAGCTGCCGTTGCCTCCGTCGGGCACGCCGACGCTGTGGAATGCGGAAGACCGGTTTTACAAGGCCTACCTCGAAGAGTTTCCGGGCTACTACGCCACCTCCGATGCCGGTATCATCGATGAGGACGGGTATGTTTTCATCATGGCCCGCACCGACGACATCATCAATGTTGCCGGGCACCGACTGTCGACGGGTGCAATGGAAGAGGTCATTTCCGCGCACAGGGACATTGCCGAATGCGCCGTCGTGGGAGCAGCCGACGCGCTCAAGGGTCAAATGCCGATCGGGTTCTTTGTCCAGAACGACGGTGCGGGGCGCGACCCGGGTGAACTTGAACGGGAACTCGTTGCACTGGTGCGGGAAAAAATCGGAGCGGTCGCGGCTTTCAAGACCGCCATGGAAGTGGACAGACTTCCGAAAACCAGGTCGGGCAAGGTCTTGCGCGGCACGATGCAGAAACTGGCCGACAATGCGGATTTCAAGATGCCGGCGGCGATCGACGACCCGGCCATTCTTGACGAGATATCCGGCGTGCTCGCAAGACGCGGTTTTGGAAAGGGGACGGCATGATCGAACGGATTCATACGGGCGCTCGCATGAGCAAGATCGTCAAGCATAACGGCGTTGCCTATCTGTGCGGCCAGGTCGGCGCCGGTGATACCGTCGCAGACCAGACGCGCGACTGCCTGTCACGCGTCGACGCGCTGCTCCTGGAAGCGGGCTCGGACCGCAAACACATTCTCCAGGCCATCGTCTGGCTCGCGGACATGGCCGATTTCGGGGAAATGAATGCCGTCTGGGATGCCTGGGTCCCGGAAGGCTTTGCCCCGGCACGCGCCTGCGGAGAGGCGCGCCTCGCGCGCGACGTGCTCAAGGTCGAAATTATCGTCACGGCCGCCATCAAGGAGGGATCATGACATGGACATGCCGGCTGTCGAACTGCGGAAAGTAAACAAGTTTTACGGAGATTTCCATGCGCTGAAGGACATCGATCTGTCGGTCACGAAGGGTGAGAAAATCGTCGTGTGCGGACCGTCCGGGTCCGGAAAATCGACCATGATCAGGACCATCAATCAACTGGAGGAACACCAGTCCGGAACCATCCTGATCCACGGGGACGAGATCTATGCCGAAGCCCACAATATAGAACTGCTCCGCCGGGAAGTCGGCATGGTGTTCCAGCATTTCAATCTGTTCCCCCATATGACGATCCTGGAGAACTGTACGCTCGCGCCCATTCTCGCGCGCAAGGAAAGCCGGGCGAACGCCGAGGCCCATGCCATGCAGTATCTTGAGAAGGTCCGTATCGCCGACCAGGCGCAAAAGTTTCCAGGGCAATTGTCCGGCGGCCAGCAGCAACGCGTCGCAATCGCGCGGGCGCTGTGCATGCGGCCGGACATTCTCCTGTTCGACGAACCGACATCGGCTCTCGATC
>JBCDLT010000127.1:0-7550 GCA_038745065.1 Pseudomonadota bacterium | reverse complement strand
TCGACGTTGCCGCCTTTCTGGCGCTGGCGGCCGGCGAACGCATGACGACAACCGTCATGGTGCCGGCCATGTACAATTTGTGCCTGCTGCGCGCCGACCTGGACGAATACGACCTGTCGGCCTGGCGTGTTGGGGCCTATGGCGGCGCGCCGATGCCGCCGGCAACGATCCGTGCGCTCGCAGACCACCTGCCGGGCCTGAACCTTGCCAACGCCTACGGCGCAACCGAAACCACGTCGCCGACGACGCTGATGCCGCTCGGCGATCCGCAGGCGCATGGCGACAGCGTCGGCAAGGTCGTGCGCTGCGGCGACGTCCGCATCATGGATGACGACGGAAACGAGGTCGGCCCCGGCGAAACCGGCGAGGTCTGGATCGCCGGGCCGATGGTCGTATCGGGGTATTGGAACAGGCCGGAAGCGACCCGCGAGGCATTTGTCGGCGGTTACTGGCGCTCCGGCGATATAGGGTCACTCACTGCCGACGGCTATCTGCACGTCTTCGACCGCAAGAAGGACATGATCAACCGCGGCGGTTACAAGGTGTTCAGCGCCGAGGTCGAGAATGTGCTGGCTGCCCATCCGGCCGTGGTCGAGGCCGCCGTACTGCCGTTCGCGGATCCCGTACTCGGCGAAAAGGTGCTGGCGGTGGTGCATCCGCGCGACGGCGCTGCAGACGAAGCGGCCTTGCGAAGGTTTTGCGCGGACCGCCTCTCGGACTACAAGGTGCCGGACCGGTTCGTCTTTTGCGACGATCCCTTGCCGCGCAACGCCAATGGCAAGCTGATGAAACAAACGTTGCGCGAAGCAGTCGACACCGAACCTATCCCCTGATGCAGTCCGCGATAGTGCGCCCGTCAGAAGCCGACCAGCTTTGCAAGGAGTATGCTTTTCGGATCAATCTGCTTCCCGTGTCTGTCCAATTCGCAGCATCAAAAGTCATCACCGTTGGTAAAACGCATGCTTCGCGAACGAAAAAGGAATCTCGAAAAGTACAAGCCAGTATTCTGGTTGGCGGTTTTCCTTCTGGCCCCCAGCGCGATGTACAAAGCAGACAGCGTCGCAGAATATATCGCGGTGGCCACTGTCACGATCGCCCTGTCGGCCATTTTGATTTTCTACAACGACAACAGAATGAAGCGAGTGAAAGCCCGAGAGGCCAAGGATCTGGCGCGCTTCAGAAGACTGTTTCGACTATCTCGGGCGAGACAGTCGACACCGGGCACAGTCCCTGTCGACGACCGGCACGAACCGACCGCTCCGCCCAATCGCCAATAGCCACAGGAGCGGAGAACCGAACGCGCTTCGATATCAGCGGCCAAGCCGTTCGGCCACTGCCTTGCGGACAGCATCGAGCTCATCGTCGCTTCGCGCACGGTCGGCTTTCGGACCGCCGCCGGCCGTAAGACCGTAGCGTTCCGAAAACCGGGCGGCGGCCACGTCCGCAAGCCGGGTGTCGACATCCGCGTGCGACGGCACGTCGCCTTCGACCGGGCGCCGGTCGGAGAGCGTCGCCTCGGCGAGCGTCCCGAGTATGTCGCTGTCCTCGATGTCGCGCAGCGCCGACAGGAGAAACATCAGACTGTCGAGATCGCCGCCACGGACAGCGGCCATCAGACGCCCCTTCGCGTCCGCGTCGCCGAGCCGCGCCAGCGCCACGTCGGCAACGAACGCAACCGGCATGACCGGGCTCCAGTGGAACACTTCGGTCGAGCGATCGGCGTCTTTCGAGCGGAGCGCATTGAGCGTCGCGACTGTCTTGTCGCCCGCAACGTACCCGAGCAGCAGGATGGCGCCGGCAGAGTCCCGTCCCGCCTCGACGGCTTCGCGCAAGGCCGCGCCGACGGATGGATCGGACACCGCATCGCCGCCGATCTTGTAGAGCGCCTCGGAGGCCCTGCGCACGATATCGTCCGACGGGTCGGCAAGCGCGATCGCCAGATGCGGTCCGGCCGTGGCATCACCGCTCTGGCCGAGCAGGGTCACTGCCTGGCGCCGCACGTCTTCATTGCCGTCCCGAAGATAGGCGGCAACAGCCGGGATCATGGCCGGACCGGCTTTTCCCAGCGCGGCCGCAGGCGCGAAGTCTCCGGATCGCAGGGCGGTAAAGGCTTTGTCGACCGTTTCGTTGAGGGTCTGGTTTGCCACGGCTTCGCTCCTGACATGAAAAGGTTGCATAAGCGGTGAAATCGACACCGCGGTCAGAACAAGCAGGCCGACGGCCAGCGCCGCCGCCAGGCGGTACCGGGTTACGATCATGGATTCATGATTGCCGTCATGGCCTTGTTGATGCGGTTGTTGGTTCGGCTCGGCGACATAAGGAGGTCGGCGCCCCTTGCCGTATGACCCCTGTGTCCGAGATAGTGTCCGATCTCATGCGCCAGCGTCCAGGCATGGTTGGCATAGCCGATATTGTCTTCCATCAGGCAATTGCCCTCGGCTCTGAGGGTTCCCGCCTCGGCATCGTCCCCTGTCCGCAATCTTGTATTGTACTCCCAGACAAAGAACACGTTGAGATCGGCCGAACTGTCCCGGTGCGCGACCACGGGGTCCCATTCGCCGTCCGCCCAGACGATTATCTCGCCGAGGTCCTGGTCGACCCGAACGCTCGGATGCACGGCCACCTGCCGAAGCGTCACGTTGATCTGGTCGGACAGGATTCTTCTTGCATAGTTGAACAATGCCGGCAGGCCGCCGGGCGCCCGCGTCGTTGCATGGCCGCCGGTGTCGGAAACGTAGTGGAACGCCATCGTCACGACGCGCTCGCTTTTGACGTGAACGTCCAGCCGGCACGCGACGACACCGCCGTGCATTGCCGCAATCTGGGTTTGGCCTGCCAAGACGCCGCGAAGCACGAATTCCCGGCCGCCATGGGTAAAGCACCGTTCGACCTCATGCACGGTGCAGATGCTCGGATTGAGCGGCACGACGGTGAGCGACTCGCCGCCCATCAGCCGTACGACCTTGGAGCCATCTTTCGGCACCATTTGCCAGCGCGGCGTGGCATTGTGATCGAAGCCGTTGAGGGGGGCGGAGGCTTCGAAGCGGGCATTTGTCGGCGGAGGTGTCGGCGGCGTCGGAGGGGTCGGTCCGGGCGGTGTGGGTCCCGGCGGAGTCGGCCCCGGTGGGGTCGGCCCCGGCGGCGTGGGCCCGGGCGGTGAGGTGGACGGAAACAGCTGGTCGAGCTTGCCCATGGTCTGGGCGCCGATAATGCCGTCGATGCCGAGATGGTGTTTGCTCTGAAAATGTCGGGTGACGGCATAGGTTTCCTTGCCGAAGATCCCGTCCATGCCGCTGGCTGTGGTCGAACCGGGCATGGAATGGCCAAGATCGACATAGGCCTTCTGCACGATCGATACTGCCTCGCCGCGTTCGCCCCACCGCATTGTCGGCGAATTGTTGGCCGCCGATTGCAGTCGTGCGTTGTCCTTGAAGCGATCGCTCGTCAAAGCCATGCTGTCACCTTCCGTGATACATTGACCCGCAGGGCAGCAGGAAGACTCCCGCCACAACCGGATCGATTAAATTTCTACTGCACCACGCCGCACCGATACTTGAAGAGTATCGATCGAATACTCAATTTCAAGTCTTTTTTCATATGGTTGATCTGATGACGATCGCAATACCTCAGAGGAACATATCTGGTATAATTACGAAGTTTCACTGGCTGAAATGGTTCACCATGGCAACGGTGAAAAATACAGCATTTCGACCTTGACTTTCGCTGGTTTGCAGCAGGGAAAAACTGTATTCACCGGCCATAATCTGTTCCAGTGATGGCTTGATTGACGAGTGACGGGCAATCAGTTGGGTCATCCGGAAGCGAGCGCGCGGACCGGCCGTTCGATGACTTCACATCCCGCTGAGGCTGCTTTGCGCAGGCTCGGCAACGGTTCGGATTTTTGAGGGTGTGTGACGGGTTTCTGAAACGCGATATGCGGAAACAAAAGGCCGAAAGATCGTGTCCTAGTCAACGGACGGCGGCGCCTCTTGGTGGTGAGTGGCATTCGGCGAACCCGCATCCGCGCCAACACCGGCCGCTTGTTCTTTCGCTTTTTCGATCTTGCGCCGTGCCCACATCTGCGGCGACGTAACGCCGGCCGCCCGGGCATCTGCGAAGTCGCTATAGGTCCCGAAGCCCGCCTGTTCGGCCTCGCGCTGCATGCCGTCAAACACCCCGATGAGCGACAGCACCGCAATCACCGCCGACACACCGGCCAGCCAGGTCCCGCGACGCCGGCCCCGACGCCAGAACCGCATCGCCATCCCGAGAAAATAGGCTGGCAGAGACAGGAGGAGAAGGATTGAAAAGAAGGTGTTCATGACCCAATACCGCTAGAAGAACACCCGGCAGCGTATGTAGGGAAATGCCCCTCGAATGGCAACCCGCCTCCCCATCGGATCGCAAAAAATGCGGATGCGCCAAACGGCTGAAACAGTGACGCAGGAAGTGGCTTGAAGTCGGGTTGAGGTATCGCCGACCGGTTGAAAACAGTCAGCCTTGGCTTGCTCGAATGGGCGCCGGGCTGTCTGCCCGCCACATCCCAGAGACCCAGGTTATGGAAATGTATACTTGGCGCCCGACAGCCGGGCCAGACGTCGGATCTTTGGTCCAGCTAGCTTTGGGACCTGGACTGGATCCGAACATCATGGAAGGAGTTTACGTCCATTGGTGAAGTCGTGCGTTGCGGCGCGCGTTCTTGCAGGAACGAGCATGGTAGCCGGTATCCCGGGTTCCGTATCTCCCGTTTCCACAGAATGCCAGATTGATCATCGATTTAGGGAGTGCGACATCGATGTGCCATGCAGTCCCTGACGATGGTCCGCTATGTCACTGCGGCTGCTTTGCGGGCGCCGGGAATTTCTCGCCGGCAAAGACCGTGCCCCAGACACCAATGTCGCGAATGGTTACAGGGTCCACGTCCAAGGGGTCCGCCTCAAGTACGGTGAAGTCCGCATGTTTGCCGGGCTCAATACTGCCAATCCGGTCGTCCATTTCGAGGACATACGCCGCGTCAATCGTCACCATACGCAATGCCTGCTCCGCCGACACACGCTCCTCCGGACCAAGCACCTTGCCGGATTGGCCCAGGCGGTTAACGGCCATCCACATCAAGAGCAACGGATCGGCCGGCGCAACCGGAAGATCGGAATGGATAGTGGTCGGCACATCGTATCGCCTCAACGTGTTCAAACGCGCGGCAAGAGCGGCGCGCTTCGCGCCGATGTAACCGGCATTGATCTCACCGCGAAGGTAGACATAGCTCGGGTTGACGCTGGCGGTTGCGCCAAGTGCCTTCAACTTGCGGATCTGGTCCGGACTGGACAAGCCGAAATGCTCAAACACGAAGCGATGATCGAACCGCGGGTGATCGGCCAGTAATTTCTCCAGAGCGCTCAGGACGGCATCTTGCGATGCATCCCCGTTGCTGTGCACATGGATCCGAAAGCCGGCTTCCCACCACGGTTTCATTTCGACGGCCATCCTTTCCGGCCTGGTATTCCAGATGGCACGCAAATTCGGATCGATGTATCCCGGCTCCCGCAGCGCCATGGCGAGGCCGAGAAAGGCATCGTCGGCAAAAAATTTAACGCCGGAAAAGATCACCTTGTCCGTATTCAGTTCTGCCAGCTTGGTGACCTCCTCAACGGCCCTGTCGTCATGCAATCGTGTGAATGTCGCGGCGTCCGGGATCACAACAATGCGCAACGGTGTCTCCGGAGCGTTGAAATAGGATGTGAAAAACCGCTGCTCGAACTCCGGATTGATCGCCCCGTAGGCGAGCTCGGTCGTCGTGGTGATGCCGGCCTGACGGTTCAGCGCGATGATTTGGTCAACGGCCGGATTCATATCGGCCATGGCCTTTTCGATTTCCGGAACCAGCGCGAAGGCCGCGGCTTCGGTTGCGAGGAACTGGCCGTTCGGCTCGCCATCGGGCCCGAGTTCGATCCCGGGAATCCGGGCAGCGTCTTCGGCAGTGACGCCGATCTGGGCCATGTAGGGAGAGTTGGCATAGGCGAAGTGGACTGAGGCGTCCCATATGACGATTGGGCGCGTTGTTGAAATCGCATCGAGATCCTCGCGTGTCAGATGCCCGCCCATGGCGATGACATCATATCCCCACGAAAAGAGTGTCTCAGTGGAATCGGGTTTTCGGGCCACAGCTTGCCGGAGCCGCGCGAAAGCTTCTTCTTTGTTGGACACGCCACTGATGTCGGTATCGAACGGCGTTGGTGTGGGATAAAAGGCGACCAGCGGCCGCCGGGTGATCGTATTCGCAGCCACCAGCGGATGTTCATGCGAGGCGATAAAGCCGGGAACGAGGATCTTTTCTTCGAATGTCCGGTCGACGGTGTGCGGAAAATTTTCGATCCAGGCTTCCATATCGGCGAGGTCGCCTACGGCGGCGATCCGATCGCCGCGCACAGCGACAGCCGTTGCGGACGGCAGGCCCGGATCCATCGTAATGATTTTCTTTGCTACGAAGATCGTGACGCCGTCGTCGGCCGCATAGCCTGGCACAGTGAAAAACAACAGCGCGAAGGAAACGGCCGCAACTTTCTTCAATTCGAACAAGCCGCCCATGTCTGCTCCTTACTGGCATCACATTGCCGGGAACGAAATCAAACCTGGACTACTCTAGCGTGTTGACAGCGGCCCGATAAGGACACATTCCGCCGCTGCTTAGGGCCCGCAAGCCCAAAGGGCGGAGCCATCTGCCCATACTATTGGAGGCCTACGGCAGAGCAAAGGTGTACACTATCTCTCCGGTACGAAGTGTAAGCTATGTGTCCGGAACGCGGTCTCTCAGGATAGCCGGGAACCATCCGGAAAGATGACGCACAACGCCCCGAACCCCAAGGGTTCGCAAGCCCGAACGGGCGCCGGGTGGTCAGCCCGCCCCATCGGAAGCCTGCGGTCGTGAGATCAAAAAATGGCGACCCCGGGAAGATTCGAACTCCCGACCTGATGATTAGAAGTCACCTGCTCTATCCAACTGAGCTACGGGGCCGTTTGTGATGTCCGGGTTGATTGTGGAAAGCCGGATCAGTGGGTCCAGGACCCGACGCGGTTGTATTTGAAATTGTCGGAATAGGCCATGGGCCGGCGCTTCTGTTCGCGCGGCTTGATAACGGTGTAGGCGATGTTGTTGCGTTCCGCGTAGGCAATCGCTTCTTCTTTTGTAGCGAAGGTCAGCCGGACCTGCTGGCGCATGTCGGAAGACGACGTCCAGCCCATCAGCGGTTCGACGGTCCGGGCGCTTTCTTTTTCGAATTCCAGCACCCAGGCCTTGGTCCGCGCCTTGCCCGATTGCATGGCCGTCTTGGAAGGCTTGTAGATCTTAGCCTGCATTTCTCACACCTGCCATGGCCTGCGCGGCGCCGTGCTGCCGACAGGCAAGGAAAACTGCGTAGCGCGATGCGGGGCATCGGGCAAGCAGTTTGACGCCGTCTGTCGCCAGCACGGCGCCGCCCGAAGGGTCGCGGTGATGGGCCCCCCCCCCCCCCAAACGCGGGTTTGGGGGTGGTTTATGGGGGGGGAAAAAAGGA
>JBCDLT010000126.1:0-7684 GCA_038745065.1 Pseudomonadota bacterium | reverse complement strand
GGCCTGCGCCTTGGGGTGGGGGGGGGGGGTGGGGGGTCCGGCCCAACTGGGGGTGCATCGCCTATGGGGGGCGGGGGGGCAACGGCGGAATTTCGCCGAAGTGCGGGGCCCCGGTGGGTTTGCCGGACCCGGGCGACTTTGGCGTTGGCCGGGCGGGGCGGTGCAGCTGCGGGGCGGTCGCTGGCGTCTGCACAAAAAAACCGCTGCGCGATCCTTTCAAAACCGGTTTATGGTTTTTTCTCCGACTCGCGCCCGGCCGGGCGCGAGCGCTTCCCTGAAGGATCGGCGCGATGGATGCTCTCCCCGTCTTCGACGGCCATAACGACACGCTGTTGCGGCTGGTGCTGCGCAAGGGGACCGACAAGGAACGGGACTTTTTTTCTGAGGCCGCCTTCGATCATATCGACTATCCGCGGGCGCGGCGGGGCGGGTTTGCCGGCGGGTTTTTTGCCATGTTCACGCCGTCGCGGCGCAATCCGGGCGCGGCCGACAAATACGATCCGGACGATCAAAGCAATTTCGGCGAACTGGACCAGGCGCGCGCCGTCGCGCTGACCCTGAAAATGGCGGCGCTCGCCCACCGGCTGGCGCGCGAGGCGCCGGACAAGGTGGCGATCGCGACCAACAGCGCGGCCGTCGCCGCCGCCATGGAGGGCGGGCCGATGGCGCTGCTTCTGCACATCGAAGGCGCGGAGGCGATCGATCCGGACTTTGCCGCGCTCGACGTGTTTCATGCCGCCGGCCTGCGCTCGCTCGGGCTCGTCTGGAGCCGGCCGAACGCCTACGGCACCGGCGTGCCGATGGCGCATCCGGCAAGCCCGGATCTCGGCGACGGGCTGACGGATGCGGGCAAGGCGCTGGTGAAAGCCTGCAACGACCGCAATATCCTCATCGACCTGTCGCATCTCAACGAAAAGGGGTTCTGGGACGTTGCGGCGATCACCGCGCATCCGCTGGTCGCCACCCAGTCCAACGCCCATGCGCTCTGCCCCAGCGCGCGCAACCTCACCGACAAACAGCTCGATGCGATCGCGGAAACGAACGGCGTCGTCGGCATCAATTTCCATGTCGGCTTCCTGCGCGAAGACGGCAAGTTCCGCTCCGACACGCCGATCGAGACGATCGTGCGCCACGCCGACCACCTGATCGCCCGCCTCGGCGAAGACGGCGTCGCGCTCGGTTCCGATTTCGACGGCTGCATGGTGCCGCGGGACATGGTCGACGTGGCGGGGCTGCCGAAGCTGGTCGCGGCGTTTCGGGAGGCGGGGTATGGGGAAGAACTGATCGCGAAGATCTGCTTTCGGAACTGGGTTTCGGTTTTGCGGCGGACGATTGGGTGAGGGTGGTCGGGTGCTTTGTTCGGGGACAGGGTGGACGCCTGTTGTCCGGAGCCGCATCTGCCTGTGACCGTTCGCTGACATCGCCCGCTTGATCCTTTTTCCCGCCGCTTGTCCATCTGGCTCCTTCATCCTCCGGCTTGTCCGGGGATCCAGACTGCCAGGCGCCGACCATCGAGCCGCTGGGTCGCCCGGTCACGCCGTGCGATGACGGGTTGGGGTGGGGTTGGCGTGGTTTTTGGGCGCTGTATTGCCTTCCAAGAAGCGGTCGTAACGCGCTGTTCCGCGACTGATCGCGCACAGCACTACCGCAGCGTCCTTTTCTGTTCGGGGACATGGCTTGCAGGTGTTCGGGGACAGGGTGGAAGCCTATTGTCCGGAGTCGCGGCCGTCTGTGACCGTTCGCTGACATCGCCCGACCGACCCGTTTGATTTTCCTCGTCTACCGCATTTCCACCGTCATTCTCCGGCTTGACCGGAGAATCCAGTTCGCCCGGTAAAATCCGGCGTGCCCCTGGATCGCCCGGTCAAGCCGTGCGATGACGGATTGGGGGATGCGAGGTGTGTATTTTGGGCGCTTTAGTGCCTGCCATGAAGCGGTGGTAACGCGCGGGTGCCGCGATTGTTCGCACGCGGGACTTGTGGAGCGGACACCTCTGTTCGGGGACATGGTTTGCAGGTGTTCGGGGAGATGGCGGACACTTGATGACCCCCGATCCACCGACCCTGAGCCGGATTCGGAACGTGTCTGGACCTGTCGCCCGGAGGCGCACGAAGCCGCCAGGTCGCTAGAGATGCTTCCGATGAACATGTCCGAAAACTTGTTTCGGAGCCGAATCAAAAGCCGGGTGAGTCGTTGCCCTTAGGTAGTTGGATTCAGTGATCTTTCTGAAACGGATTTGCGGTCGATCCCATATTCTTGATTCGGCAAAGGATCGGGCGTTGCTTTGGCGGATTCGGATCGCCGCCGCGTTCCGTAGCCGGATTCTTTGCCCTCACTCCTCCCGCCGATAGATGATCACCGACAGATAGGTCGCCGGAAGCTCAGTTAACTCTTCCGGCCCGTGCCGCACGGCGGAGTCAAAGAGCAGGGAATCGCCCGGTGCGAGGTCGTAGAGCCGGTCGCCATGGCGGTAGGCGACGCGGCCGGTGAGCATGTGGATGAATTCGACGCCGGCGTGGCGGAACTGGGTGTAGGCCTCGGCGTCGGGGGCGAGGGTGATCAGGTAGGGTTCGGCGGAGACGGCGCCGCGCAAGGCGTGGCCGAGGAGTTCGTAGCGGTGGCCGGCCTTGGTGCCGCGGCGGTCGATGGTGACGCCCTTACCGGCGGGTACGTAGGAGCAATCGCCGCGGTGTTCGGTCTCGGCAAAAAAGTCCGCGATCGGGACGCCGAGGGCGCCGGCAAGCGCGGCGAGCGTCGAGAGCGACGGGGAGATGCCACCGTTTTCGATTTTTGAGAGCATGCCGACGGATATGCCGGCAAGCCCCGCCAGTTCCGCACCGGTCATGTCGCGCTGTTTGCGCAAGGACCGGATCGTCAGGCCGATCGCCGCCTCCAGGCTCGGCGCACCGGCCGTCGGCGGCGCGGCGGAGCCGGTGGCGAGCGGGGGCGGCTTTGTGCGTTCGTCCGTCACAAGGGTCTTTCTGGACTGAATTGAACCATTTGATGGTGCAAATCAGGTCGCTCGGCCGAGCAAACGGAAACATCCGGTTGCCGGTAAGTCGGGTTCACAGGGCCGCCGGACGTCGCAGCGGTCCTCTTTTTTAGTCCGGGTCAGCAATCGAGCGTGTTCTGGCGCTCCCAGTCGGTCAGGTGCCTGGTGTAGTCGGTCCATTCGGCGTTTTTCAGTTTCAGGAAGCCGGCTGAAAACTCCTCGCCGAGGGCGGCCTTCAAAGTCTTGCTGGCGTCGAATTCGCGCAGGGCATCGAGCAGGTTGAGCGGCAGGCGGCGGACTTTTCCGGCCTTGTCGCCGTCGGTGTACATGTTGAGGTCGAGCCGCTTGCCGGGGCCGGTCTTGTTGGCGATGCCGTCGAGGCCGGCGGCGAGAAGCCCGGCCGGTAGCAGATAGGGATTGGCGGCGCCGTCGGCGAGCCGCACCTCGAAGCGGCCGGCATCGGGAATGCGCACCATGTGCGTGCGGTTGTTGCCGCCATAGGTGACGGTGTTCGGCGACCAGGTGGCGCCGGACGACGTCACCGGCGCGTTGAGGCGCTTGTAGGAATTGACCGTCGGGTTGGCGATCGCCGTCAGCGCCGGGGCATGGGCCAGCAAGCCGCCGAGGAAGTGATAGCCGAGCTTTGAAATGCCCAGATCGCCCTTGTTGTCGAGGAAGAGGTTCTTCTTGCCGGCCTTGTCCCACAGGCTGACATGGGCGTGGCAGCCATTGCCGGTCAGATGCGCGAAAGGCTTCGGCATGAAAGTGGCGCGCAGGCCGTGTTTTTCGGCAATCGCCTTGACCATGTATTTGAAAAACGCCATGCGGTCGGCCGTTACCAGCGCGTCGGCATAATCCCAGTTCATCTCGAACTGACCGTTGGCGTCCTCGTGGTCATTCTGATAGGGGCCCCAGCCGAGCGTCTGCATGACGTCGCAGATTTCCGAAATCACGTCATAGCGGCGCATCAGGGCGGACTGGTCGTAACAGGGCTTGGCTTGGCGGTCGCCGGGATCGGAAATGTCGGAGCCGTCCGGCAGGATGAGGAAATATTCGCACTCGACCCCGGTCTTCAGGCGATAGCCGGCATCGGCCGCCTTTGCGACGACCCGTTTTAAAGTACCGCGCGGCGCCTGGGCGACGGGCTCACCTTCCATGTAAAGATCGGCGGCAAGCCAGGCGACTTCCGGCTTCCAGGGTAGCTGGATCAGGCTTTCGGGGTCGGGAATCGCGAACATGTCCGGATCGGACGGGCTCATGTCGAGCCAGGCGGCAAAACCGGCAAACCCCGCGCCCTCCTTCGCCATGTCGCCGATGGCCGAGGCCGGCACCAGTTTGGCGCGCATCGTGCCGAACAGGTCGACGAAGGAAATCAGGAAATAGCGGATGCCCTTGCTCTTGGCCGCCTTGACCAGATCGGTTGCCATAGTGTTCGTCCTCTGGGTTTGTTTTTGGTGAGAAAAGTGGGCGGGAATCAGCGACCGGGAATCCAGTCGGTGCCGGCGAGCGGCACGCCGGCCATGGCGGCGGCCTCGACGGAGAGCGCGACCAGATCGTCCGGCTCCAGATTGTGCACGTGGCTCTTGCCGCAGGCGCGGGCGAGCGTCTGGCATTCGAGCGTCATGACGGCGAGGTAATTCGCGAGCCGCCGGCCGGCCAGTTCCGGGTCGAGACGGCGGGCGAGATCCGGGTCCTGGGTGGTGATGCCGGCCGGGTCGTTGCCCTCGTGCCAATCGTCATAGGCGCCGGCCGTGGTGCCGAGCGCCTGGTAATCGGCCTCCCAGGCCGGGTCGTTGTCGCCGAGCGCGACCAGCGCCGCCGTACCGATCGAAACGGCGTCGGCGCCGAGCGCCAGGCATTTGGCGACATCGGCGCCGTTTCTGATGCCGCCGGAGACCACCAATTGCACCTTCCGGTGCATGTCGAGGTCCTGCAGCGCCTTCACCGCAGGGCGGATCGCGGCGAGCGTCGGCAGGCCGACATGTTCGATGAAGACGTCCTGGGTCGCCGCCGTGCCGCCCTGCATGCCGTCGAGCACGACGACGTCGGCGCCGGCCTTTACCGACAGGGCCACGTCGTAATAGGGGCGCGAGGCACCGACCTTGATGTAGACCGGCACTTTCCAGTCGGTGATTTCGCGCAATTCCTGGATCTTGATCTCCAGGTCGTCCGGGCCGGTCCAGTCGGGATGCCGGCAGGCGGAGCGCTGGTCGATGCCTTCCGGCAGGGTGCGCATTTCGGCCACGCGCTCTGAAATCTTCTGGCCGAGCAGCATGCCGCCGCCGCCGGGCTTGGCGCCCTGGCCGACGACCACTTCGATCGCGTCGGCCTTTCTCAAGTCGTCCGGGTTCATGCCGTAGCGCGAGGGCAGGAGCTGGTAGACGAGCTTGTCGGAATGACCGCGCTCTTCCTGTGTCATGCCGCCGTCGCCGGTGGTTGTCGACGTGCCCATTTCGGTCGCGCCACGGCCGAGCGCTTCTTTTGCCTGGGCCGACAGCGAACCAAAGCTCATGCCGGCAATGGTGATCGGGATCTTCAACTCGACCGGCTTTTCCGCAAACCGCGTGCCGAGCACGACATCGGTGGCGCAGCGCTCGCGATAGCCTTCGAGCGGATAGCGGCTGATGGAAGCGCCGAGGAACAACAGATCGTCGAAATGCGGCAGGGCCCGCTTGGCGCCGCCGCCGCGAATGTCATACAAGCCGGTCGCCGCGGCCCGGCGGATCTCCGACAGGGTTTGATCGTCGAAGGTGGCGGATTTCCGCGGCAGGGTGCGGGGGATGTCGGGCTTTGGATTCATGGGATTCAATCCGTCAATAGGCGGCGAGATTGTCGACCTTGAAGTGATAGAGCTCGCGGGCGGAGCCGTAGCGGCGGAATTCGGCCGGGTCGACGGTGCCGGCGAGGCCCGCCTTTTCAAGCACGGCGGCAAGATGCGCCCGGTTATTTTCGTCCATCGCTTTTTCGATGCAGTCTGCGCCGCAGCCGGCGACCGTGCCGCGTACGAAGAGTTTCGCCTCATAAAGCGAATCGCCGAGCGCCTCGCCGGCATCGCCGAAAACGACGAGCGTGCCGGCCTGCGCCATGAAGGCGGACATGTGACCGACCGAGCCTTGCACCACGATATCGGCGCCTTTCAGCGAAATCCCGCAGCGGGCCGACGCATTACCGTCGACACGCAACAGGCCGCCATGGGCGCTGGCGCCCGCCGACTGGCTGGCATCGCCGGTCACATGCACGAAGCCGGACATCATGTTTTCCGCCACACCGACGCCGGCATTGCCGTGGATCGTGACCTCGGCGTGTTTGTTCATGCCGGCGCAATAATAGCCGACATGGCCGTTGACGGAGACCGACAGGTCGCGGTCGAGACCGGCGGCGATCGCGTGTTTGCCGAGCGGGTGTTCGACGGTCCAGGCAGTTTCGTTGCTGTCGGCATCAAGCGCGCGGAGCGCCGAATTGAGCGCGCGGACCTCGCTGTCGGCCAGATCGAAGACGGGCATTTTTTCAGCGCTCCCAGAAATAGACGCGGGCGGGTTCCGGCTCGAACAGGCGGGCGCCGTCAATGCCCGGCAGCGGGGTCAGCGCGCGGAATTCGGAGGCAAAGGCGACATAATCGTCGGTCTCGGCCATCACCGCCGGCTTGCAGGCGATCGGGTCGCGCAACACACCGAAGCCGGTCTCCGTGCCAACAACGAATGTGTAGAAGCCGTCGAGGTCGTCGAGCGCCTGGGTCAGCGCCTCGCCCAGCGTCGCGCCCTCGCGCATGCGCCAGGTCAGATAGCCGGCGGCGACCTCGCTGTCGTTCTGGGTGTCGATGCGCACGCCGGCGCGGTGCAGGCTGTCGCGCAAGCGGTTGTGGTTGGACAGCGAGCCGTTGTGCACGAGGCACTGGTCCGGCCCGGTCGAAAACGGGTGCGCGCCGTCGGTGGTCACAGCGGATTCGGTCGCCATGCGTGTATGGCCGATGCCGTGCGTGCCGGCCATCTGGCGCAGACCGAAACGCTCGACGATGTCGGCAGGCGCGCCGACCTCCTTGAAGAGCTCCATGCGCCGGCCGGTTCCCACCAGATCGACGTTGAGGCCAGCCTCGGCGATCAGTGCCGCCGGATCGACCGCCTCGTCGCCGACCGGTACGACGGCGTGGGTGTCGTGCAGAACGATCTCGCTGTGGGTGACTGCCTTCAGCTTGCCGGCTTCGGCCGCGACATGATCAGGCGTGTCCCCGCGCAAGGTCAGTTTCACGGCGCCCGGCGCCGGAGCGCCATAAAGCGCGACACCGGCGGAATCCGGGCCGCGATCGGTCATCTGGATCAGCATCGACGAGACCAAGTCGCCGAGCCGTTCCTCCAGGGACGGATTCTTGCAGAAAACCCCGACAATGCCGCACATGGCGCGTCTCCGTCAGATTGAGCGCGCGGATCCTAGCAGGATGTGCGGGTTATGCAATCAGTGAGAAATGTTTTTTCTTGAGGAGAAATCACACGCTGTGCTTTTCGCCGCCCCTTCTTCTCTTCCCGCCGTCTTCGCCCGGCTTGACCGGGCGACCCAGGGGCGCCGGCGGTGATGCCTGGCAGGCTGGGTTCCCCGGTCAAGCCCACTGCTGTCCGGTTTAAGTTCTGGCAAAGGGTAAGCTGATCTGTCGGTGGTCGATCGGCGGTGGGAGATAAGGCTTTTGCAGGTCTTCGATGG
>JBCDLT010000125.1:0-8152 GCA_038745065.1 Pseudomonadota bacterium | reverse complement strand
TATTTCAGATTCTGGGCGATCTTCAGGACGGACGGGTCTTCCAGAAGCGGTTTCAGGGCGGCGAGCGCATCCTTGAGCGGGATCTGGTCGGGCAGCAATCCGCCGCCGAGCAGGTCCGCGCCTTCCCGGTGCTGCAGGGGAATGTAGCAGGCGCGCCCCGGTCGGGTCGCGAGCGAGACGCCGACAAGGTCCGCCTGCATGGCGTCGAGCGACGTGGTTTCGGTATCGACGGCGACGATGCCCAGATCGTTGGCCTCGTCGATCCAGGCCTTCAGGGCCTCCAGCGTGTGCACGGTCTCATAGGTTGCCGGATCGATCGGCACCGCAAGCGCTTCGGCAAGCCGGCTCTCGGGAACGGCGTTCGGGGCCCAGGGGCCGTCTGCCGGATCGCCGCCGGACGCCGCGCCGGATTGCGTCGCGGAACCGCCCCCCGCCGGCGCTTCCCAGCCGGTTACCGCAACCGTCGAGGCATCGATCGCGGCCATGTCGGCTTCGGTCGCCTCCGCGACCCGGCGCGTCAGGGTGGAGAATTCCATCGCTTTCAGGAAGGCGATCAGTTTGGCGCCGTCGAGCGCCTGGACGCCCAGATCTTCCAGCGGGACTTCCAGCGGCACGTCCTGGCGCAGCCGCACCAGGTCGCGCGAGACGCGGGCCAGGTCGGCGAATTCAATCAGGTTTTCCCGGCGCTTTTTCTGTTTGATCGTGTCGGCCTGATCGAGCAGGGCATCGAGATCGCCGAACTCGGTGATCAACTGCGCCGCCGTCTTGACACCGATCCCCGGCACGCCCGGCACATTGTCCACCGAATCGCCGGCAAGCGCCTGCACGTCGACCACCTTTTCCGGTGCCACGCCGAACTTTTCATGCACTTCCGGCACCGCGATGCGCCGGTCCTTCATCGTATCGACCATGACGATGCCGGGCCCGATCAACTGCATCAAGTCCTTGTCGGACGCGACCATCGTGACGGACGCGCCGGCGGAACGGGCAAGGCGAACATAGGTGGCGATCAGGTCGTCGGCCTCGAAACCGGTCTGTTCGATCGACGGCACGTTGAAGGCGCGCACGGCATCGCGGATCAGCCCGAATTGCGGCCTCAGATCTTCAGGCGGCTCGGGGCGATGCGCCTTGTATTCGGTGTAGATCTCGTTGCGGAATGTCACGCCGGATGCATCGAAGATCACGGCCAGATGGGTCGGCGGCGCTTCGGTCGGCGAGTTTCCGGCGTCCTGCAGGAGCTTCCACAGCATGTTGCAGAAACCGGACACCGCGCCGACCGGCAGGCCGTCGGACTTGCGCGTCAGCGGCGGCAAGGCGTGATAGGCGCGAAAGATGTAGGACGAGCCGTCGACGAGGATGAGGTGGTCGTCGGGTGTCAGAGCGGGAGAGGACATAGGCGCCTGCGGCAGTCGATCGGAAAGGGTCGCGCGACTATGCCGAAACGCCGGTGCCGAGAAAAGGGCAACGCGGCCGCATCTCGCTGACTGCGGCCGCCTTCGTGTCAGGACAGGCTGATGTCCTCTATTCCGCGGGAGCCAGGTTCTGTTTGGCCGGCGTCTTCAGGCGCGCCCAGTCCGGCCGTGTGTAGAGAAAGCCGAACGGAAGCAACCGGGCGACCCACCACATCATCAGCGCGCCGACGACACCCGCGATCGTGACGATCAGCGACATCGTGCCGATATCGGTGATGAACCCGGTTTTCAGGAGGGCGAGCCGCGTCACCACCATCGGCAGGAAGAAGCCGAGATAGATGACGATCGAATGCTCGCCGCAATAGCGGATCGGCGCCATCCAGTCGATCCGTGCAAGCAGCACCGACAGCGCCACAACGGCGGCGGCGCCGATAAAGCCGAGCGCCAGGCTGATGAACGGCAGGTCGCCATAGCCGGAAAACACCAGGATCCCGTTGAAGACGCCCCAGACCGGCAGGGCGGCAAGCGCGACCCAGATATGATCCTTCACGATGTCCGCAAACCGGAAGATGAGCGGCGCGAACAGGTAGCCGGAATAGAAATACACGAACCGCGAGGCGGTCTCGTCGATCAGCACGTTGCCGGTATGAATGTTGGAGATTTCCAGGCCGGCCGCCACACCCCAGACAAGCGCGGACGGAAGCCGCTGCGTCAGCTTGGTGACAACGAAGAAGACCGGTAAGAGATAGATGAACCACAAGGTGCCGTACGGATTGACGTACGCCTGCAGATAGGCCAGCGCCGCGCCGCCCCAGCCGATATCGGCGGCCATGACGGGCGCCTTGAACCCGAACTGGATGGTCAGCCACAGCACGTAGAAATAGGCGAAATGAACGACCTTGCGATCCAGGAAGTCACGCCAGTCGCGGGCAATCACCCGGGACAGGAAAAGCCCGGCGATCAGGAAGAAATCCGGCATGCGGAACGGGCGCGCCCATTCCACGACAAGTCCCATCCAGCCGGTCTCGCCCAGCGCCTTTTCGACACCGAGCGTGGAATGCATCATGACGACGAAGATGATGCAGAAGCCTTTGCCGTAATCGACCCAGTCGACGCGTGGCGTCGAGCCCGCGGATGCTTGCATTGCATTGTCTCCGGTTCGCGAAAGTCGGGATCGCCCTTTGCCGGGGAGCCTCGGCGAAAACCGCTAGGATTCCGTTGCACGGCCGCCGAAACCGGGCACGAGCGTTAACGCCGGGTGAAGATCGGGTAAGAAACGCGGTTCGAGACGACATGCCGCGGCCGGCAAAACCCCCGGAAATCTGCCACGTGTGCTGCGACCAGGGACGCTCCGTGTGCCATCCCGACAGCGCACACTTTCCTGTGATACGCTCGATGCAAGCTGCCTTGGCGATCGGCCTGGCGGGTTTGGGTACGCAAACCGGCGCCTGTTTCGCGCGACAAAGCCCTTGCCCCGGATGCCGGTTTCATGTTGAAAGGCTAGTGGGAGGTTGGCTTTGGACGCGCTCCTCGCCAACCGGGTCAGGTCCGGAAGGAAGCAGCCCCAACGAGTTTCGGCGCGGGTCATCCGCCAGCCTCCTGCTTTGGCCGGCCCTTTATGCATCTTGCGGCCATTGACGCCTGACATGGGCGGGTCCGGCACGGTCGACCGATTTCCCCAATTTGCAAGTAAATGGTCAATCCGATTGACGGCGCGCGGCCGTATTGCGACGGTGAACGCCACGGCGCTGGACGATAACGGAAACAGGACGGCATGGACGGGTCTCCTCAGACCGACGAACGCGGCTATCGCGTGCTTGCGCGGAAATACCGGCCGACCGGGTTCGACGATCTGGTCGGTCAGGAACCCGTCGTCCGGACCTTGTCGAACGCCTTCAAGGCCGGCCGCATCGCCCAGGCCTGGATGCTGACCGGCGTGCGCGGCGTCGGCAAGACGACGACGGCGCGCATTCTGGCCCGCGCCCTCAACTATGAGATTCCCGGCGAAGTCGACGCGCCGACCATCGACATGGCCGTGCCCGGCAGCCATTGCCAGGCCATCATGGAAGGCCGGCATGTCGATGTCATCGAAATGGACGCCGCCTCGCACACCGGCATCAACGACATTCGCGAGATCACCGACGCGGCGCGCTACAAACCCGTCTCGGCCCGCTACAAGGTCTACATCATCGACGAAGTGCACATGCTCTCCAACCAGGCCTTCAACGGCCTGTTGAAGACGCTGGAAGAACCGCCGGCGCATGTGAAATTCATCTTTGCGACGACGGAGATCCGCAAGGTTCCGGTCACCGTCCTGTCGCGATGCCAGCGCTTCGACCTGCGGCGCATCGATGCCGGCCTTTTGGTCGAATTCCTGCAAAAGATCAGCGATGCCGAAGGCGTGACGGTCGAGGCCGATGCCCTGTCGATGATCGCCCGGGCCGCGGAAGGCTCGGCCCGCGATTCCCTGTCCTTGCTCGATCAGGCCATCGCCCACGGCGCGGAAACCGTGACGGCCGAGACCGTGCGCGGCATGCTGGGCCTTGCCGACCGGGCGCGCGTCATCGACCTCTTTGAAAGTGTGCTCGGCGGCGACGCGGCAACCGCGCTCGACCTCGTTCGCGAACAATATGACGCCGGCGCCGACCCGGCGATCATTCTGGCGGATCTCGCCGAATTCACCCATCTGGTCACCCGCTTCAAGGTGGCGCCGGATTTCGACGGCGGCCAGGCGGTCACCGAACTGGAGCGCGAACGCGGCCGCGCTTTCGCCGAGACCCTGTCGATGCGCATTCTGACCCGGGCGTGGCAGATCCTGTTGAAAGGTGTGGCCGAGGTACAGTCCGCGCCGCGCGCACTGCCGGCGGCAGACATGGTGCTCGTGCGCCTCTGTTATGCGGCGGATCTGCCCACGCCGGACGAGCTCGTTCGACAGATGCGCGAGGGCGGCGGCGCCCCCGCCGAAACCGGATCGCCGGCGCCGGCCGCACCCCAGGCGAGCGGCGCCTCGGTCGAGGCAAGGGCGATGCCCGACAGCGCGGCGCCGGTGCCGATGCCGACGCGATCCGACGCGCCGGCTGCGCGCCGGGAGGCCACCGCGTCGACTGCCACGCTGATTGCCGGGCGTTTCGGCGCAAGCGCTGCGCTGCCCGTCCAGGTCCCGGACGAAGAGACCGATGCGGTCATTGAAGACGCGGCCGACCACGCACCGGCGAAAGCCGCGGTTCCGGTGATCGATAACGAGCAAACGAGCGACGAGACAAACGCGCCGGCACCGGCATCGCTTGCCCGGGACGAGGCACAAGCCGCTGCGGAGCGTCGGGAAGGCGACGATCTGTCGGACCTGCGCGCGCTGGCCGATCGGCTCGGCCTGCGCCGCGACCTGAAACTGAAGTTTGCGGTCGAACGGCAGATCCGGCCCGTCGCCATGGAACGCGGCATGCTGGAGATCGCCGTCGAACCGGGCGCGCCGCCGGACCTTGCCGCACGGCTTGGCCGGTTCCTGGAAGAAGAGACCGGCACGCGCTGGATGGTCGTCGTCAGCCGCGAGACCGGCGGCGACACACTGCACGAGATCGAGCAGCGCGCACAGGCCCGCATGATGAGCGATGCGGCGGCGCATCCGGATGTCGCGGCCGTGCTGAGCGCCTTCCCGGGCGCCCGCATTGTCGATGTCCGGTTGATGGAACGCGATGAAGGGCCGGAAGAGGCCGCCCTTGACGACGGCGGCGAAAACGAATTAGGCGAGGCGGACGAGTGACGCGAGGCGCGCGTTCGGCACGGACAATCCGGGGCGAAGAGGCTAAGAGGCAGGAGCAGGCGATGGATCTCATGAAGATGATGAAGCAGGCCAAGGACCTGCAATCCAAGATGGCGACAATGCAGGAAGAAGTCGCCGCCATCGAGGTCGAGGGCACGGCCGGCGCCGGCCTCGTCACCGTCACGTTGAACGGCAAGGGCGAAATGCGCGGCGTGTCGATCGACCCCTCGCTGGTCAAGCCTGATGAGGCGGAGATCCTGGAGGATCTGATCGTCGCCGCCCACAACGATGCCAAGGCGAAGGCCGAGGGCGCGTTGCAGGAAAAGATGAAGGAACTGACCGGCGGGCTGCAATTGCCGCCGGGCATGCAATTCCCGATGTGATCCGCCGGTTCGGGGGACATCCGCAATGGCCGGTCAAGCCGTGACGGGCGCCGAAATCGAGCGCCTGATACAATTGCTCGCCAAACTGCCCGGCCTCGGCCCGCGGTCTGCGCGCCGCGCGGCTTTGCACCTGATCAAGAAAAAGGACCAATTGCTGGTGCCGCTCGCCGCCGCCATGAACGTGGCGGTCGATGCCGTTGGCATCTGCTCAATATGCGGCAACATCGACACCAGCGACCCCTGCACGATCTGCCGCGATCCGCGCCGCGATCCATCCCAGATCGTGGTCGTGGAAGACGTCGCCGACCTCTGGGCGCTCGAACGCGCCGCAGCCGTCAACGCCCGCTACCACGTGCTCGGCGGCACCCTGTCACCGCTCGACGGCATCGGCCCGGAAGACCTCACCATCGCCGACCTGGTCGCCCGCGCCGGCGACGACGCGGTCAAGGAAATCATCCTTGCCGTCAACGCAACTGTCGAAGGCCAGACGACGGCGCATTACATCACCGACCAACTGGAAGGCCTCGGCGTCAGCGTCTCACGCCTGGCGCATGGTGTGCCGGTCGGCGGTGAACTAGATTATTTGGACGAGGGCACGCTTGCTGCGGCCATCCGGCAGCGGCGGCCGTTTTGATATTCGACGGTCGGTATGGGCCGTTTTTTCCGAACACAAATGTCGGCTATGCGGCCAGACTTATGAAACGTACAGGTCGCAGATGAGTGGAAAGTAGCCTTTCTCTGCGGGTGTGAAGGAATCGTGCGCCGGAAATAAAAGCAGACGTTCAGCAATCGGCCTGGCCAAAGCCCGCCCAATCCGACCCGCGCGGGTGGGGAACCGGTCATTTCTTGCGCCGTCTACCAACGTCTGCAATGCTGTAGTTCACCAGACTTTTGAACGGCGGGGCGGGAGAAGTGCACATGGTCCCAAGCCAATACTCGGCTTTAGCGATGCCTGGCGGACTGAGCGCATCACAGCCGTTCTTGGTAGTCGGAAAATTTACCGAAGCTTTTTTGGCGATTGGCGGCGAGCCGGAACCCAGTGGACCCTGCCCTTGCGAAACCAGAAGTGCGATCCACAATCCTTTTTTCGCCAGACGGAGGGATGCAATGAGACGGTCCCATCTGGGTGTTCGGTGACCCGCCAAAGCGGGCGGTCGTCTGGCAATAGATTGAGGTGAAGAATTCGGCCGCACCCGCAGGGGCAGAGTAATGCTGCCTGTTCGCGATATCCGTCATCCTCGACGATAAACAGCGTGCGCGGCTCAAGTTTTTCTGGAAGATCGCCAATCACCACTTTGGTTTTGTACGCCGGGGCGACAAGCTCATAAATCCATCGCCACGCGGTTCGCGACTTTTGGCGCAACCAGGCGGCAAAAGAGCTGCCCCAGATCATCGCTTTGCCGTTTTGCTGAATTCCAGCTGGCCCAGAAGCGGTTCCGTATCCCCATGGCCGACAAAGGGCAAAAAGACTTCGCAGACACCGGTTTCAGGCTCCGGAAACATCTCCGCGCTCGCCAAGCTGAAGGTCAAGGCCGCATAGGCGCTGTTAGGCTCTTCTCGGTAGGGATGAAGCCGTGCCAGAAACTCGTTCACTGCCAAGGATGATCCGAGCAGATTGACGCTGATCACGGCAGGTCGGTGACCGGCGATGCCTCGAATATAGCCGTCCTGGACTTGCCGGTCATGAGCACCGGGATCCAGGCGCCGCAGCGAGGCGGCAGAGACATCGGACATGGAAAAGAGACCGCGGCTGATCAGCGAGGATCGACCGGGCTGGACATAATTGACGGTTCCGCAGGCCTCTGTGATTTGTCCCTTGTCAGGACCATTGCGGACAGCGTCGAGACGTACGCCGACGTCGAAATACGGTATAAGATAATGCGTGGCGAGCATATTGAGCAGGTAGCGTCCATCAACCGTATCCATGCATCCGAAGACTACATCACATTGCGCGATCAGGTGAATGACTTCGGGATCCCACAGGCTCTTTGCAACCGCGGTGAACTTTGTCGGCAAACCTGTGCGCGCCGCGGCGTCTGCCAGAATATCGACTTTCGCGCGCTGCGCCTCGGCATCCTGGAGCGACGAGTTCAAAATCCGGTTGATGTTTCGATCCTCGGCAACATCATCGTCGATCGCGATGATCTCCCCGGCCCCGAGACGCAGCAGTTGTTCGATGGTCGGGCTACCTGTCCCGGACGCGCCGATCACACCAAAGGTCATTTTCTGCATGCGCTGGATCGTGCCTTCGTCGAAGGCCTGCGCGTGAGACGCGGTGAAACTTGGCAGGGTGTCGGTTCCAGAGTTGGGATACCAGAAGTCGATGTCGTCACCGGCGACGCTGATCGTGCTGATGTCGCGAAACAAGCCGTCGGGGTCGAGGATTCGCCCAAACAATTCGCCATCCGGCAGCATGACGGCGCTGCCATGGAATACTTCAGCTTCAATCCAACCCCGGACCATGGGCAGCAAGAGCCGGTCGCGTTTAAAGTGAAAGTCCGAAAAACCTGGGAAAACAGTGGGGTGTCTGTGGACGTTTTCGAAGGAGAGCCCCAGCGCGGTTTGGCGCACGAGAAAGGGCGCCAACGCAACGGTTT
>JBCDLT010000124.1:0-8668 GCA_038745065.1 Pseudomonadota bacterium | reverse complement strand
TTCAAGGAACGCCTTCAACAGCGCCGGCATGGTGCCCAGCCACAAGGGATAGACAATGACAAGGTGCTCCGCCTCCCAGATGGATTGCTGAACCTCCTCGACGAAATGCGGGGCCGTCGACCGTTCCCAATCGGCTTTGCTCGAAAGCAAAGGCACATCCAAATGCGCCGGCACGATCATGGTCACTTCATGCCCGGACGAGACGGCGCCGTTTCGATAGGCATCGGCGATGGCATGGCAATAATGCCCGCCCTCGGGGTCCGGATGTCCCTGGATGATGGCGATGCGGCGGCTCACACGCGCTCCTTGCGTCAATACGCGCGGAAACTATGCGCATTGCCCGGCGGACGGCTTGAGAAAGATCAAGCCCGGGCGATCCAACGGCCGCGCCGCGATGGCGTTTTCGGCTCAAGGCTTTGATCTGCGACAAGATAAAGGCCCTTCGATCATGGTCGTCTCGGTCCGTTCACGGCTGACGGAATCCGGCCGAAGAAAGGGACTAACATGCAAGCAAAAACCATCCTGACCGTCCTTGCGGGCGACCAGCAGCCGGAAGACCTCGACCCGGCAATCGAATTCTGCCGCGAGAACGAGGCACACCTGTCCGTTTACCTGATCAGTGCCTCACCGCCACCGCCGACGCTGACCTATGGCGGCTTGCCGGCCGATGTCTGGGTGCAGGCCGTGGACGAGGCGCGTTCCGAAATCGCCGAGCGCAGCGAAGCCGTCGAAGCGCATCTGCAACGGGCTGAGATCACGTGTGATGTCGCCTACGAACTGACGCCATCGAGCCTGATCGACGACGAAGTCGGTCGCCGCGCCCGCTATACGGACATGACCTTGCTGGTCTCTTCAGAGGGCGAAGACGCTGCGCTAAAACACCATATTATCGGCGGAGCGCTGTTTGAATCCGACCGGCCATTGCTGCTCCTGAACAAGGACCAAGCCTCCTTCAAGAACCCGAAGACGGTCATGATTGCATGGGACGCCAGCCGCGAGGCGTCGAAAGCCGTGCACGCCTCGATCGGGCTGCTCAAGACGGCCGACGATGTCCGGCTGGTGCTGGTCGACCCGGAACCGGTCAAATCCGGCCATGGCCCGGAACCGGGCAGCGATATGGCCACCTATCTGGCACGGCACGGGGTCAAGGTTACGGTCGACCGGATCGCCGGCGCCGGACGCGGCGTCTACACCACGCTGATCCAGCACGCCGGAGACCATTCGGCGGATCTGATCATCATGGGCGGATACGGGCATTCCCGGCTGCGCGAACGGGTGTTCGGCGGCATGACGGAATCCATGCTGCAACAATCCGGGTTTCCCGTCTTGATGATGCACTGAAGGGGGGCTCTCCTCCCTCCCTCCCTCCTTCAAACGACGGTACGCCCGGCAGATGCAGCTTGCCGGGCGTCGACGCGCGCGGTGCTGGATCAACCGATTAAACCGGGTGAAGACGGCGTTTGGGGAAGAGGTATTTGCAGCGCAACATCGCCGCGCAGGACGCAGCGATGTCATCGGGGAGGGAAAGAGCCCCCTCCCCGCGGCGTCAGCCGTCGATCCGTTCAGTGCGCAAACAGCGTCGGTACCGTCATATGCGCAAGGATACCGCTGGTCGCAGCGCCGAGTACGAAGTCGTAAACGCGGGAATGGCCGTAAGCGCCCATGACCAGCAGGTCGGCCCCGGAATCGGCGGCCATGTTCAGCATCTCGTCCGAGACGGGAATTTCCCCCTTGCGCAGATTGCTGACATTGGCGTGCACGCCGTGGCGCGCCAGGCTCGCGGCGATGTCGTGGCCGTGCAGCCGCATGTCGTCTGCCGATGCCTTGCCGGGTTCCACACCCAGGATCGTGACGTCTCCGCTCTTTTCCAGAAACGGCATGGACTCGTAGGCCGCCCGGGAAGATTCCCTTGTACCGTTCCAAGCCAAAAGAACTTTTTCGCCGACGGAATTGAATTCGCCGAATTGCGGCATGACCAGGATCGGCCGTCCGGCGCCCAGGATCAGATTGCGGTGCAATTCGTGGTGGTCGTAGGTGTCCTCAGACCCGCCGGGCTGTGACATGATGATCAGGTCTGCCGTCAGCGCATGTTCGACCAGAAGGTCGCTCATGGCTTCGGAGCGGGCGATGAAGGCGCGCCACTCGCTCGAATAGGAATAACCGTCAATCGCGCCTTCGAAGATTTCCTTCAGTTTGTTGCTTTCTTCCTGTTCGGCTTCCGACAACCGCGCCAGGAGATCCTCGGTGAAATAGGGGCCGACGCTGGAATGCAGGACGACCTGCCGTCCCGGGTGCACGCCGACCAGATGTGCCTCGAATTTTTCCGCGACCATGGCGGCGAACCGGGTCAACCGTTCGGCATTGTGGGTGTCAGTCAGACAAACCAAAATTGTTTTGTATGGCATGGCAGAATTCCGTCCTGGTTTGGAAAGTCTGTTAGGAGATCGTCGGTCCGAAAGGGAGCGGTACCGTCGTTTGCCGGTTCAGGTCCGGCCGGTCCGGTCTTTCGAAGGTGATTTGAGGTTTGCCAGGATTTCGAACACGACCCGGGTCGGGCATGCGGCCGGCTCTGTCGAGGCGGCGTGAGTGCCATCGACCGGGCGCTCAAAGTGCCTTGCCCGCACCCGTCGCTCCATGTCGTCTACCTGTCTCACCATCGCACGACCCCTGTTTCCGTTCCTGTCTTTACCCCTGCAGGCTAACCGCGCTGAACAGGGCGACCTTGATCCACGTCAACGCATGCCAGCCCGGCCTGCTCCTGAAAAACATCGGCGTTTCAAGCGACAAGACCGCTCAACAGGAGTCCAATCCAATAGGCGACGCCGGCTGCGGCGGCACCGATCACCAGAGTCTCCAGGCCGGAACGCCACCAGGGTTCGGGCGCCCAAAGGCTCTTTGCCGCCCCGATGCCAAAGAACACACATCCCGTCATGATCGCGGCGACCGGAAACGGGTTCTCCGCGCCAAAAAGGTAGGGCAGCAAGGGGAAGGCGCCGCATATCACGAAGGCGATGAAGGTCGCTGCCGCGGCGCTTACAGGATTCGGCAGAACAGTCGCCAGACCGTATTCCTCGGCCAGCATGAAACGGATCCAGCGATCCCGATCGGCGGTAATCGCCTCGACGGCGGTGTGCAGCGTCTCGCCGGACAGACCCTTTGCTTTCAGGATCTGACGCACTTCCTCTCGCTCGCCCT
The DNA here is from genome assembly GCA_038745065.1 of Pseudomonadota bacterium. Taxonomy (GTDB): domain Bacteria; phylum Pseudomonadota; class Alphaproteobacteria; order Rhizobiales; family JANQQB01; genus JANQQB01. The sequence goes on along the minus strand of JBCDLT010000124.1, from coordinate 5,473 downwards.
CCGGCTGGTTGGCAACATGATCCGCTTCGACGAGCTTGAGTTGAGCGATTCGGTCGCGATCCGCTTTCGTGCCGCTGTAATTGCCCGCGGCCATCGAAAAACCGTCGGCCAAAAGATTGGCGATACCGAGAATCACAACGATCTTGCCGGCGAGCGCTGCACCGACAACACCGGCGACGATCGCAAACGTCGTAACGGCGCCATCGATCCCGCCGTAAACGAAATCGCGCACATAACTCGGGCGGGCCGGCGCCTTGAGACGCAGGGCAATCTCCTCCGCCGAGTGCCCGTGATCCAGATCCTTCATTTTGTCCAGACAGGTTTACGTATTTATGATTAGACTGACTCGCACCGCGACGGATTGCGCAAGATCAAGTCTCCTTCTTGATTTGCCTCATGGATCGGACCACTGTCCGGAAAAATGACAAGGCACAGCTGCCACGGCTCAGCGCGCAGTTAACGGACTTTCGCGATGGTCTGGCGGGCAAGAGGTGCGACGCTTGAAGGGGCGAAGAGTGTCAAAGGGCTGATGACGGACGGCAAGACGAAAGACCTCGACGCAGCGAAGCTGAGCGCAATCCTGGAATCCGCCGTCGATGCCATCATCACGATCGATGTCGACGGGCGAATCGAATCGGCCAACCCTGCTGCGTCCCGCCTGTTTCAACATGATCTCTCGGACATGATCGGTCACAACATCAGCATCCTTATGCCCGAGCCGCATCGGGCCGAGCATGACGGGTACATCAACCGCCATCTGCGGACCGGCGAAAAGCGCATTATCGGCATCGGCCGCGAAGTGCAGGGCCAGAAGAAGGACGGCACGGTGTTTCCCGTGCACCTGTCCGTCAGTCGGTTCGAGATCGACGGCGCCATCTACTTTACCGGCATTGTGCACGACCTGACGACGACGCGTCAGACGGAAATCGCCCTGCAACGTGCGCAGCGCATGGAGGCGATCGGCCAGCTGACCGGCGGCATCGCCCACGATTTCAACAATCTCCTGACCGTGGTCATCGGCAATCTGGAATTGATGGAAGGTCAGATCGAGGACGAATTCCTGCTGACACTTCTCAGCGAGGCACAGGAGGCGTCGGACCTCGGTGCCCGGCTGACCGAACGTCTGCTCGCGTTTGCGCGGCGCAGCCGCCTCGAACCGGAACGGGTCGATCTCAACACGATGGTGGTCGGACTGACCGATCTGCTGCACCGAAGCCTCGGCGAACAGATCGAACTCGGCTCGGCGCTCAGCACAGACCTTTGGCCCGTGCGTGTCGACCGCGGCCAGGTGGAAAACGCCATCATCAACCTCGCGGTCAACGCGCGTGACGCCATGCCGGCCGGCGGACGCCTGTTCATCGAAACCGGAAACGTAGTCGTCGATGACCACCTCGATGAACGCATGGCAGATCTCAAACCGGGCGACTATGTCCGCCTGTCCATATCCGACGACGGATGCGGGATTCCGGCGAAGATCCTCGACCGGGTTTTCGAGCCGTTTTACACGACCAAGGACGTCGGACACGGCACCGGGCTCGGCCTGTCCATGGTCTACGGTTTCGTCAAACAATCCAAGGGCCACGCCACGATTTACAGCGAGCCGGGCATCGGAACGACGGTCAACCTCTACCTGCCGCGTCACGAAGAAGCCGAAGAAAGCGCCAACAGAATCACCAATATATCGCATGCCGCACGCGGCGCCGGCGAACACGTACTCGTTGTCGAAGACGATGCACGGGTGCGTGCCCTCACCGTCCGGCGCCTCGGGGATCTCGGATACCGGGTCACCGAAGCGGGGGACGGTCCGGAAGCTCTGGAACTCCTCGACCAGTTCGGCGATATCGACCTGTTGTTTACCGACCTGGTCATGCCCGGCGGGCTGAACGGGTATGAACTCGTTGAACGGGCCCGCGAAAGAGATCCCGGCATCAAGGTCCTGCTCACTTCCGGTTATGCTGAAGACCTTGTCAATCCGGACCGTCTGAGCGAACGACAGGTCCGGCTCCTGCGCAAACCCTACCGTCAGACCGAACTCTCGGAAGCGCTCCGGATCGTGCTGTCGGAGACGGTGTGAAGCGGTTCGTGTTCAAACGCGTTTATCGACTTTGGCCGTAAACGTATAACCGGCACCGCGCACCGTCTTGATGAGCTCGGGCTGAGCCGGATCGCGTTCGATCTTCTTGCGCAATCGCGCGATCTGATTGTCGATGCTGCGGTCGTTCGCCGCCCAGTCCTGGCCGCGCAGATTGTCCATCAGGACGTTCCGGGTCATGACCCGGCCGGGATTGTTGACAAACACTTCCAGGAGGCTGAACTCGCCGGTGGTCAGCGTATTTTTGACGTTGTCGCTGTCGCGCATGTCCAGGCGCTGGAAATCCACCTGCCAGCGGTCGAAGCAATAGGTCTGCGATCCCGGATCGGCGGGCTGTTCCCGATTTTCCCTAAGCGCAGCCTTACTTTCGGCACGGCGCAACACGCTGCGCACCCGGGCCAGCACTTCGCGGACATGGAACGGTTTGGAAATGTAATCGTCGGCACCGACCTCAAGGCCCACAACCGTGTCGATCAGGTCGCCCTTGCCCGTAACCATGATGATGGGAACATCTGAATCCGCGCGGATCTCGCGCGCCAGGGTGAGGCCGTCTTCCGCGCCCAGATTGAGATCGAGCGTAATGAGATCGTAGTTCTCGGCGGCCAGTTCGGCGTGAGCTTCCGCGCCGGTCGCGGCTTCAGACACGAGATAGCCCTCCGGCTCGAAACACCGGCGCAGCAACGTCCGAACCTTGGCATCGTCGTCGACCACAAGGATACGGGTTTTCCGCGGCTCAACGGTCATTTTCGATCAGCGCCACACCGACGTGAAATGAAGGTCGTTCTTGGTTACAAGAAATTACACAGCGATACAATTGCGGCATCACGCCGTTACGGCCGCATGGTGAAACTGCCTCAACGCCAAGGAGGATATGAGCCATGAACATCGCCGTCGATATCGGAGACGCCATCCCCCTCGATCAACAGTTTCGCCCGCATTACGATGCGCCGCGGCACGATTCCGCCCAAGTTCGCAGCCTCTCAAACGGCGACGCCCTGTTCTACGAAGGGGACGATGCCGGCTACGTCTACGAAGTGCTGGAAGGTGTGATCCGAACATCGAAGTTCCTGAGCGACGGCCGCCGGCTGGTTGTCGCCTTCAACTTTCCCGGTGAACTGGTCGGTCTGACCCATGACGAGATTCACCACGCTACCTGCGAAGCCATCGCGCCGGCCAAAGTGCGCGCAATCCGGCGCTCGGCGCTTTCGACCATCATCAAGGACCGGCCGGAATTTGCCGAGCAATTGCTGCAATTCACGGCCGAAAGCCTGAATTCCATGCAGGACCACTTTGTGGTGCTCGGCCGCAAGTCCGCCAGCGAGAAGCTGTCATCCTTTCGGGTGGCCCTGGCGGCGCGCGAGGCCAAGGGGTCCAACGGACCGGTGTCGTTTCACCTGCCCATGACGCGGTCCGATATCGCGGACTTTCTCGGTCTCACGATCGAAACGGTCAGCCGCAATCTGACAGCGCTCAAAGGTGACGGCGTCATTGATCTGCCTCAAACGAACCTTGTGCGGGTACGCGATATTGAACGCCTCAGAGCCAAGACCTTGCAGGAGCAGGACTGATCACGCGGCGTTCGTATCTTGAACCGGCAACGATGGGGAATGGGGTCTCCCATGATCATCGCTCATAATCCAACATCGCCGTTCCGTTCGGCGAACGGTCGCGGGGCCAACGGGTCCCGCCGAGCCCATGGACCTGACGATCCGGCGTTTCGGGTCCGGATCGCCCTGGGTGTCACGCACGATCCCGCGGATGCCCGCATACTCCTTGGCGAGTTCGTCGACGGGACGGGCGGCGGTCGCATGCTGGCCGTGATTGCCTCTCGCCATCATCTCGGCCGGTATACGGACACGTTGACGACAGGAGACAACGGGACAAAATCCACACCGGTCTTTCTTTACGAAGCTGATAACGGACTCGATCCCGGCGATTGGCAACCCGACGACGCGGACGACTGGCAATTCCGAAGCCACCTCAAGGACTTCGATTCGTGGATGGCGCCGACCCTGGTCAGCCGACTGAAATCGCATCTGGACCAACGCGCCTTGATTCTCGCCATCCCGCTGCATTCCAGCCGCGAGGAACAGCATGTCTGCCAGCTGTTGCTGAAGCGGGCCGTCGACTACATGTACGTCCAGGACACACCGTACAGCGTCTGAGCGCGGGCACGGTCGGAGCGGCGTCCGCACGCCGGTCCGAACACGTCGTTTTTTTCCTTCCTAATCTCTCGAATGCAGCGTAACCCGGCGGCACCGCAGCGCAGGGAAGGAAGCGCCATGAAAATCGGATTTATCGGCCTCGGCAATGTCGGCGGCAAACTGGCGGGCGCGCTGCTGCGCAACGGCTACGACCTCACTGTCCGCGATCTTGACCGGGCGGCCGCCGCGCCGTTCCTCGAAGACGGCGCAAATTGGGCGGAGACGCCGCGCGCACTCGCCGAAACGTGCGATATGGTGATCACCTGCCTGCCCTCGCCGGCTGCCTGTTCTGAGGTTATGGAGGCCGAGGACGGCCTGCTGGCCGGCCTTCGAGCCGGCGCGATATGGGCGGAAATGTCGACTACCGATGCCGCGGAAGTGCAGCGCATGGCCGGCCTCGTCTCGGCCTGCGGCGCGCACCCGATCGAATGTCCCGTATCAGGCGGTTGCCATCGCGCGGCGACCGGCAACATTTCGATCTTTGCCGGCTGCGAACGGGATGTGTTCGAGCGCGCGCTGCCGGTACTGAAGACGCTTGGCCGCCGCATCCTGCACACCGGCCCGATCGGTACGGCATCGGTTCTGAAAGTCATGACGAACTATCTTGCAACCGCCAACCTGGTTTCGCTGTGCGAAGCGCTGGCGACGGCAAAGGCAGCCGGTCTCGATCTGAATACGACCTACGAGGCGATCCGCATCTCGTCCGGCAATTCCTTTGTGCACGAGACCGAAAGCCAGGTGATTTTGAACGGCTCGCGGGACATCAATTTCACGATGGACCTTGTCCTGAAGGATATCGGCCTGTTCCAGGCCGTCGCCGACGCGGCATCGGTGCCGCTCGCGCTTTCGCCGCTCCTGATCGAGATCTTCGAGGACGGCCAGTCCCGGTACGGCCCGCGCGAATGGTCGCCGAACATCATCCGGCGCCTCGAAGACGCCACGGGGCTCGAAGTCAGGGCGCCGGGTTTTCCGGCGGAAATGGTTGACACGGAGCCGGAAGAGCCGGGCGCGGAGGTGCGGCCGCAGCGCTAGACTGTCTGCTGACGTCTTTGCCCGAATGGTTCGGACAATATTTCGACCCCAGCATCGTGAGTACCCACAGACGCGGGCGGCTGCCAATGGCTCCGCTCGAACATGGACGTTGACTGAAAACCCGCGCCTGGCAAACGAGCGGACA
>JBCDLT010000123.1:0-8741 GCA_038745065.1 Pseudomonadota bacterium | reverse complement strand
GTCCGGTTCCGCGCCGCCGAGCAGGATATGACCGGCATGGTCGAGCGCACCGAACAGGGCGCGTCCGACATCTTCATGGCCAGCTCCCCGCAGACCGACCAGACCGACCAGTTCGCCCTTCCTGACGGCAAAATCCACGGGCCCTGCATCGGCCGTCGTCAATTGCTCGACAGTCAGGATCGGATCGCCCTCGTCGGCCTTCGGGCGGATCACGTCGCGCGTGGTGCGCCCAACGATCAGCCCGACCAGTTCGTCCGGATCGGTGTGGGCGACGTCGCGAACGCCAACCATGGCGCCGTCGCGCAAGACCGAAACCCTGTCGGCAATGCGGAACACCTCATCGAGGCGATGCGACACATAAATCATGCCGACATTGCGGTCGCGGAGCGGGCGCAGGGATTCAAACAACCGCTCGACCTCGTCGGCCGGCAGGCTCGCCGTCGGTTCGTCCAGCACCAGGAAATCGCAATCCACGGCGAGCGCCCGGGCAATGGCGACCAGCGACTTTTCGGTGCGTGTCAGATCTGAAACCCGCGTCGTCGGATCGAAATGGCAGCCGACCCGCTCCAGCGCCGCCTCGGCCTGGCGTTCTGCGGACCGCCAGTCGATCAGCCCGGTCCGCAACGTGAAACCCTGCGCCAAAGCCATGTTTTCGGCGACCGTCATCCATTCGATGAGACCGAGATCCTGATGGATGAAAGCGACGGCCTGACGATGGTTCACCCGTCCGGCCTGATGGTGGTACGGCTCGCCGTCAATCAATACCGAACCGCTGTCGGCCTTGTGGATGCCGCCCAGCACCTTGATCAGCGTCGACTTGCCGGCGCCGTTTTCGCCGAGCAGCGCAACAATCTCGCCGCGCGCGATGTGCAGCGAGACGCCGCGCAAGGCGTGCGTGCCGCCGAAGGTCTTGACGACATTGTCGAAAAACAGACCGTCCTGCCGCCTTCCAGGCACGCGGTTTCCTCCTTGCGGGTCGCACGTTTATGATGTGCGTTACCGGTAACGGTACCCAGCTTGCGCGCCCGGCTCTAACCCCGTCAAGTAAAAATATGTTATCGATACCATTGCGCCGTTCATGGATGTTCGCAAGACCGACAAAGCACCGATGAAAGACAAGAAACAACGCGCCAGCCTGGCAGAAATCGCCCGTGCCGCCCGGGTCTCGAAAATGACCGCCTCGCGCGTCATGCGCGATGCCGGCGGATTTTCCGAGGAGACCCGGGAACGGGTGCTGCGCGAAGCCAACCGCCTGAACTACGTGCCGAACAGGCTCGCCGTTGCGTTTGCCTCCGATGCGGCCTCGACACTGGTCGGCGTGCTGGTACCGCGCTTATCCGGCGGCCTTTTCGGCGACGTGGTGGAAACCATTGACCGAACGCTCGCGCGCTTCGGCTATCAGACCATGATCGGCACTTACGAACAGCGGCTCGACGTCGAGGAAAGCTGGCTGAAGGCGCTCCTGTCCTGGCGGCCGACCGGTGTGATCCTTACCGGGCGCCGGCATTCGCCGCAGACCACGGCGATGTTGCAGGCGGCCTCCATTCCCGTTGTCGAAATGTGGGAACTCAATACACGACCGATGGACGTGTCGGTGGGGGTCAATCACTTCGATTGCGGCTACGAAATGGGCCGGCTGCTGGTCTCGCGCGGCCGGCAGAAAATCGGCTATGTCGGCGCGGAACCGCACGCGCCGGGCATGGGGCGCACCCGCATGACCGGCTGCGCCGAGGCGATCCGCGATGCAGGCCTGGCACCGCTCGAAACCGAGATTCTGAACGACCGGCCGGGCTTTTATGCCGGATTCTACGGAACAGAAACGCTGTTGTCGCGGCACGCCTCGCTTGACGCCATCTACTATCAGGACGACGCCATGGCGGTCGGCGGCCTCTCTTTCTGCTCGGCGAACGGAATTGCCGTGCCCGACGATATGGGCATTGCCGGGTGGGGCGGCATGGACGTCACATCGATCCTGGAGAAAAAGCTCACAACAACGACGATGGCCGCGACGCGCCTGGGCAAAAGCGCCGCAGAAGCTCTCGTTGCCCGCATTCACGACGAACCGGTGGCGGACGTCATTGAGGTCCCGACCCGCCTGGTGCCGGGCAATACCGCATAGCGGTGCGCCGCAATCTTATGCCAGGAAACGCTTAACCCACGATCATCTGCTTCAACTGAAGCGCTTCGTGCTCCAGTTCGGTCAAGCGGTAATTCACGACGTCTCCGATCGTGATCACGCCGCACAGCTTCTCGTCGTCGACCACCGGCATGTGCCGAAACCGGCCTTTTGTCATCTTGCGCAGAACCGAGACGAGCGTATCGTCCGGCGCGCAGGTTTCCACCTTGCGCGTCATGTTCTGATCAACGGTTTGCTGAAGCGACACGTCTTCGGTTTCCGCAAGCTTGCGCACGATATCGCGTTCCGACAGGATTCCCTGCAGATCGCCGTCCGGGCCGGTCACGACGAGGGCGCCGATTCCCTTTTCCCGCAACAGCTTGGTCGCAGACAAAAGCGTGTCTTCCGGTTTGACCGAAAACACGCTGCCGCCTTTGCCGTCGAGCAGCTTGCTTACGGTGGCGGTATCGTTCGACAGGTTGCTTTTCGTCGACTGGCTTACAGTCTTCGGCTTACGCTCCGCATCCTGACGCATCGGGGCTTGGTAAGAACTTGGCATCGGATATACCCTCCACGCCTGAGTGTCAGACCATTACGATTGGTCAAATGTTAGCCGAATAGGCGCGATCTGGGAATCACCTGACATGCCATTTTCTGAACTGATGCTCACTCCGGTCGTGGCAACCGCGCTTTTTGTTCTGGCCGTGCTCGCCGGATACCGGTATCGGCGGGTCTGGAAATCCCAGGGTCCGAAATGGCAATTGTGGCTGTTCGGCCTCGTTGCAGCCACGTGCCTCCTGGCGCTCGGCTTCATTCCTTTGGAGGTCGGTTAGTGTTCAGGCGAGGACCGGCACACCCGATTACAGTTTCGCCTCTCCGCCAACTGCCTTCCCTCGCCCGCCTTCCTGCAGGTTCGGGCAGGCAAGGCGTTCCCTGAGCGGGCTCTCAGGGTCGATCTCCTTGTTGCAGACGGCACACCGATCCGCGCCTGAAATCGCATTCAGGCCGCCGCAGCTTCCTTTGATCGTGCGGCCGTTCAGGATCACGCCCAGCGCCATGCCAAGCACAATGAGCAACAAAAAGCCGAACGCAAACAGGAATGTAGCCACTTTATCCTTGCCTCACTTACCAGCCTGCACTGCCTCGAACCGAGGCGAAACACGTGTCGAAAAACCGGTTTCCGTCACGCCTTCATCGCGCACTATGAAATATACGGCAAGATCATGCCGTTTCGAGACCGCCATGCCGCGTTCTTGTCCGAGGGCCAGAAGCGCAGTGGCCCAAGCGTCGGCCAGCATCGCGCTCTCCGCCAGAACGGTAACCGACGCCGTCTTGTGCGTAACCGGGCGTCCGGTTACGGCGTCGATGATGTGCGAATAGCGCACGCCGTCCTCCTCGAAATAGTTCCGATAGTCGCCCGACGTGGCCATGCCAAGACCGCTGAGGGCGACGACCTCCTCCACGGCACGATCGGTGGCGTCCGGACGTTCAATGCCAATGCGCCAGGGCTGTCCGTCGGGATTTTTACCGGACGCGTAGAGATCGCCGCCGATCTCCACCATGAAATCCTCGATACCGAATCGCTCGAGCGTCGCCGCGACCTCATCCACACCGTGTCCCTTGGCGATCGCCGCCAGATAGACCGACGTGTCCGACCGCTTCTTGCTCAGCGTTGCCGGGTCTTTGGTCAGGGTCAGAACCTTTGACTGGCCCACGCTGTCCAAGGCGGCCGTGATCGAAGCGTCAGAGGGAATCGGGCTCTCCGGCGTGCGCGCGCCAAAGCCCCACAATTCGATAAGCGGGCCAAGCGTGACGTCAAACTGTCCGAGGCTCGCCTCGTGAACCGCATCGGCGGCCTCCATGACCGTTGCCAATTCAGGTGAAATTTCAACCGGTTCCGTGCTCTCGGCCGCATTGAAGCGGGAAATCTCCGAGTTCGGATCCCAGTTGGACATTTTGGCGTTCACCTCTGACAGGGTGCGCTCGATCGCGGCCTTTACATCCTCTTCCTCAAGAGTAGCCGTCGGATCCAGGGCGACGATCGAGTAGGTTGTACCCATCGTCTCGCCGGAAAACTCCAGTTTCGCCGTATCCGCCTTGCAGGCGGTCAGGATCACGACGAGACCGAGCAGGAGGAGCCGTTGCATCGTCTTAACCCAAGCTTAAGCCGCGAAGTGGATGGACATAACGCAATGTGTTTTCAGCAATGCGGATCTGGACCGATTCACTGCAAGGATTTATGTCACAAATGTCAAAAGAGTATGGGTTTTTTTGTGCCAACGCGGTATCAGCTTGGACGCAACCGCTCGTCCTTTGAATGTGAGACTGGGGGAACCGTTTGCAGCACTTTGAATTACGCAAGGGTCTTAACCTGCCCCTTAACGGCGCGCCGGTTCAGGAGATCCATCCGGGCCCGGTAATCCGCACCGCTGCGGTGCTCGGCGCCGACTATCTCGGCCTGAAACCACGGCTCTCCGTCCAGGAAGGTGATCTTGTCGGCGCCGGCACGCCGTTATTTGTCCACAAGGATGTTCCCGAGGCGCACATCGTCTCGCCGATCGCCGGCCGTGTGAAGGCGATCAACCGCGGTGCGCGGCGCGTCCTCATCAGCGTGGAAATCCAGGCAATGGAGGACGCGGCCGACCCTGTGGACTTTTCCGGCGTGGGCGACACAAACACAGCCGACGGCTTGGCAGAGCGCCTTTGTGCCGCGGGATTGTGGACTTCGTTCCGGACAAGGCCCTATTCGAAGGTTCCGCCGGTGTCGTCGAGGCCGGCAGCGATCTACGTCACAGCCATGGATACCGAACCGCTGGCGCCGGACGCGGCCGTGGTGATCAAAGCAGCGGAGGAGGCTTTCGTCAGGGGGCTGGAGGCAATTGCGAGCCTCAGCGAGGGCCGAACTTATCTGTGCTGCGAAATCGGCGCGGACAATCCTGGCAGGAACATCGCGAGCGTCGAGACGGCGGAGTTTTCCGGTCCGCATCCCGCCGGGCTGCCGGGCACGCATATGCATTTTCTTGAAACACCCACGGCCGGGCGGACCGTCTGGACCATCTGGTATCAGGACGTGATCGCCATCGGAAAACTCCTGGCGACCGGGCACCTCGATGCCGAACGTGTCATTGCCCTTGCCGGCCCGCTCTGTAGGAAACCCCGTCTTGTGCGGACGGTCATGGGCGCATCGATGCTCGACCTGACGGAGGGTGAAATCGATGCATCCGTGCCGGTGCGCATGATCTCCGGGTCGATCCTGAGCGGCCGCGCGGGCGAGGGGTCGGACGCCTACCTTGGACGCTACGACCGACAGGTCACCGTAATCGAAGAGGATCGCAAGCAGATTCCAATGGGCTGGATCCGTCCGATGGCAGGCAAATATGCCTTCCAGCCGGTGCTGGGCTCGGCCATATCGAAGAAGCTCTACGCCCTGACCTCGAATCTGAACGGCGGACGGCGTGCCATGGTGCCGACGGGCACGTTCGAAGAGCTTATGCCGCAGGACTTTTTGCCAACGCAGCTCTTGCGGGCGCTTCTCGTAATGGATACGGACACGGCTCAAGACCTTGGCGTTCTAGAGCTTGACGAGGAGGATCTCGGTCTCGTTAGTTTCGCCTGCCCGGCCAAGTACGAATACGGCCTTGCTTTGCGTGACTGCCTGACCAAGATCGAGAAGGAGGGGTAAGGCGTTGGGTCTACGCAGCTTTTTCGATCAGATCGAACCGCATTTCCAAAAGGGCGGAAAGTGGGAAACGTACTTCCCCATCTACGAGATGGTGGAGAGTTTCCTCTACACACCAAAGACGGTAACGACCGCGGCGCCGCATGCCCGGTCCTATATCGACATGAAAAGGATCATGACCTACGTGGTCCTGGCGACGATACCGTGCATCCTTTTCGGTTGGTACAATACCGGCCTGCAGGCAAATCTCGCGATTGCTTCTGGGCTTGAGCCCTCAGGATGGCGGGCCTGGATCCTGGCGAGCTTCGGCGTCGGTTTCAACGCCGATAACCTCGCGGCCAATATGATCCATGGAGCGCTCTACTTCTTTCCGATCTACATCGTGACCCTGGTTGCCGGCGGCTTCTGGGAGGTCGTGTTCGCGACGATTCGGCGGCACGAAGTGAACGAGGGTTTTCTCGTCACATCGATGCTCTACACGCTGATCATGCCGGCAACAGCGCCGCTCTGGCAGGTGGCGCTCGGGATATCGTTCGGCGTGGTTATCGGAAAGGAAGTGTTTGGCGGTACAGGCAAAAACTTCCTCAACCCCGCCTTGACAGGTCGGGCGTTTCTTTACTTCGCCTACCCGGCCCAGATGTCCGGCGATACGATCTGGACACCGGTAGACGGCTTTTCCGGCGCAACCGCGCTGTCCGTGTCGGCATCGGACGGCTATCAGCAGCTTGCCGCCAACGGCATGAGCTGGATGGACGCGTTCATCGGCACGATCCAGGGCAGTTTCGGGGAGACGTCCACACTTGCCTGTCTGATCGGACTGGCGTTCCTTCTTGCGACCAAGATCGGCAATTGGCGCCTCGTCGTGGGATGTCTGGCCGGCATGATCGGGTTCTCGACATTGCTGAACCTGATCGGATCCGACTCCAATCCGATGTTCGCCATGCCGTGGTACTGGCATCTTGTCGTGGGCGGCTACGCGTTCGGGCTGGCCTTTATGGTCACAGAACCGGTATCGGCGTCGCACACGAACCTCGGACGCTATATTTACGGTGCGCTGATCGGCGTCATGGTGGTGATGATACGCGCCATCAATCCGGCGTTTCCGGAGGGTATGATGCTGGCGATACTGTTTGGAAACGTCTTTGCGCCACTCATAGACTATTTCGTAGTGCAGGCGAACATTCGACGGAGAGCACGGCGCAATGCCTGACGAACCGAAACAGAGCAAGGGTTTGATCCGACGCTTTCTGGACCTGCCGTCCGATTCGGTGCCCAAGACCATCTTTGTCGCCGTTTCAGTCTGCCTCGTCGCGTCCATGGTCGTGTCGGCCACGGCGGTCGCGCTGCGTCCGGTGCAGGACGTCAACCGGCTCAAGGACAAGCAGATCAACATCCTGCAGGTCGCCGGTCTCTACGAGCCCGGCATGGACGTCGTCGAAGCTTTCGAAGCCTTCGAACCCCATGTCCTCGAAATTGCGACCGGTCGGTTCACCGATGAATTCGACCCCGCAACGTTCGACGATCTGGCCGCGGCCGACGATCCGCAGACATCCATCGCGCTGGAGGACGATCCGGCGTCCATCGGGCGCCAGTCGAAATTCGTGACAATCTACCTGTTGCGGAACGACGACGGATCGCTCGACAAGGTCATCCTGCCGATCCACGGATACGGGCTTTGGTCGACGCTCTACGGCTTCATAACGGTGGAAGAGAACGGCAACGACATATTCGGCCTGCAATTCTACCAGCATGCCGAGACACCGGGCCTTGGAGCGGAAGTCGACAATCCGCGCTGGAAATCGCTCTGGGCCGGCAAGCGCCTTTCGGATGACGACGGAACCCTGCAGATCACGGTGGCCAAGACACCGCCGCCGGCCGGTTCGGATTACCATATCGACGCACTTGCCGGCGCGACGTTGACATCGGTGGGCGTCGACAATCTGGTACGCTTCTGGATGGGCAAGGCAGGCTACCAACCCTTTCTGGCAAATCTCAAATCAGGAGAGATCTCATGAGCCAGACGCGGAAGGGATTGTTGGTCGACCCTTTGGTCGACAATAATCCGATCACGCTTCAGGTATTGGGCATCTGTTCGGCGCTGGCGGTGACCTCGTCGCTGCAAGTGTCCCTCGTTATGGCCTTGGCGGTCATTTTCGTGACCGGCTTCTCATCGATGTTCATCTCCATGCTGAGGAACCACATTCCGGGCTCGATCCGGATCATCGTGCAGATGGTCATCATCGCGTCGCTGGTCATCGTGGTCGACCAGTTCCTGAAAGCCTACGCGTTCGAGATTTCGAAAACGCTCTCGGTCTTCGTGGGACTGATCATTACGAACTGCATCGTGATGGGTCGCGCCGAGGCTTTCGCGATGAAAAATCCACCGGTCGCGTCCTTTATCGACGGGGTGGGCAACGGTCTCGGTTACGGACTGATCCTCATGCTGGTCGGCTTCGTGCGCGAACTGCTCGGATCCGGCAGTCTGTTCGGCGTGACGATCCTTCAGACCGTGAACAATGGCGGCTGGTACGTGCCGAATGGCATGCTTTTGCTGCCGCCGTCGGCCTTCTTCATCATCGGGCTGATCATTTGGGCCTTCCGGAGCTGGAAACCCGGGCAGGTCGAGGAACGCGAATACAAGATCCAGACGGTCGAGGCGCACTGATGGAAGCCCTCGTCTCGCTTGCCGTCAAGGCGATCTTCGTCGAGAATCTTGCGCTCTCGTTCTTCCTCGGCATGTGCACGTTCATCGCCGTGTCGAAAAAGATCTCGACCGCGCTCGGCCTCGGCATCTCGGTGATGATCGTGCAGTCGATCACCGTTCCGGCCAACAATCTGATCCTGAACTACCTCCTGGCCCCCGGTGCGCTCGCCTGGGCCGGCTTCCCGGATGTGGACCTCACGTTCCTGGGCCTGATCTCCTACATCGGAGTGATCGCAGCCCTG
>JBCDLT010000122.1:0-9134 GCA_038745065.1 Pseudomonadota bacterium | reverse complement strand
GTCCCGGCAAAACCAGCACCGAGGCCAACGCGGCGCAAATCAGGCTCATCGATACAAACTCCGCCCACCCGACCGGTTCACCGAGGATCAACGCGCTGGAATAGACCCCGACGATCGGCACTGCCAGCGTTCCGATCGCCGCTATGGCGGCAGGAAACATGTGCACCACGTTGAAATAGGCCCAATAGCAGAACACCATGGGAATGGTGAACAGATAGGCGAGCGCGATGACGGCCTGTGCGCTGAGACCGGTAAAATCGGGAACCGGCTCCATCAGAAGTGCACCGGGCGTGATGACGATAAATCCGACGACCAATTGCCATCCGACCAGCGCCGCAACAGGCGCCTGCCAGTCGAACTTCTTGAACAGCACCGTGCCGAACGCCCAGGACAGGGCCGCACAGAGCATGAAAAACGCGCCGAGCGGGGCCTTCTGAAGCACCAACAGATCGGGTCCGATCAGGATCGCCAGGCCTGTAACCCCCATCGCCAGCCCGGCATATTTGTAGCGGGTCATGGCTTCCCCAAGCAAAAGGCTTGAGAACAGCGCCGCCCAGACAGGCATGGTGAAAGCGATGATCGAGGCCCGCCCGGCCGGCATGAGCGCCACGCCATAGCCGGTAAACAGGTGCCAGCCGAGAATGTTGAACACCGCGCACAGGACCATCGGACCGATATCCGAACGCGCAAGGCGCATCCTTCCGTGGGTGAGCCTGGCAATGGCAAGCAAGCCCACCGCGCCGGCCGCTACGCTCATGGAGCGAAACCACCAGACCGGCAATTCCGCGAGCGCAATCTTCATGCCCGGCCAGTTCAGCCCCCAGAACAGACCGAGCGCCGCCAGGAGCACAAATCCTGTGCGCGGAAGGGCTTGGGGAGAAGCAACCGACATGGAATGGAACCGCATGGACCGAAAGACCGAGACCTATCGCGATCCGCCCGGCCGCGCAATGCGCCGTCGCAGCCGCAAGCGGCCGTCCAACGTCCCGACTGTGATCGGCATTCAACCATCTGATCCGTGTCAATAACGACAGCAAGGCAGCGACCTAGTCTGTCCGACGGCACAACCTTGCCGCACCAAAAATGGGCCGGGAGACTGGAATGAGAGCCATGGTGCTCGACCGGATCGGAAAGCGTCTGCGTTTGGCGGACGTTCCGAGACCCGAAGCCCTGCCGGGCACGATTGTCGTGCGCGTTCTGGCCTGCGGGGTATGCCGAACCGACCTTCATGTAGTCGACGGCGACCTGACAGAACCCAAGCTGCCGCTGATCCCCGGGCATGAGATCGTCGGCGAGATCGTAGAAGCGGGCACCGGTGTAAGCGGCGCGAAGCCGGGCGATCGCGTCGGCATTCCCTGGCTCGGCCATACCTGCGGCACCTGTTCCTATTGCCGTGCCGGCCATGAAAATCTCTGCGATACGCCCGGCTTTGTCGGGTACGGTCTGGATGGCGGTTATGCCGAATATGCCCGGGCCGATGCGGCCTATTGTTTTCCGCTTTCGACCGCCCTGGACGCTGTCGAGGCCGCACCGCTGATGTGCGCCGGCCTGATCGGATACCGGTCCTATCGCATGGCCGGCGATGCCGAGCGGCTCGGCCTCTACGGCTTCGGCGCGGCCGCCCATATCCTGATCCAGCTTGCCCGTTACGACGGTCGCCAGATCTATGCCTTTACCCGTCCCGGAGACAGCGCGGCCCAGGATTTCGCGCGCGCGCTCGGCGCCGTCTGGGCCGGCGCCTCGACCACGGCCCCGCCCGAACCGTTGGATGCCGCCATTATCTTCGCACCCGCCGGACCCCTGGTGCCGGCCGCCCTGAAGGCCGTACGCAAGGGCGGCCGCGTTGTCTGCGGCGGGATCCACATGAGCGACATTCCGGGTTTTGCCTACGATCTTTTGTGGGAGGAACGGTCGATCCGGTCGGTTGCCAACCTGACCCGGCAGGATGGTCTGGAATTCCTGCCGCTCGCCGAACAGGCCGGGATCCGCACCGAAGTCCATGCCTATCCGCTGGAAGCCGCCAACGAGGCGCTGGAAGATCTGAGACAGGGACGCTTTACCGGCGCCGCGGTCCTGGTGCCCTGAACACTGGCGTCAGGCCTCGAGCGGTTCCGAGAACACCTTTGAGCCAAACGCATCGGACGCCAGAAGCGCACGGGCGGTCGTCAGCGTAGCGGCCCGTGAACCCGAGGCATCGACCGTGATCCAGGGCCCGGCCTCGCCATCGGTCAGCGTTTGGAAGCGTTCAGCTTGAAGATCAACCACCGTGACGTCGGCATCCGAGGCATCGCCATGGCGACCGGCGACCCGCTCGCGCAACAAGGCGGTCGGCGCGTCAAGCCACAGACCTCGAAAGGGCGCACCGGCGCGGTTTGCGAGCTGCTGTGCCGCATACCTTTCGCCAGGCGTTGAAAACACCGCATCGAGGATCACCGCCTGGCCCTGCTCCAGAGCGATCGACGCCTTGTCGATCAGCCTCGCATAGACACGGTCGCTGGCTTCCCGCGTATATGTTTCCGCCGGCAGGCGTTCAAGATCCGGCACGTCGAACATCTGCTTGCGCTCCAGATCGCTGCGCAATAGCACGGCGCCGGGCGCCGCCCCGAACAAAGGCGCCAGGTCGGCCGCAAGCGTCGACTTGCCGGTCCCCGACAATCCGGCGACCGCCACCAGCACGGGCTCCCGCCTTTGCAGGAATGCAACGGCCTGGTCGAGATATCGGCCCGCCTCTTCATTGCTTGCGGCGGAGTGGTCGGGATCGCGCAACGCGGTCTGAGCCGACACCATGGCCCTGATGCCGGCCCGCAGCGCCAGGAACAATGGCATCACCGCGAACCCCTGTGGCGCTGCAAACTCCCAGCCGGCCCGGACATAGCGGTTGAACACACGATTTGCCGCGCCGCGCATGTCCAGGTGCAGCATGTCCATGATCAGGAAGGCCAGGTCGTAGAGCACATCCGTGGTCGCCAGGCGCTCGTTGAATTCAAGCGCGTCAAACGGCGTCGGCACGCCATCGATCAGGACCAGATTGCGCAAGTGCAAATCGCCATGGCACCGCCGCACGAAGCCCCGCATGGCCCGCATGTCGAGATGCGCAGCCCCCGATGCGAAGGCCGCCGCGCACCCGCTGTCAAAAGCGTCGACGCGGCCGGCCGGAAACACCGGTCCCAGGTCGGCAAAGGCGCGACCGAGTTCATCGATGATTTCCTTGATCCGTTGCGCGCCATCGCCGGTGCGCTCGACCGGAAGCCCCGCATGGTAGTCGACAAGCGTTTCGCCGAGCCGGTTGGCAAGGTCCGCACCGAGTGCGCCGGACCGCGCCAGGTTCTCAAGCACATGCCGTTCGTCGAAACGCCGCATGTGCACGGCCCATTCAACGATCTCGCCGTAGCCGTCAATCGCGAGCCCGCCGTCGGCTTCCCGTGTGATGGCCTTCACGTCGAGATAGATCGACGGCGCGAAGGGTCGATTGAGCGCGATCTCACGTTCACAGACCTGCCGGCGCCGTTCGAGCGTGGAGAAGTCCATATACTCGTAAGCGACCGGCTGCTTGATCTTGAAGACGTCGCGGTCGCCTAGAAAAACCACGGCACCATGCGTGGTGATGACGTCAACCGTTCGGCTGCCGTCGTCGAATGCAGCCGGCGACGACAGAAATTTGACGACGTCTTTGTGGGTTTCCAGATCGCCCCCCGGCATCGCCCCAACTCCTAATCCGACATACTAGACCCGCAGGACGTCCTCGAAATGACGCGGTAGGGAATTGGTCGGCACGTTGGTCAGGTCCTTGGCGATTTCCGCCATGACGCATGATTTCATTGGACCCGGTACTTTCTTGCGCAGATGCGCCAGCATATCCGGTGCCGCACATAGGATCAGCCGGTCGAAATAGCCCTTTCGATGGCACCGCGCCAGTTCGACCATCAGGGTTTCGGCAAAGGCGCGGGTTTCGCGCTGCTCGCCGCCGAGATGCGGTTCGAGTTTGTGGCGTGCGGTATGGGCGCTGGAAAAGGTCCGGCCCTGCTGGTCGGCCGGTTCGAACAGCGTCTTGGCGCAATAGGTTTTGCCCCGGATCTGGTGCAAGCCCTTGCCCGGTCCCGGATGCGCGATAACGCGAGCCGCCTCGGCGTCGGCGACAAGAATCCAGGTCCTCACGGGTTTCATCGGTTGTTTCCTTCCTGCTTTGTGTTCACGCCCCGGCCACAGGCTGGCGGGTCATGCTCTCGATTCCGCCCCGTTGTCGTCAGGTCTGGAAAACGTAGGTGCCCGGTGCCTTGTCAAGCGGCGGGTACCCACGATCAGACGCCCCCAGCGTCGGTGGGGAAACGGGTTCGCCGGACTGGCGCTGCAGCCAGTCCACCCATTCCGGCCACCACGATCCGGCCTTCGCCTCGGCCGTGTCGAGCCAGCTCTCCGGGTTCGGGCCCAGCGAATCATGTTCGTGGAACGCCACCCGGTACCGGCGGTTCCGGTGACCCGGTTCGGACACGATGCCCGCATTGTGTCCGCCGCTGGTCAGGAGGAAGGTAATGTCGGTGTCGAGCAAATGCAGCAGCTTGAAAACCGACTTCCAGGGCGACACATGGTCCCGTTCGGTCGCGACGGCAAAAACCGGCGCGCGGATATCTTCCAGGAAAACCGGACGGCCGTGCACCTTGAACCGGCCTTCCGCGAGATCGTTGTCGAGAAACAGCTGGCGCAGATATTGCGAATGCATGCGATGCGGCATGCGGGTGGCATCGGCATTCCAGGCCATCAGATCGTTCATGCCGGGACGCTCGCCCATCAGGTAGGACCGGACCATGCGCGACCACACCAGGTCCTGCGAGCGCAGGAACTGGAAGGCGCCGGCCATCTTGCTTGAGTCGAGATACCCCTTCTCGCGCATCATGTCGTCCAGCAGCGCGACCTGGCTCTCGTTGATGAACAGCGTAAGTTCGCCGGCTTCTGTGAAGTCGACCTGGGCAGCAAACAGCGAAAGCGATGCCAGCCGCCGGTCGCCGTCGCGGGCCATGCGCGCCGCCTCGATCGCGAACAGCGTCCCGCCGAGGCAATAACCGACTCCGTGCACGCTTTCCGTTCCGGTAATGGCGCAGACCGCATCAAGCGCGGTTGCGAGACCGAGCCGCCGGTAGTCGTCGAAACTGGTTTCGCGCATATCGGCGTTCGGGTTCACCCAGGAGATCGCGAAGACCGTGAACCCTTCTGAAACCAGGTACCGGATCAGCGAGTTTTCCGGCGACAGGTCGAGGATGTAGTACTTCATGATCCAGGCCGGCGAGATCAGGATCGGCTGCGGCCTGACCGTCTCCGTCGTCGGCGCATACTGGATGAGTTCGATCAGGTCGTTGCGAAAAACCACGGCACCCGGCGTGACGGCAACGTCGCGTCCCGCCTCATATTCGAGGGCTTCGGCGGGTTGCGAACCGGTCAGGGCGTCTCTCAGGTCGTCCAGCCAGTTGAGCCCGCCGCTGACGAAGTTCGTTCCGCCGGTCTGCAGGGCCTTGGCGATCACTTCCGGGTTGCTGGCCGGGAAGTTGGAGGGCGCTGCCATGTCCAGCAATTGGCGCCCGTAAAAGTCGACCATGCGCTGGTTGTCGCGCCGCACGCCCGGCATGCCGCGCGTCGCCTTATGCCACCATTTCTCCGAGAGGAGAAAGGACTGCTGCATGAGATTAAAAGGCCACATCCGCCAGTCCGGATGACGGAAGCGCCGATCGCCGGGCGCCGGCTCGACGCAAGACGCAGGCGCTTCCGCCTGCGCCGCGGCGCGTGCCGCATAGTCGACGAGCGCGAGCCAGTTCTCGCCGGCTTCGCGTGCAAGATACATCCGGCGGCCCGGCGAGACCGCCAGATGCAGGAGCCAGTCGAAATAGGCTTCGACCAGGCTGATCGGCGAGATGCCGAGCGTTGCCTGTGCGATCGCCGCATGGATGGCCGTATCCGCGAAATGCTTTTCGGTCTCGGTCCCGGACTCTGCCGCTGCAGGCGGTTGGATTCGAACCGAGGACGCGGGGCTCACCGACCGATCGACGGACGGTATGGCTTCGGTATCGGCCTGTTCCATCAAGTCCCCTTCACACTGTCCGAATTACGATGCGTTCGGTGCAGCCTTGGCGGCTTCCTTGCGCACGTCCTCGACCGCGTCGCTTGCCAGCCCTGCGCCCAGATTCGCCAGCACGCCGGCTTCCTGGGAATAGTCTTCAAAGGCGGTCTTGTAGAAATCGGAGGTCGCATCCTGGAGATCGGCAAACGACGTGCACCCGGTCAGCTTCTCCGCGATCATCAGGTCCTTGCGCATCCGTTCCTGAACGAAATTCAGGGTTTCGATATTGTACCGCACGATCGATTTCAGCATCACGCCGTTGATATGGGCCATGGCAAAAAACATGTTCTCGCCACCCTTCAGGAAGTTGGGGTCTGCAAAGGGCGCACTCAAGCCTGCGCCGTTCTTTTTCGCTGTTTGCTGTGGTGCCATCATGGGTCCTTTCCACAAGGGCGTTCGCCGGCCCATCCGGACGGCACCAGAAAAGTCCCGTCCGTGGTCGGCGGATCTCTCGACAGACTGTTCGGAGTATCAGCGATGACGCTATCGGCGGCCAACGGGCCGGCATTGACTTGCGTCAATCGAGGCACGCCAAAAGCGCCGGTTTCTTTGATTTCGAATGCAATCGGCCTAAAAGACGGACACCGGGCGCAGGCTGCCCCGAACATGCGGAGAAAAACAATGAACCAGGCCGTCCTGCTCGTCGGATGCGGCAATATGGGTTTTG
The DNA here is from genome assembly GCA_038745065.1 of Pseudomonadota bacterium. Lineage (GTDB taxonomy): Bacteria > Pseudomonadota > Alphaproteobacteria > Rhizobiales > JANQQB01 > JANQQB01. Next base: position 2,361 of record JBCDLT010000122.1, on the reverse strand, counting down.
CCATGCTCAAGGGCTGGATCGCGGCCCGACCCGACCTTGCGTTCCACGTCATCGAACCGACGGAGACGCTTCGCGAACGCGCAGGCGGAGCCGGTGCGACGGTCTGGGAAACGCCGGACGCATTGCCATCCGATTTCGACCCTGCCCTGATCGTGCTGGCGGTCAAACCGCAAGTGATGGACAAGGTGGCACCGGCCTATGGCCGCTTCGCCGGCGGGTCGACGACCTTCGTCTCTGTCGCTGCCGGTGTGACCATGGCGACGCTCGGCAGCTATCTGCCGGGACCGACGCCAATCATTCGCACCATGCCCAACACGCCGGCCGCAATCGGCCTCGGCATGATGGTGTCGGTGGCCAATCACCTGGTCGATGCGGAAACGCGCGCCCTTACCGACAGCCTGATGGCGACGTCCGGTGCCAGCGCCTGGATCGATACCGAAGATCTGATGGACGCGGTGACGGCGATTTCCGGCTCCGGCCCGGCCTATGTCTTCCACTTCATCGAATGCCTGGCCGCAGCCGGAGAACGGCTTGGCCTGCCGTCGAACCTGTCCATGCAGCTTGCCCGGCAGACCGTGATGGGCGCTGGCCACCTTGCGTCCGAAAGCGACACGCCGCCGAATGTCCTGCGCGAACAGGTCACCAGCCCCGCCGGCACCACGGCCGCGGCCCTGGCGGTTCTGATGCAGGGGGCCGATATGGAGACATTGATGCAGCGCGCCACAATGGCCGCCCGCGACCGCGGACGCGAACTCGGTCGGACGTGACCGTCTCCCGTCCGGGCGACCCGTAGGCAAGCCGTTCGAAAACCGATACCATCTCGCACTCCGGGACAGGCGCGTCAGTCCTTTTTCCGGTGCCCTCCGGCCGGTGTCATCGACCGGCCTTCGTTGAAAGAGATAGGGGTCGCAAGAGGTCCAAATGGATTACGATTTTTCCGAACGGCAATGGGATCTCCTGCAACACTTGCCCTTCCAGATCTTTGCCATCGTCGCCGGCGCAGACGGCACCATCGACGAAAAGGAAGTCCAGCGGTTCCGGGACCAGTTCGCCCGAGCGGAAGAACTGGACAATGACCTGCACCGGGACGTTCTGATTTCAGCTTCGGCGCAGGACTTGTCGCGTTACGTCAGCACCTCGCCGAGCGCGATACGCAATGCCTACAACGCCAAGGCCATTGTGCCGTGGCTCAGAGAAAAGCTGGATCCTGCGGACTACGAAGCTTTCATCCTCTCGCTCTATCGCAGCGCAATTGACATCGCGCGCGCCTCGGGAGGCGGTCTGTTCCGAAGCAGCATCAGCGAAGAAGAGAAAGAAGCGCTGTTCGTCCTCGCCGACATGTTCGAACTCGAACCGGAAAAGTTCGACGCCGTCCATTAGGGTCCTGCCCCTGGCGCCGATAAACACCAAACCGAAAACCACCGTCCGGGGGGAGTGACCGGTGAAGATCACACGGCTTTCCGTCTATCAGGTCGACCTGCCGCTCAAGGAAGGCTCGTATTCCTGGTCGACCCAATCCCACGCAGCCTTCGACACGACCATCGTGCGGCTCGATACCGACGAAGGCCTTGTCGGCTTCGGCGAGACCTGTCCGCTGGGCCCGACCTACCTGCCGTCCTATCCCGCCGGCGCCCGGACCGGCATCGCAACGATCGCGCCGGATCTGATCGGCCTCGACCCGAGCGAACCCGAAGTGGTCTGCCGGCGCATGGACCACCTGCTGAAGGGCCATCCCTACGTCAAGTCGGCGATCGACATGGCGTGCTGGGACATCCTCGGCAAGGCGGTCGGCAAACCGGTCCACGCCTTGCTCGGCGGCCGCCAGCAGGACCGGATCCGGCTCTACCAGGTCGTCACAAGAGGCGACCCGAAGCGCATGGCCGAGAGCACGGTCGCGTACCGGGAAGCCGGTTTCCGGCATTTTCAGGTCAAGGTCGGCGAAGACCCTGACACGGATATCCGGCGCTTCAAAGAGGTGGCCGCCGTCATGCAGCCCGGCGATGTGATGGACGCGGATGCGAATACCGGCTGGCGCCAGCATGACGCGATCCGCGTCGTCAATGCCGTCGATCATCTCGCCGACAAGCATGCCATCCGGCTATATATCGAGCAGCCCTGCCTGACCTATGAGGAATGCTTGCCGGTCCGCGAACGCTGCCGCCATCCGATGATCCTGGACGAGTGCATGGACAGTCTGAACGCGGTGCTGCGCGGCTACCGGGACCGCGCCATGGACATGATCAACCTGAAGATCAACCGCTTCGGCGGGTTGACCAGGGCCCGGCTGATCCGCGATCTGTGCATCGAACTGGGTCTGCCGATGAACGTGGAAGATTCCTGGGGCGGGGAAATCGCAACCGC
>JBCDLT010000121.1:0-9271 GCA_038745065.1 Pseudomonadota bacterium | reverse complement strand
GCGGCCTGGGTCTTCGCCCGCCTCGGCGGTTGGACAGGCTATTACGGCAAACCCGGACCCGTCGTCATGTTACAGGGCATCGTCCAATTCCAAGCCGTCAAACACGGATGGGAACTCAGAGATATGTGAATCCAGTAGGGTTAAACCGGGGGAAAATGCATTGGAGGAGGGGCAAGCGCCTCGGGTCCGGCGCCTGCCCTTACGGCTCACACCTATCTCCCTCACCATAACCACCGGCTTGTCCCGCCGACCAAGACGCCGCCAATCAAATCACCACCCGAGCCCCGGTCTCCGCCGACCGCGCAATGCCGTGGATGACCTTCTCGTATTCGAGCGCCTCGGTGATGTCGGGACCGGATTTGGCGCCGCCGGTAATGGTGCGCAGGAACGCCGCCAGTTCGATCGTCTTCTGGTCATTGAAGCCGAGCGAATGGCCGGCGCCGGGAATGAAGGCGCCGTAGGGCGGATGGGACGGGCCGGCGAGGATGGTGCGGAAGCCCTGGACCGCCGTATGCCCCTCGTTGCGGAAGAGCTGCAATTCGTTGAGACGTTCCTGGTCGAAACAGAGCGTGCCCTTTTCGCCATGCACTTCCACGGCGAGCTTGTTTTTACGGCCCCAGGCAATGCGCGTCGTGCACAAAACCCCCTGGAAGCCGTCGCGAAACCGCACGAGCGCGCTCGCCAGGTCCTCGTTTTCGACCGGACCGCGGCCGCCGTCGCGCTTCGGCCGGTCGGTATGCACGGTCTGCATGTCGGCCAGCACGCTCTCGATCGGACCGACGAGCACGTAGGCGAGGCTGACCAGGTGGCATCCTAGATCGCCGAGCGCGCCGAGCCCGCCGCGCGAACGCAGGCAGCGCCATGACCATGGGGTTTCCGGATCCGCCTGGTAATCCTCGTCGACGAAGCCGCGGAAATGCGTCACGCGGCCGATTTCTCCTTCGGCGATCAGGCGCTTGGCATGCTGGATCGTCGGATTGTGGGTGTAATTGTAGCCGATCATGGAATGCACGCCCGCCTCGCGTACGGCGCGTTCCATGCGTTCTCCGTCTTCCAGCGTCAGCCCTAACGGCTTTTCACACCAGATGTGCTTGCCGGCCGCCGCCGCCGCCAGCACCATGTCGTGGTGCAGGTCGTTCGGCGTGGTGACGGAGACGATATCGATCGCCGGGTCCGCGACGGCGGCGCGCCAATCGTCGGTGGCGCGGGAAAAGCCGAACTGGGAGGCAAAGATTTCGGCCCGTTCCAGCGGTCTGTCGCACATGATTTCAAGCCGCGGCGCGGGCACGTCGCCGAAGGCTGCGCGAACAGCACGATAGGCCAGGGCATGGGACTTGCCCATGAAGCCGGATCCGATCAGGGCGACGCCGAGATCCATAAACGTGTTCCTTCCCTGTCAATCGTAGGCGACGCGAACGGCCTGCCCGGTGCGCCGGGAGCGGTCCGCCGCATCGGCGATCAGGAGAGCTTTCAACCCGTCCTGACCGTCCGGCCTCAGCGGCACGTCGCCCTTGAGACCGGCCGCGAATGCCGCCAGTTCCGCATGATAGGCCTCTGCATAACGTTCCATGAAAAAGTCGAGCGGCGGATCGGCGCGGATGCCTGCGGCGTCGGCAAGCGTGACCGTGCTGGCCTTCACATTACCGGCGCTGACGAGGCCGCCGGAGCCGTGCACTTCCACTCGCTGGTCATAGCCGTAAACGGCGCGGCGGGAATTGGAGATCTGGACGATCCGGCCGCTTGCCGTCACCAGCGTCGCCGCGGCGCTGTCGACGTCGTCCTCGGTACCGATCGCGGGATCGACAAGCACGGAGCCGAATGCCGACACCTCAACCGGATCCTCGTCGAGCAGGAACCGGGCCATGTCGAAATCATGGATCATCATGTCCCGGAAAAGACCGCCCGACCGACGCACATAATGGATGGGCGGCGGCGCCGGATCGCGGGACACGATCTGCACCATCTCAAGCTCGCCGATGGCGCCGGACACGATCCGGCGTTTCAATTCGGCAAAGTTCGGATCGAAGCGCCGGTTGAAGCCGACCATCAGTCGGGCGTTCGTCTCCTCCACGATCTTCAGACAGTCGCGGACACGCCCGACATCGAGGTCGATCGGCTTTTCGCAGAAGATCGCCTTGCCGGCCCGCGCCGCCTGTTCGATCTGATCGGCATGGCAATCGGTCGGCGTGGCGATGATCACCGCATCGATTTCCGGGTCGGCGAGGATATCGTCGACCGACGCGATGCGGCCGCCGGTAAACGATTGCACCTGTGCCGCCGCATCGTCGTCCGGATCGAACACGACCGCGATCTCCGAGTCCGGCAGCGCCGCCACCGCGCGGGCATGGGTGCGACCGATGCGTCCGGCGCCGAGCAATCCGATGCGTATCATTGGCTTATCCTCAACTGGCGTCGCGGACGGCGATCCAGTCATGGTCCGGATGGTTCTGGAACCGCCATTTGCGCAAGGGACCGGCCATGACGTTCAGATAATACATTTCATAGCCGTGCGGCGCGCCGCAGGGGTGGTGACCGCGCGGAACGAGCACCACGTCGTGGTCGGAAACCGCCATCGTCTCGTCGAGCGCGCCGTCCTCGGTGAAAACACGCTGGAAGCCGAAACCCTGTGCCGGGTTGAGGCGGTGATAGTAGGTTTCCTCCAGATAGGTCATGTGCGGGTAATCGTCCTCGTCATGGCGGTGCGGTGGATAGGACGACCAATTGCCGGCCGGCGTGAAGACCTCCGTCACCAAAAGACTGTCGGCCACATCGCGCTCTTCCATGGCGATCGGATGGATGAAGCGTGTATTGGCGCCGACGCCGCGGGTCACCCGATCGATGTCCTTTATGGCCGTTGCCGGCCGGGTGCCGGAACCGGGTGCCGTGCAGATTGCGAGCACACAGGGTGTGGTCGCGCGCGCTGTCCATGTTGTGCCCGCCGGTGCATAGACGGCGGCCGGCGGCGTGCCCTCAAAGACATCCAGGCGATCGCCCTGTTCGCCGAAGGAAGTGTCCCCGACATCGATATCCGCCCGGCCTTCAACGAGGACCAGCATCGCTTCACGGTCACCGGTCGCCTGGGTGGCGATCTCGCCCGGATCGAGGCGATAGAGCGCAAACCCGGCATAGGACCAGCCGGCGCGCGCGGGTGAAATGTCGTGCACCTTGCCGTTCGTCCCGGACGGTCTGATCAAAAGGTCAGGCATGGGCGTCTCCTTTGGGGCCGCGCATCGAAAGGGTGCCGCGCACTCCAATACATTATGAATGCCTCTGCCGCCTTCCTAGTCGGCGAGCCGCTGGGCCTGTCGACCAGTTTCATAGGCCGTACGGGCGTTGCTTACTTCCGCCCGAGTGGAAACTTCCGGCACGGCGACATCCCACCAATGTCCGCCCGCTTCCGTCGTCGGCATCGGATCGGTGTCGATCACGACGGCATAACATCCAGGCGCGGCGCGGGCACGGGCAAGGGCCGCTTCAAGCTCTGCGATGGATTGCACCTTTTCCGACGTCGCGCCCATGGACGCCGCATGGGCGGCAAAGTCGATGGCCGAGGCGGTTTCGTGACGCGCATCGTCCAGCAGGTTGTTGAAACTCACACCTCCGGTCGCTCGTTGCAGTCGGTTGATGCAGCCAAAGCCACGATTGTCCAGAATGACGAGGATGATCTTCCGGCCGAGCATGACAGCCGTGGCCAGTTCGGAATTCATCATCATGTAGCTGCCATCGCCGACCATGACGACCACCTCCCGGTCCGGGCGTGCCATCTTGGCGCCGAGACCGCCGGCGATTTCGTATCCCATGCAGGAAAAGCCGTATTCCAGGTGATAGCCGTTCGGCCGCGTGGTCTTCCAAAGCTTGTGCAATTCGCCCGGCAGGCCGCCGGCGGCACACAACAGGATGGTGTCGTCATCGACGCTGCGCTGGACAGCGCCGATCACCTGCATGTCGCTCGGCAGACGGTTGTCGCCGTCGCCGGAACCGGCAGCGGCGGTCACTGCGTCGACGGAAGCCATCCATGCCGTTTTGAGGGCCGGGTCCGGGCTCGTCTTGCGGTGTGTTCCGAGGGCAGCCGACAGGTCTTTGAGCGCGGTATCGGCATCGGCGACGAGCGCGAAAGCGCCGTGTTTGGTCGCGTCATAGGCGCCGATATTGATCGACAACAAACGTCGGTCCGGATGCTTGAAAAGGGCCCAGGACCCGGTCGTGAAATCCTGGAACCGGGTGCCGACGCCGATGACCAGATCCGCCGTTTCGGCGACCGTATTGGCAGCCGAGGATCCGGTCACGCCGATCGAGCCGAGGTTGAGGTCGTGGTCCCAGGGCAGGGCGGATTTGCCCGCCTGGGTCTCTGCCACCGGGATGCCATGGGTTTCGACGAACTGTCGCAAGGTTTCAGTCGCCTCGGCGTAGTGCACGCCGCCGCCCGCAACGATGAGGGGACGTTCGGCCGCGCGGATCAGGTCGGCGGCGTCGGCCAATTGCCCGGCATCGGCGCGTGGTCGCCGGCGCCGCCAGATGCGCGGTTCGAAAAACGCTTGCGGCCAGTCGAACGCCTCGGCCTGGACGTCCTGACAGAAGCCGAGCGTGACCGGTCCACAGGTTTCCGGATCGGTCATCGTCGCCATCGCCCGCGGCAGGGCGGTCAGGAGTTGTTCGGGCCGCGTGATGCGATCGAAGTAGCGGCTGACCGGTCGAAAGCAATCGTTTGCGCTCACTGTGCCGTCGCCAGTGTCCTCGACCTGCTGCAGGACCGGGTCCGGCGCGCGATTCGCAAACACGTCGCCGGGAAGCAGCAGAACAGGCAGCCGATTGACATGCGCCAGCGCCGCGGCTGTGACCAGGTTGGTCGCGCCCGGGCCGATCGAGGTGGTGACCGCCATAGCGCGTTTGCGGTTTAGCGTCTTGGCGTAGGCGATCGCCGCATGGGCCATGGATTGCTCGTTGTGGCCGCGCCATGTCGGCAACGCGTCGCCGGCGGCATAAAGCGCTTCGCCAAGCGCCGCTACGTTGCCATGCCCGAAAATTGCCCAGCAGCCGGCAATAAAGGGAACGTCGTCGGTATTGTGCTGGACGGAAAGATACCTGACCAATGCCTGGGCGGCGGTCAATCGGATCGTGCTCATTGTCTCTGTCCTCCCATGGCGTGTTTCGCGGCATCCCAAGTGGCGCAGAGCGCAGCATAACGCTCGGCCATCCGGTCAACCGCATCGGCATCGTCCAGCGTACTGCCAAACCAGGCCTGCGCGGTGTCGGAAAAAATCGTGCGGCCGACGGCAAATCCGCGAACGAGGTCGAAGCCGGCAGCCACCCGGAAACTCTCGGCAAGCGTGTCGGCTGGCGCGTCGAGGCCAAGCACGAGAATGCCCCTGGCATGCGGATCGTTTTGCCGAACGGTCTCGACGGCCGCCTGCCAGGCATCCCGTGTCGCCATCGGTTCCACTTTCCACCAATCGGGAAAGACGCCGATATCGTAAAAACGCTGCATGACGGCTGCGGTCGTGCCGTCGCCGACCGGCCCGACCTTCGACGGGATCACTTCGAGCAGCATTTCCAGCCGGTTCCGGCGGCACGCTTCGGCAAGCCGCAGGATCGTATCCTCCTGGTTCTCCCGCGTCGCGGCGTCGTCGTCCGGGTGATAGAAGCAGAGAACCTTGACGACATGATTGAGCGGCCATTCGGCAAGCGCCGTACCGAAATCCCGACCGATGTCGGGCTCCAGTTCAAGCGGACGGGATCCCGGGCGTTCGACGGGCCGCCCGATCCACAGACCCTTGCCGGACGCAGCATAAAGCGCGTCCCGCCCGAAGCGTCCGTCGCAGAGCACGCCGTAGCCGGCTTGTCCGTCGGCCACCCTTTCGGCAGCTTTGAGGCATAGGTCCTTGAACGCTGCGATGCGGGCATGCGGTGCGCCCGCAGCGTCAGCCATGTCCTCGAACTGCGCCCGGTGGTCGAAGGCGAAAACCCGCAGACTTGGCCAGTCGCCGCGCCGGTTGGTCGACCAGTGCACTTGTTCGAGCGCCCGATCGTGACGCAGGGCCGGCGTCTTCACGCCGCGTTTCAGGAAAAAATCGAGTTCGGCCCAGCTCGGATAGGCCGGCGTGCAGCCATGCCGCGACACGGCGAGCGCGCCGCAGGCATTGGCGTAGGTCAGGCTGGTCGGCCAATCGGCACCGCGCAGCCAGCCGCGCAGCAGACCCGCCATGAAGCCGTCGCCGGCGCCGAGCACGTTGAAGACTTCGATCGGAAAGCCGGGGCCGGACACACCTTCATCGAGCGAGTCCGGAATGGCGCCGTCGAACGCGGCCGCGCCCATGGGCCCGCGTTTGCAGACCAGCGTCGCATCGCAGATCCGGCGCACGGCGCGCAACGCTTCGATCGTGTCCGTCGACCCTCCTGCAATATGAAACTCCTCCGCCGTGCCGACGATGACATCGAACAACGGCAAGGTGGATTGCAGTTTCGCGGTCACGCGTTCGGATGCAATGAAGCGGTTTTCGCCGTCTTCATGGCCGGACAGGCCCCAGAGGTTCGGGCGGTAGTCGATGTCGAGCGCCGTGCGCGCACCGTGTTCGCGGGCGAGCCGCAGGGCCTTCAGGACGGCGGCTTCGACGCGTGGATGCGACAGATGGGTGCCGGTTGCGGTGACGCAGCCGGCCTCGGCGATGAGGGCCGGATCGATGTCATCTTCCGTCAGGCCCATATCGGCGCAATTCTCGCGATAGAAGATGAGCGGGAACTGGTCGCGGTCGCGGATGCCAAGCAGCACAAGCGCGGTCAACCGGTCCGGATCCGTCTTGACGCCACGCACGTCGACGCCCTCGTCGATGAGCGTCTCGCGGATGAACCGTCCCATATGCTCATCGCCGACGGCCGTGATGACGGCCGATTTCAGGCCGAGGCGGGCGCAGCCGGCGGCGATGTTGGTCGGCGATCCGCCGATATATTTGCTAAAGGAGGCCATGTCCTCCAACCGCCCGCCGACCTGGGCGCCGTAGAGGTCGACCGAGGACCGGCCGATGGTGATGACGTCCAGGGGCCGCTCTCCCCGGGCGCCGGCGATCACACGGTTCCTCCGAGCGATCCTTCCAGTTCGGCCATTTCCTGACCGCCCGCCATCAGGTCCTGCAATTCGTCCGGCGTGATCTCGCCGCGTTTGGCGGTGCCCAGCGTCTTGCCGCGGTTGAGCACGGTGAAGCGGTCGCCGACGGCCATGGCATGGCGCACATTATGGGTAATGAAGACGACGCCGATGCCGTCCTTGCGCACCCGGTCGATGGTCGCCAGCACGTTCGCGGTCTGGCGCACGCCGAGCGCGGAGGTCGGTTCGTCGAGGATCAGAACCTTGGCGCCGAAAAACACGGCCCGAGCGATCGCCACCGTCTGCCGCTCGCCGCCGGACAACGTGCCGACGGCCTGATCCGGTTCGCGCAGGTTGATGCCCATCTTTTTCATCTCGGCCATCGTGATGGCATTGGCCTTTTCGAAATCCATGAACTTGAAGGGCCCGATCCGGCGAACCGGCTCGCGTCCCATCCAGAAGTTCCGGGTGACCGACATCAGCGGGATCATCGCCAGGTCCTGGTAGACGGTGGCGATGCCGGCGGTCATGGCGTCGCGCGGGCTGTTGAACAGCACTTCCTCGCCGTCGACGAACATCTTGCCCGTGGTCGGCTTGTGCACGCCGGACATGGTCTTGATGAAAGTCGACTTGCCGGCACCGTTGTCGCCGAGCAGGCAATGGCATTCCGACGGCTGGACGTCGAAGGAGACGCCGGCAAGCGCAATGACATTGCCGAAATGCTTTTCGATCCCCTGCATTTCCACGCCGTTCGTCGTGCTGTCGTCGGTGGAAACGTCTTGCATGGCAAAGCTTGTCATCGTCACCGCTCCCCGGTCACGCGTTTGCGGATCATGTTGTTGAACAGCACGGCGACGAGCAGCATGCCGCCGAGGAAGACGAGGTACCAATCCTGGTCGATCGGGGTGTAGCTGAGCCCGATCAACACCATGCCGAAAATGATCGCTCCGAAGAAGGCGCCGATCGCGGAACCGTATCCGCCGGTCAAGAGACAACCACCGATGACCGCCGCGATGATCGCCTCGAACTCCTTCTGGAAGCCGCGCCTTGCATCTGTCGACCCGCTGTCGAGCACGGTGATAATGGCAACAAGCGCCGCGCAGCAGGCCGTGAACATGAACAGCATGGTCTTGACGCGGCGAACCGGCACGCCGGAATTGGACGCCGCGTTGGCGTCGCCGCCGGCCGCGAAGATCCAGTTGCCGAACGGCGTGCGCGTCAGCACGAAGGTGGCTGCGATTGCCAGGAGCAGGAACCAGATCACCTCGATCGGAACGCCGGTCACCTTCGGATTGCCGTTGCGGAATGTCTCGATGAGGCCGAGGGAGGCAAGCCAGGTGAAGATCCCGGTGAAGGCCTCACCGGAAAACAGGCCGGCGACAAAATCGCCTTCGGTTGCCGTGCGCACGCCGCGCAATTGGGTGGAGCCGCCGGAAGCGAATTTCAGGCCGACCAGCGACAGGCCGCGCAGGATAAAAAGAAAGGCCAGCGTCACGATAAAGCTCGGCAGGCCGGTGCGGATGACGATCTGGCCGTTGACGGCGCCCATGGCGGCCGCGGCGACCAGGGTGAGCGCGATCGCCGGCAGGACGGGCAGGCCCATGGTGACGACCAAGGCCGCAAAGATCAGTCCGGTAAAGGCGACCATGGAGCCGAGCGACAGGTCGAACTCGCCGCCGATCATCAGCATGGCCGCACCGATTGCCAGGATGCCCAATTGGGCGGCCGGCGACATGAAGTTCATGAAGCCGGCAAGCGTGAACATGGCCGGGTCGGCGGTCAGGAAAAAGAACGTTGTGACAAGAACGAGCCCGGCGATGGCGCCCAGTTCCGGGCGTTTCATCAGGCGCGCCATCATCGAGACTTCTTTCAGTCGCTCGTCGGCGACGGGCGTGGACGACGTGGCCACTCTCTCCTCCCGGGAGTTTGAGCCGGCCTTTGCGGCCGGTCTTCATCGAGATGCGTGCATGGTCGGGGAGCGGGCGGGGTCCGCTCCCCTAGAGCATTGTGTGATTAGATTGATCCATTTGACCGGCTTTTCAGGCCTTCTGGCTAGGCGCGGTCGCCGCCGTGGTCTGATTGACCACAAGGTGATCGCAACGACGTCCAGAAGGCCCGAAAAGTCGGCCTCCCGCAAATCGGATGTTTCCGATTTGCGAACCACGTTGCCAAACACGGAAACATCCGTGTTTG
>JBCDLT010000120.1:0-9513 GCA_038745065.1 Pseudomonadota bacterium | reverse complement strand
GTTTGGCAACGGGGTTCGCAAATCGGAAACATCCGATTTGCGGGAGGCCGACTTTTCGGGCCTTCTGGACGTCGTTGCGATCACCTTGTGGTCAATCAGACCACGGCGGCGACCGCGCCTAGCCAGAAGGACTGAAAAGCCGGTCAAATGGATCAAGCTAATCACACAATGCTCTAGGTACTGGCAGCGAGACAATTCTCCAGATGGCGTAGAACCGGCGCCGGCCCCCGACAGGAGAGCGCCTTCTGGTAGGCGGACCGCGCGTCCGCCCGACAGGTCAGGCGCCGCTGGATTTCCGCCCGCGCCAGATGAAAGGGCAAATAGGCCTCCAGGCCCTTTGTATTTGACAAGGCTTCCAGGTCGCGCATCGCAAGTGCTGCATCACCGGCCATGGCGCGCGCCACGCAGGCGTTGATTGCCACCACCGGCGACGCCGTCCGGTCCGCCAGCGTGTCGTAGAGCGCGACAATTCCCGGCCAGTTGCAGGCTTCCCAACTCGGCGACAGGGCGTGCGCGGCCGCGATTCCGGCTTCCAGATGGTAGACCGAGACATCGGATCCGCTTTGCGCGGCTTGCAGATGGCTCAAGCCTTCGGCGATCAGCGCCTGGTCCCATAATCCGCGATCCTGGTCGGCAAGCAGGACCGGGTTTCCGTCATCCGCCTCGCGCGCGTCGAAACGCGACGCCTGGAAGGCAATCAGCGCGGCGAGCGCATGCGCATCCGGCGTTGCCGTTGCGCGGTGACCGACGAGCACGCGGATCAGCCGCAAGGCCTCCATGGCGACATCGCGCCTGAGCAGCGCCTCACCCTGGCGCGGCGCGTAACCAAGAGCGAACATCAGATAGATCACCTTCAGCACGGAACCCAGTCGGCGTGCCATGTCGAACCGCGACGGCGGTTCGACCGCCTCGGCCCCGAGGTCGCGCAGGCGACGTTTCGCCCGGGCAAGTCGCTGACCGGTCGCCGTATCCGCCTCCAGGAACACACCGGCAACTTCGCGGGCCGTGAAGCCGCCGGCCACCTTCAGGGTAAGGCTCAACGTGGATTTTTCGTCGAGATCGGGATGACAGCACAGGAAGATGAGGTTGAGTTCGGCATCGTCGAGCCCGGCACCGTCGATCACCGAAACCGGATCCTCCGACCGGCCGTCCGTGTCGGGGTCGTATCCGGTTTCGCGGTTTTCGCGGCGCAGCCGGTCATAGGCCTTGTTGCGGGCGACCCGGTTCAGCCACGCCGCCGGATTGTCCGGCACGCCGCGATAGGGCCAGGTGACGATCGCCGCGGCGAGCGCTTCCTGGGCAACGTCTTCGGCCAGGTCCAGACGTGCGCCGCCAAGCCGGCCGACGAGGTCGGCCACCAGCCGCCCCCGGCCGCGGCGGACCAGCAGGTCGATCCGCCGCCGGACGGCTTCGTCGGCATCGCTCATACGCCATCCACTTTCCGGATCTCGATCCGGTTATTGTGTTTGAGATGCGGATGGCCGCGTGCGATCTCGACCGCCTGGTCATAATCATCAGCGGTGATCAGCATGATGCCGCCGAGGATCTCCGTCACTTCGGCAAGCGGGCTGTCGTGCACTTCGACGGTCCCGTTCCGGGCGGCGAGCACCCGGCCGGGTTCGCTCACCAGCTTGTGCCCGCCCTGATAGACGCCGTCGGCCGTCAGCTTTTCCACCCAGGCAATGTAGTCCTTGATGATCGCCATATAGGCCTCCTGGTCGAGCCCGTCGTAACGGCCCGGCGTGTGCGGCAGGAGGAGTGCGAATTGAGCCATCGGTACTTCCTTTCGGATCGGTTCTGAGCAACGGGCCGCGCCCGGGACAGACAGCTTCGAAGCGCTGACCGGAGACGCGGTCCGCCTTTCTGTCGAACGGATCGGGGCCATTTTGACTCGCGATCGCGAAAAAAATCCATCGCGCTGCGCCCATACGTCGCGACCATGCGCGGTTCCGCCGGATTTCCGCGTGTTCGGCGCCATGGAAACCCCGGAAATCCGGCGGCGGTCGGATGCCCATTCGCCCCATTGAGGTAGCGCAAACCGTGGGTCGTCCTCGGGCGGTATGGGCAGACACAACAGGGCCCTGCGCCCATCGACACATCATCAGGAGGACTGGAATGCAAAAGACCATGCGCGCCGCCGTGGTGACCGACCTCGGCAAACCGCTCGACATCCGCGAGGTGGCCCGACCGGACCCGGGCGACGGGGAAATCCTGGTGAAGGTGCACGCATCGGGCGTCTGCCACACGGATTTGCATGCGGCCGAAGGCGATTGGCCGGTCAAGCCGGCGCCGCCGTTCATCCCCGGCCATGAAGGGGTCGGTGTGGTGGCCGCTGTCGGCAAGGGCGTGACGGCTGTCCGCGAGGGCGATCGGGTCGGCATTCCCTGGCTCTATTCCGCATGCGGACATTGCGAGCATTGTGTCGGTGGCTGGGAGACCCTGTGCGAGAGCCAGCGCAACACCGGCTATTCCGTCAATGGCGGCTTTGCGGATTATGTGCTGGCCGATCCGAACTATGTCGGCCACCTGCCCGACAACCTGGAATTCGGCCCCGCCGCGCCGGTGCTGTGCGCCGGTGTGACAGTCTACAAGGGTTTGAAGGAGACCGAGGTCAAACCGGGGCAATGGGTGGCGATTTCCGGCATTGGCGGTCTCGGTCACATGGCCGTGCAATATGCCAAGGCCATGGGCATGCGATGCGTGGCCGTCGACATCGGTGACGACAAACTCGACCTGGCAAAGTCGCTGGGCGCTGACGAAGTCATCAATGCGGCCCACGAAGATCCGGTCGCGCGCATCACCGCCGAACTCGGCGGCGTGCACGGCGTGCTCGTCACCGCGGTCAGCACAACCGCCTTCCAGCAGGCGGTCGGCATGCTTCGGCGGCATGGTACGATGTCGCTCGTCGGCCTGCCGCCCGGCACCTTCCCGACGCCGATTTTCGACGTGGTTCTGAAACGGCTGACCATCCGCGGTTCCATCGTCGGAACCCGCACCGACCTTACGGAAGCGCTTGCCTTTGCCGGCGACGATCTGGTTGCGCCGCATTTTGTCTGGGACCGGCTCGACAACATCAACAAGATCTTCGACGGCCTGAAGGCCGGCGACGTGACCGGTCGGGTCGTGCTGGATCTTTCATGACCTGTCACCGGATGCCGATCCATTGGTCCGGGTCGACGTGACCGACGATGCGGTTCGCGGTATCAACGCGGACCGCGACCTGCCCGACCGGCGGTCTGCGATCCGCTGTTCTCCCTTGTGCCGGTCCCATCATGATCCTGACCCTTGCCGTTTCCGGATACCGGTCGCTGCGCGATCTCGTCCTCCCGCTGGAACGCCTTACTGTCGTCACCGGAGCCAACGGCAGCGGCAAGTCGAACCTCTACCGTGCGATCCGGCTGCTTGCCGACGTCGCACAAGGCCGGGCCATTGCCGCTCTGGCCCGCGAGGGCGGATTGCAATCGACCTTGTGGGCCGGTCCGGAAAGCTTTTCGCGCGCCATGAAGCAGGGAGAAGATCCCGTCCAGGGCACGGTGCGCCGCGACCGGGTCAGCCTGAAGCTCGGCTTTGCCGGCGAGGATTACGGTTACGCGATCGATCTTGGCCCGCCGGTCGCAGCAGCCGGCTCGCTGTTCAACCATGACCCGGAAATCAAGGTGGAAAGCCTGTGGGCCGGCGAAAGCCTCAGGCGCAGCAACCTGATCGCCGACCGCAACGGCCCGATGGTGCGGGTTCTCGACCGACAAGGCCAGCGCCCGCCCGTTCTGAGCGATCTTGCGCCCTTCGACAGCATGATGACCCATGCGGCCGATCCGCAAGGCGCTCTCGAACTCCTGGTCGTGCGCGAACAGATGCGGGCCTGGCGCTTCTACGACCATTTCCGGACCGATGCCGAAGCCCCGGCCCGCCAGCCCCAAGTCGGTACACGTACCCCGGCGCTTGCCTCCAGCGGCGCCGATCTGGCAGCGGCCTGGCAGACCATACGCGAGATCGGCGACAGGGTCGCATTGGAGGCGGCCGTCGAAGACGCCTTTCCGGGCAGCATTGTCGACATTGTCGATCGGGACGGCCGGTTCAGGATCGACTTCAGGCAGTATGGCCTGCTGCGCCCCCTGCAGGCCCCGGAACTGTCGGACGGCACGCTGCGTTATCTTTTACTCGTGGTCGCTCTTTTGACGCCCCGCCCCCCGCCTTTGATCGTGCTGAACGAACCGGAAACGAGCCTGCATCCCGATCTGCTCGAACCGCTCGCCCGCCTGATCGCATCGGCCGCTTCCCGCGCGCAGATCCTGGTCGTCTCCCACGCCGACAGACTGGTAAAGGCCCTTGAAGCCACCGGGCAGGCAACCCGCTACGATCTCGTGAAGGAACTCGGCGAGACTCGCGTCGACGACGTCGATCCGCCGCCTTGGGCATGGCCGAAGCGCTAGGTCTGTCCCCGCACGATTTATCCTGCTGGCATCAGCATCGGCTAACGGACAGTCGAGCATGACGCGCTGGTTGACATAATACCATTTGGTGTTATTTTAAATGATACCATTTAGTTTCATAAGGAAGCCTCCCATGACGCATCTCTTCTTCGACATCAAATACCGTTATCTGCAGATGGCACCATGAGGACCGCGGGACCGGATCCGGGCGAACAAGGCGTATTCCGGGCGCTTGCCGATCCGACGCGGCGGAACATTCTGGTTCACCTGACGAGCCGCGACATGACGATCGCCGAGGTCGCGGATCGCTTCGACATGACGCGCGCCGCCGTGCGCAAACATCTCACCATTCTCGAAGAGGGCCGGTTGATTTCCATCCGGCCGAGCGGACGCGAGCGCCTGACCCGTCTGGAGCCCCTCGGCCTCAAGACCGCTGCCGACTGGCTCGACCGGTTCAGCCGGTTCTGGGACGCCCGTCTCGCCGCCTTGCAACAGGCCGTTGAACAGGAAGAAAGTCAGAAAAAATGATTGCACCCGATACCATCGTCAAAACCGTGTTTTTCAACGCGGCACCCGAGACCGTCTGGTCCTTCCTGGTCGAACGCGACAAGCTCGCACAATGGTTTCATCCGCCCGAATCCGACCTCGTGGCCGGCAGCGAGTACAGGCTCGTCACCACCGCCGACGACGGCGCCAAGGTACCGCTCATCTGGGGACGGGTCGTGGAAATGGACCCGCCGCGCAAACTGGTAACGACGTTTGTCATCACCCCCTTCAAGGGCAACGAGACAACGGTGACCTGGGTGCTGGAGGAAGCTGCCGGCGGCACACGACTGACGCTCACCCATGAAGGCATAGCCGCAGCGGCGGGACCGGCAGCTCTCGACATGATCCTGCCCATGGACAACGGCTGGGACGAGCACTTCGCCGACTTGCGAAAGGCGGTCGCATAGGGCACATCCTGTCGGCATGACAGGAGAAGCAATTACGATCCGGCGGGCCGGATATTCCGACCTGCCGGCCATCGTCGACCTGCTGGCCGACGACGACATCGGCCGCCTGCGGGAAGACCCGGGTCGGCCGCTCGCCGATGCCTATCTGTCGGCCTTCCAGGCAATCGATGCCGACCCGAACCAATTGCTTGCGGTCGCCGTTGACGGCGACCGGATCGTCGGTACGCTGCAGATCAGTTTCCTGCCCGGACTGTCACGAAAGGGCAGTTGGCGCGGCCAGATCGAAGCCGTACGTATTGCGTCGGGCAGCCGCGGCACGGGGATTGGTCGACACATGATCGAATGGGCATTCGATCGCTGCAGGGAACGGCAATGCCGCCTCGTTCAGCTCACCACCGACAAGCGCCGCCCCGACGCTTTGCGCTTCTACGAACGCCTGAACTTTAAGGCGACGCATGAAGGTTTGAAGCTTGAACTTGTTGCAGAGCCACATGAAGCGGCGCATAAGCCTGCGTAACTCTGCACATGAAGTTGAACTGATTATCCGATGTTTTTCAATGGACTAAGAAAGCGCGTTGACTTAAACGCACTTGATCCTCCCTCTCATGAGAGAGACGCTTTAAGTCTTTTGCCGGCGCAGCATCAGAAATCGATTTAACGACATCGCTCTGATCGAAACCGTCGCGACAAACGCACCGGAGACGTGGTAACCGGAAAGGCGCGCTCGAATGAAGGCAGTGGATCGACCGATGACGCTCCGTCCAGTGCGTCGGAGCGCCGGTACAGGCCACGTCGCTTATGAGGCGTTTCAAGGCGGGGTAATGAAGCTCTTCGTCTTTGCCAGTCCCTGGCGCATGTGATCGTCGAGATGCCGCAACATGGCGTCCAGATCGTCCCCGCACGCCAGATCGATATAGGTGTCGTGCGCCTCGCGCAGAGGACCCGTCCGACCATGCGCCTGTTGATGCAAGGCGAAGTAGAATTGCAGGTTCGGCTTCAGGCGGTCCCAGCTTTGCTGAAGCAGGCGGTGCTGTGACAGCTCATAGCACCAGCTGTGTAGTTCGAGTTCCCGCAGGATGGCGGCATAGGGATCCCCACCCTCGACGATGGTGGTCGTTAGCCGGCTATTTCGCTCGCGAAGATCGGCCATGGCCGCTGCGTCCCGCTTGTCCCAGCACTGGCGGAACGCGAATTGCTCCAGCGCGGTTCGCAGCGAATAGATCTCGTTCAGGTCCTCAAGCGTTATGTCACGCACGAACAGACCCTTGTAGGGTTTGCTGACCACCAGCCCGATATCGACGAGTTCGCGGATGGCTTCGCGCAGCGGGCCTCGGCTTATGCCGAGGGCGGCGGCCAGATCGATCTCGGTCAGACGCGCGCCGGCGGCAAGTTCGCCCGACACGATCAGCCGTTTCAACTGATCGGCGGCGCGGCCCCGCAATGTGGAATCGGTCAAAGGCCGAACGGCAGCAAGGGGTGTATTCACGTGGGTCCGTTCTCCTGGAAGCCAGCCGGCAGATAAGGCCCGCCGACCAAAGATAACGCTTCATGGACCATGCGGATTCGATCGCATGTTGTCAAATTGTTGACAATCTTACAATTGGACAATATGAAAAGTGCATTCGATCCGGCGAGCCAGGACACCGGCTCCTGATGCAAGACGTCACGATCGGCGGGGTCGGATTACCAGACGATCAGCGAATGGGGAGCAGACAGATGAAAAGATCGGGCAAGCACCTTGCTGCGTTCTGCAGCCTAGGCCTCTTGGGCGTCGTCCTTGCCGCACCGCTGCAGGCACAGGACCGAAAGTTCGTCACGATCGGTACTGCCGGCGTCACCGGCATGTATTACGTCGTCGGCAACGCGATCTGCAAATTCATGAACCGCGAGACCGACACACACGGCTATCGCTGCACGGCCCAGGCCAGCGGCGGATCGATCGCCAATTTGAACGGTATCGCCAAGGGCGACGTGGATTTCGGGACGGTTCAATCGGACTGGCAATTTCACGCCCTGCACGGATCCAGCGCGTTTTCTGAATCCGGTCCGAACAAAAAACTCAGATCCCTGTTTTCGGCGCATGCCGATGTCGTGACCGTCCTGGCACGCGCCGATGCCGGCATCGCCGAACTGGCCGACCTCAAGGGCAAGAAGGTCAACATCGGCAATCCGGGTTCCGGATCCCGTGCGACTGCTGAAGTGCTGCTCGATGCCATCGGCATTGCGGTCGATGACCTGGCATTTGCCGCCGAACTCAAATCGGCCGAGCAATCGGCGGCGCTTTGCGACAACAAGGTCGATGCGATCATGTTTTCAGCCGGCCATCCGGTGGGAAACATCAAGGAAGCCACGGTCTCCTGCGACACGGTTTTCATCCAGGTGGCCGGCGCGGCAGTCGACGAACTGGTGGCAAAGACGCCCTATTATTCGAAGGCGACGATCCCGGCCGGGCTGTATAAGGGGCAGCCGCAGACGATCGAATCCTACGGACCGCTGGCCACGCTGGTGACATCTACAGACACTGACGAAGAAGCGGTCTATCAGGTCGTCAAGGCGGTTTTCGATAACTTCAAACGCTTCAAGGCACTGCGCCCGACATTTTCCGATCTCGACGAAAAGAGCATGATCGCCAACGGTACGATCGCACCGCTGCATGACGGCGCCATCCGCTATTACAAGGAACGCGGCTGGATGTAGGACCGGCACCCGGGCAAAGCATCCCAAGGCCCGAACGCATTGCCGATAATGTCGGAGACACAGGACGTGTCTCCGACAAAGGCAGGGACACCACCTGGCGAGTACTGATATGGACGGCGAAACCAGGACGACCCATGACGCGGTCGACGACCCGCGCAATCGCGACATCAGGATCTACGTCAACGGTGATCTGGTGCATCGTGACGACGCCAAGGTGTCGGTTTACGATTCCGGTTTCATGCTCGGCGACGGCATGTGGGAGGGAATGCGCCTCTATAACGGCATATGGGCCTTCTTCGACGCGCATATGGACCGGTTTTTCGAAAGCTGCAAAACGGTCTCCCTCGATGTCGGCATGGACCGCGCCGGCATTCTCCAAGCGCTGAACCGCACGGCCGAGGCCAACGGCATGACCCATGACGTGCATTGTCGCCTGATGGTGACGCGCGGCGTTAAGTCGAAGCCGTTTCAGCACCCGTCCCTGTCACGATCCGGACCGACGCTGGTCATCATCATGGAACATTCCAGGCCGGTGGATAATCTGCAGGCTGCCGGAATCAGTCTCGCGACGGTGCCCCAGGTCCGCGGCTTGCCGATGAGCCAGGACGCCAAGCTGAACAGCCATTCCAAGCTCAATTGTGTGATTGCCAGTCTTCAGGCCGAACAGGCCGGCGCCGACGAGGCCCTGATGCTCGATCCGTACGGTTTCGTCAACACGACGAACGCCTGCAATTTTTTCATTGTGCGCAAGGGCGAGGTTTGGACCTCGACCGGCGATTATTGCATGAATGGCGTGACCCGCCGCAATGTCATCAATCTCTGCAGGGACGGCGGCATTCCGGTCTTCGAAAAGAACTTTTCGCTGCTTGAAACCTACGGGGCCGACGAGGCGTTTCTCACCGGGACCTTCGGCGCCCAAACCCCGGTTGCGACGATCGACGGCAAGCGGATCGGCTCTGGCGACCGGGCTGTGACAGCCAGGATCCAGTCGCTCTATCGTGCCCTCGTTGCGCGCGAAACCGGCATGAAGCCGGTCTGAACCGCCTGCGCGGTCAAAGCGCCTATTCGCTCCCGCCGCCCAGCACCGTCAGGCCCTCGAACCAGTCCATCGCCATTCCGGCCCAGGCACCAGGCACTTCATGGCCGCCGGCATGCAACGCGAATTCCAGCGCCGTGCCCGGCGCGCAATGGGTCCAGATGCGTCGCCAGAAGGGTCCTTCCGTGATGAAGGTATCGGGCCGAAACTTGTCGCAGGAATTCTCCGTCCGCCATTGCTTCATGGTCTCGTGGATGTCGCCCTGCTCGACGCCCGGCGAGCTGAGCGGCCGCCCCTCCAGCGGCACGGTCTGATCGCGCCATCCGTGAGTGTGCAGCAACCGCACCGGCCCGGCACAATCCTCCGGATGCGGCCGCCAGAACCCGCCGGCCACCGG
>JBCDLT010000119.1:0-9574 GCA_038745065.1 Pseudomonadota bacterium | reverse complement strand
GCAGTGGCTTCTCCAGGAATTCGAAGACACGCACAAACTGGCCGACGCGCTGGACCAGCTTGGATATTCCTACACGTGGCACAAGGTCGTCCCGTTTGTCGGAGACCTGATTCCCGAACCGGTCATCGCCGACCCGCAGGCCGTGGTCATGTTCGGATCCTATTCCCTGTGGCGATATGCCGAGGCAAACGATTACGCGCCCGGCGTCTTCATGATTAGGCCTTTCGTTCACGAAGAGCCGTGGCAGCCGCATCTGCTAAACGGCCCAAATGCCTTATTCTATACCCTGCGCGAGCTTCCCGATCATCTGGTCGATGACGGACGGCACTGGTTCCTGCGACCGGTTGGCGACAGCAAGGAAGAGCCCGGCGGTGTGAAATCCGCCGGCGACATCATCCGGCTGGCCGAAACTGTATTGACTCTCGATGAGGCCGATATTCCGGACGGATCGCTTCGCCACGACACACTCTTGATGCTCACCAGGCCCGTACGCATTCTTCGAGAATGGCGCTTGTGGGTCGTGACCGGGCGGATCGTTACCTATTCGCTTTACAAAGAAGGACAACGGGTCGTTTACCGTCACGAAATCGACGACGATGCCCTGGCCTTCGCGCAGAGCCTGGCGGACGCCAATCCGGATTATGCGCCGGCCTATGTCATGGACATTTGCCGGACGGAAACGGGCTTGAAACTGCTGGAAACGAACTGCCTGAATGCGGCGGGGTTTTACGGAGCCGATCTTGTAAAACTTGCATCTGCTATCGACGCTCTCGCACGGAGCTGATCCGCGCGTACAAAGATGACCGGGCTCGTCGACGAAACGCCCGGAGGAATCCCGCTTGGTTTCTTTGGCTCAAAGCGTAACTTCGACGCTCGGTCCGATTTCCTCCCGCCGAGGCGGGTCCGCCCCCGGACGGGTGCATGTCAGGGCTGCGGCCTGCACGGCGAATCCCAGCAAGTCCTTCAGTCCCGCTTCGTCGGTTTCGTCCAGTCGATCCCGGCTCATGCGCCCCGTCTCGCTGATCCGGGCCAGCAAAGCGGCCATGAAAGAATCGCCGGCGCCGACCGTGTCGACGACATCGACCTTCGGTGCCGCGACCCGCACGGAACCATTCTTGTAGAACGCCTCCGCGCCCTCGGCACCGCCGGTGATCACCACAAAAGCCGGACCGTTGTCCAGAAAACCTTCGGCAGCCTCGCGGAGATCTTGCCCTTGCGCAAGCCAGTCGAGATCCTCGTCGCTGATCTTGACGATGTCGGCGGCAGCGGCCATGCGGCGGATGCGGCCCCGAACGGCGTCCGGATCGTCGATCAAGGCCGGTCGGATATTCGGGTCCAGGGTGAGGACGGCCTGGCCGCGACGCGCCAGCATCAGATCGCAAAAGGCATCGGCTGACGGATTGCGCAACAGAGAGATCGAACCGAAATGCAGGGCGGAGACAGTATCCGGCAGCGCCGGCAGGGCAGCGCGGGTCCAGTTCCGCGCCGCGGTGGCTTCGTCGTAGAATGTATAAGCAGCCTGGCCGCCCCGCAAGGTGACCATCGCCAGGGTGGTCGGAGCATCCAAGCGAGCGGCCCAGTCAAGGTCGACGCCGTTCGCTTCAAGCTTGTCGGCCAGGCGACCGCCGAAGCCGTCGGTCGAAAGGCCGCCGACAAAAGCCGTCGCAACGCCAAGACGGCCAAGCCCAAGCGCGATGTTGTAAGGCGAACCGCCTTCGATCGGACGATAGAGCAGCCCGTCGCCCACCGGAATGAAATCGATCAGCGCTTCGCCGCAGCAGACGATCATGATGTCAATTCTCCTGGCCGCCGGTTTTGTGAGGGCTCATCCTATCCGGACCGTGGGGCCGGCTCTACCTGATTTCAGGCGATCGGTTCGGCTTTCTATACCCGGTGCGGCGGCCGGTGACATACTTCTGCTTTTTGACATATATATGCATGTTGCATGCATTTTATAATTCTGGCCTGACATTACTCCTTTTGCGCGCTGAAGACGTGCAATCGTTTAACCGACTGCGATCGATTCGGATCGCGTGGCCGGGTGCTCGTGCCAGGGTTCTGTCCGGAGCCATCGTTTGCGGGTGTTCGGTCGGCCTATAGGCTCCACCATAATGCCCAGCAGACTCGATTCTCCGGTCAAGCCGGAGAAGGACGGAGGTGGGCGTGTTGGATGTCGGATCCGGGATGGTGTGGCCCTGTTTTCCAATTGGCACCGTCGCCGTACGAGCGCCTCTCCTTTCCTTCTCTCCGTCTTCGCCCGGCTTGACCGGGCAACCCAATGGCTCGGCAGTCTTCGCCCGGCAGACTGGATTCTCCGGTCAAGCCGGAGAATAACGCAGTGGGGATTTTCGCTGGATGCAACACAAAAGGCGGCGGGGCCGTTCTGCCGACCGGCCTATCGCCTCGCCCTTCCGACACGCCATCCTTACTTAACACACCCTTATCCGAACCCCTTAAATCCGAGGGGTCCGCCCAACGCGATTTCAGTCTTTGCCTGCCATGATGGCCTCAAACAAAATACAGGACTGGGGTCAAACATGGCTGTTCTGGTCACAGGCGGCGCCGGCTTTATCGGCAGCCATATGGCGTGGGAACTTCTGGACGCAGACGAGGATGTCGTCGTGCTCGACAACCTGGCGACCGGTCACGCATGGGCGGTCCCGCCGGAGGCGACGTTCGTGCACGGCGATGTCGGCGATCCGCGGCTCCTGGTCCGCCTGATGCAGCGGCACAGCGTCGACGCGGTCATTCACATGGCCGGCTCGACCGTCGTACCGGAATCCGTCGAGCTGCCGCTGCGCTATTACGACAACAACACGTCCAAACTGCGCACGCTGGTCGAAACGGCGATCGCGAACTCGGTGCGGGCTTTCGTTTTCTCCTCGACGGCCGCCGTGTACGGCGACGTACCGCCTGAACCGGTCGGCGAGGATCATGCGCTCGATCCGCAATCGCCCTACGGACGCTCCAAGATGATGTCGGAGATGATCCTGCAGGACGCAGCGGCCGCGCACGATCTCGATGTTGCCATTTTGCGCTATTTCAACGTCGCCGGCGGCGATCCGCTCGGACGCACCGGTCAGTCGACGCCGAATGCGACGCACCTCATCAAGGTGGCCTGCGAAGTCGCAACCGGCAAACGCCCGAGCATGGCGGTTTTCGGCAGCGACTACGATACGCCGGACGGAACGGCTGTCCGCGATTTCATCCATGTCAGCGATCTGGTCGCCGCACACCGTAAGGCGCTTGCCCATTTGCGCGCCGGACGCGGCGGCTTTCTTGCGAATTGCGGATACGGGCGCGGCTTTTCCGTGCGCGAGGTGATCGACACTGTCCAGACGTTGTCAGGCCGCAAAATCCGGACACGCAAGGAG
This sequence comes from Pseudomonadota bacterium, assembly GCA_038745065.1. Classification (GTDB taxonomy): domain Bacteria; phylum Pseudomonadota; class Alphaproteobacteria; order Rhizobiales; family JANQQB01; genus JANQQB01. The sequence continues at coordinate 6,200 of JBCDLT010000119.1, read as the reverse complement.
CCCCGACGGCCCGGCGATCTCGCCAGTGTGGTCGCCAATTCCGACCGGCTGCGCACGCTTCTTGACTGGACACCGCGTTTTGACGACCTGGAAACGATCCTTGCCCATGCCCTGGCCTGGGAACGGGATCTCGAAATGCGCCCGGCTGCCAGGCTGGCTTCCTGATATTCAATCCGTGGTTTACCGGATCAGCTATTCAGCCCGTTGATCGCCTCGCCGAACGCCTTGGCCGCCGCCAGGGTTTCAGCGGCGGAATGGGAAAAATGGTTCGGTTTCAGCTCAATTACGATCGCCGTATTCTCGCGGATGGACAACACCTGGGCGACCCGGTCGAAATCGATCGCGCCCCAGCCGGGCGGCGCATGCATGTCGCCAATCCCGAAAAACAGGCGTTCCCCCTCATCGTCCCAAACGATGGTCGACGGCGTGCCGACGCTGTCCGAATAATGGATGTGGCCGACATGGGGCGCCAGCGCGGCGCACGCCTCGACCATATCGAAATGGCGCAGCACCGCGCCCTGCTGGGCATGGTTCACGTCAAGACAGGCAACGACTGCGGGATGATCGAGCTCGGCCAATTGCGCCGCCAGCTCTTTCGGGTCGAGGGCGTAGGAGACTTCGGCGCCGGCAATCACGCGGCGGTTCGGCGACATGTTTTCGTACGCAATGCGCAGGCCATGTGCCTTGGCACGGTCTCCGAGCCGCGCGAGTGCGTCTCGCTCCATGGCAAGCAGCCGCGGCCCGCTGTCGACCCAGACAGCAGGCGCAACGCGGCCCGGATGCATGACCACCACATCGGCCCCGCATTCGGCCGCCAGATCGATCGAGGCGACAGCCGCGCTCCTTTGCAGGTCGAAATGCGGCTCGTCCATCAGATTGATCGCGATCGGTGCGTGCAGCGTGTAGCGCACGGCATGGCGCTTCAACACCGTCTTGAGGGCTTCGACCCGATGCGGGACCAGTTCGCAGCCGGAAACGGCATCGAGCGCGCTGGCATAGAGTTCGCAGACGGTCGATCCCTTTTCGACCTGTTCGCCGATCGTGCGGTCAAGCGCCGCAAGGTCGCCCTGGGAGCCAAAGACGCCGGCCGCAAAGCCGGCTTCGGTCACACGGTTTTTCATGGCGTTTTCCACCAGGGTTGGCACGGGACGGTATGCGCCGGCTGCGAAACGGCGGCTTTGCAAGAACGACCCGGTTCGGCCACGGTTTGAGGGCGACAACGGTGATGTCGCTCGACCGCCTATAGTGGACGGGATTCGTGACGGCCGGGCAAAGATTTGATGACACTTCGGTGTCATTCAAAACGAGAGCGGGCCGGCGTCTCCGCCGACCCGCTCCAGAATGGAAAATCCACACTCGCCTCCGCGGCCAAATCCGTAACCGCGGTCAGAAGACGATGCGCTCGATCTCCTGGAAGTGGAGCTGGCTGCCGTCGTTGAGCGTGATCGTTCCCGAGGCATCCTCGCTCAGCGTGATTTCTCCGCTGGTCTGGGTGTCTATCGACCCGGTATCGAGCTGCAGCGTCCAGTCGACGGATATGTCGCCGATCGACCCGGCGCCGTCGCCCAACTGGATCGTATCGGTCCAGCCGCCGGTGCCGCCGACCGCCGTATCGACACCGTCGCCGGCATCGAACACGAACAGGTCGTCGCCTTCCCCACCGGTCAGCGTGTCGTCGCCGGCACCACCGATAAGCTGGTCGTTGCCCGCTCCGCCAATGATGGAATCGGCACCATCCTCGCCCTTCAGCGTATCGTTGCCGACGCCTCCTTCGAGTGTATCGTTGCCGGTCCCGGCCTCGATCAGATCGTTGTTGTCCGACGCGCCGAAAATGCGGCCGACAACAGCGGTACCGGATGAATCCTGACTTGAGGAATCCCATACCGATACGAGACGCCCATCCGTCAATTGCGCGATCGCGGGATTAGTTTGGTCCCCCGACGCGGTCGTGTTGAGCTGCTGTTCGCCGCCGACAGCCGTGCCGGAGGCATCGAATTCCTGGGCGAAAATGCCCTGGCCGCTGCCGTCCTGATTACCATCGGACTCCCAGGTCACGACAAAACCGCCATCCGACAACGCTTCGACACGCGGGTCCTGCTGATTGTCATTGGTGGTCGTATTGACCTGGAATTCCGAGCCGGATGCGTTGCCACTCGAATCGTACATCTGGGCGTAGAGACCGTTGCTCGAGCCGTCCTGATTGGTCGATTCCCAGACAACGACAAAGCCGCCGTCCGTAAGACCAGCCACCTCGCCATCGTCCTGTGTGTCGGAGGTGGTCGTGTTGATCCGGAACTCGCCGCCGCTCGCATTACCCGAGGAGTCGTAGCGCTGCGCCATGACCTCGGTCGAGCCGCTCGAACTGTCTTCCCAGACAACGACATAGCCGCCGCCCTGTATTGCCGTCACCCGCGGGTCGGTTTGCGTGCCGGAGGTCGTCGTGTTGACACGGGTCTCACCGCCGGCCGTAGTGTTGCTGGCATCGTAGGTCTGGCTGTAGATGCCATAGCCGTCGCCGTCCTGGCCATCAGCCTCCCAGACCACGACATAGCCGCCGCCGTCGAGCGCCTCAACGCGTGGATCCGCCTGCGCCGAGCTCGTTGTCGAATTAATGCGGAATTCAGAGCCCGAAGTCGTGCCGTCGGCATTGTACTTTTGGCCGTAAATCCCAAAGCCGGATCCGTCCTGACCATCCGATTTCCAGGTGATCACGAAACTACCGTCTTCCAGCGTCGTCACGTCGGGATGCTTCTGATCACCGGAGGTCTCGGTGTTGACCCGGAACTCGGAGCCTGACGCGTTGCCGCTGGAATCGTAGCGCTGGGCATAAATGCCGTCGCCGCTGCCGTCCTGACCTGAGGATTCCCAAACGACCAGGAATCCGCCATCCTTGAGCGCTGTGACTTCGCCGTAACTCTGATTAGAAGATGTGTAGGTGTTGGCCACGAATTCGGTCGCGCCATCTACCAGGGCCGCCTCTCCGTCGCCGACTAGGCGATCGTCGCCCGCACCGCCCGTCAACGTGTCCGCGCCGGTGCCGCCGAACAGCACATCGTTGTCTTCGCCGCCGGACACGTTGTCCGCTCCGCCGCCGCCGTAAAGCGTGTCGTCGCCGGCACCGCCGGTCAGGACATCCGCATCGCCCACGGTGCTGGAGGAGCTGTCCGGATCGCCGTTCAAACCGGTTTCATAAAGATCGCCGACTTCGGTTCCGGAAAGCTGCTGATCGAAATAGACAACTTCATCGATCGTTCCGTCGAACTCCTTGCCGCCGCCGCCGTCGCGACCGAAGAAAAGGGTGCCCGTGTTTCCGGACAGCGTCTTGGTACTGCCAGAGGAACCGACCGGGGACCCATCCAGATACAGTTCGAAGCCCGACGGTCCCCAACTGAACGACACGTGATGCCATGCATCCGCACTGACTGGACCGCCGGAAACCTCGTCACCGAGCTTGGCATATAGCGTTCCGTCAGTGATGCGTATGTTGAACTCTTCGGCCCCACCGACCTTCGAAACCAATGTATAGTCGCCGCTGTTGACCTGATCCGCATTGAACCAGAGCTGCACAGTGCCCTCGCTTGTTGCGAGGGACGCGTCATGCGCGACAGATACATAATCGCCGCTGCCATCGAGGTCGACAGCCGTGTCGCCGACATTGGCATTCGCGCCGGAGTGGCCGTAATCGACGTTCGTATAAGTGGCGTCGTGATTCCCGGCGAGGTCGGCGGCTGAGCCGCCGCTGGCTTCGCCGAGGCGCCAATAGCCGACCGGGTTCTTGGCGAGGATCGCCTCTGACGGGTCGGTGCTGACGGAGCCGTCGCCATAAACGATGTCATCGCCGTCGCCGCCGGATACCGTGTCGGCGCCGAGGCCACCGACAATCGCGTCGTCTCCGGCACCGCCTGTCAGCGAATCGTCGCCGCCCATGCCATAGATCAGATCCGTGTTGGATCCGCCCGAAATGGTGTCGGCACCGCTCGTCCCGATGGCGACATCAACCGTTTCGGTTACCGATCCGGCGGAATTCGTCGCCTGGACGTCGATCGAATAGGTCTGGACATTCGGCTGCGCGTTGATACTCGGCGTGTTTTCGTAATAGTTGAGGTTGCCGTCGTAATTCCCGACAATCATGTCAAGGTCGCCGTCGCCGTCGATATCGACAAGCGTCGGCGTGACAAGATCGCCGTCGTCGGTCATTCCGAACTGGCTGGTTCCCTGGGACACGAACGTCGGGGTTGTCGCGGAACCGGTGTTTTCGAAGTATTCCACGAGTCCATCAATCCGTCCCACGAAGGCATCCATATCGCCATCGCCATCGGCATCGCCAAATGTTAGCCTGGCGTCGTCACCGACATCGGTGAAACCGAACGGGTTTGTGCCTTCGGACGTGAAGGACGGGCTCGTTGCGCTGCCGGTATTGCGGAAGAACTCGACCTGGCCGTTATCCAGCCCGACGAAAGCATCAAGATCCCCGTCATTGTCGATGTCGACAAAGCTGGCTGCGACGTCGAAACTCGACGCGTTGAGACCGAAATGGTCGGTCCCAACGAACGTATAGGTCGGGCTCGAGGCGGTTCCGGTGTTCTGGTAGTATCTCAGGTCGCCGTCGTAATTGCCCACGAACAGATCGAGATCGCCGTCGTTATCGATGTCGACAAATGTCGGTGCCGCATCGACGCCCACGTCGGCAAGGCCGAAGGGGTTCTGCGAACTATGTGTAAACGTCGGCGCGGTGCTGGTCCCGGTGTTTTCGTAGTACTGGACATTGCCGTCTTCGTTGCCGACAAACATATCCAGGTCGCCGTCATTGTCGATATCGGCAAAGGTGGGAACTGCCTCAACACCGACATCGATGCCGTTGAACGGATTTGCCGACGATGTTTGCTGGGTAAAACTGAAGGTCGACGGCTCGTTGAAAGTGATCTCACCCGTCGTCGAATCGATCGCAAACAAGCCACCGGCATCGTTAGCCAGCGAATAGGTAACCGCGCCACCGGACCCGCCCGTGGCCGTGGCTTGGCCGATTGTATCGTCGCTGACCCCGCCAGAGCCAAACTGGACATTTGGCGAAATGTCAATCTCCAGAAGGTCGTTCACGTCGATGGTAACGGATTGCGTGTGAGTAGCACCGCCGGAATCGGTCACCCGAACGTTGAGCGAATGCGAGGTGTCCGTTTCGTAGTCGAGGGAGGCACCCGACTTCACGCGGATTTCATTGCCGACGATTTCAAAATTGGAATCGGAGATGACATTGCCGCTATCGTCAACAATCGCGTAGGTATGCGTATCGCCGTCGTCGACATCCGTGGCGCTCAGAACGGCGACGACGGTGCCGGTGGACGCGTTTTCATCGACGCTGGTGCTGGAGAATCCGACCGCGGTCGGTCCTTCGTTTACATCTGTGACGTTGAGCGTAAAGGTCTCCTGGGATGTCGACCCATCCGTAGACGTGGCCGTCACGACGATGGCGATCGAGCCCTCCGTCTCGTGATCGAACGTCGCACCGGACGCCACCGTGACGACGCCGTTGGCGTCGACCGAGAAGCGATTATCGTCAACCGAGTAACTCACTGTGTCGGTAATGTCGGCATCTGCCGCCAGAGCCGTCACACCGACCGTCGTGCCGACGGTCGCGTTTTCGGCAATCGAATTCGCGGTACCGTCGTTGTCCGTGACAGAGCCGACATCGAATTCGTCGATATCGGAAACGCTGATCGTGAAGGTCTCCTGGGACGTCGATCCATCGTCCGATGTCGCCGTCACGACGATATCGATCGAACCTTCGGTCTCGGCATCGAAGGAAGCACCGGAAGCGACACGCACGACACCGTTCGCATCGACCGTGAAGCGGTTGTCGTCGACCGAGTAGCTGACATCGTCCGTGATATCGGCGTCGGCTGCCAGGGCCGTGACACCGACCGTCGCTCCAACCGTGGCGTTCTCGGCAATCGTATTGGCGTTGGAATCGTTGTCCGTCACTGCCCCGACATCGAATTCGTCGATGTCCGAGACGCTGATCGTAAAGGTCTCTTGCGATGTCGATCCGTCATCCGAGGTCGCCGTCACGACAATATCGATTGAGCCTTCGGTTTCGGCGTCGAACGACGCACCGGACGCAACCCGAACGACACCGTTTGCGTCAACCGTGAACCGGCTGTCGTCGACGGAGTAGCTCACATCATCCGTGATATCGGCGTCGG
>JBCDLT010000118.1:0-9725 GCA_038745065.1 Pseudomonadota bacterium | reverse complement strand
GAGACATCGGTTGATGAAGCCAGACCGTTCGCAACCCTTCCAACTATCAGTTGGTGCAGATTACATACCTTGCTGATATGGAGGGCGAGGCCAGTATCAAACGCAATCTGTTCGACGTCTTCGTAGAGCTCCAGCATTCCGTCGACATCGTCAAACCACCAAAACCTGGTCCATGCCAGTTCGTAAATTGCTCGTAGAAGCTGGTAATTCGCACCGTATCTCTTCGCAAAATTGATGGCCCGCAAAAACCGCCCTTCAGTTTCATGCCGTGGTTTTTCCAGGCGTCGCGAAAGCGATGCCGCCTCAAAGGTATCTGAGACAGCTTGTGTTCGATCGGGAATTTCGTCGCCAAGCTTAGTAAAGCGGTCGTCGATTTCATCAAGCACCTGCTGACGTTCAAAGTCCCTTGGCCCCAGCTTCACGCTAGTAGGATCGTGATTCCCGGCATTGAGATGTTCGAATGCAAGATCCTTGTGATTGTGCTCGAAGACGCGATCAATCAACCACTCACGATCTAATATTGTGACAGGAACACCATATTTGGTTTTCAGCTCATCTTCGATACGTAACCTGTCTCTAGCGCGAGCCGGTCTACTGGTCACGAAGACGATTTCAGTGTAGCCGCGCTTTGTCTCAACAATCCCTTTGACATCCGAGCGAACCTTGTCCGACCAGGCCTTTTTGGCGCTAAAGGCAAATGCCCATTTTTTCTGCCGGCCATTTGAGTCACCTACATACCAGCGTTCAGCAATTCTTGAGTCTACTGGATAGGTCTCCGTATCCACCTTACCGTCACCTCCGCCTTCCGGGCCAGTTTGTGGTCTGAGGTTCGGACAAATCTCACGCTCGCAAACCTTGCGCGCAAAATGTTCAAAATCTTTATGCTGATTGCGATCGGCAAGCGAATCGAGCTGATGACTCAGCTCTGACTGGCTTAGTCGATAAGCATCCTTGTTCTGGCTGTCAGAATACAAATATGGGCGCCTGGCGCGCATGAATTCAGACGGCTTGGGGACATGATTGTTTGGGTGTTCCATAAGGAACTGCTTATCACATGTCGTTGTAAATTGGCTTGGGATTTCAAAACCACGTAGGTCCTTCAAATGTCCGCTTTGTGTCGGAACATATGATGGTAAATTAACCGCGCAATATATCGCCCATATTCGACGCAGTCGTTCGATGCGGCATACTCAGTGGCTCTATTAGGCTCGCATCCGCCCTTCGATTTCTTCCGTCATGTTAGATCGTGGGGGTAAGGTTCGTGACGGTCAGCCTCTCGCGCCAATCGCCAAACCAGTTCGCAGGGCATGAAATCACCACCCCTCACCCCGAAACCACCCCCAACGTCTCCCGCCATTCCAACCGCGCCTCCAGCTCCACACTCGGCCCCGGATCCTCTCCATTGCGCAGCGCAACCAGCAACCGCGCCGCGCCGCGGCCCATTTCTCGGTGGGGGACGTGGACGGTGGTGAGCGGCGGGGTGACGATTTCGGCGATTTCGATGTCGTCGAAGCCGGTGATGGAGACGTCGCCGGGGACGTCGATGCCGAGTTTTCTGGCCATCGACAGCGCGCCGGCGGCGAGGACGTCGTTGCCGCATAGGACGGCCGTCGGTCTGTCGCCGCTTTCCATGAAAGCCTGGAATTCGCGGGCGCCGTTCGCGATGGCGTAGGGGGTTTCGACCAGGCGCAGGGCGGCGGGGTCTAGGCCCCTTTCCCCGATCGCGTCCCTTACACCCTCAACCCGTTCCCGGGCGCGGTCGTTGCCGGCCGTTTCGGCGGAGATCATCGCGATGTTGCGGTGGCCGAGGTCGAGGACGCGGCCGGTGAGTGCCTTCATGGCCTTGCGGTTGTCGAAGCCGATGGAGAGGCGCGCCCTTGTCGGGTCATAGGTCCAGGCGACCACGTGCGGGATCTGCCGGTGTTCGAGGAAGGCATAACACTCGGGCGTGCGGTCGTGGCCGATCAGAAGCAGCGCGTCGGCGCCGCGGGCGACCAGTGCGCGCATCTGTTCTTCTTCCAGTTCCGGACTGTAGGAGGAACTGGCGACCAGCAAGGTGATGCCCTCGCGGCTCAATTCCTCCTGGAAGGCCTGGAGGCCGCGGGCGAAAATCGCGTTTTCCATCGTCGGGATGATCGCGCCGAAGGTGTTGGTGCGCTTGGCGGCGAGCGCCTGGGCGCCGAAATTCGGGGCGTAGCCGAGCTCGCGAACGGCAGCCATCACCCGGTCGCGGGTGTGGGCGGAGACCCGGTCCGGCGCGTTCAGGCTGCGCGAGACCGTTGCCGTCGATACCCCGGCGCGTTCCGCAACGTCCTCGAGCGTGGGGAGCTGGTTGTCCACGTGTCTTTCCGGCTGGCAGAAGGATGTTTTTACGCGACTTCGTCAGGTGTGCGATCGCAGGGGCCGCACCGCCCTTCCCCATGGTCAGACCATACATTATCCCGCTTGGCAATGTAAGCGCTTGCATCTTTAGATGTAAGGGCTTACATTGCGTCAACTATGGTGTTCCGGGGGAGGAAAAGACCATGGCACTCTTGGCGACAGGACTTCTGTTCCTTGTCTTTATCGCGAATATCGGGCTCGGCGCGTTTACCGGGTCACGCATGTTCGGCGACGTCCCCGAAATGCTGGTTCTGTTCGCCGCGTCGATTTGCTTCGTCGCGGCGATTTTGCGTCGCGAGGCCGACGTCAAAAAGAACAACTCAGAACAATAAGCATCCACGACACTCAATCACGCTCAATAGGGAGGAGCAGATGGACCCCAAGGATAAAAAAGAACTCAAGTCGGCCGAACGGCGCAATTTCCTGAAACTGGTCGGAAGCGGCAGCTTTACCGCCGCGGTCGTCGCGGCCGCCGCCGGTACGCTTTGGTCGGACGAAGCGGTTGCCCAGACCCAGCAGGAAGAACGCGAGCGCGAGCGGAACGCCGAACATACGATGACATTGGCCACGGCCTATGTGCTCGGCGCGTCGCGCAGCTACCCGATCATGCAGCTCGACCTGAAGGAAAACATCCAGAACGCCACGAACGGCAAGGTCTATGTCAAACTGGCGCCCGGGGGCCAGCTCGGCGCGGGCGGCGCGCTCGCCCAGGCCGTCCAGGGCGGCACGATCCAGTGCGCGCAGCACTCGCTGTCGAACTTCGCGCCGTTCGCAAGCGCCGTCGACCTGATCAACCTTCCGTATTTCTGCGGCGCCAATCAGCGCTTTACGAACCTTGTGAATTCCGCTGCATGGAAGTCGGAAGTGCATCCGAAGATCGAAAGCTCGGGCTTCAAGGCGCTGTTCTATGTCGTGATCGACCCACGGGTCGTGGCGCTGCGCGCCGGCGGCGACGGACCGGTGCTGTCCCCGTCCGACCTTTCCGGCATCAAGTTCCGCGTGCCGGGTTCGCAGATGCTGCAGCAATATTACCGGCTGGTCGGCGCCAACCCGACGCCGGTCGCCTGGGGCGAAACGCCGTCGGCGATCAAACAGGGTGTTGCCGACGCGCTCGACCCGTCGGTTGGCGCGCTCTACGTCTTCGGCTTTTCCGACATTTTGAGCCACGTCACTTTCACCCAGGCCGTGCCGGACAGCCAGGTCTATTCGGTCAATCTTGAATGGTTCAACGGCCTGCCCGCCGACGTGCAGGAAGGCGTCGAGTTCGCCGGCGAGCTGACGGCGCACCAGAACCTTGCCAAGGTGCCGTCGGCACGGAACTACGCCATGGCCGAACTGCGCAAGGCCGGCGTCCAGTTCCATTCGCTCAGCGAAGACCAGCTCGGCGAATGGAAAGAAGCCGGCGGCTATCAGCGCTCGGATTGGGACCAGTTCAAGGTCGACCTCGCCGGCTCGATGGACGTCTTTGCCAAGCTCGAAGAAGCCGCGAACACGATGGGCAAATATTACGTCCACGACGCCTGAGCCGAGACTTTTTTGGGCCGGCGCCTGAGGCGTCGGCCCGCAACCACACATTTTGCGCCGATCGATCGGACCGGGCCGCACGCGCCGGCGTCCGATGACGGGAGGACTCCATGCAACGCTTCCTAAAAGCCCTCGACCGAAACGCCGAGCGATGGGCGCTCCTGATGTTCTACGTGATGCTCGTCGCGACAATGTTCATCGAGGTGCTCCGGCGGGAAATCCTGTCCTATTCGTCGATCTGGGGCGAAGAGATCGTGCGCTATTCGTTCATCTACCTCGCCTGGATCGGCGCGGCCGCGGCCGTGCGCGAACGCGGCCATATCCGGATCGACGTGATCCTTGAATATGTCGGGCCGCGGGTGAAGGCGCTCCTCTACATTTTCGGCGACCTCGTCATGTTCGCCGTGGCGTTGGTCGCGCTCTACTGGTCGTTCGAGACCGTGCTGGTGTCGGCCAAGTTCGGCTCCGTCACGCACGGCCTGCGGATTTCCCAAGTGTGGTTCCTGTCCGCCGTCCCGATCGGTTTCGCGCTGGTGATCTTCCGCCTGATCCAGTCGTTCCTTCGTGACCTCAACGACCTTCGTCACGGCCGTCCCGTGTACGAGGGCGACAAACTCTTCGATTGAGGGCCCGGCCATGCTTTGGAACCAGCTTCAGAACCAGACGGTCGTGCTCGGCTGGGACTTCTACGGTCCCGTCCTTCTCTTCGTCCTCCTCGTCGCACTTGCGGTCCCGGTCTGGGCCGCGATCGGCGCGGCGGCGATCCTCATGCTCATCATTTCGGGCGCCCTGCCCCTGTCGCTCGTCGGCGAGAGCCTGTTTCACGGCATCGACCATTTCGCGCTGACCGCCGTGCCGCTTTTCATCCTGACGGGCGACGTGCTTGTGCGCACCGGGCTCAGCCGCAAGTTCCTGGACGTTGCCGAGGCGCTCACACAGTTTGCCAAAGGCGGCTTCGGCTCGGCGACCGTTCTGGTCTGCGGCATGTTTGCCGCCATTTCCGGCTCGGATGCGGCGGGTGCCGCCGCAGTCGGCCGCATGACCATCAACCGCCTGGTGGAATCCGGCTATCCCCGGCCCTATGCCTGCGCGCTCGTTGCGGCCGGCGCCTGCACGGGAATTCTCATCCCGCCATCGATCGCCTACATCATCATCGGCCTCGTGCTCGGCATATCGGCGTCGACGCTGTTTCTGGCCGCCGTGATCCCGGGGCTCGCGATCCTCGTTTCGATCCTTGCCACCAACATCATCATGAACCGGCTTTACGGCTGGGAAGGCGGCGGCAACATGGCGTTCAGCGAATGGGCCGGCAATCTCGGTACGGCGCTGAAATCCGGCTGGTATGCCTTCATCGTGCCCGGCATCATTTTCTACGGCATTTTCTCCGGCCGGCTGACGCCGACCGAGGCCGGCGCGACCGCGGTGGTCGTCACCATCGTCATGGGCTTCATGCTCGGCACGCTGAAACTCTCCGACTTCCCGGCCATGCTCGTCAGTTCGGCGAAGGTCAACGGCGTGATCCTGCCGATCATCGCGTTCTCGCTGCCGCTTGCCCAGGCGCTCGCCATTCTCGGCGTGCCGCAGGGCTTCGTCGCCGCGGCGACGTCGGTCAGCAACGAACCCTGGGTCCTGATCCTGATGATGGTCGGCATTCTGGTGGCGGCCGGCTGCGTCATGGAGACGACACCCAACATCGTGATCCTCGCGCCGATCCTGAAACCGCTTGCCGACAATATCGGCATGAACGAGATCCAGTTCTGCATCATGATGATCACCGCGCTCGGCGTCGGCTTCATCACACCGCCGCTGGGGCTCAACCTGTTCGTGGTCTCGGGGCTGACGGGCGAGTCGATATTGAAGATCGCCTACCGGGCCATCCCGTTCGTCTTGTTCATGTTGATCGTGACGCTGTTTATCGCCTACATGCCGGCGATCTCCACCACGTTCCTCCCCGATATCTACAAGTAGGATCCATCCGATGCCGAGAGACTATCTCAAGAAAGCGCCGCTTCATTCGCGGAGCGATGCCTCCGAGACCAGGGAGATCGTGCGCACCATTCTCGACGAGATCGAGGCCGGCGGCGACGAGAAGGCGCTGGAATATGCCGCAAAGTTCGACAAATACGATGGCGAGATCCTGCTGTCGGCCGAGGCGATCGACGCCGCGATCGCCAAGGTGCCGGAAAAACTGCGCCGCGATATCGAGTTCAGCCACGCCAACGTAAAGAAATTCGCCGAGGCGCAAAAAGCGACCCTGCACGATATCGAGGTGGAGATCGTTCCGGGCCTGATCGCGGGACAGAAAACGATCCCCGTCGCGGCGGCCGGCTGCTACGTGCCCGGCGGTCGCTACAGCCACATTGCCAGCGCCATCATGACGGTCACGACGGCGAAGGTCGCCGGCTGCGACCACATCATCGCCTGTTCGCCGCCGCGGCCGGGCGTCGGGATCGCGCCGGCAATCGTCTATGCGGCAAAGATCTGCGGGGCCGACACGATCCTAGCCATGGGCGGCGTGCAGGGCGTGGCGGCCATGACCTTCGGCCTGTTCGGCCTGCCGAAGGCGAACATCCTCGTCGGACCCGGCAACCAGTTCGTGGCAGAAGCCAAGCGCATGCTGTTCGGCCGGGTTGGCATCGACATGATTGCCGGTCCGACCGACAGCCTGATCCTTGCCGATGGCACGGCCGATCCGATGATCGTTGCCGCCGACCTCGTCGGGCAGGCCGAGCACGGCTACAATTCGCCGGTCTGGCTGGTCACCGACGATCGGACGCTCGCCGAAGAGGTGATGCGCCTCGTGCCCGGTCTGATCGACGACCTGCCGGAGATGAACCGCGACAACGCAACCGCCGCCTGGCGGGATTATGCGGAAGTCATCGTCTGCGGGGACCGGGAGGAGATGGCGGCAACCTCGGACGAATACGCGCCGGAACACCTCACCGTGCAGGCCGAAGACCTCGACTGGTGGCTCGACCGCCTGTCCTGCTACGGCTCGCTGTTCCTCGGCGAGGAAACCACGGTCGCGTTCGGCGACAAGGCGTCCGGCACCAACCACGTGCTGCCGACATCCGGTGCCGCGAGCTATACGGGCGGCCTCAGCGTCCACAAATACATGAAGATCGTCACCTGGCAGCGCGCCACGCGGGAAGGCGCCAAGCCGGTCGCGGAGGCAACGGCGCGGATCTCGCGGCTGGAAGGCATGGAAGGCCATGCGCGTACCGCCGACATCCGACTGAAGAAATACTTTCCGGGACAGAATTTCGATCTGTCCGCCAGCGGCGACTGATCAGGTCATAGGAGATATCCGTGCCACAGCACATCCTCATCCCCGTCGCCCTCGACCATGAAAACGTCGCGCCGCGCAAGATCGCCGTCGCGCGCCGCCTGCTCGACGAGGGCGGGCGCATCACGCTTCTGACCGTGCTGGAGGACGTGCCCGGCTTTGTCGCCGAATTCGTCGACCTGAAGCCGGTCAACCACCTGTCGCAGCGGATCCGGGAGAAGCTCGATGCCGTCGCGGACGGCGCCCCGGACATTGCGACCGACGTCATCACCGGAAAGGCGGGAATGAGCATCGCCAACTACGCGAAGGAGCACGCCGTCGACCTGATCGTCGTCGGCTCGCACAAACCGGGCGCGCAGGATTATTTTCTGGGGTCGACGGCCGCGCGCGTGGCGCGACGGGCGCCGTGTTCGGTTTATATTCTGCGGTAGGCTGGTTGCTGTCTCTTCGGGGCGGGGTTGGTTTGCGTGAGCATCTTGCTGGCGCACGGGGTGCTGGTCGCAAGGTTGAAATGCCATAAACATTGAGACCGTTCATCGCGCGGCATCCCCTGGGTCGCCCGGTCAAGCCGGGCGAAGACGGAGGGTGGGTTTGAGCGGATAGGCTAATTTGGCATACGTAGATCTCTAATTGGATAGCCTCATCGCCTCCCAACCGTCATCCGACGGCTTTACACTTGACCGGCGGATCCAGCCTGCCGAGTGCGCCGGCCGCCGCCGCTGGATCGCCCGGTCAAGCCGGGCGAAGACGGATTTGGGGGTGTGCAACGCGCCCAATCGGCACGCGGGAGCCCGCCACGAAACGCTAGCCGCCCCCCTCTTCTGTCATCCACACTCTCCCACCTCCGTCATCCGACGGCTTGACCGGCGGACCCAGTGGGGCGGGCGCAGGTGGTGGATCGGCAGTCGGACCCGGTGATCCGGCGCCAAGTCTGTGAAGCCGAAAAGACATGCCGTCGTCGTTTCCGCCAACCCTGGATCGCCCGGACGAGCCGTGCGATGACGGCGGGTGGGAGTGGGTGTGGAGCCTAATCGGCTCGCGCCGGCCTTAGATGAGGCAAGCGCCGACCTCAGTCGGTAGAGGCATTCGCCGTTTCCCGATCCGTCTTCCCCCGGTTTATCCCTACTGGATTCACATATCTCTGAGTTCCCATCCGTGTTTGACGGCTTGGAATTGGACGATGCCCTGTAACATGACGACGGGTCCGGGTTTGCCGTAATAGCCTGTCCAACCGCCGAGGCGGGCGAAGACCCAGGCCGCGTAGGCGAGCGATCCCTTGGGATGCGGATTTTTTTGGCGTTCGGTTTTACCTTCCAGGCTGGCCGAGATCGCTTCCAGTGCTTTTTGGTCAGCCTTGTCAACGGCGTCCTCGAGCGGGCGTGCGGCCGTTCCGTCCCGCTCGCGTACGAGCTGGAGGACGGTGACAGCAGCGATCAGGCTGGCCGTGACCAGTTTTTCGAACGGACCGCCTTCGGCAAGACGCAAGGCCTCGACATCAAACCCCTTTGTTTTCAGGGTTCGGAACACCTGCTCGATAACCCAGCGCTGACGATACAACGAGACGATCCGGCGGGCATCGTCGATATCAGTCACGGGATGAGTGGTCAGCAAACGCCAATGGGCTGCGGTTGCGCCCGCCGGCGGGTTCACTTCTATCGCCTCCACCAGATTGAGCCTGACAACGGGTGGCAGAGCCTTAAGTTCTGAACGACCCTTGCGGCTCACCGGACGGGCGATTTCAACGCTCGAGAAGCGTACGCTCAATTCGATCCGGCGTGCACGGCGTCCCGGAGCGGCCGGCAAATCGACAGACATACGTCCCGCTTCGGCAAGTCTCTCGGCTTGGGCGAACAACCGCGACCCATCGCTCAGCACACGATCCTGTCCAGCCCGGATCAAAACCTCAACACCCGTCGGCTTGCAGGCAAAATCCTCATAAATATCGCCTTCGCGATCGGCAATCACCGTCACCTGCGCGGCCTCCACCAAACCAGCCGCCCGTTCGATCCCCGTCAGCCAGCGCCGGCTTTCCTTATCCTTAAAATCCTTGTGTTTGCGCTGGGCCGCCTTGCCGCCGCGACGCACAAAAAACTGCGCATCGACAAGCCCCAAAAGCGCGCCGTCTGCCGCATCCACCGCAATCAATGGATGCAGGGCGATGCACCGTCCCTTGTCCTGTGCCCGAACCGTCGTGGTGTCCTGGATGGCAAGCACATCACGGCCACGCGCACGCGCTGCTGTGCGCGTCGCCACCGTCGACACCATCTCATCAATGCTCACCGAGTTGTTGCGCAAAAAACGCGTAATCCTGATCTCGCCCGCGCGACAGCCGCCAAGCCGGCGGACCCGAACACCACAGCCGCCAACCGCAACAAGACGTTCGTGCAAAAACGCCCCCCTTTTTCAAGCCGGCGGTCGCCAAACCGGCCAAGCGTCAAATCAAACATCAAAATTCCCTCCAATTCTGATCCCACTACAAAAGGAGTCAGAACCAGCTCCTGCTGGCAACAAAAGATGTGTGAATGTCGTAGGG
>JBCDLT010000117.1:0-9935 GCA_038745065.1 Pseudomonadota bacterium | reverse complement strand
TGTCCAGCCTGCCGGAACTGACGCCGGAACCCATCCGCGCGCTTCTCATGGAAGCCGGCGTCGCGCCGCTCCAGGGATTGCCGGACGGACTGTTTGCACTGGATTCCGCAAGCCGCGTCAGCGCCGCCCTGCGCCGTGCCGATCCGGTTCGTCTTGTCGCCGGCGCGGCGGGCGGGCGAACCCTGTCGGAGGCAGAGGGAAAGAGCCGGCTTGCAGATGCGGGCCTACCGGTTCCCGAGAGCCGGACATGTTCGCCCGACACGGTCGTCGAAACCGCCCGGGATCTGGCCTATCCGCTGGTGCTGAAAGCCGCCTCGGCCGAACTTGCACACAAGACAGAAGCCGGCGGCGTGGCGCTCGATCTGCGGGACGAAACGGCGCTTGCCGCGGCAGCAAAGCGGCTCGGCCGGATAGCCGATCGGCTTCTCGTCGAACGCATGATCGACGACGGCGTGGCGGAGGTCCTTGTCGGTGTCGAACGAGACGGGCAATTCGGCCTGACTCTGACGCTCGCCTCGGGCGGCACGCTGACCGAATTGTTGCGGGATCCCGTGCTGTTGCTGTTTCCCGTCGACGCCGACGCCATCCGCAAGGCTCTCCGCCGCCTGACGATCTGGCCGCTGTTGAATGGATTTCGCGGGCGACCGGCGGCCGATGTCGACACGCTTGTGGAAACAATCATGCGGGTCGCCGGCTTTGCCGAAAGCCTCGCGCCACGCCTTGCCGCTCTTGAAATCAACCCGCTCATCGTCCGGCCGGCGGGCCACGGCGTCGTCGCCGCGGACTGCCTCATGACCCTGTTGGAGGAAACCTGATGTCCGAAGCCGTAAAAACCGTGCGCGACGGCGCCATCCTGGAAGTGACGCTCGACCGGCCGAAGGCCAACGCAATCGATCTCGCGACGAGCCGGGAACTGAACCGGGTCTGGGAATCCTTCCGCGACGATCCGGATTTGCGGATCGCCATCCTGACCGGCGGCGGTGAAAAGTTCTTTTCCGCCGGCTGGGACCTCAAAGCGGCCGCGACGGAGGAGGACGCGGACGAGGATTGGGGACCGGGCGGCTTTGCCGGGCTCAACCATCCGCGCAATCTGAACAAGCCGATCATCGCCGCGGTCAACGGTATTGCCTGCGGCGGCGGAATGGAACTGATGCTCGGTTGCGACATCATCGTCGCCGCCGACCACGCGCGCTTCGCCCTGCCGGAAATCCATGTCGGCGTTCTGCCGGATGCAGGATCGATCAAATTGCGGCGGCGGATTCCCTATCATATCGCGGTCGAGTTCCTGATGACCGGCCGCTGGATGGATACCGAGGAAGCCCGGCATTGGGGGCTCGTCAACCACGTCGTCGCCGCGGATCAGGTGATGACCAAGGCACGCGAAGTTGCAGCCCTGCTGGCCGGCGGACCGCCGCTGCTCTACCCCGCCATCAAGGACATTCTGCGCCGTACGGAAACCGCCAGCGAGCACGAAGCGTTTGCGATCCACGACGCCCTGAACTCGGTCTATGCGGTCAATCATTCAGACGATCAGAAGGAAGGGGCCCGCGCCTTTGCCGAAAAGCGGGATCCGGTCTGGACCGGGCGCTGACGCACACCCTATGCCGAAAGTCGTCGATCATGCCCGCCGCCGCGACGAGATTGCGTTCGCCGCCTGCAAGGCGGTCGCCCGATTCGGTTTCGACCGCCTGACCCTGTCGCGCATCGCCCGCGAAGCGGGCTGTACGACCGGCATGATCGCGCATTATTTCGAGACCAAACAGGACATCATCCTGGCGGCCTTGCGGCTGATTTCCATGCGCATGGAGACGCGGCTCACGAAACAATTGAGCGGCGCGAAAGCGGGCGAAACGTCGCTTGCCGAAATCCTCGGCGAAGCGCTGCCGATCGATGCCCAGCGGCGGATCGAAACCACGGTCTGGATCGGCTTCTGGAGTCACGTCGCCAGCGACCCCGCGATCCAGAAGATCAATATGACAGTGCATGAGGAATGGACGGACCTCATCCGGCGCTGCGTGCTGGCGGGATGGCCGGAACTGGGCGAGCGGCCGGAGGCCACAAGACAGGCGGTTTGTCGCTCCATCCATATCTTTGTCAACGGCCTGACGGCGAGCGCGGCGACATCGCCGCATGACTGGCCGGCGGAAGACCAGATAACCTATCTGCGCGACCATCTGGAGCGCTTGCGTCGCACGGTCTGACGCGCGACACTTGGCCTTCCGCCACATATCAAAACGGAACCGGATAAATGGGCGATCTTCCGAAGGACCAGGCAAAGCGCGCGCCCTGGGTGATCAGCGCGGATACGTCGGACGAATTGCGCGCGCGGTACGACCAATGGGCGGAAACCTACGATTCCGACCTGGAGGACGTCGATGCCTACGCGGCCCCGCAGATGGTCGCGGAAAAACTCTCAGAATTCGCGGTCCCGGACGGCGCTGTGCTTGACGTGGCCTGCGGGACAGGCCTCTGCGGCAAAGCCTATCATGCCGCGGGGTTCGAGAACCTGACCGGCATCGACTATTCACAAAACATGCTGGCGCTGGCCGGTAAACGTGGCGTCTATCGCGATCTCCAGCAGGCTGACCTCAACGATCCACTGGCCTTCGACGACAACACGTTCCACGCTGTGACGGTGGTTGGCCTTTCGCTGCATTTTCCGCCGGCCGCCTATCACGAATTCGCCCGTGTGCTGTCGCCGGGCGGGCTGATCTTTTATTGCGGCGATGAAACGTCCTTCGAAGAACGCGGCATGCGCGCCCTGTGTGAGGCCTATGTGGCTGCCGGCAAATGGGTCGATGTGGAGGAGACCGCCTCCTTCAAACCCTTGCCGGTCTCCGAACCCGGTCTCGACTACCGGATCTTCATTCATCAGGTGATCGACAAGTAGGCGATTCCGCTCGTTGGACCCAGATGACGACGTCCGTCCCGGCGTACGCGGCGGCCGATAGGCACGTCCAGCTTCATGGCGGCTTCGGTACTGCCGAAAAAATATGATGGTGGACGCAAGTTCCGGTAGGCGCGGCTCTATGAGGTGGCTACGATTTTCACCAACCTGATCCTGTCCTGTCTCGCCGAGAACGTGCCGGTCCTGTCGCGGTCTTGCTGACCGTTACGACCGGGGCGCTAAAATGCTGGCCGCATTTGCAGCTTTTGAAAGTAAATTGAAGCAAGTCGCGGTGTTTTCACTTGGGGACAAGACGCCGGCATCGTTATGACTGGGGCCGTCTCCGTCGTAAAAGGCTTCCGACCGCTTCGAAAGGCACGCCGGCGCGTGACAACGTGCCCGCTCACCCTGTAAGCCTTTTCAACCGCCTTCGTTCAGAAGACCAGACCGGCCTGCTGCATCATGAAGTTCCCGATATCGACCATTGCCATCAATTCAGCCATCACGGTTTTTTCGTGTGTTGTATCCATCGTGATCCTCGAAGCCGTCGTTCGATACACGGCCGATGTGCCCCTGTTCGCGGTTGAAGACTGGCGAACCGTCAATGCGCAGAAATCGACCGCACGATACGATTCCCGGCTGGGCTGGGTACACCGCGAAAATGTCCGGTCCGATTCGACCAACGCGGTCAATACGATCGATCACGGCATCCGTCGAAACACGCTGGACCAGGCCGAGACGATCGAAAAGCAGGCGATCCTTGCCGTCGGCGATTCGTTCACGGCGGGCTCCGAAGTCGAGGACAATGAATCCTGGCCCGCCCATCTCCAGGCGTTGATCGGCGAACGCGTGCTGAATGCCGGGGTTGGCGGTTTCGGTGTCGATCAGATCATTCTGCGTGCCGAGCAATTGATCCCGATCGTGCAGCCCAAAACCGTGCTTGTCGGGGTGCTTGCCCCAGACGACGTGCGTCGGGCGCAATTCTCAAGCTACGGAGGACCGAAACCCTATTTTCTTCCGCAAGGCGATGAATTCGTTCTGAGGAATGTGCCGGTCCCGCGGGTCAAAGCCGAGAACACTCCGGCTATCGATGCGCTCAGACGCAGCATGGCACGCGTCTACTCGTTCCACATGATCTTCAGCCGCCTTGCGCCGCAATGGTGGTACACACGCGCCAACGTGTCTGATGATGCGGTTTCCCACGCCGCACAGACCTATGAAAAGGTCGCCAACAATCCCATTCAGGTCTCCTGTTATCTGTTCCGCCGGCTGGGCGCCAAACTGTCGGCGACCGATACGCGCGGCCTGCTCGTCCTGCAACATGGCGGCTGGGTCCAGGCGCGACAGCACGATCGCAGCTACGACGCGGACGAATTGATCCAATGTGCCGCTGAAGCCGGCTTCGGCGTGGTTGACGAATTCGACAGCCTTCGCACGATCGTAGAAGGCTCGCTGAGCGAACTGCAAAGCCATTACGTGATGCACGACAACAATTCCGTCTACGGTCACATGTCCAGCAAGGGCAACGCCCTGGTCGCGAACCTGATCGCCGATGCCCTGAAAAACCCGACGGCTCCGGCCGTAAAGGTCGCCGAGGCCCTGCCGACCCCCGAAGGCGACGGGCTCAATCGGCTGACCGCCACGAACATCACGTCGCTGGCTCACACCGAAGCGCAAGTGCTCGAAGACAAACCGATCCATGACGGGGCGATCGTCCAGCGGCTGGTATCAACCGATTATGACGGCGAACATTACGGCGCCCTGGCCTGGTCCGGCACCGATGCCGGCGCCTACACCTTTTCCGTCTACATACGGTCCGATCCCGGCACATCCGTCCGTCTGCAGCTGCATGACGACAAGGGCAACGGCGTTATTGCCGACTACGCATCGGACACCGAATTGTTCGATCTCCTGCGCATCGGCAACGGCCGGAAGCTGCGGTTTCGAAGTGCAAAGGCCAGAAACGGCTGGACCCGCCTGTCCCTCGGAGCGACGCTGGGAGGAACAAAAGGGACTGTTCTCATCCAGTTATCCAACGGATTGGGCGTCACAAGTTTCGGATTGCCTGCAGTGACGCTCGACATCCAGGCCCCCATGGTCGAGACGGGAGCCAGCCCTTCGCCGTGGTGCCATCCCACGACGTGCAAGACGAGCGGGTAACGGTTCCGTTTCAGGCTTTTAAGCCAGTCCGGTCCCTATGGATGACGGCGCCGGGTCACCGGAAAGGCCAGCCCAATCTGGCGGGCTGGTTTGGACTGCCCAACAAGCCCTAACCAACCGAAAGCCGGCGCCGCGTAGTGAGCGTCGGCCTGATGCCCGCTACAGTTCAGGCGTTATACCAACGGTGAAGACTTCTGACCCCTCTGATGGTCTGTCCCGGCCTTCTGTCAAGGCGCGTCGCGCAGAGCGATCACAACGGTGATGTTTCACCAATGTTCCTTGCCTGGCAAATCGGCAACATCCGACTTACGGATGGCCGGATGCTTTACCGCTGCGCCGGCGTTGCGGTCCGCTTATGATGCCAGGCATCACCGCGCGAACCGTGCCTACCCGCAGCGACAAGTCATTCCGGTCAGAGGGGTAATGAGTCTTTACCGTTGGTATTATGTCATCGGCCGCCCGAAAACGGCGGATTCCAGCCGTGATACCATTGGGTCAAAGCCGTATCGAGGGGGGCTTCCTCCGGATCGACGGCCGAGACCTCGTTGGCGTCAAAGGCGCCGCCGCGACCGCTCGGGTCATAGTCGACGATACCATCGGCGAACGCTTCCCGAATGCGATCCGCCCGCGATTCGTCCAGCACATAGGCCGAGAACGGCGTATCGAAGACCTTGTGATAGCCGAAGATCCGGAATTCCTCGTCGATCTGTTCGTGCGGCGTCTGAGCCGGCATGCCCTTGCTGAAAAACGTGAAGGCACCGACCGGCGAATCCTGCAGCATGGTCTTGGATGTGTGCAGGAGCATGCGGAGCGAAACGCGCGACATCTCCGACAGGTTGGAATTGGAATAGACGATGTCGCACCGGTAATCCGTCCCATGCAGCAGCGACACGTAGTGCCACCACGGGATATGCACGATGCGCGATGTCGCCATCGCGCGATTGCGATCGGCGGCGTCAAGCGCGGCAAGCTCGGAAAAATCCGCACCGCCGGTCGCCTGCATCAGGCAGCTCTGCCACAGATAGTAGGATTGGGCCACATCGTAGCTGGCATAGCGGTGCCCGCTTTGCGTCAGGAAAGCGCCCAGATAACCGGCGCCCGGTCCCGGTTCGAACACGGTCGGCTTGTCAACGCCTAAAGCGGCGCCCAGTTGATTGACCATGCGGAACGGGCCCATCTGGACCAGAATGTTGGTGACCGGTGCGACCCGTCGCCCGAACCATCCGGCAGTAAAGGCGCGCACCTTGTCGCGCACGACCGCCAGCAGTTCCTTTTCGTCATGCGTGAAGGCATTGCGATAGCCGACCGGCTCGAACTGCGCCCCCGCTTCGAAGAGGCCGGCGATTTCAGCCTCGAAATTATGGTCCGCAAACCGGGCCAGCTCGCGCATGTCACCGATCGTGTGCGGCCAGCCGACCATCTGGTAGGAGACCGGCTTGAAGGCCATAATGTGCGGAATCGAAAGGGAAACAGACCCTTCGGTTTCCGCCTGGTTGTAAGCGTCGATCGACAAGATCGGCTTTGCGTCGATGCTGTCCGTCGGCGCCACTCCGCCGGCTCTGCCTGTCACGCTCGCACTCAATGCTGAATGTGTGAATGAATTCATGCTTCTATAAGTGTCCTATTGGTTCGCCCACCTATGGTCAACCAACCGTCTATCCAGATTCGGTTCGGCCGTTCCTTCACCCGCTGCAGATCCGGCCGAGACCGGAAAATGCCCCCCTTTCATTCCCCGATAGACCCTATCGCCGTCAACCTGTTTCGAACCGATGCCCGCCCTTGATCTGCATGGACCGATCCGTCAGGGTTTTCGAGCTATGACGAACCGGCTCGTCAACGATCCGGGAAAGTCAGCAGTCTCTTCAATTTCGAAACCCGCCTCCGTTATGAGCGTTTCGATCCGTTGTGCATCGAGATAGGTCACATTCGGCGCGTATCCCACGATCTGCATGCCCTTGATCAGCACGGGCCAAAGGCCGGCCTTGCCTCGGAGGCAGACGGTCTTCGATATGAACACGCCGCCGGGTTTGACGAGCTCGTATATCCTGCGGACCGCTGCACCAGGATCGTCCAAGAGGTGCAGAAAGCTGAACGCCAACACCGCGTCAAAGGCGGCCGGTTCGGATGTATCGGTGTCCAGTGTGGCCTTTTTGAAGGTGATGTTGTCTATGCCCGCCTTTTTCTGTTTGTCGTTCGCGATCTCGATCATGCGTTCCGAGATGTCGATCGCGGTAATGTAGGCGACATCCTTGGCCAGCAGCAGCGCCGTCGAACCGGTTCCGCAACCAGCCTCAAGGATCCGATCGTCAGATGACAGGTAGGCCCTCGTCCACTCGAGTTTTCGCTCGTAGGCGGCCATGTCCTTGACCGGCTTTTTGGCGTAGGAGTCCGCCTGGCGATCCCAAAAACTTTCCTGTGTCGGCATAGAGGTTCCTTTCATTGGACAAACGGGCCCACTGCACTCAGCAGAGGCGCGAGTCTGGAGATGGATGTTCGACAGGCCGGCCGGCCGGATCACACTCGGATCCGCGCCGACGGGCTTTGCTTCAGGCTTCGATCCGCCGGCGGCGGTATTCGCTGGCGAGATAGACGATCGCGGCCGTGAAAATCAGACCGAGCGCCATATGCAACCAGTCGATCTCGGAGAGCATCAATTCGATCAGGGCAAAGGGCCCCCCGCCCGCTTCGACGACAAGCAGCGCCGCCGCTCGCGCTTCGTCCGGAAACCCGTCGAAACGCCAGTCGAGAAACCCGGCGATCGGACGCGGTATCCCGGGACCGCGCAGGCTGTTCAGATATTCCAGGAGCATGACCGTGCCGGGTATGAGCACGGCAAGCGGGATGCTCCAACGCTGAAACAGTGTCGACAGTCCGGCCACCCAGGCGAGCGCCGGGGCGTACCAAAGCAGCGTCAGCACCAGATAAACGACGCCGACGATGCTCATCTGCACGAAGTCCGACAGGGCTTCGAAAGGGCCGGGAGCGACGATGAACGTGTGCCGCGACGCCGCAATCACAAGCAACGGATAGGCAAGGACTGCCGTCAGAACGGCAAAGCCGAGTATCAGGGCCAGGAAGATCGTGAGCGCCGACAGCGCCTTGCTGGTTAGGATCTTAAGGTCGCTCTGGGGCATCGACTTCCAGAAGAGAAGCGCGTTGTTGCGCCGGTCTGCGGAGAAGCTGTCAGCGAAATAGAAAAACAGGGCGATGAGCAGATAGCCGGACCAGAAGAAGAAGGCACCGCCTATGCCGATCCGGTACAGTTGGGTTCCGGCCGAAACGTCACCGGCCGGGACACTGAATTCGGCGTTGCCAGCCAGCGCCGCAAACAGGATCGCCCCGGCGATGATGATCAGCACGACACTCGGCGCATAGAGGAACGCGCCGCGATGTTCGAGGTATTCGCGTTTCAGCAACGCGGTCAGGGCGCGCATCAGGCCTCTCCCGGATAGACGGTCTCGCGCTGCATCAGGGCAACGAACAGATCGGACAGGCTTGGAGTCGACAGGCGGCCAAGCGGTTCCAGGCGATCGCCATCGACGCCGTCGAAGATCATCACGGTTTCCCCGAAGCGTGTTTCCGAATAGACCGGATTCAGCGCTATGGCATTGGCCTTGTGATCGCTTCCGACGATCACCTGGCGGAACCGCTCGCTCATCGTGTCGATCGGCGTGTCGAGCACGATTTCCCCGTCCCGCATGAACATGATGTCGGTCAGCATGAACTCGATTTCGTCCACCTGGTGGGTGGTGATCAGGAGGGTTCGGTCCTCGCTCATATAGTCCTCGATGAGGCGGCGGTAGAACCGCTTGCGATAGGTGATGTCGAGGCCGAGCGTTGGTTCGTCGAGGACAAGCAAACGGGCGTCGATCGCCAGCACGACGGCAAGGTGAAGCTGGGCGACCATACCCTTCGACAGGGTCTTGATGCGCAGGCCGGGTGCAAGGTCGGTGCCCTGCAGGAACGAGATCGCCTTTTCGCGGTCGAAACCGGGGTGGATCGAATCGATGAGATCGAACAGTTCGCGCACTTTCAGAAAGCGGGGCAGGCTCGCGACATCGGAAATGAAGGCAACATCGTTCATCAACGCAGCGCGGCTGCGATAGGGATCGAGACCCAGCACCTCGATCTGACCGCCGCAATCGGTGAGGCCGAGGAGCGCGTTGAGCGTCGTCGTCTTGCCGGCGCCGTTATGTCCGACCAATCCATAAATACGTCCGGCAGGAATCGTGAAATCGATGCCACGCAGCACGGTCTTGCGGCCGAAGCTCTTGGTCAGTCCGTTCGCACGGGCAATGACGGAATTGGCGTCTGCGCTCATTTGCGGTCCCCGTCCGTGAGGAGATCGTTGAGCGTGAGGTCGAGCGCGTCGATGCGCGCCCGGATCCTCGGCCAGTCTTCCGCCAGGAACTTCTCGCGCTCATGGGCCAGCAGCTTGGCGCGCGCTTTGCCGGCTACATACATTCCCATACCTCGTTTCTTCTCGACGATTTCCAGGTCGACCAGCGATTGATAGGCTTTGGTTACGGTGAGCGGGTTGACGGAAAGCTCTGTCGCGATCTGCCGGACGGACGGCAGCGCTTCGCCTTCAGGAATCGTCTCCTTCAGGATCATCTCGATGAGCTGTTGCCGGATCTGCAGGAAAATCGGCTGAGTGTCGTTCCACGCTGTCATGAACATACCGTGTTAGTGTATTAGCTACATAATACACTGAGACACGGATACAATCAGTATTATTCCGGAGCTCGCCACCACGAGCCCGGATGAACGCAAAATATGCTCAAATCAGGAAATCAGGCCGAAAAGTCGGCCCGGCGCAACGCGACCGGGCCGTTTGAAGCATTTTAGCCTGCCGGTTGTGCCTGCAATTCGTCGAGCAGTTCGGCCA
>JBCDLT010000116.1:0-10207 GCA_038745065.1 Pseudomonadota bacterium | reverse complement strand
CGCGAACAAACCCGGCGGGAGATCCGTCGGCCCGTTCGACGATCTCCTGCAGGTAGCGGTTTGCCGGCCCGGCAAGGTCGGCATAAAGCCTGCCAAGTGCGGCACGCGCTGGTACTTCCGGCCAATCCGCAGACAACAGCCCGTTCGGTAAGGCCGGGTCCTTCAAGACCGTAAGGCGCAAGACATGGGCAAGCATGAGCCGCATCGAAAAGGCTGCGGCGGGATCGGTTTGTGGCGTGCAAGGCATGCGTTCGAGCAGCTCAAGAAGGCTCGCCCAGCCACCGGCAATGGTCTGCAACGGCCAGAGATGAACCGGTGATGCCGTGCCGAGCACACTGCGCGCCTCGAAAGCGTGCACAACCTCATGCTCGAGCCCGCGCGCTGCCAGGCGCGGGGACAATACTGCCCAATTCTGCCGCGGATGGATGAACGTGTTCGGCGCCAGATTGGCGTATCCCTGCCAACGCAATTCGCGACGCATCGCCTCGCGACGTGCCGGCGAAGCCGGCTGCACCACCAGAACCCGCCAAAGGTCGTCCCAGTCCAACGGTGTGCGACGGTACATGCGAGACTGAACGGCACGGAGCTCCTCCAGCCGTGGTGCCGGCATCGAAAGCTCGCGGCGGCGGCCAACCGTTTCCGACGTCAGCCAGCCTTCCTGGACGAGCCGGTTCACCGAGGCCCGGACATTCTGCTCGTCCAGTCCGAACGGTGCCATCGCCCGCACCAGACTGCCGAGCCAGATACGTCCGCCCCAAGGCAGCAGCATGTCGCCCCAAAAGGTCATGATCAGAGCCTTGGCGCGCGGCGCGACCGATTGGGCCAAGGGTTCAAGGGTCGCCGCATCTGTCTCGGGAAGGCGGGAACTGGTCAACGAAAATCCTCTTTGTGGCCCGTTTGGAATAGCCTGATTGCCATTTCTATATGAATTTCGTGTTGACACACGAATTTTGTAAAGTGATGCTATCGCCCGCTCACCTCCGAAACAAGGAGCAGGTGATGGATGGCGCTGTCGAAGCAGCCGAGACAGATACGGCGCAAGCCCACGCCGAACAGATCAAGGCGGCCGCGGAAGGTTTCGGCGCGGATGTTGTCGGGATAGCCCCGGCCGCACGCTGGGACGAATACGTGCCGGAGGGCTACCGTCCCTACGACCTGCTTCCGGACGCCAAGAGCGTCATCGTCGTCGGCACGCGGGGTCCGACGGCCGGCGCCTGGCGCAGCCCGAATCCCAGGGTGATGGAGGTTCTGGGCCTCGATTTCGCCAATGACCGGGCCATCGCCGCGCTTACCGGCTGGGTCGAGGCCAAGACCGGCCACATGGCCATGCAGGCGCCCGGCCTGCCGGTTGCGGGCCACCAGCCGCCGTTTAGCTACATGCTGGCGGCCGTGCTTGCGGGGCTTGGCACGCGCTCATTCGCGGCCAATATCGTGCTCAATCCGCGTTTCGGATTGCTCTATTATTCCGCCTGCATCACCACGCTCGACCTGCCCGGCGACCCGATGCTGGAGCAGGACGTCTGCCCTGCCCCGATGTGCGTGCAGACCTATAAACATATCGGCCGCACGCCGTGCATGGCGGCCTGCCCGGCCGATGGCGGCGGTTGTCTCGACGGAAAGATCGGCGAGGACGGCCGAATCGAAGAGGCCTATTACGACCGGGAACGCTGCGTCTCTCGCGCCATGAACTTCGGACCGGTGACGTTTCAGAAGGTGTTGGTCGACCTCGCCACCGAAGCAGATCCGGATGTCCGTCGCGCCAAGGTGAATTCGGATTTTTTCTCGCGGGCCTGTTCGGGTGTCGCGTTTTACAAGGAAAGCGTCGCGCAGTGTTTTGAATGTATGCGCGTCTGTCCTGTCGGCCGCCAGGAACGGAAGCTGAAATGAACGACCAGAGTCCGACACTTTCGGCGGAGGCGGCGCGCAAGATGATCGAGGACACAGCGCGAAAGGGCGGCGCGCTGGTGTTCGGGATCGCCGATCCGGCAGGCTTTGCCGCTGCCCCGGAAGGCCATCGGCCGGAAGATCTCCTTCCCGGTACCCGCTCGGTGATCGTCGTCGGCGGCGCCAAACCGCGGGCCGGCGACTGGGCGAGCACCGATTTCCGGCATATGGAACTGAGTTCCACGAACGACCGGGTCACCGCGCTCGCCATGAAGATCGCCAATCTCATCGAACGCGAACTGGGCTATTATGCGCTGACCGTTCCACCCGGCGTAGATGCGGGGCAGCAGCCGTTCATAAGCCTTTCCCTCGCGGCCGAACTCGCCGGTTGCGGGTCACGCAGCCTTGCCGGACCGGTGCTTCACCATGACCACGGATTCGTCTATTTCGGCGCTTTGCTTACCACGCTGCCATTGCCATACGACGCCCCGCTGGAAACGCCGGCCTGCCCGGCACCGACTTGTGTGTCGATGTTCGAAGAAGAGGGTGTGACGCCGTGCACGAAGGTCTGCAACAAGGCCGAAGGCGGGTGCTTGTCGGGACGGATCGAAAACGGGCGCTGGGCCGAGCGCAGCTATGACGCTGCGCGCTGCACGGCGCGGGTCTACAATCACTGGATACCGTCATTTCAGAAAGTCGTTGCTGACGCGCTTGACGAACCGGACGCGGATCGTCGCCGCATGATGCTGAATTCGGGGCTTTTTACCCGGACGCTCTGGTCCATGACCTACGCAAACATCAGCCAGGGCCAGTGCTTTGAATGCGTCCGGGTCTGTCCCGTCGACGCGCGGACCCGCGATCTGCGTTGAGGACCTTCCATGAGCTATTTTGTCGATCCCGAGACGTACCGCGCCTACAAGGACCGCGTCCTGGAACTGTCCCAGTCGATCCAGATCAACTACCCCGAACATCTGCCTCCCGAGAAACGCAAACCGGGGCTGTCGGACGAAGAAATCGCCGAACGCCTCGGTCTCGATGTCTTCACCGCCCGCGAAATCCGGTGTGTCGCGGAACGCGAATATTACGGGCTGGATGAATGGCAGAAGGCGCTTGAATTCAAGGAGCGCGCCTGCCGGGACTACGCCAAGCGAGGGCTGTCTTCAGTGACAAAAAAATACAAGCCGAAATCCAAAGGTAGCTAGCGCGATGTTCCCTTTGACGGTGGCGCTCGAACGGGCGGCGCGGTCCTTTCCCCTTGAAACGGCGATGGTCGAGGAGGATGGCCGCGCCGAAAACTGGTCGGACCATGTCGACGAGGTCTCCCGGCTTGCCGGGGCACTGAGCGGAATTGGTCTGGCGCAAGGGGCTCGATTTGCCATCCTGGCGCCGAATTCGGCCGATCAGGCAAAGCTGATCCATGCCGGCTATTGGTCGGGACGCGTGCCTGTGCCGCTCAACTACCGGCTTGCTTTACCCGAACTCGCGGCAATCCTGCGAAAGAGCGGCGCACAGCTGCTATTTGTTGCCCCCGCTTTTTTTGATGTCGCGCGCACGCTGCAGGCCGACGGCTGGGACGGCCGGCTGTTCCTGCTCGGTCCGGGTCGCAACGGCATCACGGGAACCGAAGACCTGATCGCCCGGCACTCCCGATACGACCCCGTCCGTGCCGCGACCGGAGACGAAGCGATCCTGCTGTTCACGGGCGGCACGACCGGCGAAGGCAAGGGTGTGCCTCTGACCCATGGCAACGTGGTGTCCAACGCCTTCCAGGTGATCGCCGCGCTCGGTTCCGGACCTGGCGACCGTTACCTGCATGTCGCGCCGATGTTCCACTCTGCCGACCTGTTGGGAACGGCTGTCACCCTTGCGGGCGGCAGTCACAGCTACCTCGCCCAGCCGTCGCCCGTCGCGATTGTCGACGCGCTTGAATCGCGCAACGTCACGATGACGATGGCGCCGCCTGTTCTGCTCGACGGGATTGTCCGGCAAGGCCTCGCGGAAGGCCGTGCACTGGAAAGGTTGCGCATCTTCATTTGTGGCGGATCGCCGGTGCCGTTCGACCTGCTCGACGCGGCATCCGCGCACTTCCCGTCGGCAGCCCTGGTTCAGGGATATGGACTGACCGAAACGGCACCGATCCTGAGTTTTCTGCATTTGCCGCAAGTGCGCGCCGTTGGTGAGGCCGAAGCGCTGCTTTCTGCGGGCAGGCCTCTCGCCGGTGTCGAAATGCGCCTCCTCGACACGGATCAGCACGGCGCGGGCGAACTCGCCGTGCGCGGGCCGAACGTGTTTTCCGGCTATCTCGACCGGGCAGCAGATACCGAGGCCGCATTCGATGACGGATGGTTCCGCACCGGCGATGCGGCGCGCTTCGACGCCCACGGATTCCTGCATATCCTCGACCGGCGCAAGGACGTCATCATCACCGGCGGAGAAAACGTCTACTCGACGGAAGTGGAATCTGTTCTGCTCGACCATCCCGCCATTGTCGAAGCGGCCGTGATCGGCGTTCCCGATCCGAAATGGGGTGAGCGGGTCGCGGCAGTGGTCGTCGCTGCCCCCGACGCCGCGATTGAACCGGAAGCGCTGAGCGACCATTGTCGCGGCCGCCTTGGCGGCTTCAAACTGCCCCGGGAGTTTCGCCAGGTGGACGCGTTGCCCAAGAGCGCGCTCGGCAAGACGCTTAAGACCGAGCTGCGCAAGCTCTTTGGCGATCCGCTCGAGGTTTAGCTCAGTTCAGACGGTCGCCCCCTTGCGGCGCAGCCCGCAGCCTAGAGAACCGGCAACGATTCCGACGGCCACGGCGATGCCGAACTCGAGAGGATCGATGGCGGCGAAATCAAAGCCGGCAAAGATGATGGTTTCCGCCACACCGACCAGGGCACCCAGGATGCTGGCAAGCATCAGGTTTCTGGTCATCATCCCAAGGGCAAGCCCGAGAATACCTGGCAGGCTCAGGATATTGCCGCCGATCGCGCCAAGAATATCAAGCATGGTTTTTTCGTCCCCCGATCACTGGCCTTTGCCCGCCAGAAAGGCCTTGATCGCGCCGGCCTCGGTGTTTGCCGCCTGATCATCGTCATCCGCGGGTTCCGACGGTCCCTGCAGTGATTCAACGACCCTTTCATACTCCTCCAGATATCCCGCCGGCAGGTTGTGCGCGATGCCCTGGTGACAGTCGATGCAGGTCATGCCCGTGTCGATCGCACGCTGGTGTTCCGAGGCGGCGCGCGTTTCCTGGATCGTGAAGTCCATGTACTCGAAATTATGGCAATTGCGGCACTCGCGGCTGTCATTGGACTTCATCTTTTTCCAGACCAAGGCCGCCATTTGCAGCCGCCGCTCCTCGTACAATTCGGGCGTCGCGATGCTGCCCCGCAATTCGTGGTAGACGTCCTTGACCGCAATGATCTTGGCCTTGACCTTGTGCTGCCATTCCTTGGGCACATGGCAGTCCGCACAGACGGCTCTGACGCCGGAATGGTTGTTGTAGTGGATGGTTTCGCGATACTCGCCGAGATTGGTTTCCATCGTATGGCACGAGACACAAAACTCTTCGGAGTTCGTCATCTCGAGCGTCCAGTGAAAGCCGCCCCAGAACAGGATGCCGGCGAGAAAACCGGCGACCAGTGTAAAGCCCACACTCAGGACTGCGGTCGGACCCCAGAACCAGTCCCACAGGCGGCGCAGGCT
Source organism: Pseudomonadota bacterium (assembly GCA_038745065.1). Classification (GTDB taxonomy): domain Bacteria; phylum Pseudomonadota; class Alphaproteobacteria; order Rhizobiales; family JANQQB01; genus JANQQB01. The sequence goes on along the minus strand of JBCDLT010000116.1, from coordinate 4,630 downwards.
GCCACGCGTATCAATCGTATCGGCCATGGCGGATCCTCCTCTTGCGGCACGCTCAGCGGCTGCTGGACGGTTCAAAAACGTTGTCGACCAGCGCCGGTGCGTCCGCCTGGGGGACGTGACACTGGTTGCAGAAGTACCGTGTGCCTGCGATGTGATCGAGTTCGTTGCCGTCCCGGTCGAGATAGTGGGTCATTGAAAGCGTCGGCGCGTTGCGCTCTCCCGCCTTGGTCCAGTCGTGGCAGGCCAGGCACTGGTTGGTACGCAGGTCGATCTGGTATTGCTGGATGGAATGGGGAATGAGCGGCGGCTGCTGACGGTAATTGCGCTGCATGCGGCCTTCGATTGTCCGATGAACGCTGTCGAGAACGACCGGTTCGTCCACTTCCGCGCCCCGCAGGGACTGGAGAGACTGCGCAACGGCAAACCCGCCGAAGGCCAGCAGCGGGACAAGGGCAAGGACACTCAACTGGATCGGCGTTTTCATCAAAGGCACTCCCTTCGTATGATCAGGCGGCGTTTTGTCCGGCCGGGTCGGTGCGGTGTGACGGTTTGCTGTCGAAGCGGTGGGTAAAGGCAAAGACATCTTGTGAGCAGACGTCGATGCAGCGTCCGCAATTGGTGCAATCGGGCGCCAGAATGACCGTCGACGATCCGGTCTTGCCCTTGAGCGCCGGCGATATCACGTGGCTTTCGGGGCAGACCGCATAACAATCCATGCAATCGTCGCAGGCCTCGCGATGGACCGCGCTGACACGGATCAGGCTCTTGGCGCCCACAAGGCCGTAAAAGGCGCCGACCGGGCAGAGATGTCCGCACCACCCGTGCCGCGCAACGACCAGGTCGAACACGAAGATGGCGGCCACGATGCCCCAGACCGCGCCCATGCTGAAAATGATCCCGCGGTGAAGCATCGTCACCGGGTTGACGATCTCCCAGGCGATCGTGCCCGTAAGACCGGAAACCGCAAGCACGCCGGCGACCAGCCAAAGCCGCGTACTGCGCTTCGGCTGCCATCCCTTCGGCAGGTCGAGACGCCGGTGCAGCCAATGCGCGGCATCGGCGACCGGATTGACCGGGCAGACCCAGCTGCAATAGACCCGACCGCCAATCAGCGCATAGGCGACAAGCACGATCAGGGCGCCGGTCAATGCGGACACGGCCGGCAGGTGGCCGGCGACCAGGCTTTGCAACACAATGAAAGGATCCGTCAGCGGCAGGACGCCGAGTGTCAGCGACCCGGCGAGCGTGCCTTCAACGATCCAGAGGCCGAACCACGGACCGGCCAGGAACAGCGCAAGGAAAAACAGCTGGCTTGCCCGGCGCAGGATCAGGAAGCGGTTTGCCGCTAACCAGCCTTTTGCCAAACGCGCCTCGCGGCCGGGATATCGCCTGTCGTTCATTGGTTCTGCCCCGGCAATGTGGCGCTCGGCTCGAAGCCGCCGGGCGCGACCAGGTTATCGGTGCCGGGTCCCGGCAGCCGGTCCGGCAGGTCGATCAGGTCTTCCACCAGCGCCCCGCCCTTCTTGGCCTTTTCCTCCCATCCCTTCCGGTAATGGTCGGCAGCCCTTGCGCGTGCGAGTCGGACGGGCAGGACCTTGATCGCGGCTTCCGGCAGGACGCAGGATTGCTCGCACTTGCCGCACCCGGTGCAGTATTCGGCATGGACTGTCGGGGCGAAGATCGCGTGGTGTCCGGAGCGGGTATTGTGCGAAACTTCCAGCGTGATCGCATCATCGATCACCGGACAGACGCGGTAACAGACGTCGCAGCGCAGCCCCTGATAGTTCAGGCAATTCTCCTGATCGACCAGGACCGCGACACCCATCTTTGCGTCGTCGATCCGCTCCAGCGACTTGTCGAGCGCCCCGGTCGGGCAGGCCGCGGCACACGGAATGTCGTCGCACATTTCGCACGGCACATCGCGGGCAGTGAAATAGGGTGTGCCGGTCGCCGGCCCGTCGGCGCCCAGTTCGGCGAGCTTCAGTGTGTCATAGGGACAATCACGCACGCACAGCCCGCAGCGGATGCAGGCCGAGAGAAAATCGTCCTCCGCCAGCGCCCCGGGAGGGCGGATCGCTTCGGCGGGCAAGGCGCGCGCATCGCGCGCCACATAGGCCAACGCCGAACCGGCCAAGGCACAGCCTCCGGCTGCACGCAAAGCGTCAGTCAGAAAGCGGCGCCGACTGGCGGAGGGGGGAGAAATGAACTCCGGCATGGTCCTGACCGCACCCTCAAGCGCGTTCTACCTTGCAGGCGCATTTCTTGAAGTCGGTCTCCTTCGACAGCGGACAGGTTGCGTCGAGCGTCAGCTTGTTGGTCAGTTGCCCCTCGTCGAACCAGGGCATGAAGACCAGGCCGCGCGGCATCTTGTTGCGTCCGCGGGTCTCGACCCGGCTGTTGACTTCGCCGCGCCGCGTTGTGACGACAATCTCCTGGCCGCGCCGGAGCCCGCGCTCCCTTGCATCTTCGGGATGCATGTAGACGACCGCCGCGGGGTAGGAGCGGTGAAGCTCCGGTACGCGTCGTGTCATCGAACCTGAATGCCAGTGCTCAAGGACCCGACCCGTGCAGAACCAGAGATCGTATTCGTCGTCCGGTTCCTCAGCCGCCGGCTCGTAAGGTGCAAAGATGATGTTCGCCTTGCCGTCGGGTTTGCCGTAGAAGCGCACGCCGGCGCCCGCCGGGACATAAGGGTCGTACCCTTCGCGGAACCGGTAGAGCGTTTCCTTACCGTCGACGACGGGCCATCTGAGGCCGCGCGACTGGTGATAGACGTCGAAGTCCGCAAGGTCATGCGCGTGGCCGCGGCCGAACTGCGCATATTCCTCGAAAAGCCCCTTTTGCACGTAATAGCCGAAATGCTCGGATTCATCGTTGTCAAACCCCTCGGCGGTTTCGTTGACCGGGAACTTGTCGACGCTGCCGTTCGCAAAGAGCACCTCGTAGAGCGTCTTGCCGGCAAGTTCCGGTTTCTGAGCGATCAGGTCCGCGCCCCAGGCTTCCTCCACGGTGAAGCGTTTGGAGAATTCCATGACCTGCCACAGATCGGACCTGGCCTCGCCCGGCGCCTTCACCTGCTGGCGCCAGAACTGGGTGCGCCGTTCGGCATTGCCGTAGGCGCCTTCCTTTTCGACCCACATGGCGGTGGGCAGGATCAGGTCGGCGGAAACCGCCGTGACGGTCGGATAGGGATCGGACACCGTGATGAAGTTGTCAGGGTTCCGATAGCCCGGAAAGCCCTCTTCGTTGACGTTGGGCGCGGCCTGCATGTTGTTGGTGCATTGCACCCAATAGGCGTTCAGGTCGCCGTCCTTCAGCTTGCGATGCTGCAGCACTGCGTGGAAACCGGGTTTCGGCGGAATGGTGCCCGCGGGGATGTTCCAGGCGGTTTCGCAGATCTCCCGGTGCTTGTCGTTCATCACGACCATGTCGGCGGGAAGCCGATGCGCGAAGGTGCCGACCTCGCGGGCCGTACCGCAGGCGGACGGTTGGCCGGTAAGCGAGAAGGGCGAATTGCCGGGTTCGGAGATTTTTCCGACGAGCAGATGCACATTGTACATCAGCGAGTTCACCCAGGACCCGCGCGTATGCTGGTTGAAGCCCATGGTCCACAGGCTCATCACCTTGCGGTTCGGATCGGCATATTCCGCCGCCAGCTTTTCCAACTGTCCGGCGGGAACGCCGGAAAGTTCCGACACCTTGTCGAGTGTGTAATCCGCGACCGAGGCGGCATATTCGTCGAAGCTGATCGATTCCAGCTTGCCGGAATTGGGGTTGTCCGCCGCCTGCTGCAGCGGATGCGCGTCCCGCAGGCCATAGCCGATATCGGTGGCCGTCTTCGTGATGTTGACGTGTTTGGAAACAAAATCCTCGTTCACCGCGCCGGACTGGATGATGTGGTTGGCGATATAGTTCAGGATCGCCAGATCGGTCTGCGGGGCAAAGATGATGCCGTTGTCGGCCAATTCGAACGACCGGTGCTCGAAGGTCGACAGGACATGCACTTGTGCGTCCGGTTTGGTCAGGCGCGTGTCGGTCAGCCGCGACCACAGGATCGGGTGCATCTCGGCCATGTTCGAGCCCCACAACACGAACGTGTCGGCATGTTCCAGATCGTCGTAACACCCCATCGGTTCGTCGATGCCGAAGGTGCGGATAAAGCCGACCACGGCCGACGCCATACAGTGCCGAGCGTTCGGATCGATGTTGTTGGTGCGCAGCCCCGCCTTCATGAACTTGGCCGCCGCATAGCCTTCCCAGACGGTCCATTGGCCGGACCCGAACATGCCGACGCTGGTCGGGCCCTTTTTGGCGAGCGCTTCCTTCCACTTCTCGGCCATGATGTCGAAGGCTTCGTCCCACGACACCGGTTCGAATTCGCCGTTCTTGTCGTAGATGCCATTCGATTTCCGCAGGAGCGGCTGCGTCAGGCGATCCTTCCCGTACATGATCTTCGACAGGAAATAGCCCTTGATACAGTTCAGCCCGCGGTTCACCGGGGCGTCCGGGTCGCCCTGGGTGGCGACCACCCTGCCCTCCTTCGTGCCGACCAGCACGGAACATCCGGTGCCGCAGAACCGGCAGGCCGCCTTGTCCCATCGGATGTCGGGTTTGCCGACCTGGGCGGCGG
>JBCDLT010000115.1:0-10322 GCA_038745065.1 Pseudomonadota bacterium | reverse complement strand
CGGCTTGCCCGGGCGATCCAGGGCCGTCGTCACCGCCTATTTTCATTGTGTCCGAGACGCGAGGTGAGACGAGCTGCCGTCACGCGCAGGCAAGTCCGGATTTTTCCAGACTGCGACGACCCAGAATATCAATCCCACGAGGAAGCCGTAGAGCGTTGTGCTGATAATCATTGGCCACAGCCACTCTATCCATTTCCAGAGACTTGGTATGCCGAACAGAACAGTCCTTACGTCGTCGTTGGTTGCCGCCAAGTAAGACAAATAAGCTATTATTATCAGAGTTTTGTAACAAAAGGCTGTTGCCGCCCCAGCAATCACGAAGCGACCCGGGCTTAGTGTTCGTCGACGAAACAGGAACATCATGACCGGCAGGCCGCATACGTATGTCGCGATGTAGGTGAACGCCAGGCCAGGCATTAACCAAACAGGAACCAGCGTATCACCCCGGCCTCCGCCATGCGGCCAGACAAGACTGGCCATGGTCCACGGGTGGAAGGCAAAAATACGATCCGCCATCATGTTGGTCACCATTAACTCGCCGCTCCCCGCGATGAAGGGGGCAATCATGAGGGCAAGCAGAAACCTCGGATCGAGAAACAAACGGAAAAACAAGAACCATCCCTCCACGAAGGAGGAAGTGGCTTAAACACCGACCGATTTCAAGCTGGCGGACAGTCGGCTGTTGGTGAGCACTGCGCTGCCAAAGGCGCTCGCTAGCCTAATCGGTCCTAGTCATGCGAAATCATGCACATGAAGGGTTGCGCGTTGTCGTTCTCGAACTGGATTTCGCCGATGATCGTGACGATCTCGTGCTCCTTGTTCTTCATCGCTGCGTTGATCTCGTAATCGATATGGCCGATGCCGTTCCTGGCCTCGATGCTGTCCATGAACCGGCGCATGACACGCACCGGCGTGGAGCTCAGCAGGTCTTCGGGGCCTTCGAAAGAATACTTGCCTTCGCCGCCGCGATCGCCGTGCATCAGGGTGACCCTGTATTTCATGCCAATTCTCCGTGATCCGTGCACCGTTCCTGCGGGACTACCCGGCATTGGATTCCGTTTCATGACGGCGTTCGGCCCGGCATGTCAGCCCGGCATTGTCACCGTGACGATGAGCCCGGATCGGTCCTGCCGGTTGGCGAGGTCGAGGCGGCCGCCATGGGCGCGGATGATGGTCTGGACTATCGATAGACCGAGGCCCGCGCCGCCGGTCTCCCGGGACCGGCTTTCCTCGCCGCGGCGGAACGGTTCGGTGATGGTGGCAAGGCGCTCGGCGGGAATGCCGGGGCCGTCGTCTTCGACGATGACCTGGGCCTCTGAATCGGAGCGGGCAAGGCGCACGGTCGCGCCGCCTGCATAGCGACGAGCATTTTCCAACAGGTTCGAAAAGGCGCGTCTGAGCGCCGTCGGCCGCGCCGTGATCTCCAGGGCTGTCGGACCGTCATAGGCCGCGTTGAATTCCGCGTTGTCGCACAGACCTTTGAGGAGCGCGGCGACGTCGACGGTCGACGGGATTTCCACTTCGGCTTCGTTACGGCCCCAGGCGAGCAGGCCGTCGGCCAGCATGGCCATGTCGTCGAGCGTGCGGATCATCGGATCCCGAAGTTTCGCCTCATCGAGCATTTCAGCGCGGATGCGCAGGCTGGTGATCGGCGTCCTCAGATCGTGGCCGATGGCCGCCACCGTTCGGGCGCGGTCCTCGTCGAACCGGGCGATTTCAGACTGCATCTCGTTGAATGCACGGGATACGTCCTTGATCTCCGCGGGCCCGGTTTCGGCCAACTGGACATCGCGGCGGCCGCGGCCGACCTGGACAGCTGCATCGCGGAGCGCCGCGATCGGTTTGGTCAGCCGCACGATGAACACCAGCCCGACGCCGAGCACCGCAACGAAGGAAAGGCCGAGCAGGCCGAGGATTGTGTAATTCGGGCCCGACAGGCGGGGCAGGGAGGAGATCTGGCGGGAATTCAGCCACATTCCGTCCTCGAGCGGGATCGAGAGATCCATGAGGATTCGCCGCCGGCGCCGCCTGAAATCGCCCCATTCTGGCGGTCGGCGGTTGCCGGCATGGTCGCGGACCGCGATCCGGACCTGGAGCCCCTGCGGCAGGTCAAGGCGTTCGCCGAGTACGGCTGCTACCGCGTCGCCGACCGGTCCGGCCGGGCCTTTTTCGACGCGCGGTTGCGGGTCGACCGTCAGGCGCGTGCGGCGTCCGGACACGGCGCGCACGACGTCGGAGCGCAGCTTCGGATCCATTGCATTCAGAGCGGGCACGAGCGTGACGATCCGATCGACCTGGGCGCTGCGCCGCACGGCGCGCAGCATCCGGTCGCGTTCCGAGCCGAGCACAAGGATCGCGACCGTGTTGACCGCCAACAGGGCCAGCACGAGCAGGAGAACGAACTGGCCGGCAAGGCTCTTGGGGAACGGCAGAAACTTCATGGACCGCCTTCTTCATCCAATGCCGTTACATCGGCCGCAAGGCGATAACCGCCGCCCCATTCGGTGACGATCAGTGCCGGGTGGGCAGGATCGGCTTCGATCTTGCGGCGCAGCCGGCTGACCTGGTTGTCGATGGCCCGGTCATAGGCCTTGGCCTCGCGGCCGGCCGTCAGGTCCAGCAATTGATCGCGCGACAGAACCGTGCGGGGCCGATCGAGAAACACGAGCAGTAGCCGGTTTTCCGCCGATGTCAGGTCGACGATGTCGCCATTGTCGCGTTCCAGAACGGCCTTGTCGGGATCGTGCCGCCAGACGGAAAACCGGCGGCGCGCGCTTTTCACCACCGGACCGGTTGCCGGTACGCGCCGCAGGACGGCGCGGATCCGCGCCAGCAGTTCGCGCGGGTTGAAGGGTTTGACCACATAATCGTCGGCGCCGAGTTCGAGGCCGACAATGCGGTCCGCATCGTCGGCCATGGCTGTCAGGAGGATGACCGGCGGACCGCCCTGGCTGACGATCCATCGGCACAGGCTGAGCCCGTCTTCGCCGGGCATCATGATGTCGAGCACAACGAGATCGAAAGCGCCGTTCGCCAGTGCGTCACGGGCGGCTGCCGCATCGCCGGCAAGGTCCACGCGAAATCCCATCTTGCGCAGATACTGGCCGAGCGGCTCGCGGATGTCGCGGGCGTCGTCGACGACGAGAATATGCGGTTCGGCCATAACGCCTCGTTCGGTTCACCCGTTGAGGGTCTACTAAACACGCGGAATTGCTTCGTTCCGGTTTAATTTGTCGCAAAGTGTATCAGCGATGCCGACCCGCGACAGTCAACGACAATTGGCCGCTGGCGCGACACACAATCCGGCCTTCGAGGGCCTAAATGGAGATCACAGGCCCCGTCCTGGTATCCATCGAAAAAGCCCCCAAACGAGGATTGAATTCAAATGACCCATGCCAAACTACTGATCGGAACCGCCGCCGGCGTCGGCACCGTGCTGCTCGTGGCAACCGGCATCGGTGCTGTCGCCCAGACAGCGGAGCCGCAGCAGGCCGCACCCGCTGTCGAAACCGCGCATTATTCCGGACACGGCGGCTACGGCAAGCGTCATGGCGGCCGGCGCGGCCGCGCGATGATGCGCATGCTGCGCAACGCCGATGCCAACAATGACGGCGCGGTCACCCAGGCCGAAGTTGACGCCTACCGGGCCGGACTGGTCGCGGATGCCGATGCTGACGGCGACGGCAATCTGACGCTGGAGGAATTCCAGACCCTTTGGATGGCACAGATGCGCCAGCGCATGGTGCGCGCCTTCCAACGCCTGGACACCGACGGCGACGCCATCGTGACCAAGGAAGAACAGGACGCGCCGTTTGCAAACATCGTCGAACGCTTCGACCGCAACGACGACGGCAAGCTCGACCGCGACGACCGGCACGACCGCCGCGAAGGACGGCACCATCGCCATGGCGGTGATCGCGGGCCCCGCAACTGACGATTGCCCGTTTGAAAACCTGCCGATCCGGCCCGCATGCGTGCGGGCCGGAGGCCATTTGACCGGCTTTCGGCGCGATGATCCAAACCGGGATCACGACGCGATTCCCATCGCCTTTGAATTCGACTAGGTTTTTGAAAAACCTTGAACGGATTCCTCATGACAAATCAGAACAATGTTGCCGTCATCGGCCTTGGCTCCATGGGCTATGGCATGGCGCAATCCCTGGTCCGGGCCGGTCACCGGACGTTCGGTTTCGATATCGCGGCCGAACGCATGGCGGCCTTCCAGGCAGAAGGCGGCGCCGCCGGCGCGTTAGCCCAAATTGCGGGCGAGCTCGATGCAGTCGTGGTGGCGGTATTGAACGCGGACCAGACCGAATCGGTGCTCTTCGGGCCGGACGGCGCGGCGCCGAGTTTGCGTGAGGGTGCTGTGGTGATCGCCTGCGCGACCATGCCGCCGGACGCGGCGCGGGGCCTCGCCGCTCGCTGCAGCGAAACCGGGGTGCATTACCTGGATGCGCCGATGTCCGGCGGATCCGTCAAGGCAGCAAACGGTCAATTGTCGTTCATGGCCTCGGGGAGTGCCGCGGCGTTCGCAGCAGCGCAGCCGGTGCTCGATGCGACAGCGGAAACGGTCTTCGAACTTGGCGACGAAGCCGGCACCGGGTCGGCGATGAAGGCCGTCAATCAATTGCTCGCCGGCGTGCATATCGCGACGATGGCCGAAGCGCTGACCTTCGGCATGACACAAGGCATCAAACCGGACACTTTCCTCGACGTGATCAGCCGCTGTGCCGGGACTTCCTGGATGCTGGAAAACCGGGCTCCGCATATCGTTGCCGGCGATTACACGCCGCACAGCGCAGTCGATATCTGGCCGAAAGATCTCGGCATCGTGCTCGACATCGCAAAAAAGGCCAAGTTCGGCGCTCCGATTGCCGCTGCCGCCCTGCAGCAATTCCTTGCCGCGTCGGGTTCCGGTCTTGGTGGGGAAGACGATGCGGCGGTGGCAAAAGTCTATGCGCGCAATGCCGGGCTTGTGCTTCCCGGCGAAGACAGTGCCTGAGCCCGAACGCGGTTCGGGCCGGCGGGTCGGAAAATTTTGAAGGATGGTGCCGGCACCAGGAATCGAACCCGGGACCTACTGATTACAAATCAGTTGCTCTACCAGCTGAGCTATACCGGCATCTTCGCGAACCAGCCCTGACCGGATCACTGTACTTGTGCGGCTGCCCGGTCCGTGTGCATTTCTTCACGCGAAAAATCCACCGGATACGTCCGACGGATCGCATCGTAGCCTTGGCCGGACCGAGGCCGGTCTGTCAAGTGTGGAAAGTCCGGGGCGAGCGGATTTGCGGGTGCTTCTTGAAACTTTCGTGATCAGAACCGATCTCTAAAGTGATAACGCGTTATCGCATTCAGGTTTCGTTCAGGAAAAGCCACGTAATTCTGTTAACGAAACGTTAAAGTGATCGCGCGGGCTCCGGTGGGCGACCGGGGCGCCTGACTTGGGCGGTCAGGGCTGGCAGACGATCAACACCGGCGGGAATCGGCCGTCGGATTGCGCGCTGCGGGGCAGGGCGAGAAAGGACATTCAGGATGAAACTGACGCATCTGATTGTGGCCGGTGCCGTCGCTGCCATTGCGACCGTGGCGCTGCCGGAAGACGGCCATGCCCGCTTCGGCCCCGTTGACGGCCTGTCCGAGCAAACTGCCGACCCGGTCCAAAAGGTCGGCGGCTTTCATTATCGCTACGGCCATTTCCACGGCCGCCGCTATTACCGGCATCGCGGCTACAGATATCGCGGCTACCGGCATCGCTATCGGCACGGTCCGCGTTTCTACGGCGGTGTGGTGATCGGCGCGCCGTTTGCGTTCGGCGTTTATCGCGGCGGGTATTACCCGCATTACGGCTATCGCAGCCGCACCTACCGGCATCGCCCGGCCCGGCGCTATCGGGGCGGACACGAGCCGTGGAGCGCAGCGTGGCTTGCATCCTGTTCGGCGCGGTACCGCACGTTCAATCCGCGGACCGGCTATTACTTCTACAAACCCGGCCGCCAGCGCTTCTGTCGCTGATGCGATCATCCGCGACCGGCGGTTCGGTCGTTCGCGCCAGTACAGATTTCGGGTCGTCGCGCCTGCGCGACGGCCCTTTTATATTCACGCCGACCGGTCAACCCGAGCGGCTAACGGCATAAAGGGCGATCGCCGCGGCATTGGAGACATTGAGCGAGGTGATGCGTCCGGGCAGGTCAAGGCGGGCAACCACATCGCAGGTCTCGCGCACGCCCTGGCGCAGGCCCTTACCCTCCGCGCCGAGCACCAATACGACCCGCTCGCCGATCGTCAGGTCGCCCAAGGAAACGTTCCCGGCGCTGTCGAGCCCGATCGCCTGAAATCCCTGCTCCTGAAGCGAGACGAGCGCCTTGGAGAGATTGCGCACCTGGATGTGATCGAGACAGTCGACGGCGCCTGAGGCGGATTTGGCAAGCACTGCGCTTTCCTTCGGCGAATGCCGCCACAAGGTCATGAACGCGTCCGCGCCGAAGGCGACCGCGGTCCGCATGATGGCGCCGACATTGTGGGGATCGGTGACCTGATCGAGCGCCACCAGGAGCCGTGCCGATTCAAGATCGTCGAGATCGCGCGGCACCAGCGGTTCGACATCGAGTGCAGCGCCCTGATGGACGGCATCAGCGGGCAGCGAACGCGTGAGGGCCTGGGCCGTCAACACTTCCACCGGAATGCCGGTCACATCGACTTCCTCCGACAGCCGGGCAAGCGCGTTTTCGGTCGCCCTCAGCCGCGTGGCCGTGCGTTTCGGATTGCCGATCGCCATGGCGACCGTATGGATGCCGTAGAGCGTCAGCCGGTCCGGGGTGTCGGCAACGCCGCGCCGCCCGGCGTGGCGGGGTTTCCGGAAGGTGGATTTCATGGATCGATTACTCCGCGCGGGCATCGTGTGGCGGACGGCTCCGGCAGGCAGAGGAGAAGCCGTGTCGCGACGCCGTTTATGCGATTCTTAACACGATTATGCGAGCAAAGCCGCTCCGAATGAACGACATAGATGGAGCGCTTTCATGTCCGGTGGCACCGACGATACCGGTTCCGGCCCGCCCCATGCGCCGGCCTCCTCCGGACAATCGGATCTTGCGCACGGGACGGGCGATACCGCTCGCCGTTCCCTGTTGCCATTGCTCCTAGAGGTTTCCGTCTGGACCGGCCTGCTCGCGCTGCTCCTGTTTTGGGGTGAAGCCGAGTTCGCCTATCGCAAGAGCACGCTGCTTTTCGTGGCCGCGGTGTTTCTTTGCGCCCTGTGTTTCACGGGACGGCCGCGGGCGGCCGCAGCCGTTACCGCGATGCTGGCCGGACTGATCGCGACGATATCGGCGGCCAAGACCTATTATCTCGGCGTCCCGTTCGTCTTTGCGGACCTTTTGTACCTGACCGGCGAGGCGCTCTGGACGACGCTTGCCCAATACACGGCCCTTTCAGTGGCAGGCGGGATCGGTTGTGTCGTCCTTGCCGTCGTCACCGCGTGGATCGCAACGCGGCCGGCGCGGTCAATCACGCCGCTGTTTCGCGTCTGCTGTTTCGTGGCCGCTGGGGCGATGACATGGCAATTACAGGACGCGGCCAAGCCGATCCTCTGGTGGGATCCGGATGCGACGCGGACCGGCGGTCTGGTCAGCCCGTTTGCCAATTCGGTCACCGGCGTCGTGCACAACATGTACGGCACGATCCGGTTCCAGGACGTGGGAGCGGCCGGCCTCGACCCGGTTCCGACCGTCGGGCGCGGTGTGGGCGCCCACGACACGCGTCCGGACGTCTTCATGATCCTGCAGGAATCGGTTTTCGACCCGGAAATCCTGGGATTGCCGGTCGAACCGGATGTCCAGCAGCACTTTTACCCTGTCGATGGCGTCTCAGGTCGCCTGAACGTGACCGTGCATGGCGGCGGCACCTGGGTTTCGGAGTTTGCCGTGTCGACCGGGATCGATCCGCGGGCCTTCGGCGACAAGTCCTACTACCTGCCTGTCGTCATGGAAGGACGGGTCCGGCACAGTCTGATCTCGCATCTGAACGCTCTCGGCTACGAGACCATCGTCGTCTATTGCATGCAGGAAGGCTTCATGAATGCGGGCGGGCATTACAGGGGCCTCGGGGTCGACCTGTTCGACGGCTCGACACAGGATCACGTTACCGGCATTGTCTGGTCGGAACCTGACCATGTGTTTTACGATCGCGCGCTCGATCATATCGAGCGGATCCGCGAGACCTCCGACAAGCCGGTCTTTGTTCTGATCGCGACGATCTCCAACCACGGACCGCATGGCGAAGGGATCGGCGTGGTGGAGGGACATGAGACGGCACGCGCCTGGGTGGAGAAAACCCTGCCGGAGAGCCATCATGCGGCTTATCGCGAGTATTACATGCTGCTCCAGGACAACATTGCGGATTACGAGCAGCTGAAAAACACCTATCGGGAGCGGTTTCCGGAGCGCTCCGCGCTTGTGGTGAAGTTTGGCGATCACCAGCCGCAATTCACCAAGGATCATGCGGCTCGAGCGGGTCTTGGCGACAAGGATATCATCTACAAGACCGGTTTCTCGATGGAAGGCGTCAATCGGAAGGTCGCGGCGGTGCCGGATTGGGGCGAGGGGGCCCTCGATATTCCCTATCTGCCCGCACTCCTGCTTGCAGCGGCCGGTCTGGAGCGCGATCCGCTTTTTGATGCACGGCTCGACCTCATGGAAAAATGTCGGGGTCTCTATCAGGCCTGCGCGGATCCCCTTAAAGGGCGCATTCACCGCTCGCTAGTCGATCAGGGGTTCCTCGATGTCGACGAAACCGTGCCGCAGGTGCTTCGGAATGCCGGTCTTTCGGCCGATTGAAGCGCCCGGTCGGTATCGCGGCCGATCCGGTGCATTTTGTAGCAAATCCGGTTGACAGTCTTTCGGGGCGTCGCCATAACACGCCTTCCTTTCGTCTGCGGACGAAAGGCACGAGGCCCTGGTGTCTTGCGGCGTATGCCGCGACGGACGGAGGAGTGCCCGAGTGGCTAAAGGGGACGGGCTGTAAACCCGTTGGCTATGCCTACGTTGGTTCGAATCCAACCTCCTCCACCACCCGACAGGCCCTCGATCGGTGCGGGTATAGCACAATGGTAGTGCAGCAGCCTTCCAAGCTGAGGATGCCGGTTCGATTCCGACTACCCGCTCCACTTCCCGCACGGACGGATTCCGTAAATCTGTGATCGACAACGCTGATGACCGCCTGAACCGCGATCGGCTCCCGCCGTGTGGCTGCGCCGGTCAGTCGGTCAGTATTCGTTCGGTTTGGGCCGTTCGGCGCGCGGCTTGTCGAGCAGGGCGACCTCTTCCGACGGGCCGGGCGGCGGCGTGTCGGGATTGGCCGGATCGATCGGTTGCAGGGTCACGATGACCGGATTGGGCTTGTGTGTCAGCGTGGCGCCGCTCGCGCCGTCGACGACCGCGCCGACCACGCCGCCGAGCAGCACGTTGCCGGCGGTCGCGCCGACACCGGCAGCGCCAACTACCGACCGGACGTCGACGCTGGCGGTTTCATAACCGGCCAGTTCGGCCGTTACGGTGAATTCGGCCTTGCGGCTGACCTCGACATTGCAGGGTGCGACACCACACGGCTCGCCTGTCGAAATGGTGATCGCCGCACCGGGCGGATTGGACGCGACCTGCACGATATTCGTGGTGCCGCGCGTGACTGTCGCGCACCCGGCGAGCAGCAGCGCGCACGCCGCAACGATCCGAATTTTCATGGTTCACCCCAGATTTGATTGTCTAAAAGGGGAATATCTCAACACTTTCACGATGTCCAACACCGGCTGAAGACACATCCCGGCTGGGTTCCTGAAAGACGGATAATCTCGGGTCGTCTGTTGCGAAGATCTAAAGCCTCACTTTATCAGTTATTTACGATTTATTTTGTGGCCCAGAGCCATTCATGAATCGCGCTGGATCCCTTGCTTTCGTTTTCTATCCACAGTGAGTATTTCTATTTTTGATTGTTTTCTCGTTGATTTGACCGGTTGTTCAAGGGTTCGGTCTGACCGTTGACTTGGCAATTGCCGACCGGGCGGCATCGAAAGCGTGCTGAAATCGGGATACACGAAGTCCGCCCGCACTTTATGCTTGCGTCTCTTCTCGGCAGGCCTTATGCGACCCGCCATCGGATTCCCCTTCGGTCTCAAACGGGTACGAAAGAATGGCTAAGGAAAAATTTGAGCGGACCAAGCCGCATTGCAACATTGGGACGATTGGCCATGTTGATCATGGCAAGACGACGCTGACGGCGGCGATCACGAAGTATTTCGGTGATTTCAAGGCGTATGACGAGATCGACGG
>JBCDLT010000114.1:0-10862 GCA_038745065.1 Pseudomonadota bacterium | reverse complement strand
TCCATCATTTCCTCCGCGGCGCGCACATAGTGCGGTGCCGCCGTCCGGGCGCCGGTTTCCAGCGACACGCCGGCGCCGTCCGCCCAGGCGCGCAGCAGATCCAGGCAAATCGTCTCTTCCAGGTGGGCAGCGAACCGGCCGTCGGCAACGCTCGCGCAGTCGGCCTGGATGCAGCGGGATGCATAATCCATCAGCGCCAGCCAGCTCGAGCCCGGCCCGCCGAACTTCAGGCGGGTCGTCCAGAGCCGGTCATCCGGCACAAAGCCGTACCAGCGCTCGGCGATTTCCGCGACGACATCATGGGGAATGGTCAGATTGACCTGCATATGCGCATCGTCGGCGTCGAGCCAATAATCGGCGCGGCTGCAGTCGACCACAAAACTGTCGCCCGCGCCGGTCTCGGTATCGGAGCGTGCATCGACCATGTGCCGGAGCCCGCCGCGGATCGTGTTCAACACGATGATGTTGCCGGCATCGGGGTCGAATGTGTCGAGATGAATGGGCACGCCGTAGGAAAAGCGGGTCATCGTCACGCGACCGATGCTGGCTGATCGCATGGTCGCGTCGGGTTTGAGACGTCGTCCGAGCGGCTCGACCCGGTAGGGCATGTAGACTTCGCGGCAGAATTCCTGAACCTCGTCCCAATCGTTCGATCGCGTGCGCTGATCCTGGCGAATGGGCTGCCCGGCTTCGTCGAAAAGCAAGGCGTTCTCGAGCATGGTCGTTCCTCCTTGGTCTTTTTTCGAGCGTTTCCTTATTTTTCTTGAAGTGTAGACCAGGACGGGGACTGAGAAACACCCTGCTTTCCAGACAAAAACCCTTGCGTCCGGGCGGTCTTGTAAGCGTCTGAAATCCGGTCAGTTTCCGGCCATCCTTGCCGGGACTGTGCGGGTGCTATGCGGCGGCGAGGGTGCCGATCCGGTTCCAGACCGCCGGGGCATGGGAAATGGCCACGAAGTGCCCGCCACCTTCAATTCTGACCAGATCGATATCCGGTGTGCGGCGCGCGGCGTCTTCCAAGGCATCGATCCGGGTGAGCGGATCTTCGGTGCCGTGGATCAGGGTAACCGGCACAGGGAGCGAGGCGACGACAGACTGCCAGGCGTTCATCACAAAGCCGAAATCCTCGGCGATCCCGATCAGCGAATGCTGATAAGTCTCGGAGAACAGGGCATAGGCCGGGACGCCGGTAAAGGTCCCCTCCAACACATCGCAATCCGTGCGCGATTTGCCGAAAAGGTTCAGGAGGATTTCGCGGCAGGTTTCCTGGCGGGCGTAGTGACGACGGAATTCCCAATTCACAAGGCGAAAGATGTCGGGCCGGTCGGTGAGCGCCCGCATGGCCTTTCGGAATTCGGCGGCATAGGGCTTGTCCCCGGCGGTCGTGCGCATGAGGTTCATCGACAGTGCCACGAGGCGAGATACGAGATCCGGATACAGCGTAGCAAAGCGCATGGCGATGACACCGCCGATGGAATTGCCGATGACCGGGATGGGCCCATAGGCACACTGGCGCAGGTAGTCCGCAATGTCGTCAAGACCGGTCCGGATGAAATCCGCATGTTCGTATAGGCTCGCAATCGAGCGCTCCTCGAAATAGCCTGGCCGAAGCGGCACGATCAGCCGAATGCCGAGCGAAACGAGGTGGCCGGACAGGGCGAAAAGCATCATGGGAAACATCAGTCCATGGATCATCAGGACCGGCCGGCCGGATGCCGGACCACATTCCAGGACGCGGATCAGGCGGCCGTTCGACAGCCGCTGAACCGTCAGGCGCACGTCATCGGCGAGATAACGGGAAACGAAGCCTTCGGCGATTTCCGCACCGGCGGCCTGTGACCCGCTGACCGACATGAGATGCGTCATCTGGCCCATCACCAGGCGCACCAATTCCTTCTGGCCGGCGCAGTGGAGCTTTTCGCAGGCCGATTTGACGTGCGAACGCTTGGTTTCGTAAGCGAGCGCATCAAGGCTGGCGGCGTCGCGCAGCGAGAGGCCGGCGACGGTCTGATACATCACACGGGTTTCCGCGCTGCTCAGGCCGGCATCGGCGTTGAAGACCCGCACGATCTCGTCGAACACGGATTGATCGACGGCGATGCAGCGGAGGCGTTGCTGCGGAAACCCGTCGATGCGCGTCGGTGTAAAGGGTACGAACCAGTAAAGCCGCTTGCGCTCGGCAATCCAGGCGGCCTGTCCGGCCCGACATCCCTTTTCCGCGGCGAACCGAACGATGTGGTGGATGTCCGGATCTTCCTGGCTGTTGCTTACGATGCGGGTGGCATAGCCCGATACATCAGACGCGCCGCCGCGCAGGAACCGACCGTTCAGATCGAATTCGGCCCATTTCAGATCTTCAACAAAGTGTGCTTCGCCGGACCCGAAGCGCTTCAGGAGATTCCGACGCGCGCCCTGTGCCTTGTCTTCCGGCAGCAGGGAAAAGGCCGACGTCAGGATCTGTTCCAGGTTCGTGGTCATGCGCTTCCGCCGGGTCCTGCTTGCGGCTGTCCTCGGAATCGGTCGGTTGACTGGTGTCCGAGAACGGCATCATCGGTGCCAGTGTCTCATGAACCCGGCTGAGGCCTGATACCCAAATGGGTTATTGACGGCCGGCATTCCGCGTTTCCGCCTGCGGTCGGCGCGGCCTGCGACCGTTACTCGGACGGCGGCGTGCGTACCAGGTCGGCAAGCGCCTGTGCTGCGGCTTTAAGGGACGGCAGATGGTCGATGGCCTGTGCGACGGTGAAGCGCTGCACCGGCGCGTGGAAGGACAGGGTCGACAGGAGGCGGCCGTGCTCGTCGAGGATCGGGACCGCGATCGCGATCATGCCGTCCATGAATTCCTCGCGGTCGGTCGAATAGCCGGCCTTGCGCACGCCCTGGATTTCTTCCAGCAGAGCCGCCGGATCGGTAATGGTGTTTTGCGTGCGGGGTGCCAGCGTCTCGGCGTTGACGTATTTCTTCAGGTGCAGGCTGTTCAGGCTGCTCAGATACATCTTGCCGCTGGCCGTACAATAAAACGGCACACGGGTGCCGATCGGCAATTGAATGCGCAGCGGCCATTCGGTTTCCACGCGTTCCAGGTAGACCATGGCGTCGCGGTCGGGCAGGGCGATATTGCAGGTTTCGCCAACTTCGGCGCTGAGCTTGCGCAGGATTGCCAGCCGTGCGGTGCGGATTCGCAAGGAGGAGAGAATGCCGCTCGACAGGCTGCGCAGCCGGCGGCCTGGCGAATAGGTCCGCCCGTCAATATCGCGCTGCAGGAAACCTTCTTCCTCCAAGGTGGCAAAGAGCCGGTGAATGGTCGGTTTCGGCAGGCCGATATCCGCATTGACCTCAGTCGGCGTGACCGGAATGCCGGCCTTGGCGACCGCCTCCAGGACGAGCAGAAGCCGGAGGTTGGTGGGAATCGTGTCGCCGCCGCCATCCATGCCTGTCTTTCCCGTGTCTGCAATACGTGATCTTCCGGCCCACGCCCGGTGTTTGGAAATCGAAATTCCTCCCACCCCTATGCCAGCCAGGCCGAACCGGGCCGTCATTCACCCTGTTCGTGTCCTAGTCGGAACCAAACTCTTGTTCAAGCGCCTGTATTTCCTCCCGGTATCTGTGGATAAGGCCGTGTGGCCTATCGGCCCGGAAGCAGGGCTGTCGACAAGGCCGGCACCAGAGCCACGATGAACCAGACCATCAAAAGCGCCACAAGATAGAGGAAGGCGTACCGAAGGAGCCTGAAATAGGGGACGCCGGTGACACCTGAGGCCACGTAGAGATTGAGGCCATAGGGCGGTGTGATGAAGCCGATCGATGCGCCGACGAGGAAGATGACGGCGAACTGGACCGGTTCAACGCCGACCGAGTGGGCAATCGGCGCCAGGATCGGGGCCAGGATGATCGTGACGGGCAAGCTTTCCAGCACCATGCCGGAGACGAATACGATCGCCATGGCGGTGAACAGGACCGCGTAATATCCGCCCATCGACGTTACAAAATCGCCGATCAATTGTTGGGCGCCCAATACGGACAGGATCTGCTGCATGACCACGGATACCGCAATCAGCGGTGCGAGGATCCCGGTAATCTGCGCCGAACGCATGATGATCGACGGCAATTCTACGACGGTGAAACCGCGCACGACGAGCTTTTCCACGTAGGTCTGCTCCTGGATGGGCCGTTCCTCCGATCGACCGATCAGCTTGTGCAGCGGCAGGCACACCAGGCCGACGATCGTGCAGAAGCCGGCCGTCACGCCGGCTGCCTCGGTCGGCGAAAATTTGCCGGTATAGATGCCCCACAGGACGAGGCCGATCGCAAAGAATCCGAGCCAGGCTCCGAGCGCTGTCTTCACCACCCGTCCCGGTTCGAGCTTGATCAGGTAACCCCAACCGTTGCGCCGGCAGACGATCCAGGCCGCCAGCATCATGGCGCCGACCATCATCGTGCCCGGCAGGATACCGGCGACGAACAGGTCGGAAATCGGCAGGTTCATCAAAAACCCGTAGACGATGAAGATGATCGACGGCGGAATGATGATGCCGACCGTGCCGCCGGCAGCCGCGGTCGCCGCGGAGAACCGTTCATCGTAGCCGCCCTTGACCATTTCGGGGTGCAGCATCGATCCGATGGTGGCGGTGGTGGCCGAATTGGAGCCGGATATGGCCGCGAACAGACCGCAGGCGCCAAGCGAGGCCATGGCAAGCCCGCCTCGCAGCCAGCCGAGGCACGCATAGGCAAAGTCCGAGAGACGCCGGGCAATGCCTGACCGGTTGATCAGGTCGCCTGTCAGGATGAACAGCGGCATGGCCAAAAGGGCGAATCCGTCGGTGAAGACATCGGCGAGCGCGGCACCGATGTTGTCGAGCGGCAATTGCAGGACGAAGGACAGGCCGATGACCCAATAGCCGATGACGAGAAAGACCGGGACGCCAAGCATGAAAAAGACTGTCGCGCCGACCGAGATGAGAGTGATGATGGTGCCGTCGGTCATGTCAATCGCCCCCGATCACGGCTTGCTCGATCAGCGGACGGTCATTGACGAAGGCGCTCAGGTCGCGCAGCCAGTTTTCCATCGCGCGCGCCGCCAGGATCAGGAAACTCAGCGGAACCGAGATCAGGAACCACCATTGCAGGACGTTGTCGGTTCCCAGCATGATCTGAAAGTTCGCCGCCGAATTCGCGGTGACCTTGGACGCCGTGACGATCACGACCCAGGAAAACCCGATCCACAGGACGGCATCGAGGGTCAGGCAGGCCATCTGGAAGGGCCGCGGCATGACCGATCGGAATTCGCCGAAGGCGAGGTGCGTGCGCAGCTTCACATTATAACTGCACCCGACCCAGGTCATGATCAGAAAGAGAAACGGGGGCAGGGTGGTCGACCAGGGGGCCTGCTGGTCGAGCGCGAACCGACGGAACACTTCGACGAAGATGATCGCACCGATCAGGAAATAGGACACGACCATTACGGCCGGCTCCAGTTTGCGCTCTATGAACGGCGAGGCGCGGTAGATCAGCAGAATCGCCGCGCCGCCGATCAGCGTTGCCGCCAGGCCGAGCGGCCAGACCGCCGGGCTGCGCATTGCTTCGCTGAGCATCCATGAATCGTTGGCGAACAGCGCCTCGATGAGCGCACCCATGCCCTCGAACCAGTTTGTCACCGGGTCATCCTCCCTGTCCCGACGGCACCCGGTTTTGCCGGTTTATCGCCGCCATGCCGGCGCTATTCTTGCGCCTTTTCAAAGGTGTCGGCGAGTTCGGACGAACCGCCGACATGTATTGGGATCGGGCTGTCCTAAGACGGCCCCTATTCTGAACGGTACGGCTGAAAGTGCCAGGCCGGACGGATCCGGCCTGGCTATCGGCTTACGGGATTCGGCGCCAGAGAGGGTCGGAGCCGGTCCCGAAGCCGATTTCTTCCGTCGCGATCCCGCGTCCGCCAGACACGGGGGATCAGCTTGCGCCGAGCACCTCTTGCAGGTGCCGACTTGCCCGTGACCGTGTAAGGCCGAACGCCACCAGCGCCGCGGTTCGACGTTCTCGGGGAGCATGTCGGCCGGGATTTCGCGGGCGACGTCGAAGATTTCCTTGTAGGTGTCGAGCCCGCCCGACCATTTGTTGAGGCGGTCGCGCCATTGTGCCCACGGCTCCGGATTGAATTCCGGCGAGCACATCTCTTCGGCCATCTTGATCTGATCGTCCGGTAGGAAGGCCGGCTTGACGTTGTCGCGCACGAAGATCGTGTTCGGCAATTGCGGGTCGGAGAAGCCGACGGTCTTGACCAGTGCCGCCTCGTTGGCTGCCTGGACGTGGACCTGTGCCAGATAGGACGATTCCATGACCGCATCCTGCAGATGGCCTTCCAGGCCATCGAAGACTTTCGCCGACATGGACGTGTGTTCGGTGCCGCAGAAGAATTTCAGGTCGACCGATTGCGAGACAACCGGCGACATGTTGGCGTACGCAACTGCCGACGCCCAGGTCTCCGCGCCGTCGATCAGGCCCTGCTTCAGGCCGTCGAGCGTTTCTTCCCAAGCGACCGGGACCGGGTTCAGCTTGAGCAATTGCATGGCGATCCGGCCGAGCTGGGTGCCTGTGACCCGGTTCTTCGTTCCGAACAATTCCTCCAGCTTGGTGACGACCGGCTTGTCGGCAAACGACTGGCCGAGCTGAATGCCGCGCAGTTCGCAATGGCTGAACAGGAACTTCAGGCCGTGGCGCTTTTCCAGCGGATCACGAAGGACTTTCTGGGATGCCGGGCTGTACAGGAAGTAATATTGCGCCGCTCGGGACGGGAACATGTAGGCGTAATCGAGGACGTTGAGATAGGGCGCGCCGCCGGCCGAGTTCTGGGTCGAGGCGGCATAGGCCTGGACCACGCCGAGCTGGGTCTTTTCCACGCAGGAAAGCTGACCGCAGATCTGGTTGTCGCCGATGAATTCGATCCGGATCTCACCGTCGGTACGTTCTTCCAGATCGCGGGCGAATTCCAGAACACCGGCGCGTTCGATGAGCAGGTTGCGTGCGTTGAAGCCCGACGCGCCGAGCTTGAGCGTGTGTTTGGGTTCCTTGCCGAACCGTTTCTGGTAGCTGCTCTCGGCCGCCTTGGCGAGCGAGCTGAGCGTGACGCCGCCGGTCAGCGCACCGGCGCCCAACAGAACGGACGACATGCCGAACTGTCCGGTCAGCTTGAACAAATCCCGGCGCGATACCGAGCTGAGTGCCTTCGACACTTTCATATTTTCCTCCCTTGCGCAAAAATGATACTTGCAATCTCATTATTGCGCATATTATGCAAAGAGGTGCAAGGGAATTTTGCCGACTGTGCACGGCTTGTATGCTGGGGCGCAGGGTCGGCAGCGGCCGGATACACCCCCTAACAAAACCGGCCGTCGGCCGATCGACAGGATCGGGATTCCCGCAGGGAGGAACCGGGCCGAGGAGGAATCCGGAATGGAGGAGATCAGCGCCGATTATGTGATCGTGGGAGCCGGATCCGCAGGCTGTGTGATCGCCAATCGGCTCAGCGCCGACCCGTCCGTCCGCGTGGTGCTGATGGAGGCCGGCGGCCGGGACTGGAATCCCTGGATTCACATTCCAGTCGGTTATTTCAAGACGATGCACAATCCGTCCGTCGACTGGTGCTACCGAACGGAACCCGATCCGGGACTGAACGGTCGCCAACTCGACTGGCCGCGCGGCAAGGTTCTTGGGGGATCCTCGTCCCTCAACGGATTGCTGTATGTGCGCGGGCAACCGGAGGATTACGATCGCTGGCGCCAGATGGGCAATCCCGGCTGGGCCTGGGACGACGTGCTTCCCCTGTTCAAACGGGCCGAGGACCAGGAACGCGGTGCCGACGCCTATCACGGAACCGGCGGCCCCCTTTCGGTCTCGAACATGCGCATCCAGCGGCCGATCTGCGACGCCTGGGTGGCGGCCGCTCAGGAGGCCGGGTATCCGTTCAACCCCGACTATAACGGCGCTCGTCAGGAAGGGGTCGGATACTTTCAGTTGAACACGCGGAACGGTCGGCGCTGTTCGACCGCCGTGGCTTATCTGAAGCCGGTGCGTAAACGGCCCAATCTTCAGGTGCTGACGCGGGCTCCGGCCAGCCGTATCGAGTTCGACGGGAACCGGGCGGTCGGTGTGAGGTATGTTGCGGCCGACGGCACCGAAAATCTCGTGCGCGCGGAGGCGGAGGTCATCGTGTCGTCGGGTGCGATCGGATCGCCGCAATTGCTCATGCTGTCCGGCATTGGTGCCGGCGATCACCTGTCGGAACACGGGATTGACGTGCGCGCGGAAAGCGCCGGCGTCGGTCGCAACCTGCAGGACCACCTGCAGGCGCGGCTGGTCTACAAATGTAACGAGCCGACCTTGAACGATGAAGTGCGCAGTCTGTTCAACCAGGCCCGGATCGCGCTCAAATACGCGCTTTTCCGCGCTGGTCCGATGACCATGGCGGCGAGCCTTGCAACCGGCTTCATGCGCACCGGCGCCCATGTCGAGACGCCCGACATCCAGTTTCACGTTCAACCCTGGTCAGCGGACAGTCCCGGCGAAGGTGTGCACCCGTTTTCCGCCTTTACGATGTCGGTCTGCCAATTGCGGCCGGAAAGCCGGGGGGAGATCCGTCTCGCGTCGGCACAGCCGGGCGACTACCCGAAAATCTTTCCCAATTATCTTGCCACGGAAACCGACCGGCAAACGATTGTCGCCGGCGTCAAGATTGCGCGCGACATCGGTGACCGGGCGCCGTTGTCGACGAAGATTGCCTCCGAACACGCGCCCGGCGATGCCGTACAAGGCGATGACGGCCTGCTGGACTGGGTGCGCAATACGGCAACGACGATCTATCACCCGACGGGGACCTGCAAGATGGGGTCGACGCCCGACAGCGTCGTCGATGCAAGGCTGCGCGTGCACGGTGTCGAACGCCTGCGGGTCGCGGACTGCTCCATCATGCCGGAAATCGTTTCGGGCAATACAAATGCGCCGGCAATCATGATCGGCGAAAAGGCGAGCGACCTCATCGTCGAGGATCGGCGCGCTTTACACTGAATGCCCGTCGCCGGGCGGAAAGAAAGGAACAGGGCGATGAAAATGACGACCGAAGAGGCTTTTGTGAAAGTCCTTCAGATGCACGGGATTGACAATGCGTTCGGCATTATCGGATCGGCGATGATGCCGATTTCGGATCTGTTTCCGGCCGCCGGCATCACGTTCTGGGATTGCGCCCACGAGACCAGCGCCGGCATGATCGCCGACGGCTATACCCGCTCCACCGGCAAGATGTGCATGGCGATCGCCCAGAACGGGCCGGGCATCACAAACTTCGTGACCCCGATCAAGACCGCCTACTGGAACCACACGCCGATGCTGCTCGTGACGCCGCAGGCGGCCAACAAGACCATCGGCCAGGGCGGTTTCCAGGAAATCGAACAGATGGCCCTGTTCAAGGACATGGTGTGCTACCAGGAAGAGGTGCGCGATCCGGCCCGCATGGCCGAGGTGCTCAACCGGGTCATCGAAAAGGCCTGGCGCGGCTCGGCGCCGGCCCAGATCAATGTGCCGCGCGATTACTGGACCCAGGTGATCGACATCGACCTGCCGCAGATCGTGCAGCTGGAACCGCCGTCGGGCGGGAGCGATGCGGTGCGCGCGGCCGCCGAGCTGTTGAGCGAAGCGACCTTTCCCGTCATCCTGAACGGCGCCGGCGTGGTGCTCGCCGATGCCATCGATGCCTCCAAGGCGCTCGCCGAACGGCTCGATGCGCCGGTGTGCTGCGGCTACCAGCACAACGACGCGTTTCCCGGCTCGCATCCCTTGAGCGTCGGACCGCTCGGCTATAACGGCTCCAAGGCGGCGATGGAACTGATCGCCAAGGCGGATGTGGTCCTGTGCCTCGGCACACGGCTCAATCCGTTCTCGACCCTGCCGGGCTACGGCATCGATTACTGGCCGAAGGACGCCAAAATCATCCAGGTCGACATCAATTCCGACCGCATCGGGCTGACCAAGAAGGTCAGTGTCGGCATCCAGGGAGATGCGCGGCTGGTGGCGGAAGAGATCCTGCGCCACCTTGCACCGTCGGCCGGCGATGCGGGACGCCAGGAGCGGCGCAACCTGATTGCCGACACCAAATCGCGCTGGCTGCAATTGCTGTCCTCGATGGACCACGAGGACGACGATCCGGGCACCAATTGGAACGAGCGGGCGCGCACCCGCGAACCGGAGCGCATGAGCCCGCGCCAGGCCTGGCGGGCGATCATGCAGGCGATGCCCAAGGACGCGATCATCAGTTCCGACATCGGCAACAATTGCGCGATCGGCAATGCCTATCCGAGCTTCGAGACGGGCCGCAAATACCTGGCGCCAGGCCTGTTCGGTCCGTGCGGCTACGGCCTGCCGTCGATTCTCGGCGCCAAGATCGGCTGCCCGGACGTGCCGGTGATCGGGTTTGCCGGCGACGGGGCGTTCGGGATTTCCATGAACGAGATGACGGCGTGCGGGCGCGGCGCCTGGCCGGCCATCACGATGGTGATCTTCCGGAACTACCAATGGGGCGCGGAAAAGCGCAACACGACCTTGTGGTTCGACGACAATTTTGTCGGCACCGAACTCAATCTGGGCGTCGAATACGCCAAGGTGGCGGAAGGTTGCGGGCTGACGGGCGTCCAGGTGCGGAGCCAGGCGGCGCTGACCGAAGCGCTGGCCAAGGCGGTCGAGGCGCAGATGCGCGACAACGTCACGACGTTCATCGAGGTGGTGCTGAACCAGGAGCTCGGCGAACCGTTCCGGCGCGATGCCATGAAACGACCGAGCCGCGTCGCCGGCATCAATGCCGAAGACATGCGGCCGCAGCG
>JBCDLT010000113.1:0-11136 GCA_038745065.1 Pseudomonadota bacterium | reverse complement strand
TCGGGACGGCGTTTCAGGTCGCGCGAACCAGATTGAGGGTCCGCTCGGAAACGGAAATCGTGACATCGAGGCCCCAGTCGAAGCGCAGGTAATCCTGCTCGATGCCGTCGGCAAAGATGACGCCGCCGTCATTCATGCGCGACCCGATTGTCAGCGACGCATCGCCGTGAAGTTCTCCGACATTCAACGTGCAGCCGCTGGTGCGGCTCGGCCAGGGTTCGCGGGCGAGATAGACCGCGCTCTTGTCCGTCGGCGCGAAGGCCACCTGATGATGTGTCGCCGTCAGAATCGACTTTGCCCAACCGGTCAGCCCGGTCCCCGTCGCAACGATCACGCCGGAAGAGGACTGAAATTCCTCGCTTCCCGCGTATCGAAGGACATACCGTGCGGATTGGTGAGACCGGTGGCCGATAAACAACTCGTTCAGAGCGCGCAACACCTGTCCGTCGCCAAGCCGCGCCTCGACCATCGCGCGTCTTTCCAGGGCAATTCCACCGGCGGCGACATCGGGCAGGAGCGCTGACAGAGAATTGGCAGGAAGCGATGTCAGGACGCCCTCGAAGCGTTCGGGATCCGGCGTCACGCCGAGGATCGGCTGATCCGAGACATATTTTGCCAGATTGGCCACGAGACCGTCCTGACCGATGGCGACGATGACATCGTTCGGCGTGAACAGAAACCGATCGAGGTCGTCCCGCCGCACCTCGGCCAGCGACCAGGTCTCGGGCAAGGACTGTTTAACCGCGTCGACCGCCGTCAATTGCTGCCGGTGCCGGTCTTCAAGATCGGCAATGTCCTGACCCCGACTTTCCAGAAAGAAGGCGACCTGTCCACGCGTCCCGTGGAATGCGAGCAGGCTGTCGAACTCGGTGTGTCGGGTGACCAGCACCAGCCGCGGGTGCAGACTAGTCATGTCCCGACCGAACCGGTCCGGCCGGACCAGCCACGACATTTCGTATCTGGCTGACGAAACCCGCGAGCATGTCCGGCGTCACCGTCAGATTGTCGATCGTCTCGAGCTTGCCGGCGAACTCGCGCGCCGCCATTGCCATCAGGACGGCAGGCGCCAGATCGGAATAGACGCCGACCCGATCCTTTTCCATATCGACGCGCGCCTGTTCGATCGCCCTGATCTGCTCTGCCTCCGCGTCCGCTGCGATCCGCATCCCGACCGCCTTGGCCTCGGCTTCCGTGCGGGCGTTTTCGGCCTCCTGCGCAATCAGATTCCGCGTTTGCGTCGCGAGCTCGATCTTGTTGTTGAGTTCGTTTTCGGCAATAGCCCGCTCCTTTTCGACCGCGAGCGCGCGGCGCGCGAAACCAGCCTCGTCCGCCTGCTGCTGAAGGCTTTCAAAGGTCGGCGCCTGCAACGCACGCGCCAGTTCGCTGCTGGGTGCGATGTTCGACAGGCCGATGCCGACAAGCGCCAGACCCATCTCCGCAAGCACCGGATTACCGGACAACCCGTCGGACATGACCTGCTGCAGCGGCGCGATGCCGCGTTCGAGAACGTCGCGGACGGGCAGATCCTGGAGGTAGGCTAGTGCAAATCCGCGCGCCAGGGCGATCAGAACGCTGTTGACCTGATCGATCGGCTTTCCGACGAGCCGCCCCTTCGAGAGATCGAGGCTGAAATCGATCCGGTCGCCGAGCGTTTGCGGATCGGAAACACGCCAGATCAGGCTTCCCTGGACGGCAAGGTCCTGAAAGTCCGCCGACTGGCCTTTAATCAGAAAGGGAAGTTCCCGATCATCCATCGGGATCTCGCTGATCGACGCCCCATCCGGCCCGAACCAGAATGCCAGACCCCGCCCCGATCGAAGGAGCCGGCCCTTCCGGAAGAACTGGATGTAACTGGTTGCATCCGCTCGCAAGTGACGGACCATCGGGTAACGCGTTACCTGGGCCATGATCGGCTCCTTGTTACTGTTTGCGTTGGTAGAGTTCGGCCGGCCGATAAGCCCCGCCGGTGCGAAACTCTCCCGTCGGCTCGATGATGCCGCGGTCGAGAAGCTTGCGTCGAAAAGGCGGTTTGCTCAGCGTCTCGCCAAGAATGGCTTCGTAGACGGCCTGCGCCTCGAGAAGCGTGAACCGGACCGGCAGCAGTTCCAGCCCGATCGTCGTGTAGTTCAGTTTGCCGCGCAGCCGCTTCACGACATGACCGAGTATGTCGGCGTGGTCAAAGGCGAGTTGCGCCGGTTTGCCGTCCTGGGCAACGACTGCGACCGGTCCGCCCGTTTCGCCGTCCCAGGGAACCTGGACTTCCATCAATTCCAGATCGGCGGTCAGACACACTGCGTCGTCGAACGTCTCGACCGGCGTCAACGCAAAATAGGCAACGCTGACGACGCGCCCACGCGGATCTCGTCCGAGCGCTCCGAACGTGCCGACCTGTTCAAGATAGACCCCGTTCAGATGCGCCTTGTTCGCCAGCACGCCGATAGCTGCGTCCTCAAGCGAGACATCGACGTGCACAAATCCGCCGGGCAGTGCCCAGAGACCTCCGACACGATCGGCATCCGGTCGCCGCATGACAAGAGCCTTCAAGGTCCCTTCAGTGACCGTCATCAAGGCAAGGTCGACCGCAAGAGCGGGCTGCTCGTATTCACTGAAACCACGTGAAGTCATTGTCACCTCGAATTATTATCATAATAGTTATTACTAAAAAGATTATATGTCAAGAGCGGCTCTGTCATGTTCGCCGAACCGTCGAAGGATCAATCGTCTGTTCGAAGCCGCACCGGTCGCAATCGGCGTGCGGGATTGGTGCCGACAAAAGGCGACGGACCTTTCGTCCGGACGCTACGCGCCGGCTTCCTGCGGCGCCTGTCACCCGATAACAAGGACAACCTTGCGGCCGTATTGGCCTGAAAACCTCATGAATTAGACGAAAGATCTATATGATTTTTGAGGCGTCGGATGTGACAAAAAATCCGTAAAAATAACAGATGTTTGAAGGAAAAAACGATCAACCTTGAGGAATAGATACTGCGAATTTTATCGGAAAACACGCTTCGTTGTATTCAACCTAAAAAAGATATTCACGCCTTTTTAACCGTCAAAACCCAGGATTTCCATGACATTTATTACGAGGCTCCTCCGCACACTCACTCAGGACTGAACAATGTTTTTCCATCGCAATGACGGCCGGCACATGGCCCTGGATCTTGTGTCGTCCAACATCATGATCGCCGACACCGATCTCAACATCACCTACATCAACGATGCGCTTCGCGCCTTTTTTGACGGCAAGCAGGATCAGCTTGAAACCACTTTTCCCGGTTTCGATGTGGAACACCTGATTGGAACCAACATCGACACCTTTCACCAAAACCCCGAAGATCAGCGGCATGCCATTGCCAAATTGAAGGCCGCCCATGAGGCGACGATCAGCATTGGCGACGCGACGTTCGACTTGATTGCGCAACCGATCGCCGATCGTCGCGGCCGTCGGCTCGGAACCATTGTCGAGTGGCGCGACGCAGAGCTGCGGCTGCAAAACATCGATTACCGAGCCCAGGTCGAGGCGATCATGCGGTCCCAGGCGGTTATCCGGTTTGAACCGGACGGCACCGTTTACCAGGTCAACGACAACTTTCTCGCCGCGACCGGATACGAACGCGACGAAGTGATCGGTCAGCATCACCGCATGTTCGTCGAGCCCGAAGAAGCGCAATCGGCCGACTATGCCGCGTTCTGGCAAGACCTTCGCGGCGGTGCGTTCAAGGCCGGCGAATTTCGGCGCCGCAACAAGCAGGGCGACACGATCTGGTTGAACGCGACGTACAATCCGCTGTTCGATGACGCGGGCCGGATCAAGGGCGTCATCAAGTTTGCAAACGACATGACAGACGAAAAGCGGCGTCAGCAGCAACGTGCCGAAGCCCAGGAAACCATCGCCGAAGACCTTGCGATCGTGGCCGGTAACGTGTCGGAGGCGAGCCGGCAGGCCCAGGAAGCGTCGGTCTCATCGGAAACCGCATCCACATCGGTGCAGTCCAATTCCGCGGCAGTCGAGGAGTTATCGGCCTC
Organism: Pseudomonadota bacterium; assembly: GCA_038745065.1. Taxonomy (GTDB): domain Bacteria; phylum Pseudomonadota; class Alphaproteobacteria; order Rhizobiales; family JANQQB01; genus JANQQB01. Next base: position 7,107 of record JBCDLT010000113.1, on the reverse strand, counting down.
CGTCAGCGAGATCGAACGACAGGTCGTGCATGCAAGCGGCATCGCCACCGACGCCGTCGATCAGGCCGAACGTACAAACACGATCGTCTCGACATTGACCAACGCCGCAAAGGAGATTGAAAGCGTCGTCAACCTGATTTCGGACATCGCCGAACAGACCAATCTCCTGGCGCTGAATGCCACGATCGAGGCAGCTCGTGCCGGTGAAGCCGGGCGGGGTTTTGCCGTCGTGGCAGCCGAGGTCAAGGATCTGGCAAGCCAGACCGGCAAGGCCACCGAAGAGATCACCAGTCGCATCGCAAATGTGCAAAAGACCTCGGTCGACGCCGTCGATGCGATCGCTGAGATCTCACAGACAATTGCAAAAATAAACGAGATCTCTTCCGCCATTTCGTCCGCGGTCGAGGAACAGGCCGCGACGACGGCGGAAATGTCCGGGACGATGCAAACCACGGCCCGGGATGTTCAGTCCATCGACGGGCTCATGCGCGGTATTGCCGACGCCCTGGAATCGATAGATGAGACAACGCAGAAGGTGAAGACAGCCGCTGCGGCACTCGGCTGATTTCAATCGGGTTGCCGGTAACATCACAACGGCGAAACAAGGCGGGTTACCGGCCAACCCGAACTGACAGGACAGGAGATCAGGTTTCAGACCGAGCGATCCGGGTGAACAGGATGCGATAAGCGCTGTCCTGACCGGCAGCGCAGCACACCTTCTGTCGGATCACCGGCGAAAACGGGTCGGCATGACCTTTCGGGAAATCTGGAGATGCCGTTACGGCAAAGGGGCTGGATCAGCCCCTTTGCCAGGCCTGCCTTACGTTCTGTCTTGCCAGGCAAATTCAACGATCTCAATTAAAAGGTGAATCATAGTATAAAAATCTCAATATATTGAAATATAACCGATTTATAGCAATTTTCACACTTTTTTAATGACCCGCCGCAAGTTTCTACAAGGAAACTAACGGATTCCGCATCGTTATCGGTCAGGACAAAACAATGTTTTTCAAAAGCAGTGACTGTCGCCGGATCGCGCTCGATCTCGCCTCGTCCAATCTGATGATCGCCGATAATGATCTGAAAATCACCTACGTAAACCAGACTTTGAAGGCTTTCCTCAAAGACAGGAAAGACCGGTTCGAAACCGCGTCGCCATGTTTCGACATCGAGGGTTTGATCGGATCGTCACTCAAGACCTTCCATGGAGATCCTTCTCATCAATGTCCGGCGCCTGCGGCAAGCCCGGCACCTCAACAGACGACGATCCGGATCGGCGACGCAACATTCGATCTCGTCGCGCAATCGATCGTCGATCGCAGCGGCCGACATCTGGGAACCATGGTGGAATGGTACGATGCCGAAATGCATGGCCGACAGGCCAATGACCGTGCCCAGGTCGAGGCGATCATGCGTGCGCAGGCGGTCATTCGATTCGATACGAGCGGAATCATCCAGGACGCCAACGACAATTTCCTCGCCGCGACGGGATATGCCCGCGAGGAAGTCATCGGCCAGCATCACCGCATGTTCGTCTATCCCGACGAAGCGCGTTCCGAAGACTACAAGGCATTCTGGCACAATCTGCGTTCCGGCATCTTTCAGGGTGGAGAATATCGTCGCCGGAACAAACAGGGCGAAACGCTGTGGCTGAACGCCACCTACAATCCGCTGTTGGATGAACGAGGCGAAACGACGGGCGTTGTCAAGTTCGCCTACGACATCACCGATGAAAAGCTTCTGCAAAGCAAACGCCTGGAAGCCCAGGAGGTGATCGCCAGGGACCTGACGCGGGTGGCGACCAACGTATCGCAGGCCAGCCACCAGGCCACGGAAGCGTCCGCATCGTCGGAAACCGCGTCCACATCGGTGCAGTCGAGTTCCGCGGCCATTGAGGAATTGTCGGCGTCCGTGGGCGAGATCGAACGCCAGGTCGTGCATGCGAGCACGATCGCCGGTGAAGCGGTCGATCAGGCGGAACACACCAATGCGATCGTCTCCACGCTGACCGATGCCGCCAAGGAAATCGAAAGCGTGGTCGGTCTGATTTCCGACATTGCCGAACAGACCAATCTCCTGGCGCTGAACGCAACCATCGAAGCCGCCCGTGCCGGCGACGCCGGGCGCGGCTTCGCTGTCGTTGCGGCCGAAGTCAAGGACCTTGCAAGCCAGACCGGCCAGGCGACGGAAGAAATCACCAGCCGCATTGCAAACGTGCAGAAAACTTCGGTCGACGCCGTAGACGCGCTTGCCGAAATCTCCGCGACAATTGCCAAGATCAGCGAAATCTCGTCCGCCATTTCGTCCGCCGTCGAAGAACAGGCGGCAACCACGACCGAATTGTCCGGCAGCATGCAGACGACGGCACGGGACGTTCAGTCTATTGACGGGCTGATGCGCGGCATTGCCGGCGCCTTGGAAGCGATCGACGAGACGACCCAGAAGGTGAAAGAAGCCGCGTCAGCCCTTGGTTGACACTCGACCATGTGCACCTCTTCGACCGGCAAGGCGGCGGCCGGCTCACATAAAGCCGGCCCGCGCCCGGTCGGGTCCTGCCGGACCGGGCGCGGGATCGTGTTGTCAGGCCGCCGCCACCTCTTGCAGGAACCGGTCGACAGCCCCTTTGAGGCTCTGTGACTTGGTCCCTGTCGCGCGCGATGCCTCAAGCATTTCCATCGTCGATTGCTGCGTCTCGACAACTGCCGTCGACACGTCGGCGACATTGGCCGAGACATCGGTCGTGCCTTCCGCAGCCTGCTGGGCGTTGCGGCTGATCTCCTTGGTTGCCGCGTCCTGTTCCTCCACCGCCGAGGCGATGTTGGCGGTGTAGGTGTTGACCTCTTCCATCGTCGCGGCAATGCCTTCGATGGCGGTCGCGGCCTCGCCGGTCGACGACTGGATGCCGGAGATCTGCGAGCCGATCTCGTCGGTCGCCTTGGCCGTCTGTTCGGCCAATTGTTTGACCTCGGAGGCCACCACGGCAAAGCCGCGGCCGGCATCGCCTGCCCGCGCCGCCTCGATGGTGGCGTTCAGCGCCAACAGGTTGGTCTGTTCGGCGATGTCGGAGATCAGGTTGACGACATCGCCGATCTTGCGGGCCGCCTCAGCGAGGCTGGCGACCTGTTCATTGGTCGACTGGGCCGCACCGGTCGCCTTTTCGACGATTTCCATGGCCCGGTTGACCTGTCCGGCGATCTCCTGGATGGAGGCGCCCAATTGTTCCGATGCCGAGGCAACCGTCTGTACGTTGCTGGAGGCTTCCTCCGATGAGGCGGCCGCGCTGGTCGCGCGTTCCGAGGTTCGATCCGCAATCGAGGACAACGTGCCGGCGGTCGCCTGCATCTGTTCCATATTGGCGCCGACCGCAGCCAGGAGATCTCCGACTTCGGACCGAAAATCGGCAATCAGCCCATCGACCCGTTTGTGCCGTTCAGCGGTCGCGGCATTGTCTTGGGCTGCCTGTGCTTCCAAGCGCTGGCGTTCGAGCGCGTTGTCCTTGAAGACCTGAACAGTCTTGGCCATGGCGCCGACTTCATCCTTGTAATCGGTCGCAGGAATGGTCGTCTCCAGGTGGCCGTCCGCAAGGCGCTGCATGGCGGCGGTCATGGCGCGCACCGGTCCGGTTATCGACCGGGCGATGACAAGCGCAGCCACGAAGGCGAGCACCAGACTGCCAATGGCAAGCGCCAGGCTGATCAGGTTGGAGCGTCTCACTTCTGAAAACGCCATGTTTCCGAGTTTTTGCCGATCGTTGTTGACACTTTGCTCGACCGCCTCGACGGTTTGCGCAATCTGCGGGCCGAGTGCATCGAGCGTTCCAGTGACGATGGCATTGCGGTTGTTGATGAACGAGATCGCATCCTGCAGGGCGGATCGATAGGCTGCCATCCCCTCGCCGATTGCCTGCGCAGCCTGGCGCGCTTGCGGGTTCTGAAGCACGGCGACCAGGCGGTCGAGACTGGCGAGTGCCTCATCGATCTCGACCTTGGCCCGGTCGGCCGAGCCTGCATCATTGACGATCAGGAATTTCTGCGCGTAGAAGCGCGCGAGCATGAAGTCTTCCTGGACGCGTCCGGCCCAGTATATCGCTGTGGGATCGCTGTCCCGGAACGCCCCTTGCGAGATTTCGGTGACCCTCTTGCGGACCACGGGGCCGGTGTTGTCGAGAATGGCGACCGCTTCATCACGCCGGGCCTGCAGCCGCAAAACCGACGCGAAGCTGGTTTCATAATCCCCCAAAGCTGCACCGATGGAACGGATGCCGTTCGCTCGCGCCGAATTCTTGATTTCCTCTTCGGCTTCCCCGTGCAGCGCCTTGGCTGCAGCCATTCTTTCGCGCACCACATCGGCTGACGCAGCATCCGGTCGAACAAGGAAGTCTTTCACCCCGAGCTGGGTGATAAGCGCATTGGCTTGGAGTTGCCCGGCAAGATGCGTTTCGCGTGCCAGGTCCCGGTAGTCAAGGAACACCGCCTTGATGCGCGCGATACCGGTATTGGCGCCTATAGATACCAAGACCAAAAGTACGATGATTATTCCAAATCCAAGAGTTATTCGAGTTCCAATGCCGTATCTGCTGAGAGCTGAAGTCATATTCGTTCCACCTAACATGACAAAAGTACGTATGTTATTAGGTGATTTTTGGTTTTTCATTGGTAAATATTCTCGAATTAAGACAATAAATTTCCTAAAACAATAATTTCTCGAAAATTATGGATGGCTTTATTTTATCGATTTTTTACCGCTTGCTCGTGAAATACCTGCGATCCGCATCACGCCTGGCACAGCCGACACCGGCGCTTGTCCTCTGCGACCGGGCGGCGCCCCGCTCAGGATGCCACCCGGCAATCGGGCGCGTCAGGCCGTCTGCAACGCCGCTTCGTCGGGTGTACCGAAATCCGGCTGTGTCTCGCGCCACGCCGACACCGTGGCAAGCCGGTCGTACCAGGCCGCGACATGCGGATATTCCCGGTAGGGAACGCGGGCCGCATCGATCAAGGCGGCCTGACTGGCCAGCGAAAAGTCGACGGTTGACACCGCGTCGCCGAGCACGAAGGGACGATCGGAAAGCTGGCCATCGAGCACCGGCGCGAACTGGTGGAACCGCGCCGTGGCATCCGCAACCCGCACGGCATCGGTTTCTCCGAGCCCGAAACGCGGTTTAGCGAAACGCTCCCAGACGAGATCGCCGACCGCCCGACCATAATGCGCGCTTTCCCAGAAAAGCCAGCGAAGCCGGTCGCAAAGCTGCGCCCTGCCGCCCGGCGAGGCACTATCGCCTTCCTTGTCGGCAAACAGGTAGGTGAGGATGGCATTGGATTCCCACAAAACGGTGTCGCCGTCCTCCAGGATCGGCAGCTTACCGTTGGGGTTGAGCGCCAGGTAGGCCGGGCTCTTGTGGGTACCGGCGAAGATGTCGATGACCTCAAGCGAGACGGTCCCGCCGAAATGGCGCAGTGCTGCCTCCACCTTGCGGCAGTTCGGTGAACCAGGAGTGACATGCAGTTTCATGATGGATCTCCCTTTCTGACTTGCTTTTAACAAGTCAGAAAGGGTTAGCGTGTTAGCTTGTTATTTGCAAGCAAGAGATCCGCCTGTATGGTCCCACTATGGCAAGAAAGACTTACGACACCTGGGCCGGATGCCCGCTCCGCTTCAGCGCGGCTGCGCTTGGCGACCGGTGGACGTTTCTCATTCTGCGCGACATCATCTTCAAGGGTCACAGGCGCTATCGCGATTTCCTGAACGGCGAGGAAGGCATCGCGACCAATGTTCTGGCAAACCGCCTCGCCGACCTCGAGCGGCACGGCATCGTCGAACGAAAACCCGACCCGAAACACAGCGCAAGAAGCCTGTACTTTCTGACCGCCAAGGGCCGGGATCTGGTGCCGGCAATGCTGGAGCTCATTGTTTGGGCCGAACGGCATGACCCGCAAACGGAGGTTCCGAAACCGTTCGGCGACAGGGCGCGCGCGGACCCGAGGGGATTTGCCGACGAACTCGTCGATGACATTTTAAAGCGCGACGCGACCTACCTGGATTGAGGACCGGTCGTCGTTGCATTCCTCCCCTTGATTCCCCCTTGACGGTGAACTGCCGTTCCTGCTGTCTAGCGCGCGAACACAGCGAGGATTCCTTCCGGGATCGTGTTCGCCGCGCTTCCGTCCGGATCGATGCGGCGAAATCCTCTTTCGCTTCGCCGTCGTCCCCAAAGGACCTTTTAGGGTCGATGGACATGGCGGCGGTTGAACGGATCCGTCCGGCAGGGCCGGGCAAACGGGAGGACCATGATGAAACATGTCGGTGTCGTCGGTCTCGGCGATATGGGAAGCGGGCTCGCGCTCAACCTTGTGAAAGCGGGCCTCACGGTCTCGGGTTTCGACCTGTCGGCAAAACGTATGGAGGCCTTTGCTGCGCTTGGCGGACAGCCTGCGGCGTCGGCCGCCGATGTCGGCAAGGACGCCGAAGCGGTCTTTGTTATGGTGATGACGGGGGCACAGGCCCACGAAGTGATTGCCGGCGACGCCGGACTGGTGACGACGATGGCCCCTGGGTCGACCGTGATCCTGACAGCCACAATCCAGCCGTCCGAGGCGCGCGCAATCGCGGCGGCCATGCAAGACAGCGGCATCAACCTGATCGACAGCCCGGTCAGCGGCGGCTTTCCGGGCGCGCAGAGCGGCCAATTGACAATGATGGCGGCCGGACCCGACGCCGTGCTCGATGCCTGCCGTCCGGCCATGGAAGCCGTGTCGAAAACCATCCACCGGGTAGGCACCGAGGCCGGCGCCGGCCAGACGGTCAAGGCCTGCCTGCAATCGATCATCGGATCGATCTTTTCGGCAACCTTCGAGGCGGCGGCGCTCGCCGCCAAGGCCGGCGTCAGCGGCGAGGTCCTGCATAAGGTGGTGACCACGTCGAGTGCCGGGTGTGTTGTTTCAAGCACGGCGCTTGAAAACATCATCGACCGTCAGTTCGAAGGCACCGGCAGTCACATCTCGACAATGTACAAGGACCTGACGATCTCCCTCGACATGGCCCGCGACCTCGGCGTCCCCTTGCACACGGCCTCGATCGCCATGCAGCTCTTCCAGGCCGGCAAGACCC
>JBCDLT010000112.1:0-11264 GCA_038745065.1 Pseudomonadota bacterium | reverse complement strand
GGGAACGGTCGACGGCCCCGCATTTCGTCGAGGAGGTTCAGCAATCCATCTGGGAGGCGGAGCACCTTGTCATTGTCTATCCCTTGTGGCTGGGCACCATGCCGGCGCTGTTGAAGGCGTTCCTTGAACAGGTTCTGCGGCCGGGTTTTGCCTTTGAAAAAGGGCTGCCTGGCAAACTCTGGAAGAAACGGTTGAGCGGCCGATCGGCCCGCGTGATCGTGACCATGGGCATGCCGGCGTTTTTCTTTCGGTGGTTTTACTTTGCGCATGGTCTGAGAAGCCTGGAGCGCAACATTCTGTCGTTTTGCGGCTTCGGGCCGGTGCGCGATTGCATCATCGGCATGGTCGAAGAACCGTCCGACCGGCGGCGTCGGGACTGGCTTCTAAAAATCGAGCGGCTTGGAAAAGCGGCCGCTTGACCTTGGGTGATCACAGGTATAGGCGGACGGCTTCCGAATACGAAGAAGACCGGATCGTCAAACGGTGTTCAAAATTCCCTGTCATTGTTGACAGAGAAGAAAAGGCGGCCAATCGACCAATCAGGACAGGAGGTACAATCAGATGGCAGAGACAGGTGCACGCAAGAACGGCGGAACCAAGACAGCGGCGAAACCGAAGGTGACAGAAAAAGCGGCAAAAGCTGTGGTCGCGGAAACCGAAACGCTGATCGATCCGGAACTGGCGCACACGGTGGAAGACATGGCGCACACCGTCGATGAGATGGCTCAAAACGCCGTCGCGGCCGGTGAGACGATGGCTTCGAGTGGAATCGGCATCTACCGGGACGGGCTGCATTTCATGGCCGATCGTGTGATGCAGGACATCGCGTTCCATGAAAAACTTCTGGATTGCAAGAGTCCGACCGAAGTCTATGAGGTGCAGGCGGCCTATCTGCAATCGACGGCCCAGCAATATTCGACCCATTGCCAGCGCATGGTCACGGCCATGATGGATGCGGTCAGCAAGGTCGGGACCGCCGATCGTCGGCCGATCTAGGAAACCGGCAAGGGTCGGATACCCGGTTCCGGCTCTTCGGTATCACGGCTTTGCCGGCTGACAGGATCGTGTAGACTCGGCGCCTCCTTGCGGTTCGCTTTCGCGGACCGCGCCATCGTTTTGCTATCGGGGGCGTCCGTCATGATCCATCCGCGCACGATAGCCTCGGGACTCAGATTTCCCGAGGGACCGATCGCCATGCCGGACGGCACGCTGGTCGTGGTCGAAATCGAACGCGGGACACTGACGCGGATCGCCGCCGACGGGACGCTTTCCGTCATTGCCGAACCCGGTGGCGGTCCCAATGGCGCAGCCATCGGTCCTGATGGCCGTTGCTATGTCTGCAACAACGGCGGATTTGCGTGGCACGCGGAATCGGGAGGGCCTGGCCTGCGCCCGGTCGGTCAGGCTGCGAACTATTCCGGCGGCCGGATCGAAGCGGTGGATCTTGCGACCGGCGCGGTCGAGACGCTCTACACCGATTGCGACGGGCATCCTCTGAAAGGCCCGAACGACATCGTCTTCGATGGCACGGGCGGTTTCTATTTTACCGATCTCGGCAAGGTGCGACCCCGCGACTGGGACCGGACAGGTCTTTACTACGCAAGGACCGACGGATCGGAGATCCGCCAGGTGGCATTCCCGCTTATCACGCCCAATGGCATCGGGCTGTCGCCCGACGAGAGCGTGCTCTACGCGGCCGAAACGGCCACCGGCCGGCTTTGGGGCTTCGACATCGAAGAACCGGGTCGGATCAAGAAACACCCTTTTCCGTCGCCGCATGGCGGCCGGCTGATCGGCAACTCGACCGGTTTTCGGAACTTCGACAGCCTTGCCGTGGAGGCGGGCGGCGCGATTTGTGTCGCGACCTTGATGGATGGCGGCATCACCGTGTTTGCGCCCGATGGAAACTCTATCGAACATGTGCCGATGCCCGACCCCTATTACGTGACGAACATCTGCTTCGGCGGGCCGGAGCTTCGCACGGCCTTTATCACCCAGTCCTGGCTCGGGACCGTCATTGCCGTTGATTGGCCGCGTCCGGGACTGGCCTTGAATTTCCTCAATAAGTAAGACGGGATTCAAAGGAAAACAGGTGAAGAGGGGGAGGGGCGTGCGATGACCATGGCCGACTTCGCGGGCGACCTGCGTACCGAAGACATTCCGGAAACCGTGCGCTCCGTTCTGCGACGCAGTTTTGTGGACACGATGGGTGTGGCGGCAATCGGTTCGACGACCGGGCTTGCCGGCATTGCCCGCAGCGCGGCACGGGCCCTTTTCGGGACCGGAACCGCCGGTGCCGCCCGCATCCTGATGGATGGCGCCCGGCTCAGTCCGGCAGGGGCGGCCATGGCCGGGGCGTTTACAATCGATTCCGTCGACGCCCATGACGGTACAACGCCGAACAAGGGCCATGCGGGCTCGGCGGTCTTTCCGGCGCTTCTGGCTGTGGCAGATGCAATCCGTTCAGAAGGCGAGCCGGTAACCGGATCGGACTTTCTGGTCTGGCTCGCAATAGCCTACGAGACGGCCTATCGAGCCGGTCAGGTGCAGCACGCCACCTGTGCCGATTATCATACATCCGGCGCCTGGACCGCCGTCGGTGTGGCGATTGCCGCGGCGCGCATGCTGGGATGCGACCGCGACCGAATTCGTCATGCGGCCGGCATCGGCGAATACCATGGGCCGCGCAGCCCGATGATGCGCTGCATCGACTTTCCGACCATGCTGCGCGACGGTGTCGGCTGGGGCGCGCCGTCCGGCGTCACGGCCGCCTATCTGGCGCGGGAGGGCTTTACCGGCGCGCCGGCGCTGACCTGCGAAGGCGTCGATGCGGCGCCTTACTGGGAAGACCTCGGCAACGCCTGGCGGCTTGTGGACCACACCCATTACAAGGCCTATCCCTGCTGCCGCTGGGCGCATCCGGCGCTCGATGCGGTCCGCGACCTGATGCGCAGCCATAACTTGACCCACGAGCGCATCGATCGTGTGCGCATCCGGACCTTCCACTATGCAACACGCCTTGCCGGCCACGAGCCCAAGAGCCCTGACGAACTGGCCTACGCGATTGCGTTTCCCGTAGCGACCATGATCGTGCGCGGCCGGATGGGGAGCGAGGAATTGCGTGCCGAAGTCCTGTCGGATCCGGATATCCTGCGCATCAGCCGCCGCACGGAACTGATCGACGATCCCGACCTGACGGCCAAAAGCGTCGACCGGCGCTGGGCCCAGGTCACGTTGACCGATACCGACGGCCGCGACTATGCCAGCGAAGCCCGTGCGCCGCGCGGCGATCGGGAGTCGCCCTTGTCTGATGCGGAGATCTCCGACAAGTTCCATGCCTTCGCCGACCCGGTGCTGACGCCGGATCGGGCCGCACGGCTGGAAGATCTTGCGGGTCGCTTCGATCGCCTGTCGGCGACAGAATTCGGCGATCTGATGGACCTTTGTCTCACGCCGGCCGTTGCAGGCCGCGTGTCCGCGGAACAGCCAGCCGCAGTAAACGCGTTTTAGTCAGGAGACCGGAAATATGCCCGAAGATACGACCCTCCAGGCCATGTTCGGCGCGCCGGACACCGATACGTTCATGGGCATCGACGCCTGTCCGTCCCCAGCCGATGTCGATGCCGCCATTGCCGTGCTGGGCATCCCCTGCGCCACACCGTATGTGTCGGTCGGTCCCTATTGTGCCGCCGCGCCCCGTGCCATCCGCGAAACGATCGCCGTCGATGCCGGCAATCGCGAGCATTTCGATTTCGATTGCGGCGGACCCCTGTTTCCCGATCCGGCGGTGACGGCCGTCGATTGCGGCGATCTCGACCTGGACGCGGCGGACCCGGCCGCCAATCGGGCCGCCATTCGCGCCGCGATCACGGACCTGCTCGATCGCAAGGCGGTTCCGGTGGTGCTGGGCGGCGACGATTCCGTGCCGATCCCTGTGCTCGACGCCTATGCCGGCCACGGCCCGATCACGATCCTGCAGATCGATGCCCATATCGACTGGCGGAACGAAGTCGGCGGCGAGCGCTGGGGATTGTCGTCGACCATGCGGCGCGCATCCGAAATGGACCACGTTGCGGCGATCCACCAGATCGGCCAGCGCGGCGTCGGCTCCGCCCGCCCGGGCGATCGCCAGGCTGCCCTCGATTGGGGTGTTCATTTCACCAGCGCCCGCGAACTATGCGCCGACGGGCCGCAGAGGGTTCTGGACCGGATAGAACCCGGTTCCGACATCGTCATCTGCTTCGACTGCGACGCGCTTGATCCGTCGATCATGCCGGGCGTCATCGGCCGGGCGCCGGGCGGTCTCACCTATTGGCAGGCAGTCGATTTGATCGAGGGCGCGGCAAGGCGGGGACGCATTGCCGGATTCAATCTTGTCGAGTTCATGCCGGACCGCGACGTCGACGGTCTTGGCGCCCTGACCGCAGGGCGCGTTATGGCGACGGCGATGGGCGTGATCGCGCGCCAGGTTGCCGGCTGAAACCGTTTCAGGATCCGCTCTGAGTTTCGGCCGAGCGGCGTTCGGGCACTCCCGGCGGCCACCGCCATCCGGCCCGTGCGGCAAGCACCAGCAAGGTGCCGCTGCCGACGCATAGAGCGATTGCCAAAGTAGCGAACTCAAAGCGGGACACGGCCAGAAACCCGGCGGCAAAGGCGGCTTCTTCAAATGCCATGCCGGTCAGCGGCAGGAACGCGATCGCTGCCGTGTAATTCTGCGTGCCGGCGAGGCGAATGGCCCAGAAGCTGAGAACCATGGACGGAGCCCGAAGGAAGATGCCGACCGCGGCGCTGATCGCAATGAGTTGCAGGTCCCAGGTCGGTTCCGGCCATGCCGCATCCGGCGCGCCGGGCGAAAGAATGCGCAGGGTCAGAAAGAACAGGGCCGTTACGAGCAGCACCGCACCGGTGAACCGCAACCGCACGCCCGGTTCGTCCGAAAGGTTATCGGGATGGCGCTCGGCCAGAATCGAGAGGGTGACGATGGCCACTGCATTCAGACCCAGCAATCCGGCGACGGGCGCCTGGATGGGGGCATCCAAGTGTACGAACAGGGTGAGAATGCCGCCAAGGATGATGAGGTGGCCGAACCATTCGCGTCGCGCCGGGCGGCGCCCAAGGATCAACCAAACACATAATGCGGCCAGCGGAACGCTGACCGCGCCGATCGTTCCGGCTTCCAGCACGCTCAACCAGCCGAGCACCGTCGTGTAGAGCGCGGCAGACAGCACACGCAGGGCTCCCAGGATCCAGGTCGTCGGCCGGCCGAGACTGGCCAGGGGCGGAGATTTGCCGCCGGCGATCAGCATCAGCGCGACCCCGCCGGCGCAGAGCTGCAGGAAGCTGAAAGCCCAGGGATCGAGATCGAGGCGCAGCAACAGGACGCGGCTGAGCGCACTGACGGCGCCCCATGACACGATCGCGCCGGCGGTGACAAAAAAGGCCTTGCGCATGACCGCGTCTCCGAAAACTCGCTGGCCGAAGACTTGCACGTTTTGCGTAAGAATTAAATTTCACCAATTTCTTACATGTGTTAAGAAAATTGAACATGGACTGGTCCGATCTCAGAGCCTTCCTGGCCGTCGCGCAGACCGGAAGCCTGCGTCTGGCCGCCCGGGAACTCGATGTAACCCAGCCGACGGTGTCGCGACGGCTGCGCGCGCTTGAAAGCGATCTCGGCATTCCCCTGTTTGAGCGGGATCGGGAGGGACACCGGCTGACGGCCGCCGGCACCCAGCTTCTGCCGGCCGTGCGCACCGTCGAAACCGCCGCCTTGCGCGTTGAGCAGCGCTCGCTCGGCCTTCTGACCAATCTGACCGAGACTGTTCGGGTTGCGGCCGGCGAGACCGCTGCGGCCGTGCTGGCACGCGGGCTCGGTCACCTGTCGGACGGGCCGAAAATCGAGCTTCTTGTGACCGGGATCGGGCGGTCGACATCCGTTCGCAGACCCGAAATCCTCGTGCAGCACGGCATGCCGCGTGACGGCGACGGGCTGATCCGGCGGGTCGGCTCGGTGAGCAGTGCGATCTACGGCATGCCGGCTTTTGCCGAAAGTCGGATCCTGCCGCTCGGTGCGACGGATCTCGCGACGCTTCCCTGGCTCGGCTTTGTCGAGGAACAGGAGCATTATGTAACCATGCAGTGGATGCGCGAGCGCATGCGCGGCCGTCCGCCCGCCGCACGGTTGATGAACAGCGATCTGATGGCTGCTGCCGCCCTGACCGGAATCGGCGTCGCGGTCCTGCCGTGTTTCCTGGGAGACCAGGCGTCCGGCCTTGTGCGCCTGACGGCGCCGATTGAGGAATTGCATGCGGATTATTGGACGCTGACGGATCCTGACCTCGCCCGCAACGAGGCGGTCCGGACCGTCAATGATTGGATCGTCCGATGCTTTCAGGGTTTCGACGCAGGAGCGGACAGTCTCGCGTGAAAAGACGCAGACATCTCAGCAGAACCCGTCGGTTCAGCCGCTCCGGTTTGGATTCGGGCTGAACAGCAGCAGGCAGCCGAAGGCGATCATGCCGGCGCCGGAAACGCGCTGGAACCAGGGCAGCCGGTTTGCCGCGACGCGCACCGCATAGCGCCCGGCCGCCGCGTAGACCAGGATCGCAATGAGTTCCATCGCCAGGAAGGCCGTGCCGAGCAGGGCGTAGCTCATCCAGTACTGGTCGACGACGATGAATTGCGGGAAAAAGGCCGCAAAGACCAGAATGGCCTTGGGATTGCTGAGCGCGACGAGACATTCCTGCCGGAACGCACGCCGCACATCGAGGCCTTGACCAGGGACCTTGGACGGCGCGGTCGCGGTTGCGCTGAGCAGGATCCGGATGCCAAGCCAGATCAGATAGACCGCGCCGACAATCTTCACGACATTGAAAACCGTCGCCGATGCGGCGAGCAGCAGCCCGAGGCCGAGCGCACTCGCCACGATCATTGGCACGAATGCCAGGATCCGGCCGGTCCCCGCCTGCACGGCGAAGGAGACCCCGCCGCGCGCCCCATGGGTCAGCGACAGGAGATTGTTCGGCCCGAATGCCAGGTTGAGGGCAAAGCAGGCTGGTATGAAGATCAGCCACTCGATCATGAGGGCCTAACTACGCACGATTGGCCCTTGCGGCAAGACCCGCCGTCGGATCCGACTAGTAATAGTCGGGCTCCTTGCGCACGCCGAGGCTACGCCCGATGAGATAATCGAGGGACACCATGCCCGGTCCCTTGACCGCCAGGTAGGCGAACAGGAACACCCAGAGCGCGCGTTGATCGAGGATCGTCGCGTTCGACAGGTTGTCGAACCAGGCGCCGATCGTCGCGGCATCGGCGTTGTGGAACGCGATATCCACATAGCTCTGTACGATCACGAAAATGATCATCCCGATCGCCGCGATGCGCGTGAAAAGTCCGAGCACGACCAGGATTGGCAGGATCACCTCGCCGTACGAACCCGCATAGACCATCAGCCCCCAGGGAAAGAACGCCACTTGCGAGGCGTCGTACCCCGCAGCTTCGACAATCGGCGGGATGATCTGGAAATACGCCGCGTCGTCGATCGAGAAGGGGCTGCCGGCGAACTTGGTGAGCGCGGAGTTGAAGAAATACATGAACAGCACCGCCGCGAAGGTGAGGCGGGCAAGCAGGCCGAGCAGCCAACCGTCGAGGACCTCGGTCACGGCATCCGCCACGCGGGTGTAGAGCTGGGCAAGCGACTGGATCATGACAGGTCCTTTATGGCGGGTGTGTCGGGCCGGGCCCGGATAGTGTGAACGGCTCAGGGCGACGGGAATCCGGACCGGGAGGGTATCGCCTCGATAAATATCCCGGTTTCAAACACGCCCGCAAGATGGGCGGACAGATCGAAGTCCGCATCGGCTTCCGCTCCCAGCGCGGCAGCCTCGCCGAGGGTTCGGTCTTCCATCAGTGCCGCCAGGAACGCTGCCCCGCCGGGCGGCAGGATGCGCGTGTTGACGTCAAGGCCCGGCCGGACGGTCAGCGCGTCTTCCGCGCGGTTCATGTCGACGTCAACGGACGAAAGGAGACCTGAACTCGCACCCCAAAGCGAAACGACCGGAAACCGGGACCTGAGCAGGGAGGCGGATGGATGGACTTTCAGCCGCGTGTCCGCCACCGTTTCCGGCGGGATCTCCCCGAGCACTGCAATCGACAGCGGTTCGGCGTCGGCGGCGTGATAGGCCTGCAGACGCGCGAATTCCAGGCGTGCGACGTCGCCGAGATAGGGAACGCGGCTTGCCGGCGGAAACGCATCGAGAAATGCTCCGAAGGTTTCCCCATAACGGAACAAGAGCGGCGAGTGCATCGGCGCCTGTTCGAGATAGACACGCGCCGTCGCCCGGAAGAAGTCGTCGCCGACGAGCGTCCGCACGGCCGGGAACGTATCGCCGAGGGCGTCGATGGCGGTCACGATGACGTTGTTGCGATAGACGTCGAAGCGCTTGGTCTGCGGCGTGTCGGAGGCATCGCCGCCGGGGCGCTGGATATCGTCGGGCGCCGGCGCCGACGGATCCGTCAGGGCTCTCGCGAAGGCGGCTTGTGACTCAGCCAGCGTAGGCAAGGGGTGTCTCCGATGACCGGTCCGCTTGCGGGCATTCACCCTTCGCCAAAATCGCCTCCGCGGCGCGCGCCTCGGCCAGAAGCGTCGCCCAGTCCGGCACATTGGCGTCCCATTCGATCAGGGTCGGAACCGGCCCGGTGCGGGCGATGACGCGTTCGTAAAGCGCCCACACCGGATCAGCAACCTCACGGTCATGGGCGTCGATCAGGAGGGTCGCGCCGGTTTCGTCGCGATCGACGGCGTGACCGGCAAGATGAATTTCGCCGACAGCATCAAGCGGAAAACCGTCGATATAGGCTTCCGGTGAATAATCCTGATTGGTGGCGGAAACGAAGACGTTGTTGACGTCGAGCAGCAGCCCGCAACCGGTCCGCTTCGTAAGCCGGGTCAGAAAGTCCAGTTCCGACATCGTGCTGGTCTCAAACGCCACATAGGTCGACGGATTTTCCAGCAGCATCCTCCGGCCCATCGTTTCCTGGACACAATCGATGTGGTCTGCGACGCGCTCCAGCGTCTCCTCGGTGTAGGGCACCGGGAGCAGGTCGGGGTAATAGGACGTATCGTGTGTCGACCAGGCGAGATGTTCGGAAAACAGGCCGGGTGCGTAGCGGTCGTTGACGGCTTTCAGCCGCGCCAGATGCTCCTGGTCGAGCGGGCGGGCCGCGCCGATCGACAGGCCGACGCCGTGCAGGGAAAGCGGGTAGATCTCACGGATGCGGGAAAGGTAATGATGCGGCGGTCCGCCATCGCCCATGTAGTTTTCGGCGTGGATCTCGAACCAACCGATATCCGGACGACTGTCCAGGATGTCGCCATAATGCTGGGCCTTCAGGCCAACGCCGGCACGGGCCGGAATGTCGGGAGCGATGCGGCCGGCGGGAAGGTCCGGTGCCATGGGTTCAATTGCCATGGGTTCGATCGGTATCTTGTCCCGCATCGCAGGCGGGCTCAGGCGAACACCCGCGCGACCGTTATCCGGTCGCGCGGATGGTCGGGATTGAGATTAAGCAGGCAGGTCGCGCTCAAGCGGCTCCAGCGAACCGACGCGGTCGCCCGGCAGTTCGAAGTCGGCATTCGCTTCTTCCACGCCGAACTTTTCGCACGTGCCTGACGGAACCAGCGTCCATGCATTGCCCTGATAGTCGACGGTCGACGTACCGGCGCAGGTCGTGCCCGGGCCTGCGGCGCAATCGTTCTGGCCTGCAAGCGAAATGCCGTAGCATTTTTCCTTGGCCTGCGCATTGGCCGGCGACGTGAAGCTGCTTGCCGCTGTCACGGCCAGTGCGACTGCTCCGGCAACGGATGCTGCGGTGAACGTTTTGGAAGGTTTCGACATGAGCTTTGGCTCCCTGTTAAGTGAAGGCAGAATGAAAGAAAAATCCGACGGTTCGGTGACGCGGGACCGGATCGCTGTCCCTACTTGGGAAACTCAACCAATCCGATGTGCGTCAACCAGCGGGCAAAGGCAAGGCGCGTGCCTTGCCCTTGCGAGGTTTGGCTCAGTTCTCCACCGGTCCGATGACCTCGAAAGTGCCTTTGTTGTTGTCCAGCGCGGTCCAGCTTTTCGGCGATGCAGGCTTGGCTTCCGCATCGCTCCAATTCTTGTCGGCCGTCTTGATGAAGCCGGCAATATCTGCTTCCCAGAACCCGACAACCGGCGGATTGATGTTCAGGTAGAGTGTGCCGTCGACGATGCGCCACAGGTTAGGGTTGGCCGGGACCTTGCCGCCCTGGGCCAGACCGTAGGCGCAATGGCCGTCATAGGCCGGCGCATATTTTTCCGGATTGGCAACGAACTTGGCTTTGTTCTCTTCGCTCGAAAAAGCCCATTTGGCGCCATTCCATTCGGTCGTGATGGAGGCTTTTCCGGGAACGGCGTGCGGTTGCGGCTGGCCGACCGGCGCCTGTTCGAGGCTGAAGAATGCGACCGGATCGTAGCCGGAAACGGCAAAGCCGGTTTCATCCACATATTGCGGGCCGGCAATTGCCTGGCTAAAGCCGACTGCCGAAAAAAGCGCTGCAGCGAGCGAAAGGCGAAGTAGGGATGGGCGCATGGTCTCGAGTCCTCGTATGCCGTCGAAAAGATGGAGTAGCGGATGCGACGGACATATCGATGCTCGCACCGCGCTACAATTAAACAGAAATCACGAGGCTGTGTCCGGACCGTGACCGTAGCGTTCACAAGTTCGGGAGCGGCCGCGGTAAATAGTGCATTTGATTTCGTTTCATTTGCGGAGACAGGTCGCGGTCAGGGCGGATGCTCGAGGAAGTTAAAATTCACCATGAAAAGTAATTCTGGATGAGATCGACTGTCGAAAAGGCATCCGAACAAGTTTTGGCGGAAGTAATAAAGATCCTTCAGCGTTTAAGTTCGCCATGCCGGGTCCGCCGGGCAAGCCGCCGTATGGCGGCAGGAGAGGGGGGTGATGTCAGTTTTCCGGACCCTGCGCATGCCGGATTGGCGTCCCCGCCCAGCCGTTCCTCCGTCATAGCACGGGCTCTTCCGGGCGATCCAGGGTCGGCATCTGATGCGCCCCATGAACTGGATCCCCCGGATAAACCCTACGACATTCACACATCTTTTGTTGCCAGCAGGAGCTGGTTCTGACTCCTTTTGTAGTGGGATCAGAATTGGAGGGAATTTTGATGTTTGATTTGACGCTTGGCCGGTTTGGCGACCGCCGGCTTGAAAAAGGGGGGC
>JBCDLT010000111.1:0-11911 GCA_038745065.1 Pseudomonadota bacterium | reverse complement strand
GGTGCCCGGTTCCGCGCCGGCGAATGCGCCTTCTTCACCGAATCCTCGGCCGGCTATGCCGGGGTGAAGGCCGAAGCGGAATTCGACTTCGAAATCCGTCCGCTGCCCTATTGGCCGGCTGCCGACGGCGCGCCGCAAAACACCATTATCGGCGGCGCGTCGCTGTGGGTCATGGCCGGACACGAATCGGCCGAATATTCCGGCGTCGCGGAATTCCTGAACTTCCTGTCGACTTCGGGTATCCAGGCCTCCTGGCACCAGAACACCGGTTACCTGCCGATCACCATGGCGGCCTTTGAAGAAACCAAGGCCGCCGGATTTTACGGCGACAATCCGGGAACCGACATCGCCATCATCCAGATGACCGGCAAGGCGCCGACAGGCAATTCCAAGGGCCTGCGCCTCGGCAGCTTCGACCAGATCCGCGGCATCATCGACGAGGAACTGGAAGCCGTCTGGGCCGGCGACAAGACGGCCCAGGTCGCGCTCGACAGCGCTGTGACACGCGGCAACCAATTGCTGCGCCGCTTCGAGCAAGCCAACCGCTGATCCGCCAATGAAGGGCCGGCGACCCGTGTCGCCGGCCCTTTTGCCGTCCCTTCCGAGATCTTCCCATGGAAAAGCGCGTCACGTTCGACAATCGCTGGCTGCCCTATGCCCTTCTGGCGCCGCAATTGCTCGTCACTGCGCTGTTCTTCTTCTGGCCGGCGGGCCAGGCGATCTACCAGTCGCTTTACATCCCCGATCCGTTCGGACTGAAGTCGCAATTCGTCGGCCTGGGCAATTTCGAATTCCTGCTTTCCGACCCGTTCTATCTGTCCTCGTTCCAGACCACGGCGGTCTTTTCCAGCCTGGTAACCGGGCTGTCCATGGGACTGGCCCTGTGGCTCGCGGTCATGGCGGACCGGGTGATCAAGGGGTCGGGCGCCTATCGTACGCTGCTGATCTGGCCCTACGCAGTGGCGCCCGCGGTCGCCGGCGTGCTGTGGCTGTTCATGTTCAACCCGAATGTCGGCATCCTCGCCTGGTACCTGAACGCGATCGGCTATAACTGGAACCATGTGCTGAACGGCACCGAGGCCATGGGCCTCGTCGTCGTCGCCTCGGCGTGGAAACAGATCAGCTACAATTTCCTGTTCTTCCTCGCCGGATTGCAGGCGATCCCGCGCAGCGTCATCGAAGCCGCCGCGATCGACGGCGCCAGTTTCGCAAAACGCTTCTGGACCATCGTGTTCCCGCTCCTGTCGCCGACCACATTCTTCCTTCTGGTGGTCAACATCGTCTATGCGTTTTTCGACACGTTCGGCGTGATCCATACGATCACGGCCGGCGGGCCGCAGCAATCGACGACGATCCTTGTCTACAAGGTGTATTCGGACGGCTTTGTCGGCCAGGACCTCGGCTCGTCGGCCGCGCAATCGGTGATCCTGCTCCTGATCGTCGGGGCGCTGACGGTCGTCCAGTTCCGCTACATCGAACGCCGGGTGCATTACTGATGAGCGGCATGGTCGAAAAGCGCGGAATCGGGCTGTGGCTGACCCATGCCGGACTGATCCTCGGCATTTTGGTGATCTGCTTTCCGATCTATCTCGCCTTCGTCGCCTCAACGGTAACGCAGCCGGAAATCGTGCGTCCGCCCATGCCGCTGCTTCCCGGCCCGTATTTCGTGGAAAACTATTCGGAGGCGCTGACCGCCGGGGTCAACGCGCCGGTCTGGCGCATGCTCGCCAATTCCATGGTCATGGCGCTCGGTATCACGATCGGCAAGATCGTGATCTCCATCATCTCGGCCTTTGCCATCGTGTACTTCCGGTTCCCGCTGCGCTCGGCCTTCTTCTGGCTGATTTTCGTGACGCTGATGCTGCCGGTCGAGGTACGGATCGTGCCGACCTATGAGGTCGTCGCCAATTTCAACATGCTGAATTCCTATTCCGGCCTGATCCTGCCACTGATCGCTTCGGCCACCGCGACATTCCTGTTCCGGCAATTGTTCATGACGATACCGGACGAACTGGCGGAAGCCGCGCGGATCGACGGCGCGGGACCGATGCGGTTTTTCTGGGATATTCTCTTGCCGATGTCGCGCACGAATATCGCGGCCCTGTTCGTTATTCTGTTCATCTACGGCTGGAACCAATATCTGTGGCCGCTTCTGATCACCACGAATCCGGAGATGAACACCATCGTGATGGGCATCAAGCAGATGTTTCCGTCCGGTGACGATGTCGCCGAATGGCCGGTGATCCTGGCAACAGCCATCCTCGCAATGCTGCCGCCGGTCTTCGTCGTTGTTTTCATGCAGAGCCTGTTTGTCAAAGGGCTCGTCGAGAGCGAAAAATAGGATCGCCATGGCCGAAATCGCGCTTTCCGATGTCCGCAAGTCCTACGGCAAGACGGCCGTCATCCACGGCATCGACATGGACATCACGGACGGCGAACTGATTGTCATCGTCGGGCCGTCAGGCTGCGGCAAATCCACGTTGTTGCGCATGGTGGCCGGGCTGGAGACGATTACAGGCGGCGAGATCGCGATCGGCGGGCGCACGGTCAACGACCTGGAACCACGCGAGCGCGACATCGCCATGGTGTTCCAGAATTATGCGCTGTATCCGCATATGAGCGTCTTCGACAACATGGCCTACGGCCTGAAGATCCAGGGCCTGCCGAAGGCCGAAATCGCCGACCGGGTCGACCAAGCCGCCCGCATGCTGCAATTGGAGCCCTACCTGAAACGCAAACCCCGACAATTGTCCGGCGGCCAGCGTCAGCGGGTCGCCATGGGACGGGCCATCGTACGCAAGCCAGCCGCCTTCCTTTTCAACGAACCGTTGTCCAATCTCGATGCCAAACTGCGCGTGCAGATGCGGCTGGAGATCAAGGCGCTGCAGCGCGACCTCGGCGTAACGGCGCTCTACGTTACGCACGACCAGGTCGAAGCGATGACGTTGGCCGACCGGATGATCGTCATGAAGGACGGCGTGGCGGAACAGATCGGTGCGCCGCTCGAGGTTTACGACCGGCCGGCCACGACGTTTGTCGCCGGCTTCATCGGATCGCCGCCGATGAACTTCTTCAAGGCGCAAAGCCTTCAAAACGGCGTGGCCGACACCGTACACACCGTCGGCGTCCGACCGGAACATGCCGAGCTCTGTGCTGCGGAAGCCGGCCGGATCAAGGGAGAGGTCGTGTTCTCCGAAGCGCTCGGCGCGGAGACCCTGGTGCATTTGAAGACATCCGACGGAGACGCGGCCGTGGTGCGTCTGTCGGGACACGATACGATCCCGTCGCCCGGCGAACCCGTGGCGCTGACCTGGGACGAGACGCGCCGGCATCTGTTCGATTCGGATGGACGGCGGGTAGAAGCAGCTGCCTGAACACAGCCCTGTTCGAAAGCCCGGCGCCGACTATCACACCTTTCAGAATTCCAGGTTCACGTCACGCGGTCTGCGTTCCCGTCACGACAAGGTCCGGCGGACCCTGTCGTTACGGCACTTGCCGACGCTTTGTCGGCCTGCTTCGACAGCGACCCTTTATTTCTCTCTTGATACAACCCGTGCATCCAGATATAAATCTGGAATTGCATATTTTCTCTATGCAACTCAAATTTCCTAACCGAGCCAGCCTGCGAGGTTTTCTTGCCAAACGACCCCACGCCCTCCTTTGTCCCACGGATATCGAAGGAAAGGCTTCGTACCTTGTTCATGGAGCGGTTCCGTCAGAAACCGGAGGTCCGGGACGTGCGGGCAGATCTGAATTCTCCGCTGAAATTCGACTATTTCATGAAAAGCTCGGGCAGCGGCACGATCGACCTCCTGAATGCCTACCTGATCCTGACGGACCGGGAGATGCCCGACCACTGGTTCGAGACGAGACTGGACGAATGCCTGGAAAGATTTGCTGTCACCGACTATGAGACGATCGAGTACGCCCCGTCAGGCTTTCTGCCGATGGTGCGTCATTTCTATTACCTCGAGCGCGAGATGCCCCTCTTCATGAAACTGATGGAAGAGGGAGAACAGCGCCCCGAGGATCACCTCGACCACATCATGCGATACTTCTCAGGCGACCTGATCTGGTCGCTGCAATTCGACGCGCCGCATCAATATCATCTCGTTTACACATGGACGCTCGACTCGATCGGCCTGGATGTAGAGACCGCCTGGAAGCACGCGTTCGACAACATGACGGCCCTTACGACCCAGATCGAGTTGTTCCAACATGACAAGAACGTTTACGCTCTCCATTTCGCGGAAAAGGAAGGCCTGAGCGCATCGCTTTTGGGATGCGACGGCCTCTTGGATTACATCCTCGAGCGGAACGGTTTTGAAAACATCTGGCTTGCCATACCGACGCGGGACTACCTGCTCTTCGCAGATCAGGCAGCGGATGCCGGCGGTCCGGATGGTTTGATGGACCTGGTAATGACCGAGCTCGCCGAAGCGCCACGACCGCAATCCAGGTTTATCTTCGAATATTCAAAGGGCGGCCAGCTCGTTCCGAAATACAGCCTGCCGGAAGAAGTCATCGAGACCTATCGGGCCGAACACCGACCGGACCTGTGCAGTTGATTATCCGATTGATCCCCCCCTCCCGGCGCCTGTTTCACACGCGCGGACATGACAGCCTGACTGCTTCCTTCCAGCGCGTGGTGTCGGCCTAGCCGAGAATCCTGTTTGGCGCTCCGAAACAGGCGCCAAACGCGCAACACGCCATCCGTACGGCTCGCGACATCGACCATGCTGATTCCCTTCCCGCCCCGCAACATCAGCGCGCCTTTGCGACGGACGTTTCGAAAACGGATCATGGACCATTACCGGGCCGACCCGCGCGTGCGTTCCGTCGCCCCGGACCTGCTGGGATCGCTTGGCTTTACGATTGTGCGCACCGACGCCTCGTTTACCGGCGTCGACCTGCGAAACGCCTATGACTACCTTTGCGCGGCCGAAGAGCAGGCGGAGGTCGACCGGCGCATGAACCAGCTCTTCGAATGCAAACCGGGGCTCGACGACCTTTTGATCGAGCCGTACGATCTTTATCCGGTGCTCCGTCGCTACACGACGCTCGGCCGCGAAACCCCGGCATTCGAAGACGCGCTCCGGAAGGGAACAGAGGCGCCTCAGTCTGCCGTTCGACAGATCATTCGCCCGTTTGCCGGCGATCTCGTCTGGTTCCTGCAATGGCGCACGCCGACACGGTTCGCGAGCGCCCGGCGGGGCTTGCTGGCGCATTACGGCATCGGACTTCAGGATGCCTGGGAGATTGCCTTTCAAAACCTCGAATCTGCGCAGGCAGAAATCGAAATCTCCAAGTATCATGAGGAAGACATCTACGAATTCACCCTTCCTGGTTTTCCCGGCCTCGCACCCGCCATTCTCGACTGCCGGCAGTTTCTCGACTGGTTTATCGAAGAATTGAAACTCGACGGATTGTGGCTCGCTGCGTCCACCAGGAACACTGTCCTGGCGTGCAATCGGATCGACAGATACGACGTCGACAGTGCCCTGAACCTGGCTCTCTATGCCAATGGCGCCCGCATCGAAGACGGCTTCCCGCGATCCAATGCACTGTTTCAATACGAACTGAGCACCGGGGCAGAGGTGGCATTCCGACTGTGCAGAACACGCCGGTCGGACCACGCAAGGATCGCGCTGATCGGCCCGAAGGACCTGTGCGCCAAGATGCTTCTCGATGATCCGCTTCTCGACCTCTGACGAGGCGTCGCGAGCCTCTGCTCGTTCGACAATCAGACCAGCGGCAAACACCTTTGATTACTGAAAATATTGCTTACAGCCAGCCCATGTGAGTGCTGCTGCGACAGGTACTTTGAAAAAATATGGCGGTTTTTAAGCTTTTTTAGTTCACCGCTGCCACAATGCGCGGGTCCGGTCGCGTCCCGACAGGGAACGTTCCGGCCATACAGACCGATCGCAGCAATCCGGAGCCGCGGCTCGGCACCGATTTCCCGTCTCCCCATCGACAGGAGACAGGACATGCGGGCTTATCGTCAGGCGGTTTCCAGAACCGGAAAAACGGACACGGATGAATGGCTGGCACAAATGAAATGCAAGGACTGCGGGCTTTTGCCCTCGACAGTTCGAGCCGAACATCCTCCGACGATCAATTGTTCACCTGGCTCTTCATCGCCGCACCCATTGCCATGGTAGCAAGTTTTGCTGTTGCGCTGATCGCGATCTGGGGCACGAACGCGGTTCTGTATCCGGGCGGCAAGATGCAAGCCGATGTGCGTCAGGTGCTCGACGAGAACAACGCGGTGAAAATCGTCCAGGACATCAGCCCGGAAATGACGCTGGCCCTGAAGGCCTGCGCCCGCAGCCGCCGGTTGGCGCGCCAGGGTCCGGATGCGTCGACGCGACAGGCTGGCATGACGAACATCGATCAGCGGCTTGAAACTATCCTGCAGGGCACGACAAACGCCCAGGCGATTCAATGTCTTGCCCGATCCCATACTGAAAACCTTTGCGATGGGCCCTTCCGCGCCGGCTTCGTGGAACTGGTGCGAAGCCATCGCAAGGCCAATGTCGGATTGCGGCGCATATTCCTGCCGGTCACCGGGGCCGGCGCCGAGGCCGAACGTTCCTCAGAACAGATCCGCAACGATCCGGTCAATGCGGCCGTGCTGTCGCTCCTTACATCGGGCCATCTGCAGAGATCGGATTTCAACGACAGCATCCTCGGCGAACCCGACTGGATCTTTGCGATCGGCGGCGCACGCGTCTTCCCAAGCCGTCCCTGCTGATACCAAGTCCCGGCCAGAACAGACTTTTGCGGAATTGCTGTCTTCGGCGGCTTCTTTGAATCTCAACCCGTAACGGCCATGGACGGTGGACCGGAGGCGTCCTCGCGGTGTTCAAAATCACCCTGGATTTCCGCCCATAGGGCCGCCATTTCGCGCGCTGCAGCACTACGCGGACCGAACTCGGTCACGCTCTCGCCGCTGTTTACCGCGTTTTGATATCCAACCCGATGGCCGATTTCGGTACGAAACACCGGCGCGCCAATATCGACCAGAATCGCGCGCACTTCACGGACCGCGTCGGCCAGGGCAAATCCGCGGCGCGGCGGGCACATTGTCAGAACGCAGCCACAGGCGGCGTCCCGGCCTTGCGCCATGCGAACCGTTTCGACAACGGACGCCACGTCCAGCAGACTGGGACGCACCGGAATCAGGACAAAATCGACGCCGGTCATGGCGTCGGCAACCGCCTCGTCGGCAATCGGCGGCGTATCGACGAGCGCCCAGCGCACATCGGAATCAGCGGCAGCCCTGAGGACCGAAGGCAGGTCGCCGAGCGGAACCGCGGCGAAACCCAGCGTGTCACTCTCACGCCTTTTCATCCAGACATCGATACTCGCCTGCGGATCGGTATCGACCAGGAGCGTTCGCCCCCCGCTTTCCGCAAGGGTGCTGAGATTGATAGCCAGCGTCGACTTGCCGACGCCGCCTTTTCTGCTGAATATGCCAATCGACCGCATGCCGTTCCGTCCCGGAATCGCCGCCCAACCCGTTACCGGTGCCTTGCGAAAAGTAAAGGACAAGGCCGGCCGGATCAATTCCGGTGCCGAAGCCGGTCTCCACGAAAGCGGACGTTCTCCGAGCCGCCTGCACCCTCTCGTGCCAGCGGGCCGGCTTTATCTATAAAGCAAAGATCTCAGCCCGGTGACGATTTCCACAAGCGGCGCAAGGCAGAAACATGAAAACGGCGGATTACGCAGCCGCGGTTCCGAGCGCTTCCAGTTCCTCCGGCGAGGGCCGATGTCCGCTGACATACAATACGCAGGTGGTACGCAGCATGGAGGCGAAGTTCGGCACTTCGCCGTTGATCTCGATGGCTTCGTCGTACAACTGGTTCAGGAATTTCGGTGTCGACAGATCCTGGCTTGCGGCAATCTCGTCAATCAGGTCCCAGAATGCGGCTTCAAGCTGGATGCTGGTCGAATGGCCGGCAATGCGGACCGAGCGATTGACGGATTTGTAGCCCTCCGGATCCTGTCCGGCAAAGACCCTGCACATGGGTTTCCTCCCGACAAAAAGGAATGATCATCGGTAGGCCCCGCCGCTTGTCACCGCTGCTGGGACCGGCTTTCATGATCCCTGCAAACCGGGTCCGGTGCAAGTCGCGATTAACCGGCCTCTCGCCGGGCATAGGTATTCAGGATCATCGCTACGGATTCATCGACGATCCGACCCATTTCGTCCTCCGAGACAATCTCTCCGGAAAAGACCACGGGCCAGAAGGCCCGTGCCTTGATCAGACCGAGGAATTGTTCGGCGGCCGCCTCCGGGTCACGGACTGCGAGCGTCCCGTCCTCTGCCGCTGCCTGCATGAAGCGGCGAAAGATATCCATCGCATCCATGCGGGCATTCATCTCGGCCGCGAGGACCGGATCGCGGATGATTTCGCCAACCACGATTCGGGCCAGACGCATAAAAACCGGCGACGTCAGCAGCTTGCCCTCGCCCCATCCCAGGTCCCGCAATTGGACCTCGATCGGCCGCGCAGGATCGTACGCAATGTCCAGCGCGGGACTCGCCTGTCCGGCCATCAGGTCGAGGATGGCCCGAAACAGGGCTTCCTTGTTTGCAAAGTGATTGTAGACCGTGCGCTTGGAGACCTGCGCCCGGGCTGCAATACGATCCATGCTGGCGCCCGAAAAGCCGAGCTCCTGAAACTCGGCTACGGCCGCGTCGAGTATCTGCCGGTTTTTTTCCTCGGTGAGCGCCATGTTTGGTAATCCAGCCCTTGCTCCAGCCATCGCAAACCCTATTTCAGGGATAATGTAAACTAGGCCGTTTACATTTTTTTGTTTCCAAGTACACTGCACCGTGTAGTTTACCTTTCCATCGGCGTTGCGTCCAACGCTCAAACGCATGGGAGATTCCTGGCAATGTCCATCACACTGACGATCAACGGCGAACGACGCGATGTCGACGCCGAACCCGGCACGCCCCTGTTGTGGGTGCTGCGTGACGAACTCGATATGACCGGCACAAAGTTCGGTTGCGGCGTGGCCGCCTGCGGCGCGTGCACCGTCCATATCGACGGTCAGCCGACCCGTTCCTGTTTGACCTTCGTCGAGGATGCTGCCGAAACCGAGATCACCACGATCGAGGGCATCAACGGCAAGATCGCCGAGGCGGTCCAGCAATCCTGGCGCGATCTCGATGTCGTGCAATGCGGCTATTGCCAATCCGGGCAGATCATGTCGGCCATCGGGTTGCTGAACGAAACGCCTAATCCGACCGATGCCGACATCGACGCGTATATGAGCGGCAATGCCTGTCGCTGTGCCACCTATCAACGCATTCGCGCCGCCATCCATGATGCCGCCGGCAAGATGGAGGCCTGATCATGACCTTTCAAGCAACGAGACGATCTTTCCTGGCGGGTGCTGCGGCATCGAGTGCCGCCCTCGTCGTCGGCTTCACGCCCGCCGGCGTGCTTGCAGGCGGACATTCCGGCGCCCAGTTTAATCCCTTCGTGAAGATCGGTACCGACGGCACGGTCTCCGTCATCATCAAACACTTCGAGATGGGTCAGGGCACGACGACGGGTCTCGCAACGCTGGTCGCTGAGGAACTCGATGCCGACTGGGAAACGCTCGCCATCGAGTTCGCGCCGTCAGACAACGAACGCTACGCCAATCTTGCATTCGGTGCTCAGGGCACCGGCGGATCGACGGCAATCGCCAATTCCTACATGCAATACCGCAAGGCCGGGGCTGCCGCTCGGGCGGTGCTGGTTGAGGCGGCTGCCAAGGAATGGGGCGTCGACGCCGGGTCGATCACGGTGGAAAACGGTGTGCTGCGGTCCGGCGACAAATCGGCGCCGCTCGGTGCCATGGCCGCCGCGGCCGGTAAGCTCACGCCTCCCGCCGAACCGGTTCTGAAATCGGCGGATGCGTTCAAGCTGATCGGCAAGGAAGACCTGCGGCGCAAGGATTCGCATGCCAAGACGAACGGCACTGCGCAGTTCGCGATCGACGTGAAAGTTCCCGGCATGGTCTACGCCGTGATCCTGCGTTCGCCGCGCTTCGGTGGCATGCTGACGTCATTCGACGCAAGCGGAGCGGCCGACGTCGCCGGCTTCATTGAGGCGAAGGCGCTGCCAAACGGCGCTGGCGTGGCGGTGTTCGGAAAAAACACATGGGCCGCCATCCAGGCGCGTGAGGCGATCACGGCTGAATGGGATCTCGCAAACGCCGAGAGCCGGTCGACCGATCAGATGATCGCCGACCATGTCGCGCTTCTGGACGAGCCGGAATTCCAGGCCCGCAAGGACTCGGATATCGCGGCCACCGGCAGCATCGTCGACGCGTCAGCCAAGACGGTCGAGGCCGAGTTCCACTTCCCCAACCTCGCCCACGCACCAATGGAAACGCTGAACTGTGTGATCGAGCCCACGGCAAATGGCGTGCGCGTCCATGACGGTTCGCAATTCCCGGGCATCACCCACCCGACGATCGCCGGCGTGCTGCAACTCCAAGCCGACCAGGTGGAGATCAATACGGTCTATGCCGGCGGGTCCTTCGGACGCCGGGCGACGGCGACCTCCGACTATCAGGTCGAAGCCGCGCTTGCCTTCCAATTGCTCGGCGGACAGACGCCCGTCAAACTCGTCTGGACTCGCGAAGACGACTTGGCCGGCGGCTATTACAGACCAATGGCCGTTCACCGGGTTCGTGTCGGTCTGGACGACAAAAACACGCTCACCGGCTGGGATCACCGCATCGCCGCGAAGTCGATCATCAAGGGCACGCCTTTCGAAGGCGCCCTTGTAGAAGACGGGATCGACCACACGTCCGTAGAGGGCGTATCGGATTCGCATTACGCGATCCCGGCGTTCTCAGTCGGGCTCAGCGACTTCCAGTCGCCGATGCCGGTACTGTGGTGGCGGGCCGTCGGCCACACGCACACGGCCTACGCCATGGAAGTCATGGTCGACATGGCTGCCGAGGCGGCGGGCGCCGACCCGGTCGAGTTCCGTCTCGGCCTCCTGTCGGGCGGCGACAAGGACCAGCAACGGCTTTCCGGCGTTCTGAAACTGGCCGCCGAAAAGTCCGGCTGGGGCGAAGCGCTTCCCGAAGGTCGCGGGCGCGGCGTGGCCGTGCACAAATCCTTCAATTCCTATGTGGCCGAGGTCGTTGAAGTCTCGACACAGGACGGTGCGGTGAAAATCGAGAAGGTGACCTGCGCCGTCGATTGCGGGACGGCCGTGAATCCGGACGTCATCAAGGCACAGATGGAGGGCGGCATCGGCTTCGGTATCGGCGCCGTCATGCGCGATGCGATCACGCTGACGGACGGCGAAGTCGATCAGTCGAACTTCCCGGATTACGAGCCCTTGCGCATCAACGATATCGGCGCCATCGAGGTGCATATCGTGCCCTCGAGCGAAGCGCCGACCGGTGTCGGCGAACCGGGCACACCGCCTTCAGGTCCGGCCCTTGCCAATGCAATTCATGCCGCGACCGGCCAGCGGGTGACCAAGCTGCCCATGACCGCAAACGGCATCGAATTCGTCTGATCTGAGAAGACAATCGGGGATCGTGCTGGCGACCCCTTATGCGGCGCGTGGCGAAATCGGCCACGCGCCGTTTTAATTTGAATTTCCTAAACTAAAAAAAATTAACTTGATTTTTTCAAGATATCTGGTTTGCTGGATCCGAACAAAGGGATCCCGCCATGACTGGCCTGCACTTCTCACTCCTGCCACGGTCTGCGTCGCATTCAGGCGTTCGGCCCGCAAGGAGCGGTCCGGAAAGCGTAGCGGTGCCTACGGTTGAGGACCGCAACGCTGCGGACGGACGCCTGAAGGCGACCCTTCGGGCGGCGCCCAAACACCCAACGCCGTGGGGGGGCCCCGTGGAAGAGTGACCCCAAAGCCCGGCG
>JBCDLT010000110.1:0-12710 GCA_038745065.1 Pseudomonadota bacterium | reverse complement strand
GCGATGAAGGGCGCCGTTGGTGCCGTCATGATGAATTGGGGCCATCCGGAAAACACCGCCGTGCCGTTCGGCTCCGTAAAGCCGGTATGGGGAAACCCGACGCCGCAAAATGTCCATGCCGAAATGCCGAAAATCCCGTGCATCGGCATTCCCCGTGTCGACGGCCTGCGCTTGAAAGAAGCCTGTTCCAACGGCACGGTCGAGGTCTGGTTTCGAACCCATGTCGTCAACGGCTGGCGGCCGGTGCAGATCACGATCGGCGAGGTGCCGGTCGACGACAGTCCGGAGCCGGACGACTTTGTGCTGATCGGCGGGCACCAGGATTCCTGGCCGGGCGAAGCGGCCACCGACAACGCGGCAGGCAATGCCTGCGTCATGGAAATCGCCCGGGTCCTCAACGCCCACCGCTCCGAATTGCGCCGCGGTATCGTCTGCGGGTTCTGGACCGCGCACGAAACGGGTACGATGGCCGGCTCCTCCTGGTGGGCGGATCAGGAATGGGCGCGCCTGCGCGATCATGCCGTCGCTTACTTGCAGATAGACCAACCCGCTTGTGTCGGCACGACGACGCGCTGGGCAACAGCCTCGAATGCGGAGTTGAAATCCTTTCACCAGCGCATCGAAAAACAGGTTCTGGACGGTCGTGACCAGAAATGGAACCGTGCCGCCAAGAACGGCGACGCGTCCTTTTTCGGGCTCGGCATCCCCATGTTCCATGGCGAAGGCTCGTTTACCGATCAGGAACTCAAGGACACGGCGCTCGCCACGCTCGGCTGGTGGCACCATTCGATCGAAAACCGGCTCGACAAGCTGGATTGGGAATGGATGCAGGTGCATTTGCGCATCTACCTGTCGTGGATGTGGGAGCTTTGCACCGCCCCGGTCCTGCCCTTTGCATTCACGCCCGTCGCCGAACAGGTGACGACGCGCCTCGACGAATTGGCCGGACCGGGCGCGGCCATCGGCCTGGAAAAGGCGCAAGCGGCCGGCGCGCGCTTTGCGGTTGCAGCCGCACAATTCGACGCGCTGTCGAGCGCGTGGCGTTCTAGGTTCGACGCCGGACAGGGCGATGAAGACGTCGCCCGCCTTCTGAACCGCACGATGAAGCGGCTTAGCCGCATTCTGGTCCCGCTGCAGAGCACGGCTATCGGCAAATACGGCCACGATCCCTACGGCTATACGCCGCAAACGACTATGATTCCGGGGCTTTACGACGTCCCGAAACTGGCCGAACTCGAGGACGGCGAGGAATTGTGGATGCTGAAGACCCGGCTTTGGCGGGATCGCAACCGCGTCGTTGACGGTCTGGACGAGGCGAGCCTTCTGATCGCCGATGCCCGCGCCCTGATCGACAAAAAAGGGTAACCGCATGAGCAAAAGCCGCCTGCTCTACCAGCTCGTTGCGCCGCTCGACGTCGTCGTCGGGCCCGATGAGCCTGCGCGGCGGGCGGCCTTTCTGGAGCGCTTCGCTCAGGCCGATACGGCCATTGAGGTCCGCACGCCGGCATGCGGCCGCGATTCCATTGAAAGCGCATGGGATGCGGCGATTGTCGGTCCTTATCTCGTCGACGGTGTCCTTCAAGCCGAGGCCGAGGGATTCGATGCGGCCATCATTGGATGTTTCAGCGATCCGGTGCTCGATGCGGCCCGCGAGGCGGCGGACATACCCGTGATCGGTCCAGGCCAGGCGGCCGTCCATTTCGCGCTTCAGCTCGGCGACCGGGTGTCGGTCATTTCGCCGAACGACGGGGATCCCGGACGGTCCCGCGCCTTCATGCGGTCCATCGGCCTTGAAGACCGGCTGGCTTCGGCCCGCGGCATGGGATTGTCGGTGCCGGAACTGGCGCGCTCCAACGAGGCAGCGCTCGACCGCATCGCCGATACCGCCCGGTCCTGTGTCAGCGAGGACGGCGCCGACGTGCTGATCCTCGGCTGCATGAGCATGGCGTTTCTCGATCCTACTCCGGCACTGGTCGCGCGATTGGGCGTGCCGGTCATCAATCCTGTCATCGCGGCACTCAAGACCGCGGAAATGACGCTGGCGCACGGCCTCACGCAAAGCCGGGCACGCTGGCCCCGATCGCAGGGGAAACCGCTCATCCAGAGCACGATACCTTCCATGAAACAGGGAGAGTTTACATGAAGAAGAGTCTCGGCACGCTCTGTGCCGCCGCCTTCCTGCTGACGGCGACGCCGTCGCTGGCCGCCAACGACGAACTGGTCTGGGGCGACACCCTGCCCAAGGCCCTCGACCCGCATGTCGTCTACGACGTGCCGATGCAGATGTTCATGCTGAACGTCTATGACGGCCTTTACCGCTATCTCGGCAACCCGCCGGAACTGACCCCGTGGCTGGCCGAAAGCCATACGCTGAGCGACGACGGCCTGACATGGCGCTTCAAACTGCGCGAAGGCATCACCTTTCATGACGGCTCCGCGCTCACGGCAGACGATGTCGTCTACAGCTTCCAGCGTCTGATGTCGCTCGGCAAGGGCCCGTCCGGCGCATTGAGACCGGTGCTTCAGGCGGAAAACGTCACCAAGGTCGACGACCTGACAGTGCAATTCGTCCTCGACAAGGCCTACGCGCCGTTCCTTGCCACGATGCCGCTGGTTTCGATCGTCAACGAAGACATCCTGAAGGCAAACGAAAAGGACGGTGACTGGGGCTCGGCGTGGCTCGCCTCCAACGCCGCGGGCTCCGGCGCTTACAAGTTGGACCCGGCGACCTACAACCCGCAGGAAATCGCCGATCTTCTGCGCAACGAGGACCACTTCTACGGTTGGGACGACAACCCGAACCCGATCGACATTGTGCGGGCGCATCCGGTCCAGGAAACCTCGACACGCGTGCTGGCGCTCTTGCGCGGCGACACGGACGGCACGGACGGATACTTGCCCACCGACCAGGTCGAGCGCGTGCAGAAGGCCGACGGCGTGCGCGTGTCGAAGGACGAGTCGATGCGGATCATGATCATCCGCATGAACAACAAGCGCCCGCCTTTCGACAATCTCAACTTCCGCAAATGCGTGAGCCATGCCTTCCAGTACCAGGGCTTCATCGATATCGTGCTGAAGGGACTGGTGGAACGCAATCCCGGGCCGTTGCCGCAAAACCTCTGGGGCGTTCCGGAAGATGTGGCCGGCTATTCCTACGATCTCGACAAGGCGAAGGAATATTGTGATGCCGCACGGGCCGAAGGCGCACCGCTCGACCGCGAACTGGAAATTCACATCCAGTCCGCCCTCGACCAGACCACGCAATCGGCCCAGCTGATGCAGCAGGGACTGGCCGAAGTCGGCGTCACGCTGAAGCTGGTTGCCTCGACATGGGCCAACCTCACGTCCCAGGCGGCGTCCGCCGAGACCACGCCCGACATGTGGGTTCACTGGGTGTCGACCTATTTCGTCGATCCGGAAAACTGGATCGGTCAGATGTATGACAGCGACTACCACGGCACCTGGAAGGCCTCGGCCTGGTACCAGAATGACGAGGTCGACCGTCTGCTGCGCGAAGCCCGCACCGAAACGACGCAGGACGCCCGGGCCGAGCGCTACGCCGCGGCCTATCGCCAGATCGTTGCCGATGCTGCCGACATCTGGATCTACAACACGGTCACGCTGCGCGGTCTGAACGAACGCGTCGAGGGCTACAAGTTCTCGCCCGTCGGCTCTGGCGCGGAGTTCCGCTGGATGTCCCTGAAGAACTGAGGCAAGCTTGACCCCGGTCCCCGCCGCCTCGGCGGCGGGATACGACCCCCGCGGAGACACCTTTTGTGTGTTTCCGCGAGCCTCTTCTTCGCCTCCCAACGGGACTGAGAAGCGCGCATGATCCTTTTTGTCGTCAGGCGGCTCCTTCTGATCCTGCCCGTCCTGCTGGGCCTTCTGATCCTGACATTTGTCATGTTGCGTTTCGGCGGCGCCGATCCCGCCGCGGCCGTGGCCGGCGACAACGCGACGCCGGAACAGATCGCCGAGATCCGCGAGAGCCTCGGGCTCAACGATCCTTTGCCGATCCAGTTCTGGAACTACCTGACGGACGCCGTGCAAGGCGATTTCGGCGTCTCCGCCTATACCAACCGCCCCGTCGGCCTCGACATTGCGGCCCGGCTTCCCGCCACCCTGGAACTGACCTTTGCGGCGCTGTTCATTGCCGCCTTTTTCGGCATCCTCTTCGGGACGCTCGCCGGCGTCTGGCGCAATTCGGTCTTCGACTATCTGGTTCGGATCATTTCGGTAGCCGGACTGGCGACAGCGTCGTTCTGGTTCGCGATCATGCTGCAATTGGTGTTTTCGATGGACCTCGACCTTTTGCCGCTACGCGGCCGGCTGCCGACCGGCATGCCGCCCCCGCCGGCAATCACCGGGTTCTATCTCATCGACAGCCTGATCACCGGCCGTTTCGAAACCCTTTGGGAGAGCTTTCGCCACCTTGTCCTGCCGGCCGTCACGATTTCGCTCGGCGGGCTGGCAACGATCGCCCGGTTCACCCGTTCCGCGGTGATCGCGTCCATGCAAAGCGAGTTCGCCACGTACGAACAAGCCGTCGGCTATCCGCGCCACCGGGTCGTGTTTCCCTATGTGTTGCGCAATTCGCTAGTGACGCCGGTGACCCAGGTCGGCCTCCTGTTCGGCGCTTTCGTATCGAACGCGGTCGCCGTCGAAGCCGTGTTCGACTGGCCGGGTCTCGGCTCCTATCTGGTCGAGGCGATCTTCACCTCCGATTACCAGGCGGTTCTCGCGGTCACGCTCGTGATCGGCGTGATCTATGGGGTCGTCAACATTCTTGTCGACGTGACCCACGGCCTGCTCGACCCGCGCGTCGCGGAACGCATGTGAGGCGGCCATGCTGATCCTGCGGAAACTGTTGCATGACGTGCCGGCAATGCTCGGCCTCCTGATCATCCTGTTTGCTGTGCTGATCGCTTTTTTTCCCGAATTGCTGATCGGCGACCTGACCGCAGCAAACCGCGGCAACATTCTGTTTCGGTTGCGGCCGCCGGACGAGCAATTCCTGTTCGGCACCGACGACCTGGGCCGCGACATCTTCAAGCGGGTCGTGCTCGGCACCCGCTCCGCGCTCACCATCGCGCTCGTCGTTGTATTCTTTGCCATGCTCGTCGGCGTCCCGCTTGGTCTGATTGCAGGATATCTGAGCGGCTTCGTATCGGAAGCCATCATGCGGGTGACCGACGTGTTCCTGGCGGTGCCGCAATTGATCCTGGCCATCGCCATCGCCCAGGTGCTTGGCCGCGGCGCGGAAAGCGCGATGATTGCTTTGGCCGCGACCTATTGGCCGTTCTTCACCCGCACCGTCTATGCCGAGACACGGCGGGTTCGCTCGTCGCTGTTCATCGAGGCGCTCGAAGGCGTCGGCGCCAGCCGGATGCGTGTCATGGCATTGCATATCCTGCCGAACGTCGCGGCACCGGTGATCGTACGCGCGACGGTCGGCATGGGATTCACGATCCTGACCGCTGCCGTACTCGGCTTTCTAGGTGTCGGCGCGACGCCGCCGGATCCCGATTGGGGTCTGTCGATCTCCGAGGGCCGCAAATATCTGCCCGAGCAATGGTGGTACGCGACCTTTCCCGGTCTGGCGATCCTGGTGTTGGTGCTTGGCTTCAACCTCCTGGGCGACGGCATCAGGGATCTGGTCGACCCCCGGCTGAGGCGTTCGCGATGACCGGTGCGGAACCGATCCTGGAAGTCCGCGACCTGTCGCTGTCCGTGCGCACGGATGCCGGCGTGGCGCACATCCTCGACCATGTCGATTTTTCGCTGATGAAGGGCGAAGTGCTCGGCATTGTCGGGGAATCCGGGTGCGGAAAATCGACCCTGATCCGCACCGTGCTCGGCCTGCCGCCGCGCAACGCGCGAATCGGGTCCGGAGAGATTCTGTTTCGCGGCGAGAACCTACTCGCCCTGCCCGCTCGCCAGGTCGCGGCACGGATTCGCGGCCGCGCGATCGGCTTCATCCCGCAGGATCCGTTCCTGTCTTTCAATCCGACCTTCACGATCGGCAAGCAGATGCTGGAAATCCTGCGCTGGAGCGGCCTGCCGGACGAGCCGGAAGGTACGAAGTGGGACCGCCAGACCCGCGACCGACACCGGGCGCGTCTGGTCGCGGTGCTGCGCGCCGTCCAGATCCCCGACCCGGAAGAGGCGCTCACGCGATATCCGCACGAGTTTTCCGGCGGCCAGCGCCAACGCATCCTGATCGCCGGAGCGCTCGCCGCCCGGCCGGACGTGGTGCTGGCCGACGAACCGACGACCGCGCTCGACGTGACGACGCAGATGCAGATCCTCAAACTGCTCGAAGAGCTTGCCCGGCAATTCGATGTCGCCATGCTGTTCGTGACCCACGATTTCGGCGTCGTCGCTCAGATCTGCGACCGGGTCTCGGTGATGTATGCAGGCCAGACGGTCGAGACCGGCACGGCCGTCGACATCATCGACGCGCCGAAGCACCCCTACACCGAGATGCTGATGGCCTGTCATCCGGAGCGGTCCGACGCGCTTGTCGGCATCCCGGGTCAGGTCTCCTCGCCGCTCGAACCGCCGAGCGGTTGCCGGTTCAGCCCGCGCTGTCCGTTTGCCGAACCGCGCTGTTCGGCAGGCCGGCCGCCGCTTGCCGGCCCGACCGGCGGGCGCCGTATTGCCTGTGCGGTGCGCGGGGCACCGGCATGAATACGCCGTTGCTCCAGGCCGACCGATTGACGACCCATTTCGGCGGAACGCGGCCGCTGCTCGCCAGGCCGAAACCGCTCGTCAAAGCCGTGGACGGCGTCTCACTGACGCTGGAACACGGCGAGGTTCTGGGCCTTGTCGGTGAATCCGGATGCGGCAAGTCGACCCTGGCCAAAACATTGTTGGGCCTGATCCGCGAGACCGACGGCACCATCCGGCTCGATGGGGAAACGGTATCCGGCCTCGATCCGCGCGCGGCCCGGATCGCCCGCTCCGACATCCAATACGTGCACCAGGATCCGGGCGCCGCGCTCGATCCCTGGTGGCGGGTCGGCGACACGCTGGAAGAAACCCTCAAGATCCATGGCGTCGACGATCGGGACGAGCGGCGACGCCGGATCGACGAGGTGCTGGTTTCGGTGGGATTGGATGCAAGCTTCCGGCCGCGCTATCCGCACGAATTGTCCGGCGGCCAGCAGCGCCGCATCGGCCTCGCGCGCACCCTGGCGCTCCGCCCGCGCATCGTGATCCTCGACGAACCGACGTCAGGCCTCGACCTGTCGGTCCAGGCGACTGTCCTCAAACTCATGCGCGACCTGAGGGCTCAATACGATCTGACCTACATTTTCATCAGCCACGACCTGTCCGTCGTGCACCGCATGTGCGACCGGGTGGCGATCATGTATCTCGGCCGCATCGCCGAACTCGGCTCCGCCGACAAGGTCTTCGCCTCCCCGGCACACCCCTACACGCAAGCCCTCCTCGCCTCGGCGCCAACGCTAACCAAGGACACCCACACCTCCGCCCCCCTGGACGACGACCCCCCGAGCGCCGCCAACGTGCCAAGCGGCTGCGCCTTCCGGACACGGTGTCCGATCGCCGAACCGGACTGCTCCGTTGATCGGCCGGAGCTCAGCGTTCTGGAAGTGGACCACGCCATAGCCTGTCCGCCGGTCGCCGGAAGCCGCTGAGCCTACTTTCGAGCAGAATGGATCAACCGACTTCGGTAGACGAGCTCGTTTCGTGAGCGTTACCGCCGGGCCCCGATCGCGCCGCCGATGGCCCCGCCGATCAGGCCGCCCATGAAGGCTGCGCCGGCCGTACCCCGACCGTTGCTGCGGCGTTTCTTGCGGTTGCGATTGCCGGCCCGCTGCTCGGAGCGCGTGGCGTTGCGCGACGTCGACCGGGTGGTGTTTCTTGAGGCTGCGCGTGTCTGGGTCGCCAGGTAGCTGGCATATCCGGCATTCGTTGTGGACTTCAGGAACGCATTTTGCGCGGGATTGAAGAACCCGGTGACGGGCAGGCCGTTGGCCGCTTGCCAGTCGCTTACCGCAGCGCGCGTCCTGCGCCCGAAGACGCCGTCCGGCCGGCCGAGATCATGGCCGGCAAGGCCGACCCGGACCTGGACCTCGCGTCGATCGGCCCGGTTCCAGCCGAGGAGGGATTCCGTGGTCTCTGACGCCGGACCGCTTTGCCTGGCCTGCGCAAGCGATGTGACGATCTCGGATGCCCCCTGTCCATGCTGGGTCGGAAGGATGATCTTGCTGGGCACCGGGGCTCGGGCATCGGTGCGCGCCGTCAGACTTGCTGTGGGAGCGTTCCCGGTCTGGCGCCGGATGTAGTTCCGCGCGACCTCGGCGAAGAACCCGTTCGGAAAGACGGCAAGATAGGTTTCGTAGTCCTCGACATTGCCGCTCGTCTTGGCGACATCGAAAAGCGTCTTTTCCCGATCCCAGGCAAGCGTGTTCGCTTCGGCATCTGCCGCTTTGGTCGTCTGCAACGGATGGGCGAACACCTGACGATGCGTCGGATCCAGCGAGGCAACCGGGGTATTGGTTTGTTCCTGCGCGCTTTCGTCGACGCGGTTCAGGAAGACCTCGCCGATCAGCGAGGCATTCACCCAGGGGCGCTGGCGCTGTTTTGTTGACCGGTAGACGTCCCCGGTCACGCGCGTCATGACACTCTGGATGGTCGTGTTCGGGGCATCGATATGCCGAAGCAGGGCTTCGGTGAACGGCGAGTTCGGTCC
Organism: Pseudomonadota bacterium; assembly: GCA_038745065.1. Classification (GTDB taxonomy): domain Bacteria; phylum Pseudomonadota; class Alphaproteobacteria; order Rhizobiales; family JANQQB01; genus JANQQB01. The sequence goes on along the minus strand of JBCDLT010000110.1, from coordinate 3,991 downwards.
GGTCCCGTCCATGGCCACGTCGCCCGGGCTGGTCGCAAAGGCGATGACCGAGCCCTCCCCGCCGGCATCTTCCATCTTGATTTCGGCAAGGCCGACGCCGACAGAAGCCGAGCGGGTCGGGTTCATGCCGCGTGCCAGGGTACGGGCAAGCGGGTTGTCGCGGCAGGCGTCGAGCAAGACCAGCCGGACCTTGGTGTCATAGGACATCTGGCGAATGACAAAATCCATCGAGATCGTCTCGAAGTCGAGCGCGGTCTCGTCCTTGAACTGCGCGTCGACCGGAACCAGGAAGTTCTGGCCCTGCACCTGCAGGCCGTGACCGGCGTAAAACACCAGGGCCACGTCGGCTCCGCGCGCGACGCGCGCAAAGCTGGCGATCGTCCGCCGCATCGTGTCGTATTCCTGATCGAAGCCGGAGACGACCTCAAAGCCGAGGCCCCGCAGCTTTGCCTCCATCGCACGGGCGTCGTTCGTCGGATTAGGCAAGGGCTGGGCGTTTTGATAGGCGCCGTTTCCGATCACGAGCGCCACCCGTTTTTCGATGGCCGCAAAGGCACTCCCAGGAAGTGTCAGGAGCGCCCCCGTAAGAACTGCGCCAATAAACCGGCTCGCTAACCGCATAAATCGTTCTCCACAAAGCTCGTGTTCTTCAATCGGTTTGCCGTGCCTTCTCGCAAGGAAAGGCTTTGTGCAGCCTCGGTTCGCAGTTTCAGAAACTGTAGAAACCGCACGCTATCGTACAAACCAACAAATTTTATTTGGTACCATTGTATCAACACATGTAGCCACGCTAAGCGCGAAAACAAGACGGTTTGAAACCAGGATGGTGGGAAACCGCGCAACCGGACCGGGAGCCTTTAGCCCGGTTTAGCTTGTAACTCCGGTGTCACGGCCTTGGCAGTCTGCGGGGAACATCATCGGAGATTGCCCTGACCTGCGATCGAAGTCGGATTTTGCCGCGCCGAAGCGCTTGTTCCCCGAGCGTCGCCACGGCAAGATGTAGCAGGCAGCACAAATGGACATATTAGTACTCGCAGTGCCATCGGAGCGGCACACTCTGCATTTTTAAGGAAGTGGCGAAATGGAACGGTTCTTTTTCGGTGTTTTTGGATCTATTCTTCCCGATTGTGTCGTCTTTTATTCTAAGCGTTTCACGGCGCCGCTTTTGGAATTCGATTTGGTTCAATACCTGATCGTCATGGGCATCTACGGAATGGCGGCTGGAATCGTCGCCTGGATCTACCCGTACAAGGGCGGTTACAGCCGTTGGAAAGCGGTAATCATTGGGGTCACGATGCCCTTCATCGTATCGGGTCTGATTGCCGTTGCGGATCGGACCGGCGGAGCGGACGGCATCGACGTCAACGTCAGGGGGCCACAAGTCACTGCCGGTACCACACCGGACGATCCTGATGCCGCCCTGATCCCGGGAACGATCATCGATCTGGTGACGATGTTCTGAAATATCTGGAGGCAAGCGATGCGGTGTTTCCGGATAATCCATATGTTGGGGGCGGCGCTCATCAGCATCGGCATGGCGGGCGGCGCGCTTGCCGATGAAGAAACGCCCTGGACCGCCTTTTTCGGCGAACTCGAACAAGTGGTCGCAGCGGGCAACGCTGCCGAATTGATCCGGCTCGACCAACGGACATTTGCCCGTCTTGACCGGGCACAAGCCTCCGCAAACGCGTCGGAACTGGCCCTGAGGTTTGCCGAACTGCGCGAAGCGCGCCGCTACGCGGACCCTTGGTACGCCCTTGACCGGGCCCGGCAGCTCCGCCCGGCCGATGCGAATGTCCGCTTCGATGAACGGCTGGCTCGCGGTTACTTGCTCGTCGAACTGCCCTGGAAGACGATTGAGATCCTCGAACCGGCAAGGCCCGCACTAAGCGCCGACGGAAGGGCCCTGCTCGAAACGGCCAAGGCCGCGATCGCCATGATCCGGGGCGATGTGCGCACCATGGGCAACAACAAAAAGGACCCCTACGAAGGCCAATCGCCCCTTGCCCGGCGCGCTCTTGATCTTCTGGGCGTCCCGCCGCTTGCCGTCGGTCGATATGCCGACCTGAATTATGTGCAAATCGTGCGCGTGCCGGACGGAGATCTGCCGGGGCCCCAATCGCTCGATTTTTCCGAGAGGCCGATGCTGTCGGCGCTTCACGACAAGACGGCCCGTGCACCGCTTTCCGATTCAGGAAACGGCAGACCCTACCGGGCCATACCGCCGGAAAAACTCAGCCCGGAACGCAACGCAATCGTTGAAGAAATGAAACGAATCCTTCGGGATGGGCCACGCCGGGACCACCAAGCCGCACTCTTGCCGCTCCTAGCCGCGCTGATCCGCGCGCAACCGGCGCAAGGAAGCGACACAGGGTTGTTTGAAGTCCTCGGCAATTTCTACTCGGAGAACGAAAAAACCATCGAGCTGTATGATGCAGCAGACTTCGATCGTGGTGTTTATCTCACGATCGTCAACGATTCCTTCAGCCGTTACACCTTCGTCTTTTCGGCAGCACCGAACACGGATGACACCCGATACGATTTCTATCTCTTCAAGTCCTTTGAAAAGTCAGTCCGCGCACTGAATGTCGATGGCGAGCCCGGCGATGAAATCATCATGGAGGGAGTTGGCGGATCCGGCGGCTACCTTGACCTGGAAGTGTTCGACCCGGGCCGGTCGCAGCTGACGCGCCTCGTCGAGGATCGGTACCACGGCGCCGCAACCTTCCTGAATCTGGACACCGACCCGGCACTTGAGCTAGTCGTGACGCACGCTACGGGCAATCGCCGGTTCGCGGATTGCAATCAGTGTGCATCGCGGCGTATGGCTGTGCTCTTCGACTTTTCGTCCGAACGCGGGCGATACGAGACGGTCGCACAGCGCCAGACCGCGACAGACACTTTCGCGCAGGCAAACCGCAATCTGTTCGGTGTCAGCCCGACCATGTACCTGAGGGTCATGGAAACGGACGTAGAGGCTGCGCTCCAGCGCATAGCAGGGCGTACCGCGAGCGCCAGCGAACAGGAGTTTGTGGACGACGCCCGTACGGTGTTCGGCTTCTCGGATCGCCAGTTTGCGGCCCGACAATACATACCGGCCAGCGATCTGATGGACCGGTTGCTGACCGCTCTGGCAGCATCCCCGAATGGCGCGGATATCGAAGCCATCGTGCGCAGGTCAGCGTATTACCGTCGGCTTCAGACATTGGTGCATCTTAACCGCCCGGACGAGTTGGAAGCTGCAGCGCAATCTGCCGACATAACCCGCGCGATGAGGGAGTCGAGAGCCTTCCGGGCTGATGTTCATAACCTTCTGGCCAATGGACGCCTTGAAACCGGGGCCTTCGATGCGGCGTATCAATCATTCGACGCCATGACGGACCTCGTAACGGGCGAAAGCCGCGGCATCCTCGACGGGAACCTTGCGCATTACCTCAATATCGTGGGCGCCCACCAGGCTGCCTACACGGCCGCACTGCGCGCGCTCGACCATTCGCACAGCAACGACACGGAGCATTCCTCGGCGATCAACATGATCCACCTCGCCATGGCCGCAGCTGCAACCGGCCGGACCGACGAGGCCATGGACTGGGTAGCCCGGGCTATGCGGTTGGCAAACAACCTGCGTGACGCCGACATCGCATCGATGGCGCTGAGCGCCGTCGTCGACCTGCTTCTGGATCGTGGCGAGGCCGAGATTGCCCTGCGTCTCCTCGACCACGTGATCGTGTCGAGCAATGAACGGGTCTGGACCAACCAGGGATCGCCGGTTCTGCGGCAATACGGGAAAGGCCTCGCAATGCTCGCCGCCGAGCAACCGGCGCGCGATGCGCTCGATACGGCCATTCGTTTCGGCGAACGGCGCCGCGGTGCGGATTTTGTTGCGGCGTTACTGGAGCGCTCGCGCATGGCGGAAGCAGGCGGCCAGTCGGATGAGGCGGGCATATATGCACAGCGGGCCTTCGACGGCGTGCTCGACGGCCGGGCCCGG
>JBCDLT010000109.1:0-13146 GCA_038745065.1 Pseudomonadota bacterium | reverse complement strand
GTATGTCGGGCAAGCGATTTAACGACGCCGACGGGCTGATTTGGTCCACCAAACAGGGATGTTTCCCTGTTTGGCACTCAAGTGCGCAAATCGGAAACATCCGATTTGCGGTAGGCCGTGTTTACAGAACTGCTGGACGTCGTTGCGGTCCCCTTGTGGTCAACAAGACCACGGCGGAAACCGCGCCTAGCCAGCAGTTCTGTAAACACGGTCAAATAATTCTATCTGGTTGAAAAATGCTCTTGGCCTATCGGAACCGAAGGTTTTCCCGCGACAGGTCGGCAACCGATCGGCAGCCGAGCAGACGCATGTCGCGCTCGATCTCCGTGCGCATCAGGTCCAGTGCGCGTTCCACGCCGGCCTGGCCGGCAGCCGCCAGCGCATAGAGATAGAACCGCCCGCCGCCGACGGCCTTGGCGCCGAGCGAGAGGGCTTTCAGGACATGGGTGCCGCGCTGGATGCCGCTGTCCATCATAACGTCGATCCGGTCGCCGACCGCATCGACGATTTCGGCCAATTGGTCGAACGGGCTGCGCGAGCCATCGAGCTGCCGGCCACCATGATTGGATAGAATGATGCCCGTGCACCCGATGTCGATCGCGCGCCGGGCATCGGCCACGCTCATAATGCCCTTCAGGCAGAATTGGCCGTCCCAGAATTCGACCATCTTCTCCACGTCCTTCCAGTCCAGGGACGGATCCAGCATGTCAGTGAAATACCGGCCGATCGACAAGGCGCCGCCGCCCATGTCGATATGGGCGTCGAGCTGCGGCAGGCTGAACTTTTCGTGGGTGACGTAGTTCAGGCCCCAGGCCGGTTTGATCGCAAATTGCAGCATGCCGCCAAGCGTCAGGCGGAAGGGGATCGAAAAACCGGTCCGCAGGTCGCGCTCCCGGTTGCCGCCGGTAATGCTGTCCACGGTCAGCATCATGACATCGACGCCGGCCTCCTTGGCATTCTCCAACATCGCCTGATTGAGGCCGCGGTCCTTGTGGAAATAGAACTGGTAGGCCTGCGGGGTCTTGTGCCTGGCCCGCACCTCCTGAAGGCTGACCGTGCCCAGCGACGACACGCCGAACATCGTGCCGTACTTCGCGGCGGCCGCGGCGACCGCCCGTTCACCGTCATGGTGGAACAGGCGCTGCAGGGCCGTCGGCGAACAATAGATCGGCATGTCGAGCTTCTGGCCCATGACGGTCACGGACATGTCGATATCCTTCACGCCGGCCAGCACGTTCGGCACCAGATCGCATTCCTCGAAGGCCGCGGTGTTTCGACGATAGGTTGTCTCGTCGTCGGCCGCGCCATCAATGTAATTGAAGATCGGTCCCGGCAAACGCTTCTTTGCAAGGGTCCGAAAATCATGAAAATTGTGACACTGGTTCAAACGCATCACGGCTCCCTCGCGCCCTGCTGTTGCTCGGCGGGACTATTGGCATAGAAATGAACCGGTTACGAGGGTCTTGTCCTCGTCAAATGGTCTCGGTCAGACGGCTTGCAGTGCAGGCTAACTCTCATAGCGCGTGTTGCCGCGCCGGCTGGTATCGAGCGGCAATTCCACGAAAAACGGCTGGTGGGCGCGCTGGGAACAGGCCTGGCGCGGACAGATATGGCAATTGATGCCGATCGGACTGAACAGGCCGTCATCCTCCAGATTGAAGGCGGCCGCGTAGCCGAGCCGCGACGCGTAACGCAATTCACAGCCGAGCGCGAGCGCCAGCCGGCGGTCCTGGGTATCGCGGCTGAAGACCGGCCGGTCGGTGGTGCGGCTGATCGTGAAAAACCGCTCGCCGTCCGGCAATTCGACAAATTGCGGCACGATCACGCCGGGCGTGCGGAACGAGGTATGAATGTTCCAGACTGGACAGGCCCCGCCATATTCCGCAAGGTTGAACGACGTCGCATTGAAGCGCTTCGTAACATTGCCGGCCTTGTCGACCCGCAGGAAGAAAAACGGCACGCCGCTGGCGCCGTCGCGCTGCATCGTCGTCAGGCGGTGGCAGACCTGTTCGAAGGAAACCCCGAAGGCGGCGGCAATCCGATCGACGTCGTAATGGGTGCGCTCAGCCGCGGCGAGGAACGGCTCGTAGGGCATGAGGAAGGCGGCGGCAAAATAATTGGCCAGTTCGACATGGCAGCGCGCCAATCCGGCTTCCGACGTTACGGCACTATCGGCCGTCAGGTTCTCCAGAACATCGGCCAGCTCTATCAGGCAGAGCACATGGGCAAGCTGAAAGACCCGGTTCTGATGATCGAGCGCTTCCGACAGCCGGATCTCGGACGTCTCGTTGTCGTGGACACGAAGGGCCGCCCCCATATGCTCCACCGATTGTGTGCGCACTTTGATGCCGTGCACCCGCTCGAGCCGGGACTTGAGCATTGCATAGACGTCATCGGCCTCGCAGGGCTCGGCGCTGCGCAAACGTTCCGCAGCCCGTTCCAGTTCCGGAAAGTGGTTTTTATGGGTGCGGAAGAAATCGTGGATAATGGCTTCGGGCGAGGACGCCATCAGGTCGTCCGCGGCATGCCCGGTACCCTGGCGCATCAGACGGTCGAGCGTCGTTCGATGACTTCGGTAAAGATGCAGGAAGTGATTGACCAGGGCTGGCGCGTGGTCGATGGCTGACCGCAATTCCTGGAGGTCCGGTGGCGTGCTGGCAAAAAACGGGTCTTGCATGGCGTTGCGCAGGTCGGCGAGTTTGGACGAACTCTCGTCGCGCACGAGATCGCGCCAATCGACCTGGTATGCGTCAGACAGCGCCATCAGGACCTGCACGGACAGGCTGCGCTGATTGTTTTCAAGGAGATTGACATAGGCGGCGCTGACGCCGAGCGCCCGGGCCATTTCCGCCTGGGTCTGCCGGTGTTCGCGGCGCAATTGTCGCAGGCGCGGACCGACGAAGGTTTTTGGCATGGGTCGCTCGTTTACAAATTTACAAAAAATACCAATTGTAACATCGACACACAACACGATAACCCGAATTGAAGTGCATTTCTAGTCGAAATCCCGTATGTCCGATCCAGCGGCGTCCCTTCCTGTAACCACGATCGACACCAGAACCCGCATCAAAGGGCACCATCCATGTCATCCCGGATTCTCATTCTCGGAGCCTCCTACGGCTCGCTTCTCGGCACCAAGCTGGCGATGGCCGGCCATGACGTAACGCTGGTCTGCCGCTCGGCAACCGCGGCGCTCATCAATGCCGAGGGCACCGAAGTCCGTATCCGCCTGAAGGGCGAAGACGCGCACCGGTCCATCCGGTCGCAGACCTTGCCGGGCCGGATCGATGCGGTAACGCCGGAGGAGGCGCGCCCGGAAGATTACGACCTGGTCGGCCTGGCGATGCAGGAGCCGCAATATTGTGCGCATTCCATCCGCACGCTGATGATCCGCGTGGCAGAAGCCCGCGTGCCCTGCCTGTCGATCATGAACATGCCGCCGCTTGCCTACCTGAAACGCTTGCCGGGTCTCGATACGACAGCGCTCGAACCGGCCTTTACAGACGCGCGCGTCTGGGACCGGTTCGAACCCGGACTGGTTAGTCTTTGCTCGCCCGATCCGCAGGCCTTCCGCCCACCGGATGAGGCCGCCAACATCCTGCATGTCGGCCTGCCCACGAACTTCAAGGCGGCCGGTTTCGCCGATCCCGAACACACCGCCCTGCTGCGCAAACTCGAAGCGGACATTGCTGCCGTGCGGCTCGACGGCCTGGACGTTCCGGTAAAGTTGCGGGTGTATGATTCCCTCTTCGTGCCGCTTGCAAAGTGGTCGATGCTCCTGACCGGCAATTACCGCTGCATTCTCCGCGACGGCGCACAGCCGATCCGCGATGCCGTCCTCGGACAGCCAGAGCGCTCCCGCGCCATCTACGGCCATGTCGATGCGATCGCACGCCGGCTCGGCGCTGACGCCGCCGATCAGGTGCCGTTCGAAAAGTACGCCGCAGCCGCCGAGAACCTTCTCAAACCGTCATCGGCAGCCCGCGCGATCGTCGCCGGCGCGCCGTTGATCGAGCGGGTCGACAAGCTTGTACAGCTCATCGGCCGGCAACTCGCCATGCCCAACGCGACCGTCGACGAGACGGTTGCCACGGTCGATGCGGCACTCGCCCGCAACACACGACACGCCGTCTAACCAGATAAAACCGGACCAGGAGGGAAACTCAATGCCCGGCTACAAAGGACTCGCCGTACCCGGCCCCACGAATATGCCGTTTCGCATCCGTCAGGCGATGGACGTCGCCCTGGAGGACCATCGCGCGCCGGATTTTCCGGAATTCACGCTGCCGCTGTTTGCCGATCTGAAAAAGATCTTCAAGACCGAGACCGGCCAGGTGTTCATTTTTCCGGGCTCAGGCACCGGCGGCTGGGAATCGGCGATCGCCAATACGCTTTGCCCCGGCGACAAGGTGCTTGCCTCCGTGTTCGGCCAGTTCTCCTATCTGTGGGTCGATCTGTGTCAGCGCTTCGGCCTGGAAGTCGACGCGGTCGACGTTGAATGGGGCAAGGGCGTGCCGCTTGAGGACTACCGGGCTCGCCTGGAAGCCGACAAGAACCATTCGATCAAGGCCGTACTCGTCTGCCAAAACGAAACCGCCACCGGCGTGACCTCGGACGTTGCCGGTGTTCGGGCAATTCTCGACGACCTCGGTCACCCGGCGCTTCTGTTCGTCGACGGTGTGTCATCGATCGCCTCGATCGACTTCCGGATGGACGAATGGGGCGTCGACGTCGCCGTTTCCGGGTCTCAGAAGGGCTTCATGATGCCGACGGGCCTGGCGATTGTCGGGGTGAGCCAGAAAGCACTGGCTGCGAAGAAGACAGCAACGCTGCCGGCCTGCTTCTTCGACTACGACGACATGATCAAGACGAACGCACAGGGATATTTCCCATACACGCCGGCGGTGACGCTGCTGCACGGCCTGCGCGCCTCCATCGACATGCTGCAGGAAGAAGGACTGGAGAACGTCTTTGCCCGCCATCACCGCCTTGCGTCCGGTGTGCGTGCGGCGGTCGACGCCTGGGGTCTGAAGACCTGCGCCAAGGGTCCGGAATGGCATTCCGACACCGTGACGGCAATCCTGGTTCCGGAAGGCTTTGATGCCAACCAGGTGATCCGTACTGCCTATGAGCGCTACGACTTGTCGCTCGGCGCCGGCCTTTCGAAGGTCGCTGGCAAGGTATTCCGCATCGGTCACCTGGGGTGGCTTAACGAAATCATGGTGATGCAATCGCTCGGCGGCGTGGAAATGGCCATGCGCGATGTCGGCATCGCCTTCGAACCGGGTGCTGGCGTCGGTGCTGCCGTGCGCCGGTTTACCGAGCCGGCGGAACCCATGATGATTGCCGCTGAGTGAGTCGGCGAGCCACGTTTCTGTGATAGACTTGGAGACGCTCCGCGCCCGCGGGGCGTCTTCCCTTTTTGATTTGAAAGCACCATGACGCGCATCGTTTTTCTCGACCGCTCCACGATCGGCCCTTCGGTCACCCTGAACAAACCCGGTTTTCCGCATGAATGGATCGATCACGACCGCACACGACCCGATCAGGTGATCGAGCGGTTGACGGGCGCCGACATCGCTGTGTGCAACAAAGTGCCAATCCGGCGCGATGCGATCGAAAACCTGCCGGACCTGAAAATGATCTGCATTCCGGCGACCGGGTACGACGCGTTCGACATCGATGCCTGCCGCGAACGGGGCATCGTGGTTTCCAATGTGCGCGGCTACGCAACAAACACGGTTCCCGAACACACATTCGCCCTGATCCTGGCGCTCCGGCGCAGCCTTGTCGGCTTCCGCCAGGACGTGATCAACGGAGAATGGCAAAAGGCCGACCAGTTCTGTTTCTTCACGCACCCGATCAATGACCTTGCCGGGTCCACGATCGGCATCATGGGCGAAGGCGTACTCGGCCAAGGTGTTGCCCGGATTGCCCAGGCCTTCGGGATGCGGGTTCTGTTTGCCGCCCATAAGGGTGTCGAGGGGCTTGGGCCGCTCTACACGCCCTTCGAACAGGTGCTGGCGGAATCCGACGTCATCACGCTTCATTGCCCATTGATGCCGTCGACCCGTAACATGATCGGCGCAGCGGAATTTGCCGCCATGAAACGCCGGCCGCTCCTGATCAATTGCGCGCGCGGCGGTCTCGTCGACGAAGCCGCGCTCGTCGCCGCACTCGACAACGGCCAGATCGCAGGTGCAGGCTTTGACTGCCTTACATCGGAGCCGCCCAAGCCGGACAATCCGCTGCTGGCCGTGCTCGACCGCCCGAACGTCATCGTTACGCCCCACACCGCCTGGGCCAGCGACGAGGCGATGCAGACGCTTTGGGATCAAGTGATCCTGCATATTGAGAATTTTCATGCAGGCAAGCCGAGCAATCAGGTCACCTGACCTGATCGGCCAGCCGCCGGCAGCCGTATCGATTACGTGCCTGCGGCTGAATCGCACTGCCTTTTGCGAACACCCGGCTTCTTCAACATGCCCGGGTTTCGCCTATGCGGAAGCATTCCGCCGGAAGACCGTCTTTGTCAAAAACGCAGTCGATCGGAGGGCCGTATGCCGGAAAACGTCTCATCGGAAGTGGTTGATTGGCACCGCTCTGTCGCCGTGGAAAGCGACAAGGCAGCCTGGACGCTTGTCGAACGGGGCGATCTTTCCAACAACGAAAGGATGCAGCTTCTGACCTTTGCCTCCGTCGCCCGCTTCCACTGGTCAGCCGTTGGCGATCCCTCCACCCGAGCCCATGCCGAAATGCTGTTTTCCTTGGCGCTCAGCAGGGTTGGCGACGGGACGCACGCCCTCGAAGCGGCCCGATCCGCCTACGAGTACTTCGATGAAAACGCCGCGGACGATTGGGAAAGAGCGTTTGCGCATGCCGCGCTCGCGCATGCCTATCATTGCACGCAGGACGCCACACGCCACCGTATGCACCATCAGGCGGCCGACCGTCTTGGATCCGGACTGGTCGACGGCAAGAAATCGTTTTTCGACGCAACCTTTCAGACGATCCCGGCCCCGTAGAGCGAGCGGCGGAGCCTAGCGGTCCTTGAACGCCGCCTTACCGGTCTCATGCCAGCGGGAGAGCGGGACACGGTCTTCCGTAATGTCCCCGGCCGCCCAGAGGATACGGCGCCTGTCCATGTCCGCTGTGACCTCGTCATCAGGACAGATGATGTAAAACGACCCGCGGTCGAGCGCGGCCATCATGTGGTCGACGACCTGATCGGGCAGCCATGCTCCCGGCTTGTGTTCCGCCGTGCCGGTGGTGGTCCAGCCGGGCACAAGGAGATGCGCCGAGACCGAACGGCCCGGCACCTGGCGCAGATCGTGTTCCAGGCTCTCTGTGTAGGATTTCACGGCGGCCTTGGTCAGATTGTAGACCGGGTGACCGGGCGGATTGGTGATGCCCTGTTTCGATCCGACATTGATGATGAGCCCGGGCCTGCCGGACCCTTCCATTGCGTTGCGAAAACACCGGACGCCGTTCACAACGCCCATGATGTTGATGTCGATCGCGCGGCGCCAGTCCTCGGGATCGGCATCGAACCCCCGTCCGGTCCGGGTGACGGCGTTGTTGACGAGAACAGCGGGCGCGGCGCCCCATGTCTCGGCAAGCCTTCGGCGAACATCTTCCCAATCAGCAGTCCTGGAGACATCGCAGACCAGCGGCAGGGCATTGCCGCCGACGGCGTCGGCGGCTTCCCGTAGCCGCCCCTCGTCGACATCCAGCATGGCGACCTTCAAGCCGAGATCGGCGAAACGCTGCGACAGCGCGCGGCCAATGCCGAACGCGGCGCCGGTAACGACGGCGCCGTTGCCGGCCTGAAATGCGGGATGGGTCATTGCATACTCCTGCCAAGCGCGTGAACCCGATACCCTACCCTGCGCTTCTCGCTCCTGCCATGACAAGCACCGTCAACCGGATCCGGCCCGGCATGTTGCAAAAGCGTGACTTGCCGCTGCGCGCATTTGCCCTATCACTCAATCCAAGTCCTTTGCCGGCACCGACCGGCCCCTCTCTCACCGAATGGATTGTCCCATGAATGACGCTCCCGCCTATACACCGCCAAAAGTCTGGACCTGGGAAAGCGAAAGCGGCGGCACGTTTGCCAAGATCAACCGGCCGATCGCCGGCCCGACGCACGAAAAACCTCTGCCTGTCGGCAAACACCCCTTGCAGCTCTATTCGCTGGCCACGCCGAACGGCGTGAAAGTGACCATCATGCTGGAAGAATTGCTGGCACTCGGCATCGAAGGCGCGGAATACGACGCACACCTGATCCGGATCCACGAGGGCGACCAGTTCGGCAGCGGCTTCGTCGAGGCCAATCCGAACTCCAAGATCCCGGCGCTTGTCGACCATTCCACGCCGACACCGACGCGGGTCTTCGAATCCGGCGCGATCCTGCTTTATCTCGCCGAAAAGTTCGGCCATTTCCTGCCGAGCGATCCGGCAAAGCGGCCGGAATGTCTGTCCTGGCTGTTCTGGCAAATGGGCAGCGCACCTTATCTCGGCGGCGGTTTCGGACATTTCTACTGCTATGCGCCGATGAAGATCGAATATTGCATCGACCGGTTCGCCATGGAGGTCAAACGCCAGCTCGATGTGCTCGACCGGCACCTGGCGGACAATCAATACATGTGCGGTGACGAGTACACGATCGCCGACATGGCGATCTGGCCCTGGTACGGCGCGCTCGTCGCCAACCGGGTCTACGAAGCCGCGGAATTCCTCGACACACAATCCTACACACATGTGAACCGGTGGATGCAGGCAATCGATGCCCGTGAAACCGTGCAGCGCGGCCGCATGGTCAACAAGACGTCCGGCCCGCCGGAGATGCAATTGCACGAGCGCCACGACGCCAGTGATTTCCTGACCAAAACCCAGGACAAGGTCGAAGCGGCGGAGTAGTCCTGCCGCGCACGGGCCTTGCGGGGGCGGCTACTCGACCGGGTCCGCCCCGACGGCCGCAAGGGCGGCGTTCGCGACGGCGATGTCCTGGTCACCCGCGCCCGATCCAACACCGATGCCACCGACAAGGTCGCCGGAAAACCGGATCGGCAAGCCGCCGGGCAGGCCGGTTACGGCCCCGTCGGTTGCCGCGGCGATGGCCGGGCGCACGCTTTCCGGCACTCCCGAGGACGGGCCGCCGGTCGAAGCGGCCGTCAGCGCCTTGGCCAGGGCGCTGCGGCGGCTCAGGAACTTGGCACCGGTCATGCGGATCTCAGCCAGCACATCGCCGGCCGCATCGACGATCACCACGCATTGCGGCTGGCCCATGTTCTCGGCCGCCGCAACGGCGGCCTCCAGCATGGCCATGGCGCCGCGATGGGTCAGAATCCGGCGCGTTTCAGTGAATGTCATTTTCGGATTCCAAACCTTGATTCGGTGACTTGGGCCCGGCCCGTCATTGCGTTAGTGTGCCGCGATGTTATCGATAACAAATTCGGCCACAGGAGCAAGCAGGCATGGCGTTTTTCGAGGCCATCGATCCGATCTTCACGTCCTTCGTCATGGGCAACGCGCCCGTCAAACAGATCGCGACCGGCTGTGACTGGACCGAAGGGCCGGTCTGGTTCGGCGATGCCAATTGCCTGTTGTTTTCCGACATCCCCAACAACCGGATCATGCGCTGGATCCCCGATGTCGGACTGAGTGTCTTCCGTCAGCCGTCGAACTACGCCAACGGCCACACGCGCGACCGGGACGGCCGGCTGGTGTCCTGCGAACACGGCATGCGCCGGGTCACCCGGACCGAGGCGGACGGGTCGATCACAATCATTGCCGACAGCTATCAGGGCAAGCGCCTGAACTCACCCAACGATGTGATCGTCAAGTCGGACGGCACGATCTGGTTCAGCGATCCGCATTACGGCATCATGACGAATTACGAGGGCTTCAAGTCGGAACAGGAACTGCCCTGCACCGTCTATCGGGTCGACCCGTCCCGCGGCACGATCGAGGCCGTGCTGACCGATTTCAACGGCCCGAACGGCCTTGCCTTCTCGCCGGACGAAAGCCGGCTCTATGTGGCCGATACCGGCCGCATGTTCGGCTCCGATCCGACCCATATCCGCGTCTTCGAATGCGCGGAGGACGGTTCGCTGTCCGGCGGCGGCGTGTTCCACGCCATCGACCCGGGCGCCGCTGACGGGTTCCGGCTCGACACGGACGGCAATGTCTGGTCCTCGGCGGCCGACGGCGTGCATTGCCTCAACCCGTCGGGCGCGCTCATCGGCAAGATCCTGGTGCCGGAACTGGTGTCGAATGTCTGTTTCGGCGGCCGCGCCAAACACGTCCTGTTCATGACGGCGACGACCAGCGTCTATTCTGTTGTGCTCAATCGGCAGGGTGTGCAGCGGCCATAAGGCCGCCGCACGATTTCCAGGAACGACGCTTACTTGCCCCAAATCTTGGCGTATTCGTCCCGGTATCCGTTGCCGGGATCGAAGATGTTCTTGTCACCGCCGTCGAAGGCAATGTTGTCAGCGGTAACGACATGCAGCGGTGACGTATATCCGGACCAATCCTCACCCTGCATGGCGCGGTTCAGTTCGTCGACCAATTGCCAACCCTGCAGGTTGAGCGGTTCGGCGACGGTCACGGACTGGAACTGGGCTCCGCGAATGCGCTGATAGGCGCTTTCCGAGCCATCGCCGGCCGCAACCGCCTTTGGAGCGCCGTCACCGGGAATGCCGGCCGCTGCGAGCGACGGTCCCATGAAATCAAAATAGATGTCGTTGATCGCCAGGCTGTGCGTCCACTTCGCGCCGTAACGTTGCAGGAGTGCGGTCGTCAGGGTCGGCATGCGGTTGGAAGTATCGGCAATCGGCGTATCGACATATTCCAGGACCGTGCCGCCGAGCCGCTCGATCTCTTCTTTGATGCGGTCAGCCTTGGCAATGGCGATCGAATAGGTGGAATCGGTGAAGATGACGACGCCCGGCTTGCCACCGGCATCGGCAAAGGCCCATTGGGCGGCAGCCGCCGACACTTCCATCGCATCCGTCGACACGTTGGCGAAGATTCCGCGCTCCGGATCGGGCCCGATCGTCGGCGACGCATGCCAGGAGACCATCGGAATGCCGGCTTTCTTGGCCTCGTCCATGCCGGCCTGCTGTTCGTTCGTGTCGAAGCCGTTGATGATGATGCCGTCCGGCTGCAATGCCAGCGCCTGGCCGAAGGCTGCCGTGCGGCCGGAGACGGTGCCGGCGCCATCCAGCACCCGCACGGTCCAACCGATCACGCCGGCAGCTTCTTCCACGCCACGCGTGGTGCCGAGAATGCCGCCGTTTTTCATGTCCCCGGCAAGCACGACGATGGACTTGCCCTCGGCCGCCTTCGGGCCGGCTGTCGGCCCGTCCCAGGCCTCCTTCTTGCCGGCATGTTTGGCGACCAGCGCCTTGGCCTCGGCAATCGCGTCGGCCTCAGCCGTCGGTGCGAAGCTGATCCCTGCCACGGCCACAAGTGCGGCCAGACCGATTGCTCGTTTCATTTTTTCCTCCCGGTTCGCTGTTGGTTGATTCGACTTGGACAGGCGGTATCAGGCGTCACTTCTTCGCCGCGCCCTTACGGCGCTGTGCGTAACCGGCAATGCCGATCGCGACGAGGAGCGTGACCCCGTTGAAAAGCGGTTCGACCCAGAACGAGCCGCCGAATTGCTGAATGCCGGAAATGCCAACAGCCAGGATCGCGACACCGACGATGGTTCCCCAGACGTTAACGCGCCCGGGCTTGATCGTGGTGGAGCCAAGAAACGCGCCGACCAGTGCTGGCAACAGGTATTCCAGGCCGACGCTCGCCTGGCCGATGCGCAGTTTGGACGCCAGGATGATGCCGGCCAAAGCCGTCAATGTGCCGGAACTGACGAACGCCCCGACAACAAATTTGCGGGTCGGGATACCGTTCAGCTCGGCAGCCCGCGGATTGGCGCCGATCGCATAGAGGTATCGGCCGATCGGCGTGTATTCGAGGATCAGCCACATCGCGATCGTGATCGCCAGGACATAAAAGCCGGTAATCGGCAGGCCGAAAACGAACGTGCCGTTGATGGCATAAAACCCGTCCGGCAGGACACCGACCACCTGGCGGCCGCCGGTGTGCCAAAGCGCCAGGGCGTACAGAACGGTGCCGGTGCCGAGGGTTGCAATGAAGGCATCAATCTTGGCAACTTCGACCAGAAGACCGTTGAGGAAACCGGTGAAGGCGCCAAGGCACAGCACGACCAGCACGGCAATCGGCCAGGGAACGCCGAACAGGGTCTGCAGCGAGATCGCCAGGATGTGCCAGAGCACGATGCCATATCCGACGGTCAGGTCGATGCGGCCCGCCGCCATCGGTATCATCGCGGCAAGCGACAGGAGCGCGATGATGGCCTTGTCGGAAATGATCGCGCGAAGGTTCAGCTGGGTGGGAAACGTGTCGGGCAAGAGGATCGAAAACAGGATGATGAGCGCCAACGTCAAAATGACGAGGCCGTAGACCGGCGCCAGGCGGATCAGCCTGCCGGCGAGCGAAACGCCTTTCAGTTCCGCCCGGGTCGGTTCCAGGGCATCGGATTCGATCGACTGCATGTCAGTCTGCTCCTGCTGCCGCCAGCGGCGTCTCGCCGGCCGAGGCGGCCTGAATGAGGGATTCCGTCGACAGCGCCACGCCGGACAGATCGGCGACGATGCTGCCCCGGCTGAACACCAGTGCCCGATGGCAGATCGTTGCGACCTCCTCGAAATCGGTCGAGACGACCAGCACGCCCATGCCGGATTTCAGGGCATCGAACAAAAGCGCATAAATGTCCGCCTTGGCGCCGACATCGACGCCGGCCGTCGGATCCTCGGCGATCAGGAGCCGGCGCTTCATGGAAAGCCAGCGGCCGACAACGACCTTTTGCTGATTGCCGCCGGATAGCGCCTCGATGGCAAGCGTCGGATCGTTCGGTGCGAGGCCCAGCCTCGACCCGAGGGCTTCCGCCTCCCGCCCCTCCTCTGAGGCCGACTTGAAATCGAACAAGCCGCGACCGGTGGCTTCCGGATTCAGAAAAGCGTTTTCCCGGATGGTCAGAGACGGGGCAATCGATTCGACCACGCGATCGCGGGCGACGAGGCCGATGCCGGACCGCATCGCCGCCTGCGGCGCGGACAG
>JBCDLT010000108.1:0-13316 GCA_038745065.1 Pseudomonadota bacterium | reverse complement strand
CGACACGGTTGTCGACGCTGGCCGAGCACGGACGTCTCGTTGTGATGTTCGGCGGCCTGCCGATCCGGAACGCACAGGTCTCCGGCGGCGGGGTCGGCAAACACCGCTTGCGCGGCGTTCTGGAGGATGCCGCAGATGCCGGCGTACGGTTCGTCAACCTGAGCCCGTTGCGCACGGATGCCGCTACGTCGCTTAATGCCGAATGGCTGCCGCCGCGTCCGGGTTCCGATACCGCCCTCATGATGGCGCTCGCCCATACGCTTTTGAGCGAGGGGCTGCACGACCGGGCGTTCCTCGATCGCTACACAATCGGCTTCGATAGGCTTGCCGACTACCTGAACGGGGCGGACGGTATCGTGAAGGACGCCGAATGGGCGGCCGACATTTGCGGTCTGCCTGCAGACCGCATTCGCACGCTCGCCCGTGACATGGCGGCAGGGCCGACGCTGATCACCACTGCGGTGTCTCTGCAACGGGCGGATTGGGGGGAGCAGCCGCTCTGGATGACGGTCGCGCTTGCGGCGATGCTGGGGCAGATCGGATTGCCGGGTGCGGGATACGGGATCGGCTATGCCGCGGATTCCAGCATCGGCACCATGGACCGGGCGGCGCCCTGGTCTGCATTTCCGCAGGGCAGCAATCCCGTCGCCGATTTCATTCCCGTTGCGATGATTTCCGACATGCTGCTCAATCCTGGCGGACGCTATGATTTCAATGGCGCCGAGCGTACGTTTCCCGACATCCGCATGGTCTGGTGGGCCGGCGGCAACCCCTTCCACCACCATCAGGATCTCGGCACTCTGGCGCAGGCATTCCAGCGGCCGGAAACCGTCATCGTCAACGAGTTCAACTGGACGGCGACGGCGCGGCACGCCGACATCGTGCTGCCCGTGGCCGCGCCCCAGGAACGGACCGATTTCGGCGCGGGCACGCAGGACAATGCCCTTGTCCCGATGCCGAAATTCGCCGAGCCGCCGGGCGAGGCGCGCATCGAGTTCGAGATCTTCCGCGACCTCGAGGCGCGGCTCGATCTCGCCGACGGGTTTTCGAAGGGCCGCACAGCGGAGGAATGGATCGACCGGCTTTGGGACGACATGCGCCGCAAGATTCCCGAATTGCCGGATTTCGAGGCCTTTCTGAACGGCGGTCCAATGGAATTCGACGATCCGGATCCGGAGCATGTCTTTCTGTCCAGGTTCCGCCAGGATCCGGAGGCGCACCGGCTGCCGACGCCAAGCGGCCGGATCGAACTGTTTTCTGAGACGATTGCCGGGTTCGGCTACGCGGATTGTCCCGGCCACCCGGTCTGGCGGGCCCCCCGGGACTGGTCGGTGCGCGATCGCTATCCCCTGCACCTGGTGTCCGGACAGCCGGGAACGCGGCTGCACAGCCAGCTCGACAACGGCAGCTACAGCCGCAGCCGCAAGGTCAAGGATCGTGAGCCCGTTCTCCTGCACCCCGAGGATGCCGCTGCGCGCGGAATTGCGGACGGCGACATCGTCGAAATGTTCAACGATCGCGGCCGGTGCCTTGCCGGCGCGGTCGTGACCGACGACGTCTTGAAGGGAACCGTCTTCCTGTGGACCGGCGCCTGGTATGATCCGGACGAAAACGGGCTTTGCCGTCACGGCAACCCCAATGTATTGACACACGACCTTCGCACGTCGGCGCTGTCGCAGGGTCCAGCGGCCCAATCGGCCCTGGTCGAGGTTAAAGTGGCCGTCGATCCGCCGCCTGTCCTGGCCTTCGAACCGCCAATATTCGGGAACCTGCCGTGACGGATACCAAGAGCCCGCCCCGGGTCGACAGCACGCTCTCAAAGGGCCTCATGATCCTGGAGGCTTTGTCGCGCGCAACCGGCCCGAAGGGCGTCACCGAATTGTCGCGCGAACTGGATCTGACCAAGTCCAATACGTTCCGCCTCCTGCAGACGCTGTCCGCGCTCGGCTATGTCCGGCACGCCGACGACCGGCTGTATTCGGCCACCATGAAAACCTGGCAGCTCGGCCAGGAAGTGGTGGACAATCTCAATCTTCCCGCCATCGCCGCACCGCAGATGCAGGACCTGTCGCGCCGGACGGCGGAAACCGTCTATCTGGCGGTTCCCGACGGATTGTCCGTCATCTATGTCGACAAGATCGAAAGCACGCAGCCGATCCGCTCGTTTACGCCGAAGGGCGGCAGCGCGCCGATCCATTGTGTGGGGACCGGAAAGGCGCTGTTGGCCGCAATGTACGACCGGATGCGGGCGCAGGTGAAGGACAACCTGCAGCGCTATACCGACCAGACGATCACTTCGATCCAGAAGCTCGACGCGGACATGGCCGCGACCCAGAAACGCGGCTACGCCGTCGACCGGGGAGAATATCGCGACCGGATCTATTCGATCGGCGCCGCGATACGCCTGCCGTCGGGCCGGGCGATCGCCGCGCTCGGCGTCTCCGCGCCGGTCGTCAACCTGTCGGAAGGGCAGGAGGACGAGTTCGGGGACATGGTGCGGGAGGCCGCCTGGAAGGTGTCGGAAGGGGTCGCCGAGGCCTGATTTCCGAGCCGCCTCTTACAAGGTTCAGGCGTCTTTGGAGATTTCGAGGAAGCCGGCGGCGCCTGCTGGCGAGCATCGCCTATGGGTCGTTTTGCGCCCGCATTTACCCCAATCCGTCATTACCCGATTTATTCGGGTAACCCAGGAACTGGTCCGCGAAGGGCTCCGTCGGCTCGCTCACTAAGGGTTGTCTTCGATATTGGGCCGAGGTTTTCAGCACTGGATACCGGAGCGCCGCTGGATCACCCGAGAAATTCGGGTGATGACGGATTTGGGGCCGGTTTACGCATTAGCGGCAGCGTGGAGTGACCCTGTCTCACCGACAAAATGTGTGAATGTTGTAGGGTCGGCTCAGCGGGTAAGGCCGGTTTGCGTTGGTTTAAGAAGCGACCGTAACCTATTGTTGTAAAGTGCGTTCTTGTTCTATTTCTGATGCCATCTCGACCAATCAACGCACAATTACTCCGGCTTGTCGACCGGTCCGCCTTTTTTCTCCCAGTCGGAGAAGCCGTCGCGCAGATGGGCGGCGTCGAACCCCATATCGTTCAGCGTTGCCGTGCTGAGTGCCGAGCGCCATCCGGACGCGCAGTGCAGGACATAGGTCTTGTCCTCCTGTCCGAAGACGTCCTTGAAGTACGGGCTCTCCGGATCGACCCAGAATTCCAGCATGCCGCGGGGCGCGTGCACGCTGCCGGGAATGAAGCCGGTGCGCTGGCGTTCGCGAATATCCCGGATGTCGACGACGACGACGTCCGATGCGGTACCCGGATCGGCAAGCCGTGCGATCAGGTCTTCGGTTTCGATCTCCTTGATTCTGGTGCGGGCGGCGGCCACCATGTCGGCGGAATTCGGCTTGAGCTTTTTCATAGATTTGTGCTGCTATATAGAACAATGATTTCTTATATTGACACAACTGCCTGCGTCGTTCAAGCATAGGACAAAGCCCGATCCTCTTGAAGCAGGAGTTTTTATGCGCGGCGAAGTGCCGATTTCCCTGTGGGATGTGTCGGCGGAAGAATCCGATTACAGCGCGCGCCTCGAAGGCGACCGAACCACCGAGCTTGCCATTGTCGGCGGCGGGTTTACCGGATTGTCGACGGCTCTGCACGCGGCCGAGAAGGGGCTCGACTGCCATGTTCTGGAAGCCCGCCAGATCGGCTTTGGCGGGTCGGGACGCAATGTCGGGCTGGTCAATGCCGGTCTCTGGCTGCCGCCCCAGGACGTGCGGGCTGCGCTCGGAGAAGAGCGCGGCGCGCGGCTGATCCGTGAACTCGGTGACGCGCCGTCTTATGTCATGTCGCTGATTGAACGGTTCCAGATTCGCTGCGAGGCGACCCGGACCGGAACGATCCACGCCGCGCATTCGCCGCGCGGGTTCGACGACCTTTCCCGCCGGGCCGAGGAATGGCACCGGCTCGGAGCGCCCGTCGACCTTCTGGACCGGAACACGGCCGCGGCCAAGATCGGCAGCCCGGCAT
This sequence comes from Pseudomonadota bacterium, assembly GCA_038745065.1. Taxonomy (GTDB): domain Bacteria; phylum Pseudomonadota; class Alphaproteobacteria; order Rhizobiales; family JANQQB01; genus JANQQB01. Next base: position 9,296 of record JBCDLT010000108.1, on the reverse strand, counting down.
TTTTCGGCGGTCTGCTCGACCGGCGTGCCGGCACCATCAATCCAATGGGCTATGTACGGGGCCTCGCGCGCGCCGCCCGCAATGCCGGCGCCCGGATCAGTACCGGCGTGACGGTGCGCTCGCTGCATCGCGACGGCGACAAGTGGGTCCTGAAAACCGACGGCGGAACGGTGACCGCGCGCGCGGTGGTGCTCGGCACCAATGCCTATTCCGACACGCTGTGGCCCGACCTCAAAGAGACCTTCACGCTGATCCACTATTTCCAGGTTGCTACGAAGCCGCTTGGCGAGCGCGTGGCCTCGATCCTGGCGGAACGGCAGGGCCTTTGGGATACCGGGCCGATCATGTTTTCGCTGCGGCGCGACGCCGAGGACCGGCTGATCATCGGGTCGATGGGCAAGGTCGTCGGCGGTGAGGGCGGGCTGTCGCATCGCTGGGCGAAAAAGCAGCTCGCGCGCCTGTTTCCTGATCTCGGGCCGGTCGAGTTCGACGAGGCCTGGCACGGTCAGATCGCGATGACACCGGACCACCTGCCGCGCATCCACCGGTTGGCGGACAATCTTTACACGCCGATCGGTTATAACGGCCGCGGCATCACGCCCGGCACGATCTTCGGGCGCGCGATGGCCGAACTCTTGACCGGCGGACGCGAAGAAGACCTGCCGCTGCCGATCTCCGATCCGGCTCCAGCGCCCGGACGCCATTTCCGCAAATGGCTCTACCAGACCGCGTTCACCGCGAACCAGTTGATCAAAAGCATCTAAAGAGGCAGACCATGCGCGTTGGCGTCGATATCGGCGGCACCTTTACCGACGTCGCTCTGGACCGGTCGGGGACGCTGTTCACAGCCAAGGTGCTGACAAACTATGCGCAGCCCGAGCAGGCGATCCTCGACGGCATCCAAAAAGCGCTCGCTGCGGCGAACGCCGTGCCGGGCGATCTGAAACAGGTCATTCACGGCACGACGCTGGTCACCAACGCCCTGATCGAACGACGCGGCGCCCGCACGGCCTTCATCACCACGGAAGGCTTTCGCGACGTGGTCGAAATGCGGTCGGAAAACCGCTTCGAGCAATACGATCTCAATCTCAAACTGCCCGAGCCGCTCGTGTCGCGACCGCATCGCTATACGCTCAAAGAACGCATGGCGGCCGACGGTACGGTCTTGTTGCCGCTCGATCCGGACGAGACCGGCCGGCTGGTTTCAGTCATCTGCGAGAAAGACTATGAGGCCGTGGCGATCGGCTTCCTGCACGCCTATGCCAATCCGGCGCACGAAAACGCCGTGGCCGAGGCGCTGCGCGCTGCTATGCCGGATCTCTCGGTGTCGCTTTCCTCGGTGATCTCGCCGCGCATCCGCGAATTCGAGCGGTTCAATACCGTCATCGCCAATGCCTATGTGCAGCCGCAGGTCGCCGATTATCTGGGCCGGCTGGTCGGCCGGTTGCGCGAGACGGGCATCGATGCGCCGGTTTTCATGATGCATTCCGGCGGCGGCCTGATCAGCGTCGAGACGGCGGCCGAACAGCCGGTCCGGCTTCTGGAATCGGGCCCCGCCGGCGGTGCGATCTTTGCTGCCGAGTTTGCCCGCGCGCATGGCGTCGACAAGGCGCTTTCGTTCGACATGGGCGGCACCACGGCGAAGATCTGCCTGATCGAGGAGGGCGCGCCGAAAACAGCGAGCACGTTCGAGGTCGCGCGTACCTACCGGTTCAAGAAGGGATCCGGCATGCCGGTCTCCACGCCGGTTGTCGAGATGGTGGAAATCGGCGCGGGCGGCGGTTCGATCGCTTCGATCGATGCCATGGGACGGATCCAGGTGGGACCCAAGTCGGCAGGCTCGGAACCGGGACCGGCCTGCTACGGAAGGGGCGGTACCGCGCCGACCGTCACCGATGCCAATCTGGTGCTCGGCCGCCTCGATCCCGATCATTTCGCCGGCGGCGCCATCCGTCTCGAGACGACGGCGTCGACGACCGCCATCGCCGACCGGCTCGACGGTCTGGCACCGGACGAGGCGGCATTCGGCATTACCGAAATGGTCGATGAAAACATGGCCAATGCGGCGCGCGTTCACACGGTTGAAAACGGCCGCGACATCGAACAGTTCACGATGATCGCCTTCGGCGGTGGGGCGCCGCTGCATGCCTGCCGGCAATGCGAAAAACTTGGCATCGGTTCGTTGTTGATCCCGCCCGGTGCCGGGGTCGGGTCGGCCATCGGCTTTTTGAAGGCGCCGTTCAGCTACACGGCCAGCCGCGGTTACTTCCAGCGGCTCGACGCCTTCGATGCCGATGCCGTCAACGCGGTGCTGACCGAGCTCGAAAGCGAGGCGCGGGCTTTCGTCGCAAAGGGAGCCGGTGCGGCCGGCACGACAACACGTCTGACGCTTGCCATGCGCTATAGCGGGCAGGGGTGGGAGATCCCGGTGATCTTTCCGTTCGAACCGCTTGGCAAGAGCCATGTGCCGCGCCTCCTGTCGGCGTTCGAGGCGGCCTATCGGACGCTGTTCGGGCGCATCATCGACGACCTTGCCGTCGAAATCACCGACTGGTCTCTGACGGTCGCCACCGATCTGCCGGACGTGGCACGGGCGGAGCGGTTCGGCGCCGGCGACACTGCGGCAAACGGCCGAACGAGAGAGTTCTACGATGCCGCCCTGCGGCAAACCGTGACGGCACATGTCATCGACCGCAGCACCCTCGCGCCGGGCCAGAGCGTTCCGGGTCCTGCGGCGATCGTCGAGGACGAAACGACGACGATCGCGACCTCGGCCTATGTCGTGATCGCCCAGGGCGACGGCAGCCTGCTCCTGCAGAGGAAAGCGCCATGAGCATCGATTACCAGGTGATGTGGAACCGGTTGATCGCAGTCGTCGAGGAACAGGCGACGACCCTGATCCGGACCGCGTTTTCGACCTCGGTGCGCGAGGCGGGCGACCTGTCGGCCGGCCTGTTCGACCTGCAGGGCCGGATGATGGCCCAGGCGGTGACCGGCACGCCCGGCCATGTCAACGCCATGGCGGAAAGCGTTGGCCATTTCATCGACGCGATCGGCCGGCAAAACATGTTCGAAGCCGACGTCTATCTGACCAACGATCCGTGGCTCGGTACCGGTCACCTGCACGACATAACCGTCGTTACGCCTGTGTTCCGGCAACAGCGGCATGTCGGCTATTTCGCCTGCACGGCGCATGTCGTCGATATCGGCGGCCGCGGCTTCGGACCGGATGGCGCGGAGGTCTACGAGGAGGGGCTGCAACTCCCGATCATGAAATTCGCCGAGCGCGGTCAGGTCTCGGCCGACCTGGTGCGCATCATCCGCGCCAATGTGCGCCAGCCGGACCAGGTGATCGGTGACATCCACTCGCTCGCGGCCTGCAACGATGCCGGCGACCGGCGGCTGCAGGCGATGATGGCCGAGTTCGGCCTGGAGGATCTGGAAGGCCTCAGTGGCTTCATCATGGAGCGGTCGCGTGCGGCCACGCTGAAGGCGATCTCTGCCGTTCCCGATGGCGTCTACGAGAATGTCATGCAAGTCGACGGCTTCGAGGCGCCGGTTCGTATGCAGGTGCGGCTCAGCGTCGAGGGCGAGAGCATCGTCGCCGATTTTGACGGCACGTCCGGCACCAGCCGCTTCGGCGTCAATGTGCCGATGGTCTATACGCGGGCCTATGCATGTTACGGTCTGAAATGCGCGATCGCGCCCGACGTGCCGAACAATTTCGGGTCCCTGGAGCCGTTCCGCATCACCGCGCCGGAAGGCTGCATTTTAAACGCGGCCCGGCCGGCGCCGGTCTCCATTCGGCATGTGCTCGGCCATCTGGTCCCGGATGTGGTTCTTGGCGCCCTGCACGAGGCGTTGCCGGGTGTGGTGCCGGCGGAAGGGGCGAGCGCGCTCTGGAACATCCAGATTTCGGCACGGCCCGCGGATCCCGCATCGAACCTGCCGTCTGTGGAACTTCTCATGTTCAATTCCGGTGGGACCGGCGCGCGGCCGACACTGGACGGCCTGTCGGCGACGGCGTTTCCCTCCGGCGTGAAGACAATGAGCGTCGAGGCGACGGAGCATGTCGGGCCGATTGTGGTCTGGCGCAAGGATCTGCGCTCCGGTTCGGGCGGTGCCGGCGCATATCGCGGCGGGCTCGGTCAGACCATCGAAATCGAGGCCCGCGACGGCTACGACATTTATTTCAATGCCATGTTCGACCGGATCGACAATCCGGCCCGCGGCCGCGACGGCGGCAAACCGGGCGCCGCCGGCTCGGTGGCGCTCGCCGACGGTACGCCGCTCAAGGGCAAGGGACGCCAGAAGGTCGACGCCGGCCGGCGCCTCGTCCTGCTGCTGCCGGGCGGCGGCGGGTACGGCGACCCGAAAGAACGGTCGCGCGCAGCCGTCGAAGCGGATCTTGACGGCGGCTATGTGAGCGAGGAACAGGCCCGGGCCGATTACGGCTACGGTGCTTCAGGAGAATGAAATGGCTGAACAAAAAATCGCCCTCGTCACCGGCGGGGCCGGCGGCATCGGATATGCCTGCGCTGAAGCGCTCGCCGAAGACGGTTTTCGACTGGTCCTGGCCGATATCGATGGCGACGGCGTGGCGGCCGCCGCCGACCGGCTCGGCAACGGAACTCTCGCCGTCGCGTGCGACGTCAGCATGCCCGAGGCCATTGCCGACCTTTTTGACCGGGTCGAGGCGGAAGCGGGATCCGTCAGTGCGCTGATCAACAATGCCGGCATTGCCAGGCCGAAGGATTTTCTGGAACTCTCGCTGGAGGATTTCCGGGCCGTCATCGACCTCAACCTGACCGGCACGTTTCTCGCGACCCAGCGCGCCGCCCGCACCATGGTCGACAACGGCATTGCCGGCGCGATCGTCAACATGTCGTCGGTCAACGCGCAGGTGGCGATCCCTGCAATCGCCGCCTATTGCGCTTCAAAGGGCGGGGTCATGCAATTGACCAAGGCCGCCGCCCTGGCGCTTGCGCCGCACAACATCCGTGTCAACGCGGTCGGGCCAGGTTCGATCGACACGGCGATGATGGCCGGCGTCAACGCCAATCCCGAGGCCATGAAGATGGTGATGTCCCGCACTCCGTTGAAACGCGTCGGCGCGCCGCGTGAGATCGGCGATGTGGTGGCGTTCCTGGCGAGCGACAAGGCGTCCTACATTACCGGCGAGACGATCTATGTGGATGGGGGTCGGTTGGGGATGAATTATACGTGTTAGGGGAGTATCGAGGGATACTGTGCGAACGCGTTACATCCTAAAACTGGTTGGGTCCGTACACACCGGGTCGCTTCGATCGCAATCCGGCCCCGTATTCTAGGTAGGCGTTCGCCCACAAGACACTGCTTTCATACCGGTCTTTGTGAAAGCTCTCGGCCCGATGGAAAAGCCGGAGGTGGGGATAACGACTGCGTTCGCAGGACGGCAGGTCAGCCCGCACACCATTTGGTCTGATCGGACACCAGGCCCGCTCATTATCGAAGGCGGCCCAGGCGAGGCCGTGTCGAAAGCAGGAGATTGCACGATGCGTCGCTTTGACTATGACGTTTCCGGATGGTCCCTTGATGCCCCACAGTTGGCCGTCGCGATACAGACTGGTGCCGCCGGGGCAATTGATTATTTGGTCCCAAGCATATCGATAAGCATTGCGGACATACCCTCTAAAGCGCTCGCAATACCGCGCTAGCCCGCTGCCTAAGGGCACGACCAGATTGCCGTCCTTGTCGACTGCGCCGTAACGCCGGCCGGATCGCCCGACCCACCGGAGTTTCATATTTGACGGCACGATTTGACCTAATGTTCCGACCCTTGCATGGCCGTAGCAAAGTTCGCCCACATCGTCGTACTGAGGCTCTACTTGCCATGTGCCGTCCGCTCGCATCAGCCCAAAAAGGGGATATCTGTCATCTGTCGCGCGTGCCCAAATCAAACCGCGACCACTGTTATCGAAAGTCTTAACCTTCATTGCTTGTTCGGTTACCCAGCCCGTCTTGAGACTGAATAATCGAGCAGATGACGGATAAGAAAGGCCCGCCGGTCGTCCGAAGATCTTTTCTGCGCCTACAAACCTTCCCGCGTACCATTTTCCCGGGTCGACAACGATGACGTCCTTGGTGAGCGGAGCCGCCCTTGCGAATTCCGGCTTCAGAACGAATTCGCCATGGCGATTGATCACGCCGGCTTTTTCCCCGACCCTCACCTCAGCCAAACCCTGGTAAAAGTCGCCGGCAAGGTCGAACTGCGGCTCGATAACGATTGTTCCTGATGAGTCTATGTATCCGAAACGGCCTTTGATGCGGACGGCAGCAAGACCCTCGCTAAACGAATGGGCTTGTTCGAACTGTTGGCTGGTGACCGACACGGTTTCACGATCCACGTACCAGCAAAGATCGTACGGACCACCGCAGAGCGGGCTGGGGTAATCCGCCGTGGCATGTGTCACGCTTATCAACAGACAAGACGCAAGAGCGGGCAGAGAAATCACGCCCGATTTAAAACTTAAAGACATAAATTTTCCCGGAATTTTACGGCTGACTTCAACGATCGACAATCCTTACCGGTCCCTTGAATTTCGGCATTTTCAAGGCATTTCTGGTAAGCAAGTACCGTAGATGACTGAGAGATAACAACAGCTTGAACGGTGCCAACGCTTCGGGCAATCAAGGGTACGCATGAACCTATAGGCAATGCGCTTGCTGTCCAGTTAGCCGCTGTCCGGCGGCACGGAGCCGCGCCCCGCGATCCGTAAAGAAATCCTTGGAAATCATGGGAATGTGAAAGCAATCGTAAAAAAATCCTCAGGAACCGGGCCGCTGATATGATATATCAATCAGGGTGTCATTTCGTGTGAAGTTGAGCGTTGACAAATGATCTACCGCTGCTCCGACCTCGTGGTCGATACCGATCAGATGATCGCGCGCAAGGCGGGTGAGCTTTTGCCTTTGAAATCGCGCGCCTTCGCCGTCCTCGCCGTGCTCGTCGCAAACAGGAACCGCATCGTCTCCAAGGATGATCTGATCGAAACGGCCTGGGAGGGAAGGATCGTGTCGGATGCGGCGCTGGCCGGCACGGTCCGCGACATTCGCAAGACGCTCGGCGACGAAGACCCGAACACCGGATACATCAGGACGATCTACGGTCGCGGCTTCCGCTTTGTCGATGTGGATGATGGACCGGATGAAGCGTCGGGAGAGGATGCGGCAGCGATCCCGCGGTATATCGGTGCCTCCGACATCGAAGCAATGCGTCCGCTGCTCGGAATCTATCACAGCTTCTACAGGACGCCGTCCTGGCCGAATGCGATCAAATGCGGTGTCACGATCCTGACAGAGAGTGCGGGACGGGTTCTCGTCAAGACGAGCGAGCGTGGCCAGGACGATCAGGCAGGCATCGAACAGCGGGCGCGGTATCGAGGCTTTGCCGAACTCATCGGCGATCGCATCTACGTCACGGAACAGAATACACAGCCGCCGCATGGTGTCTGCCTCCTAGTGCTGGACGCGCCGCATTCCTATCAGCCCGGTGTTCTGGCGGGGCTTATGGTCGGGAGCTCGTGGCGTGTCAGGGGAGCGCCTTACGCGACCCGAGTCGTATGGCGCAAGGTGGCGGGTAACCAATGCGTCCGCGAAGCCCTGCGCCAGTCCGGCCCCTATCCGAACGACAGCGCGGACATTGACCCGGCCATCCGTGAGAGTTTGCAGGACGATTGCCTCACGTTTACCGACACGGGCACTGTCCTGTGAAATCCGATTTGCCTGTCGGGTGACTTGAGAGGCCTGTCGACGCCTGCCTACTGGCCTCGACGCCAGGCCGAGGACGAACCGATTTCTTGCGCGACCGCGATTCTCCGGGGTGCCTTACATAAAGGGCGGGTGGTTGTCGCGGAGATCTGGTCCGTAGCCATCTGCTATCTGAGCGCCGACGCCGCGGCCTTGTGCGGCCGGCATATCGATGGCGGACAAAGCACGCTCATACCCAGCCTGTGAAAACCTGACCTGCAACAATTGTCTGCTTGACTTTTATCAAGAAGACGTTTCGTCGCGTCCGATAGCGTGGCGAAAATACATTTTGGGGAGGAGCCGCCATGCCGTATACTCGGCAAAGTGGTGGACACGACGGCCTGATGGCTTCGGCTTTCCAGCCGTTGCGACAGTGAGGACACCATGGGCGGTGTGCTGGTCGCGGGAGGAAAGGCGCACGAGGACGCAGGGCAGTTTGCCCGCGATGGCTCCGTACGGCCGCCCTGGAGTGCTGAAGGCCGGATCCGGGATGCCTGCACGTCCTGCGGAGAATGCATCAAGAACTGCTCTGAAGCGATCCTTCGGCCCGGTCCCGCCGGCACTCCCGTCGTGGACTTCTCGGTCGGCGCCTGCACCTTCTGCGCCGCTTGTGCCGAGGCGTGCCCCGAACCCGTCTTCGACTTCGATTCCGACCCGTGGTCTCTCATTGCACACGTACAGTCGTCCTGCCTGTTGAACGCCGGCATTTCCTGCCGGATCTGTACCGATGCCTGTGACGAGACCGCACTCCGCTTCGATCTGCGCGGGGGGATTGTCGGGAAAATCCATGTCGAGGCCGCTGCCTGTACCGGGTGCGGCGCCTGCGCGGGGACCTGTCCGGCAGGCGCCATCGCCTTCGTTGAACGCAGGATCGTCCGGGGGGCTCGGCCATGAACATCTGCGGATGCCTCGTCCATGTCGTGCCTGAACGCGCCGCGGAGATACGGCCGGTTCTGGAGGCCGTCGACGGGGTCGAAGTTCACACACAGACCGAAGACGGCCGTTTCGTCGTCGTCGTGGAAGATGTCGACACGCGTCCGGCATCGGAAACGATCATGACCCTGCACACCATCCCCGGTGTGATCTCGCTCACGCTCACCTATCACCATTTCGAGGACCTTGCCGAAGCCAGCGACCGGTCCTCGCATTCCGATCAGCCCAAAGACGGAGGCCAGACTCATGAGCATTTCTGAATCGCGCCGGACCTTCCTGAAGGCGACAGCCGCAACCGCGACGGCCTCTGCGGCCGGCATACCGCTCGCTGCGATCCCGGCCGCCGCCCAGGTCGGCAAACCCGACATCCGATGGGACAAGGCGGCCTGCCGGTTCTGCGGCACCGGATGTTCCGTGCTGGTCGGCACGAAGGAGGGCAGGGTGGTCGCCACCCAGGGCGATCCGGACGCCCCGGTGAACCGCGGGCTGAACTGTATCAAGGGCTATTTCCTGTCGAAGATCATGTACGGGAAGGATCGCCTGACGCAGCCGCTTCTGCGGAAATCGAATGGCGT
>JBCDLT010000107.1:0-13834 GCA_038745065.1 Pseudomonadota bacterium | reverse complement strand
GCAGACGCTACTCGATCGGCCAATCAACTTTGTTTCAGTCGACGGGGTCGGTGAGCTTGGTGCGCCTGTTAAGACTTTGGATGAAATGCCAGAAGAACTAAACCGACGGGTCAGAATATTTGCGATTGACAGGTAGTCGGAAGCGAAAATCAACAAAGACTAATTTTTTTACGCGTTGGCTTCCGTCGACCGTTTCAGCCGGTATATGTTAAGTCTCTTATCCTGACCTGAGCCCCAATTAATCCCTCATTTTTGAGGAGAATCCATCAGCGAAGGAGACGGACTCTCCTCAAAAATGAGGGATTATCGGGGACTCGTACCAAGCCGTTTCACTCTTTAGCAAAAATACTTTCCCAAAATTGGGAAAAATGAATGCTAATCACCCTCGGATTCTTTGTATAGATCCGAGGGCGAGTCTTATGTGGAACAATTAAGACTGAGCTGTTGACACTAATTCATGCCTTCGGTGCGACGCACAAATAGTTGTCGTTCCAAGTCGTTGCGGGCGGCTCAGAATGCTCTTCTACTTTAATACAATCTAAGCCGGCAACCGGACCTGCACTCGACCATTGGAAATCAAACGGTAAAGACTCAGGGTAACATAGATAGTTGTCTAGCCACGTTCCGGCCGAGTCAGCGGTTTCGATTATCTGGACACATGATAGTCCAGCTTCATCAATTTCACCAGCGCTACTCCAGCGAAGTGCCAAATCAAAATTACTACACAAATAGTTGTCGCCCCACGTGTGAGGATCAGCAATTTCATTAAAGTGGGTGCACTTCTTTCCTGGACGTTCACCCGCCATCGACCATTCTATTCCAAGAGCGTCTTTTACAGCAATCGACCGTATAATATTTTGGTTGGCCACGCCGATGCAACGTAACTCCACGGCGGCAGACATCTCGATCCATCCTCGCTTCCGATCAAAGGGATTGCCGTGAGCCCGCGCCTCTGCAAATACCCGGACCGCGTTGTGAGACGAAGTTAGACTTAAAGACGCGCTTCTCGCATCAGAGAAATGCTGTTTCAGTTTAGCCATATATTCCTGCTTTTGACCATCATCTCCGGGAAATGAAAAATCTGCCTGTAGTAGCGCGGATTCAACTGCACTATAGTCTTGGGCAGATGCAAAAGAACCTTGTCTTGCAATAGCTGAAACTGAGTAGCTAGCGTTCGATTCAGAGTGGATTGACGGTCGAACACTCAACACGGCGAATCCCTGCCATTGATGGACACATTCTTGCGCACTTTGTCCGGGACTGGCCCCACTCCAACTAGCAGTAACTTTGATTGGACATGCGGAAACGGTACGTATTTCCCCTGGGGTGCAAAATTCACTAGCATTCGCCCAAGACAAGGGAACAGCTAACGCAAAAAAAAGTATGAACTATAAATTTCATCGTCTTATTCCTCTCATTGACTAAGTGCCCTGTGTATACAAATACTATATTTGAAGGACGATTTGTAAATAGAGAGATTTACCGATTTTTAGGAAAAATCATTCGACTAAAACCCCATAACAAACCTTGCCAGTTCTTTGGCGATTAAATCTTGGTTATTGCGAAAAATATTAAATATTGATTTATTTATTGGTGTATTTATATTACAATGCAGAGTCAGTCGAGATGAAATATTGGGATTTTTTTGGTCTGATTTAAGGTTATTTGAAAATACTAATTAAATTTATCGTGCATGATTTCTTTCTGAATTTTTTATTTGAACTTTTTTTAAATATTGTTTTCTGACTTTTATAATTCTGTATTTATAGTTTTCATTATATTGCGATCTTCTAAGGAGAGATGGCTTACTGATGCATTGTTTGCGCGCTAAATGCTTGCTATATTCCTCTTTGAATACTTTTTGCATTTCGATTCAGATGCAGGGTGCGCCCGCATATCATTCCCATCAGCGTGCTTCGTCTTCTAATCACGCGAAACTGGCGCGATACTACAATGCCAATATCTAAGGCTATTAGGCTACCGAGAAAATTTATGGCTCCAAAATCGGCAAAGCCGCACTGTCCTTTACCGTCGACACAACAATCCTCGACTGCACATCTGACACCAGATCCGTGTCCAGCAGCTTCTCCCGCAGAAAATCGTCATAAGTCTTGATGTCCTCCGCCACGACCTTGATCAGATAATCCACCGCCCCCGTAATCCGCTCACACGTCACAATCTCCGGCCACAGGAACATCAGCCGGTCGAATTTTTCCATGTTTGCGCGGCTGGGGAGGGTGAGTTTTACGAATGCGTAGGCGACGAAGTGGAGGCCGAGGGCTTCCCGGTCTACGAGGGCGACCACCTGGCGGATGACGCCGGTGTCCTTCAGGCGTTTGATGCGGCGCCAGCAGGGGGTTTGGGACATGCCGGCCTTGCTGGCGACTTCTGCGATCGAAAGCGAGGCGTCTTCCTGGAGGATGCGCAGGATTCGGATGTCGCCTATGTCGAGGGTGGTTTTTTCTTCGGCCATCGTCTCTGAAAGAATTTTTTGTTCGTTGTCGGCGTATGAACGGGGATCATAGCACAGAAATTTCCGTGAAATGAGATCAAATTGATGGAAATCGTTCATTTGCGGCCGGGCGCGGCCGGCCCTGCGGGAGATTTCCTCAATGACGACATCCGTTCGCACCGTCTCGCTTGCCGACAAATACCTCCAGGAAGACGGAAAGGTATTCCTCACCGGCATCCAGGCGCTGGTCCGGCTACCGCTGGACCAGGCGCGGATGGACCGGAAAAACGGATTGCGCACCGGCGGCTTCATCTCCGGCTATCGCGGCTCGCCGCTCGGCGGTTTCGATCAGCAGCTGGAACGCAACGCCAAATTGCTCGACAAACACTCCGTCGTCTTCAAGCCGGGCGTCAACGAAGAACTCGTCGCGACCGCCGTCTGGGGCTCGCAAAAGCTCGACCGCGACGGCGCGAATGCGGATTATGATGGCGTCTTCGGCGTCTGGTACGGCAAGGCGCCGGGCGTCGACCGGGCGAGCGATGTCCTGAAACAGGCGAACGCTTCCGGCACGGCACGCTATGGCGGCGTGCTCGCGGTCGCCGGCGATGACACACTCGCCAAATCCTCCATCCTGCCGGCGCAAAGCGATTTTGCGTTCATGAATTGCGAAATCCCGGTGCTCAATCCGGCCGACATCCAGGAAGTGCTCGATTACGGCCTGCACGGCCTGGCGCTGTCGCGCTATTCGGGTCTTTGGGCCGGGCTCATCGCGCTTGCCGATACAATGGATGCGTCGGCCGTGATTTCCGTCGATCCGGAGCGGCTGCGCTTTGTGTTTCCGGAAACTTCCGATCCGCGCCGGCTCGAAACCCTCAACCGGCCGCTGCTTCTGCAAAACCGCATCGACAACGAACGGCTGGTGCGCGACGTGTCGCTGCCGGCCGCCCATGTCTATGTGCGTGCCAACCGGCTCGACCGGGTCGCGTTCGGCGCGGACAACCCCCGCTACGGCCTGATCACCACCGGCAAGGCCTATCGCGACCTGCGCCAGGCGCTCGACCTGATCGGCATTACCGAGGACCGGGCAAAGGCCATGGGGCTTGCGATCTACAAGGTCGCCATGCCCTGGCCGCTGGAGCCGATGGGGCTCGCCGGCTTCGCCAAGGGGCTGGAGCGGGTGATGGTCGTGGAACACAAGCGCGGCGTGCTCGAACCCCAGATCAAGGAACAGATGTTCCACTGGCCGGCCGACCAGCGCCCGAGCGTCTGGGGCAAGACGACGCCGGATGGCGTGCCGTTCCTGAAAGATGTGCTCGAACTTGCGCCGCTCGACCTCTTGCACGGTCTCGTCGGTTTCATGCCGGAACTCGCCGCCATCCAGTCGATCCGCGACCGTATCGACGCGATGGAAAAGCAGCTGCGCTGGGCCGGCGACAACGCCACCGATGCCGGCCGCTCGCCCTATTTCTGTTCCGGCTGCCCGCATTCGACGTCGACAAAGACGCCGGAAGGCTCGCGCGCCATGCCCGGCATCGGCTGCCACGCGATGACGGAAATCAACGGCCGCACCACCGAAGGCCAGGTCGCCATGGGCGGCGAGGGCGCGTTGTGGGTCGGCCAGGCGCCGTTCTCCAAGGACAGCCACGTCTTTGCCAATCTCGGCGACGGCACCTATTATCATTCCGGCCTTCTGGCGATCCGCCAGGCGCTGTCCGCCAAGGCGTCGATCACCTACAAGCTTCTTTTCAACGATGCGGTCGCCATGACCGGTGGCCAGGACCATGACGGGCCGCTGACCGTGCCGCAAATCACGCGCCAACTCGAAGGCGAGGGGGTGCAGCGCATCGTCGTCGTCTCCGAACGCCCGCACCTTTACGACAGCCGGTCCGGCCTGGCGCCGGGCGTGCCGGTGCTGCACCGGGACGAACTGCCGGGCGTCCAGGAGGAACTTTCCCGCTTCAAGGGCGTGTCGGTCATCGTCTACGACCAGACCTGTGCCGCCGAAAAGCGCCGGCGCCGCAAGAAGGGACTTTATGAGGATCCCGGCAAGCGGCTGATGATCAACGAGCGGGTCTGCGAAGGCTGCGGCGATTGCAGCGTGCAGTCGAACTGCCTGTCGGTCGAGCCGCTCGCCACGCCCTTCGGCGAAAAGCGCACGATCAACCAGTCCTCGTGCAACATGGACTTTTCCTGCGTGAAGGGCTTTTGCCCGTCCTTCGTCTGGGTCGAAGGCGGGACGATCCGCAAACAGGCAGAGGCCGCGATCGACCTCGATGCGCTCGTAAAAAACCTGCCGACCCCGGACATCCGCGTGCCGGCCGCGCCGGTCAATCTGTTGTTCGCCGGTATCGGCGGAATGGGCGTGACGACGGCGGGCTCCGTGCTTGCGATGGCGGCGCATCTCGACGGCCTCAATGCGTCCACCCTCGACATGACGGGCCTTGCCCAGAAGGGCGGGCCGGTGACCTCGCATGTGCGGTTTAGTTCCAAGGATCGGGCGATCGAAGGCCCGCGGGTACCGACCGGTGGGCTCGACGTATTGGTCGCCAGCGACATGCTGGTTGCCAACACCGCCGACGTGCTGGCGCTTGCCGATGCCGACCGTACGCTTGCGGTTGCCAATACCGAAGTGGCGCCGACGGCGGAATTTGCCATGCGCCAGACGCTCTCCTTCGAAGGCGCGCGTCTCAAAAAGACGCTTGGCTCGGCGACCCGTGATACGACCGCGTTCAATGCCGCCAAGATCGGTGAAAAGCTCTTCGGCGATTCCATTTTCGCCAACATGCTCCTCATCGGCGCGGCCTGGCAAAAGGGCGCGCTGCCGTTCCATGCCGATGCGATGGAAAACGCCATCCGGCTGAACGGCGCGGCCGTCGACAAGAACATCCAGGCGTTCCGCGCCGGGCGCGTGCTCGGGCACGATGCGAAGGCCTTCGATACCCTGTTCACGCCGGCCACGAAGCGCGAAGACCAGCCGCTCGACGAGCGCATCGCGTTTCTTGCGCACGAACTTGCCGCCTATCAGAACGACGCCTATGCGGCCCGGTTTACGGCGGCGATCGACAAGGTGAAGGCCGCCGACGAAGCGTTCGGCCAGGGTTCGATGCGGCTCACCCGCAACGCGGCGGAAAACCTCTACAAGCTGATGGCCTATAAGGACGAATACGAAGTCGCGCGGCTTTATTCGGACCCGAAATTCATCGCGGATCTTTCCGCCCAGTTCGACAATGTGAAAAAGCTGAAAGTGATGCTCGCGCCGCCGATGCTCTCGCCGACCGATCCGGCGACCGGCCGGCCGAAAAAACGCGCCTTCGGTCCGTGGGTGTTCACCGCCTTCAAGGCGCTCACCAAGATGCGGGGCCTGCGCGGTACGCGGTTCGATCCGTTCGGCTATACCGAGGAGCGCCGCAAGGAACGGGCGTTGATCGAGACTTTCGAAGCGGATCTTAAGCGCATTGTCGGTGCGATCGGCGCGGTGCCTTACGGGCTTGCCGCCGAACTCGCGCGTGTGCCCGACATGATCCGCGGTTACGGCCCGGTCAAAGAAACCAACATGGAAAAGGCGGCCGCGCGCCGTGCCTCGTTGTTGGCTCGCTTCGAAAAAGAACAGGCGCCGGCTGAGCTGCCGCAGGCTGCGGAGTAAGTCAGCCTCCGAAACGGGCCGACCACGCCGGCTGGGTGTCGGTCGGATGCGGGTCGGCGAGGTAAACCCCGCGCGCGATGGCGCGGGCCATCACGGCCGAAGCCGCGGCGCCGATCCGGAGCATAGCGGTCGGATCAACTGGACCCGACCGCGTCGCGGTTGCCATCCCGAACACCAGATCGCCGTCGAACGGCGTGTGCGCCGGCCAGACCGCGCGGGCGAACCCGTCATGGGCCATGACGGCCAGGTGTTTGGCCTCTGCCTTCGTCAGATCGGCATCCGTCGCAACGACAGCAATCGTCGTGTTTTCCGCCGGGTTCGGTGCGCCGCCCTTGGTGGCGAGGCGGGTGGCTTCGGACAGATCGTCGGGCAGGCCGAGACCGCCGAATTCATCGCCGATCTCGAACGGCGCCGCCCAGAAATGCGGGCCCGATCCCATGATCGCCGAGCCGACGGCGTTGACGACAACAAGCGCGGCAATCATCGTGCCGTCGTCGAGCACGGCCGAGGCCGACCCGAGACCGCCCTTCAGCGTGGCGGTTGTCGCGCCGAAGCCCGCGCCGGACGAGCCGAGACGGGGAGGGGAAGTCGAGGCTTCCGACACCGCCCGTCGTCCTAGGGCTTCGTAGGGCGGGGCATCGCCCCAGTCCTTGTCGCCGCCGTTCAAAAGGTCGAAGACGATGGCCGCCGGCACGATCGGCACTCGGGCCGGGCCGACCGGATAACCGCGTCCCATGCCGTGCAACACGGCCTGCGCGCCGCCGGCCGCCTGCAGGCCGAAGGCTGAGCCGCCGGAGAGAATCAGCGCGTCGATGCGATCCACCGTGCGCGACGGGTCCAGAAGATCGGTCTCGCGCGTGCCGGGCGCGCCGCCTGCAACATGGACGGACGCGGTAAACGGCGCGTCGGCGAGCACGGCCGTCACGCCCGTCTTGACGGTCTCGTCATGCGCATTGCCGACCCGCACGCCGGCGATGTCGATGATGGTGTTGGTCGGTCCCGGACGCATTTTTCCCCCGATTTACTCACCGCGACATTACCAGACCGGATCGGTTCTTGATCCGGCCGGACGATCGGGCCAAACAGACATGCCGAATTTGGAAGGGGCCGCCAAGCGATGATTCCGAACGACATTCCCATCTCCGAAAAGCTGATCGCCGATCACGGCCTGAAACCGGACGAATACCAGCGCATTCTCGACCTGATCGGACGCGAGCCGACGCTCACCGAACTCGGCATCTTTTCGGCGATGTGGAACGAACACTGTTCCTACAAGAGCTCCAAGAAATGGCTGCGCACGCTGCCGACAGAAGGCGCCTGCGTGATCCAGGGGCCGGGCGAAAATGCCGGCGTCGTCGATATCGGCGACGGCCAGGCCGTGGTCTTCAAGATGGAAAGCCATAACCATCCGTCATACATCGAACCCTATCAGGGCGCGGCGACCGGGGTCGGCGGCATCCTGCGCGACGTCTTCACGATGGGCGCGCGGCCGATCGCAGCGCTGAACGCCCTGCGCTTCGGCGATCCGAACCATGCCAAAACCCGGCACCTGGTCTCCGGCGTCGTTGCCGGCATCGGCGGCTACGGCAATTCCTTCGGCGTGCCGACGGTGGGCGGCGAGGTGGAGTTTCATGCCGCCTATAACGGCAATTGCCTGGTCAATGCCTTCGCGCTCGGCCTCGCCGACAGCGACAAGATCTTTTATTCCAAGGCGACCGGCATCGGCATGCCGGTGGTTTATCTCGGCGCCAAGACCGGGCGCGACGGGGTCGGCGGCGCGACGATGGCGTCGGCCGAGTTCGACGACACGATCGAAGAAAAGCGCCCGACCGTGCAGGTCGGCGACCCGTTCACCGAAAAGCGCCTGCTCGAAGCCTGCCTGGAACTGATGGCGACCGGCGCCGTTATCGCCATCCAGGACATGGGCGCGGCCGGGCTTACCTGTTCGGCCGTCGAAATGGGCGCGAAAGGCGATCTCGGCATCGAACTCGACCTCGACACCGTGCCGGTGCGCGAGGAGCAGATGAACGCCTATGAAATGATGCTGTCGGAGAGCCAGGAGCGCATGCTGATGGTGCTCTCGCCCGACAAGGAAGAGGTCGCCAAGGCGATCTTCGACAAATGGGATCTCGACTTTGCGATCGTCGGGCACACGACCGACGACAAGCGCTTCCGGATTTTCCACCAGGGCGAACTGGTGGCCGACCTGCCGATCAAGGAACTCGGCGACGAGGCGCCGGAATACGACCGGCCGCATACGGCGCCGCCTTCGGTCGCCGCGTTCGATCCGGCTACGCTGCCGGCCGATCCGGATTGCGGGGCGCTGCTTGAGGCGCTCATCGGGTCGGAAAACCTCTGCTCCCGGCGCTGGGTCTTTGAACAATACGATTACCTGATCCAGGCCAACACGCTGCAGCGTCCGGGCGGCGATGCGGGCGTGGTGCGCATCGACGGCACGGACAAGGCGATTGCGGTCACCGTCGACGTGACGCCGCGCTATTGCTTTGCCGACCCGTTCGAGGGCGGCAAACAGGCGGTCGCCGAGGTCTGGCGCAATCTGACGGCGGTCGGCGCGACGCCGCTCGCCGTCTCCGACAATCTCAATTTCGGCAATCCGGAACGCCCCGAAATCATGGCCCAACTGGTCGGCTGCATCCAGGGCATCGGTGCAGCCTGCCGGGCACTCGACTTCCCCGTCGTGTCCGGCAATGTCTCGCTCTACAATGAGACCCATGGCGAGGCGATCCTGCCGACGCCGGCCATTGCCGGGGTCGGGCTTCTGGAAGACCTGAAGCGGACGGCGACGATCGCCTTCAAGGCGGAAGGCCAGGCGATCCTCCTCATCGGCGGACCGGGAACGCATCTCGGGCAATCCGCGGCCCTGAAGGCGCTGACCGGCGAGGAGGCCGGAGCGCCGCCGCCGGTCGACCTCGATGCCGAACGGTCGCATGGCGACTTCGTGCGCGGCCTGATCCGTGCGCAATCGGTGACCGCCTGCCACGACCTGTCGGATGGCGGCCTCGCCGTCGCGCTTGCCGAAATGGCGATGGCCGGTCGGATCGGCTGCCATGTCGACATCGGCGACGCGCCGGCGCTTGCAACGCTCTTCGGCGAGGACCAGGCGCGCTATCTGGTCACGGTGCCGGCCTCAGGGGTCGACGCGGTTCTGGACGCCGCAGGGCGCAGCGGCGTACCGGTCAAGCGGCTCGGCACAACCGGCGGTTCCGATCTGATTGTCGCTGGCCAACTGACGATATCGATTGAAAAGCTGCACGATCTCTACGAAAATTGGTTTCCTGCCTATATGAATCCATATCAGGCTGCGGCCGAATGAGACCTGAGACAGGTCCGGCATAAAGTGGAGTACGAAGCATGGCCATGGATGCGCGCGAAATCGAAACGATGATCAAGGAAGCGCTGCCGGATGCGAGTGTGGAAATCCGCGATCTGGCCGGCGATGGCGATCACTATGCCGCGGTTGTGGTGTCGGAATCGTTTCGAGGTAAGACACGGGTGCAGCAGCACCAGATGGTCTACAAGGCGCTGAAGGGCAATATGGGCGGCGTCCTGCATGCGCTCGCCCTGCAGACCAGCGCGCCGGAGGCCTGAGCTCAAGCGCTTCTCCGGCGTGAGTTCCGCGGGTATGGACCGGCGGCTCTAACGAATCCTTTTTTCCGATTCCGCATCGAACAGCATCGCATCCTCGGCTGAAAACGTCAGGCCGACCGTGCCGCCGGAGGGCAGGGGATCGTCCTCGCGGGCTTCCACGACGATGCGTTCGCCATTCGCCGCGTTCAGGTAGACATACGAAACACCGCCGAGCGATTCCGTCAGATCCAGTTCGGGGCCGGTCCCGCCGGCTTCGATCCTCAGATGCTGCGGCCGGATGCCGACGATCACCTGCGTGCCTTCAGCCGGCAGGGCCGCTGCCACGCTTACGGGTGTCTCCCCGAGCGCCGGCACATGCACGCCGCCGCTGTTGACCGTGCCCTGGAAAAAATTCATGGACGGCGACCCGATAAAGCCGGCAACGAAGCGGTTGTCCGGGTCGCGATAAAGGTCCATCGGACGCCCGACCTGTTCGATATGGCCGCCGCGCAGCACGACGATCTTGTCGGCGAGCGTCATCGCCTCGACCTGGTCGTGAGTCACATAGATCATGGTGGCGCCGATTTCCTTGTGAAGCCGCGCGATCTCGACACGCATGTCGACCCGCAATTCGGCGTCGAGGTTGGAAAGCGGCTCGTCGAACAGGAACACGTCCGGACCGCGCACGATCGCCCGGCCGATCGCCACCCGCTGGCGCTGGCCGCCGGACAGTGCCTTCGGCTTGCGTTTCAGATACGGATCGAGCTTCAGGATGCGGCTCGCCTCGCCGACCTTTTCATCGATCTCGGCGCGGGGATGGCCGTTCATTTTCAGGCCGAAGCCCATGTTCTCCTCGACCGTCATGTGCGGATAGAGCGCGTAGGTCTGGAAGACCATGGCAACGCCGCGCTTGGCCGGATCCGCATGCGTGACGTCGCGCCCGCCGATCCGGATGACGCCGTCGGTGGTCTCTTCCAGTCCCGCGACCATGCGCAGCAATGTGGACTTGCCGCAGCCGGACGGGCCGACGAAGACGCAGAACTCGCCGTCCTCGATCGTCAGGTTCACGCCGTGGATCACCTGCGCGTTGCCGTAGCGCTTGACCGCGTTTTCCAGAGTTACGCCTGACATGGTTCACCCCGCTCTTGTTTGGGTATTTATTTCGTCCGGAAACCGCCAATGCGCGATTTCCTCGGCAATGTCGGACGCCGTCTGTCGAAGGCGCGGCGCCAGGCTTTCCAGGTCGCCCAGAGACTTGCGGTCCGTCGTCGACGTGACGGACAAACCGCCTTCGATGCGTCCGCCCGGGCTGAGGATCGGAAAGGCCAGACAGACGATGCCGGGTTCGTGTTCCTCTCGGTCGAAGGCATAACCGCGGGACCGGATGGCGCCGAGCTCGGCGCAGAGCGTGGCGCGGTCGACGAGCGTGTTGTCGGTGTAGCGCTGGAAGGATTGCTGCGGCAGCACGTCTTCCAGCGCCTTCTCGTCGAGAAAGGCGAGCATCGCCTTGCCGATCCCGGTGCAATAGGCGGGGCCAATCTTGCCGGCCTGGGAAAACATCTCGATCGCCTCGGCACCGCTGCGCTTGTCGACATAAAGCACCATGCCGTGGTCGAGCTGGGCCAGATGCACGGTCTCGCCGACATCCTGCGCCAGCCGGTCCAGATAGGGGCGGGCAAGCGGCGCGAGCGAGGATTGGCGCCAGGCGGCATGGGCAAGCCGTACCAGACGCACGCCGAGCGAATAGACGCCGCGATCCGGATCGTGGTGCAAGAAGCGCTGGCTGGTGAGCGTCTGGACCAACCGGTAGAGCGTGGCTTTGGGAAAGTCCGAAATGCGCTCGAGCTCGGAAAAACGTACCGGGCGGCCGAACGCGGCCACCTGGTCGAGCACTTCAAAAGCCTTGCCGATCGTCCCGTCGCCCGGGCGGCGGCTGGTCATGGTCGTCTCCTCCGTGATGCGGATGCGTTTCTTGCTTTCGTCGCTCCGTCACCGGTTGACAAGCATAGGGTAAACGCGGTTAGAATTTCAATATACAAAACTAAGTTCCAAATAGTGGAACAAACGGGAGGACATAATGCAGCCTACGCTCAAACTGTCCCTTGCGGCGCTCGTAACAAGTGTAGTTTTCGCGACCGGCGCGTTTGCCGCCGATGAAAAGCTTACCGGCGATCTGAGGATCTTCCTCGACACGTCGAACCCGGCACCGCGGGCGACGATGGAAGCCATGATCGGCCGCTTCCAGGAAAAGCATCCCGACCTGAACATCGAAACCACGGTGATCGACCGGGAAGCCTACAAGACCCAGATCCGCAACTTCCTGACCGCCAACGCGCCGGATGTCGCCACCTGGTATGCGGCCAACCGGATGCGGCCCTATGTGGAAGCCGGTCTCTTCGAAGATGTCTCGGACCTGTGGGCCGAGCCGGAAATCGCGGAAAACCTTGCCTCGACCAAGGGCGCCATGACCATCGACGGCAAACAATGGGGCGTGCCCTACACGTACTATCAATGGGGCGTCTATTATCGCGAGGACATCTTCAAGGAATTGGGCTTGAGCGAGCCGTCGACCTGGGAGGAAGAACTCGCCAATTGCCGCAAGATCCTGGAATCCGGCCGCAAGTGCTACACGATCGGCACCAAGTTCTTATGGACCGCCGGCGGCTGGTTCGACTACCTCAACATGCGCATCAACGGCTTCGATTTCCACATGGCGCTGGCGCAGGGCGAGGTGGAATGGACCGACGATCGCGTCCGCGCCACGTTTGCCGCATGGCGTGAACTCATCGACATGGGCGCTTATATCGACAACCACCAGACCTATAGCTGGCAGGAAGCGCTGCCTTTCATGGTGCAGGGCGACGCTGCCGCCTACCTGATGGGCAACTTTGCCGTCGCGCCGCTGCGCGAAGCCGGCCTCTCCGACGACCAGATCGACTTCTACCAGTTCCCGGTCATCAATCTGGACGTGGCGCTTGCCGAAGATGCGCCGACAGACACGTTCCACATTCCGGTCAATGCGACCAACAAGGACAATGCGCGGGCGTTCTTGCGCTTCGTCGTGTCGACGGAAAACCAGACGATCATCAACGGCGGCGATGCGCTCGGCCAGCTCCCGGTGAATGCCAAATCCAAGGTCGATGACGACGAGTTCCTGAACCAGGGCTTTGAAATGCTCTCGTCCAACAGCCCTGGCGGCGTGGCGCAATTCTTCGACCGGGACTTCCCGGCCGAGATGGCCAAGGTCGGCATGGAGGGCCTGCAGGAATTCATGGTCCGCCCGGACAATCTGGACCGGATCCTGGCCCGCTTGGAACGCGTGCGCAAGCGCGTCTACCGCTGATCCGCGAGGGTTTCGCGGAGGGGCGTTCCGCGAAACCCGACCCATCCGCCGCCCGGCGGCAAAGCCTGGACAGGAAGGAGTCGCGCCATCGCCACTCTTGCAGACATGTCTGGCACAAAAGATCCGGCCCCGCCGGCAAGCGAAAGGCGCGGCTGGAACCAGCAGGCGATCGCGCCCTGGCTGTTCCTGGCGCCCGGTGTCCTGTTCTTTCTGTTTTATGTGATCTTCCCGGTCTTCCAATCCTTCGGCATCTCGCTCTACGAATGGGACGGGCTTGGCGAGGCCCAATATGTCGGCCTCGGCAATTACGAGGAGCTCTACTGGGACGACGCCTTCTACGTCTCGCTCCGGAACAACCTGATCTGGCTTGTTCTCTATCTGCTCGCCATCCCCGCAGGCCTGTTCATCGCCCTGTTCCTAAACCAGACCGTGACCGGGATAAGGCTCTACAAGTCGCTGTTCTTCTTTCCCTTCGTCATCTCCCAGGTCGTGGTCGGGCTGGTCTTCACCTGGTTCTACGATCCGACCTTCGGGCTGTTCAATTCGATCATCGGCCTGTTCGGCCTCGGGCCGATCAGCGTTCTGGGCGACGAGCGCTTCGTCACGATCGGCATCATTGCTGCCGGTCTCTGGCCGCAGACGGCCTATTGCATGATCCTCTACCTGACCGGCCTGAACGCGGTCGATCCGGAACAGATCGAAGCCGGCCGGCTCGACGGCGCAAAAGGCTGGCGCATGTTGTGGTACGTCATCCTGCCGCAATTGAAGCCGGCGACCTTCATCGCCTTTGTCGTCACCATCATCGGTG
>JBCDLT010000106.1:0-14495 GCA_038745065.1 Pseudomonadota bacterium | reverse complement strand
GGGCCGCAGGCCCGACGGGGAAGAAAACAAGAGGCGCGGAGGGCCGCAGGCCCGACCGGGAAGAAAACAAGAGGCGCGGAGGGCCGCAGGCCCGACGGGGAAGAAAACAAGAGGCGCGGAGGGCCGCAGGCCCGACCGGGAAGAAAACAAGAGGCGCGGAGGGCCGCAGGCCCGACCGGGAAGAAAACAAGAGGCGCGGAGGGCCGCAGGCCCGACCGGGAAGAAAACAAGGAGACAAGCATCCACGTCCTCGTAACGCGTCCGATTGCTCAGGCTTTGAAGACGCGGTCGCGGCTGGAGGCGGGCGGCCACCGTGTCGCGTTGGCGCCTTTGCTGGAAATCGTCTTCCGCACCTGTCCCGGCATCGATGCGGTCCGGTATGCAGCGATCCTGGTGACCAGTGCGAATGGCGTGGAGGGCCTTGTCCATCAGCCGGAGGGGCCATCGTTGCGCGGTCTTCCGCTCTATGCGGTGGGAGACCGGACGGCGCTGATGGCGGAACAATGCGGATGGACCGACATCCGCTCCGCGTCGGGGAATGTGAATGACCTGGCCGCTCTGGTTTCGGCCGAATTGCCTGTCTCGGCACCGCCCTTGCTGTACGGCGCCGGCGTCGATCGGAGCGGCGACCTTGCGGGTGCCCTGCAGGCGCGGGGATTTCAGGTCGATGTCTTCGAGGTCTACGAGGCCCGAGCAGTGCCCGTCCTGCCCGATCCGATCGTCGGTGACTTGCGGGACGGCAGGATCGACTGTGTCCTGCTCTATTCGGAACGCACGGCACGCACTTTCGTCGAGGCCGTAAAGGCATCCGGTCTTTCAGAGACGGTTTCCCGGCTTCCCATCGGCGTCATGTCGGCACCGGTCGCCGACGTCGTTCGCCAAGCCGGCTGCCAAAATGCCGTACTTGCTGAAGAAGCGACGGAGGCGGCGCTGCTGAAGGGGCTTGGCCTGACCGGCATCGTGTCCGGGAAAGTGGACCACGGAACCAAATTTTGACGCATCTGGCCGGCATGCTCCGGGTCTTTGGACGGCAACTTGCAAACGATCGGAGTGTCAGGTCGCAACTCTGCGATCGCCCGCAAAGCAACACGCACAATTCATTCGGCTTCAAGACTTGCGGCGGCGCGTTCTTGAATCGCACGTCTTGAATTTTCAGTACCCAGCCTTGTGAGACATGGTATATCGAAAGGACGATGGGTCGATGCGGGTGTCCGCGCTTTTCGGTCTCGACATTCTGCACGATTGCCTGCCGACCATCCGGACGCAGCCTGACGGCGACGCGGAACAAGCATCGAAGCGGTGGAGATAGGAACGCCCATGGCCAATGACAAATCCTCTTCCTCGGGCGGCAGCGGATCCTCCAGATCGTCGAAGCGCGGCAAGCGCAAGCCGGTGACGATCGATCTCAAGGCCACCGAAGTCGAATCTGACAAGAAGCAGCCTGCATCAGGCGATACCCAGCGCAATCGGGCCTGGGGTACGACGGCCAAGGCAGGCGATCCTGCAGCGAAACCGACCGCCGAGACACCAGACAAGGCCGCCGCGGAAACCGAGACCGACAAGCAGACCGCAGCGGCCGAAGACAAGGCGCCGGCAGGACCCGTCTCCGAGGCAAAACCCGCGTCCAAAGACGCCCCCAAGCCGGGCGAAACCGGCAAGACCGATGTCGCTGGCGATCAGGCACCGCAAGGTGCGAAGGCCGAAGCACCGAAAGAAGCGACCGCTTCCGGGACCGCTGCAGCCGCCGCCCCGGCAAAACAACCGGACAGTGTAAAGAAATCCGATGCCCGGTCGGACAAACCGGCCGCGGCGCCCAAGGCGGAATCGGAAACGGTCCCGGTGACGCAATCCGAAGCGAAGACCGGCGACCAAAAGCCCGCAGCCGACCCGGTGGCCGCCCAGAAAACGGCCGAAAAGTCGGCGCCCGAAAAGTCCGCGTCGCAACCGGAGGTGACAGAGAAGTCAGCGGTTCCGAAGAAGAGCGAACCGGTCAAGCCGGAAGAAAGGGCCTCGACGGGCGGCAATGAACCGCCGCCGCCTCCGCCGTCGGCGGCTGCACCGTCCCCGCGGCGCGGCGTCGGGATGTTCGGCCTGCTGGCTGCCTCGCTTGTCGGCGGCCTGGTCGTGGCCGGCGCGCTTTACGGTCTTTTTGTCAACGGATCACTGCCGATCGCGACCAAGGCGGAGATGGAATCGCTGCAAAAAGCGCTCGAAGAGGCCGGCAACGAAGTGGCGATTTTGGAAAGCCGCCTTGATGAAACCCAGGAAATCGTTGCCGAAAATGCACGCACCTTCACTAGCGCCGTCGATGGCCGCATCGATCTGGTGGAACAGGCTGTCGACGCTCTCGCAGTAAGCGTCAACGATACGCGGGACGGACTGCAATCCACCTTCGACACGGTCATGGGACAGGCCGCCGAACGCGCTGAAGCGCAGGCTGAGCGCGGCAATCTGATGGCCGATCGCCTGACCGGACTTGAAGAGAGCACCACCGCCCGCCAGCGCAGCCTGAACGCAGTGACGCGCGATCTCGCGCTTGCCGGCGACCGGCTCGACCGGGTTGAAGCCCTGCAGACCGACCTACTTGACCTGCGCAAGCTCGTCGAGACCGGCGCGGCCGGATCCGATGTCGCGCTTGCCTCGCTGGAGGAATCCATCAACGGCTTGCGTGACCGCGTCAACGCCCTCGCCGAGGCGTCGTCGACGGCCGTGATCGATGCCCGCCTGGCGGCACTTGAAGCATCGACCGGGGGCGTGGATGTCGTAGCTCGGCGGCTGGGCACGCTGGAGGCCGAGGTCGATACGATTGCCACCCGGGTTGCCGAGGCCTTGCGTTCGATCACCCCGGCCGAGCCGAAGATCGATGAGGCGGTCGCCCGAGGACTGGCCGGTCTGGAGCCTCGGCTTTCCGCCCTTTCTGCCGATCTGGCCGGCCTTCAATCCCGTCTCACCTCGCTCGACGAAGCGGCAACAACGCTTGCGGAGGAGACCCGGGCGGCTCGCGATGCCCTTGCCGAAAAGGTCGACGGAAATGCGGCCGCGTTGGCCACGGCTGCACTGGCCGGCGACCTTGAGGCCGCTGTCGCGCGGTTGTCGGATCTGGAAACGAAGGTCGACCAGCCCGGCGCGCTCGATGCCGCGACACTGGCCGTCGCGGCGTCCCGATTGAAGGATGCGGTCGATTCCGGTCGGCCTTTCGCCACCGAACTGGCGGCCGTCAAGAGCCTGACGGGTGAGGCGACCGATCTGTCCGCGCTTGAGGCTCGGGCCGATGCCGGTGTGCCGCAAAGGGCTGCGATTATTGCGGCCTATCCGGCAGTTGCCCGCGCGATCGACCAGGCCATGGCGCCGCCGGAGCCGCAATCCGACGACGCGTTCGACCAGGTCCTGACGGGCTTGCGCGGTCTGGTGCGCATCCGTTCCGTCGGTGAAGGCGATTCTGAGACCGACACGGTCGGCGCCCTTTCGGCCGCTGTCAAGTCCGGCGACCTTGCCGAAATCCAAGCCGCTTGGGAAGCGCTGCCAGAGCCGGCCAAGGCCGTCTCCGGCGATTGGGCCGAGCAGGTCGCGGCGCGTCTGACGGTCGATTCCATGCTGGAAACCGTTACGGCTGACGTCGTCAACGCCGTTTCCGGCACCACGAACTGATCCCGAACCCGGGAACCGAGGTCCATCATGGTTCGTCTTCTTGTCACAATCGCGGTGCTGTTCGCCTTTGCGATCGGGTTCTCCTGGCTGGCCGATCAACCGGGCACCATCACGATCACCTGGCTCAACCGGGAGGTTGATGTCGACCCCGTCGTCGCGGTGATTGCGCTGATCGTGTTTTTCGTCGTGCTGATGATCATCTGGACGATATTGCGGGTTACGATCAAGTCGCCTGAATCTCTGCGCCGGTTTTTTGGTCGGCGGCACCGGGACAAGGGCTATGAGGCGCTGTCGTCAGCACTGATCGCGCTCGGCTCGGGCGACTCGGTGGCCGCCAAACGGTATGCAAAAGATGCCCGCAAACACCTGAAAGGCGCCCCGGTCACGCAATTCCTCGAAGCCCAGGTCGCCCAACAGGAAGATCGGGCCAACGATGCCCGCGCCATCTTCGAGAACCTGACGGTCGAGAACCGCACCCGCCTGCTGGGGCTGCACGGCCTGTTTCTGGAAGCGCGCCACCAGGGCGAGGATGCGGCGGCACGACACTATGCGGAACAGGCCTTTGAAAAGGCCCCGCACCTGCCCTGGGCCGGTCAAGCCCTGTTCGACATGCAATGTGCCGAGCGCGATTGGGAAGCGGCAATGAAGACGCTGGAGCAGAACCAGCACGCCAAGCTGATCGATCGCAAGGTCGCGCGACGCAAGCGCGCCGTGCTGCTGACCGCATTGGCCCAGACGTTGGAGGACGGCGATCCGGATCGCGCCCGCAAGCTCGCCGTCGAAGCGCATGGCCTGGCGCCGGAACTGGTTCCCGCAGCCGTCATCGCAAGCCGTCTGCTTGCCCGTTACGGCGATATCCGAAAGGCCGCCAAGATTCTGGAAGCGGCCTGGAAGAAGGATCCGCATCCCGATCTCGCGGATTGTTATGCCTATGTCCGGCCCGGAGATTCCGTTCAGGACCGGCTGAAGCGCGTCGAAAACTTCTCCAAATTGCGGCCGAACTCGCCCCAGGGCGCAATGGCGCTTGCCCGCGTGGCAATCGATGCCGGCGCGTGGTCGATCGCACGCGATGCCTTGAAAAAGGTCGTGCGGTCCAACCCGACACAACAGGCCTTCATCCTCATGTCGGAACTGGAAGAGGGTGAGCATGGCGATCGCGGCCGTGTCCGCGAATGGCTCGGCCGCGCCGTGCGCGCGCCGCGCGACCCGGTCTGGACGGCGGACGGTGTCGTCTCCGACGAATGGGCGCCGATCTCACCCGTAACCGGTCGGCTCGACGCCTTCGAATGGAAAGTGCCGTTGGAGGATCTCGACGATCAACCGGGCGCGATGATCGAGGATTCCCTTCTGGAAAGCCTGCCGCCGCCCCGTGTGATATCGCCGGAGGAAACCGATAAGGTGATCGACGTCGACACGCGGGCCGCCGCAGGCATGCAGACCACCGAAGCGGCCGCGCAGGAGACATCGATTGCTGCCGCCACGGCACAGGATGCCGACGGAAAAACAGGCTCGGATGAGGCCACCGCCGCGTCAGCGCCTCAGCCCGATGCTTCCGATGCCGATCCGGCAAAGCCGGAACCGGTCGCCGCCAACGACGATAGCAAGGCGGCTGGAAGCCAGGCAGAGGAGGCTCCGGCCGAGCCGCAGGACGAGGCGAACAAGGCAAACGGCAAGGACCCCAGGCCGGTCGAGTTTCCGTTGTCCGGCCGTCCCGACGATCCGGGCACGGACCAGAAGAAGCCGGAACCGGCCGAAGCTAAGCGGTTCAGCCTGTTTTCCTGATCGGGCGGGTGCGAAACAGCCGGGATTCAGCGTTGCTACCGAACGGTGACCGCCCAGAATCGTATTGGCAAAACGCCGCGAATATGGCATGAGCCTTCCCGGCGCCGCTTTAGCTCAGTTGGTAGAGCATCGCATTCGTAATGCGGAGGTCGCGTGTTCGAGTCACGCAAGCGGCACCATATCTCCACTCACCTCATCCGCATTGCTCAGGCCCTTTTTCAACCCGTTGTGCAGCGGGTCTCGTCCCGGCCGTCAAACGGGACGCGATCCCGGCCGTTACAACGGGCGTCGGGGTTTGCAGACCCTACGCCACGACGCGGCTTCGCGCTTGCGAACCCGAAGGTGCATAAATGAGCACTGACGATGATCTGGTCGATTGCCGCGCGGTGGCCGCCAATTGGACAAGCAGGCGGCGGCCCGATGCGCAATGGCTGGACAGGCTCGCGCGGCTTGACCTGGATGCCGATGCCACGCTCACCGACCTTGAAAGCGACGATTGGGGTGATGCGGAACCGTTCGGCGATCTTCCCGATCTTCATGCCTTGCGCTATGTGCCGCTCAAACTGCTCAACGTCGACGATCTGCTCACCTTGCTTCTGTGGGGAGATCTGACACCCTACACGGCGCGGCTTGCGCTCGGCTGCCTTGAGGACGATCCGCTGCTCGGATCGGGGTCCCTCGAAGGCTGGCTTCTCGAATATTCGGCCCGCGCGTTGGTCATGACCGATGCCCCGTCATCGGCCCGCTCAGCCGGATCGATGGCATTTCAGGCACGCCTCGAGGCGACGTATCGTGAGGCTTTGGCGCGCCTTCACGACAAGGTTCGCGACGTGGCGCAAACCAAGGGTCTCGATCCCGAAGGCGCCATCGCCGACATGGAAGACGGGCACCGCGGGCGGCGGCGTAACCCGATAGCCTCGCTGGAAAAGACACGGCAGAGCCTGGCAAGGACGGCGGATTACCTCTGGCCCCGCGAGATCTGCCTGCAGGCGGAGGCCGATATTCTCTTTCGCGGCAACAACCGGCACGAGCACCTCCCGGATCGTCTTGCCCGGCCTGACGACCGGAGCCTGGAGGATTGGGACAAAAGCAGGTTTCCCGACATTGTCCGCTCGGTCCGGTTTGAAATCGTACGGGAAGGGGCACGGTTCAGGTTGCGGTTCGAGGCCAACCCTCCGACGGTTCTGCAAAACCGGATCGGTCTGCCATTCGATAGCGTCGGAGCCGCGCGCGACGAGGCGGAACGGCGTTTCGGGTTGCCGAAAGACGCATGGAAAGGTCCTGAATAGAGCGGTGCCGCCAACGGGGTGATCGGGTCTACCGGTCCACCCACCCGTTTGAAGCTTTTGCCTGCCATACTGGATCCGCCGGTCACGCCGTCGGATGACGGATTGGGGGGCGGGCGAAGCCTTCTTTTCGAGACTTTGCGCATGCCGGATCAGAGGAGCGGGTGACGGTTTCGCTTCGGGCCTCCGCCCGTCCCGGGCTGGCCTTGCCGCTCAACCCCTTGCTCCGTCTTCGCCCGGCTTGACCGGGCGATCCAGCGGCTCGACGGTTGGCGCCCGGCAGATTGGAGCCTCCGGCCACGTCGTTTTCACCTGCTTTAGGCGGGTGACCCAGAAAATGCTAGCCCGCCCGACCCGCTTCCCTTTTGAGCGCCGAAAGAAGCTGCTCCACAAACCGCATTTTGGCACTGGTCGCCGGCGCGATGACCCCGAGGCGTCGGGTGAGCGGCGGCTTTCCGAAGGAAAAGTGTTTGAGGTTTTTCGGCAGCGAACCGACGCGCCCGAGGGGTACGATCGATGCGCCGAGGCCGGCGCTGACCATCGACATCACGCCTTCCAGCGTGTCGATCTCCATCTCCGAGCGGATACTGATCCCGGCTTCCGCCAGACAGGTTTCGATGAGACCGGCAACCCGCGCCTGACGGTTGAACCGGACATACGGATTGTGTTCGAGCACCGTCCGGAAGTCGTCGCCAGGTGCGTCCTTCGCGGCGATGGCAACCAGCGGTTCCTCCTGGAAGAGGTGAAAGGAAAACCCGGCCGGCAGGGTCGCCGGTTCAGTGGCGACGGCCACGTCGATCCGGCCGGCGATCAGCGCCGCTTCCAGGTCGTGCGTCAGGCCGGTGGTCAGGCGGATCTGCAGGCCGGGGGATTGCCGGCGCATGGCGGCGAGCGCCTGCGGCAACAGGCCGGACACGAGGGTGTGCACCGCGCCGAGCCTCAACAGGCCGTCCTCGCCGGATCTCTTCAAGGATGCCGTCAGCCGCTCCCAGTCCCGGATCAGGTCGCGGGCACGCTCCACGAAGTCGCGGCCTTCATCGGTGAGCGGCGGCGGACGGCGGCTGCGATCGAACAGGACCAGCCCGGCCTCGTCTTCCAGAGCCTTCATCTGGACGCTGATCGACGACAGCGACACGCCGAGCGCCCGCGCCGCCTCGTTGAAACTGCCGTGGTCGGCGACCGCGAGCAGCGCGTAAAGGGTCTTGACATCCATGGATCGCGTGGCGGTTTTGACGGCAAGCTGCCCCATCACATCACTTCGCGTTTGCGGTCGTCGGTCTCGCCGTAGCGGTGCAGTGCCGGCGGTTTCAGGCCGTCATAGAGCGAGGCGATTTTCTGGTTCACGGCATCGCCGTGCTGGGCGAACAGCGACGCGCCGGTCAGGTCGCTGTCGACAATGAACGGACCAAAATTTTCCACCCGGAACATCCACATGGCCTGGGCGATGCCGAGTTCGTCAAGCCAGTGCACCGCTTCCACGCCTTTGACGCCGCGGCCGAGCAGGGCACCTGTCCCGTAGCCCACCGTCGTCAGATAGACAGCGCCGCGCGGCGCCAGAATGGTTTCGTAATCCTCGCGCGGCATCCCGCCCTTGCCGATGACGATCTTCGTGCTGGTCAGGTCGAGCCAGTCTGCCATCCACTTGGAGAACCGGAACGAGGCGGTGGCCGTCACCCCGCCGATACGGTAGCTGTCGCCTTCGGGCGCGGCGGCCGGCGAGCAGTGGAAATTGACGTTGCTGACGGCCGCCAGGTTGTCGACCGGCAGTTTCCCGCCGTCGCCGAGCACCCGCTGATAGACGCCTTCGCGTGCCGTGTAGACGATGCCGTTGAGAAACACGATGCCGCCCGGTTCGAGCCGGGCAATATCTTCAGGCTTGGCCGGAAGGCTCAGCCGGTATTGCTTAAGTCGGCTTTTTCCGTCTGCCATGCGACGCTCTCCCTGCGCATATAGGGGGTGAACCATTGCGGGTCGGTGCGATAGGTGATCCGGCCGTCGGCATGCACGCGCGCGGTTGCCCGCCGTGAGCTCAGGCAGAATGTGTGCACGCTTACCGGCATGCCGCCGGTATGGGTGAATCCGGCCTCGATATGGCAATCGACGACCATGGACGATCCGACGAAGCCCATGGCGCCCATGCCGATCGAATTGCCGAGTTCCTTGAACTCCAGTTCCAGTTCGGCGATTTTCGGATCCGGATTGCGGTCGCCGACGACACGGAGGCAGGCCGCCTGCTTGCCCAATTGCATACAGGTATCCTTCGATCCGCCGATACCGACGCCGACAATGGCCGGTTGGCAGGCAAGCCCGCGTTTACCGAAAGCGATCAGCGTGTCGAGCAGGAACCGCTTGATGCCGTCGACCCCGTCGCCGGGAAACAGCATGCGGTAATCGGTGCCGAACAGCCCGCCCTTGTGCACTGTCGTGATGTCGATCCAGTCGGCATCCGGCTCGAAGCTCCATTCGACTTCCGGTGCGTTGAGACCGACATTGTTGTTGTGTTCGGTGCGCCACAGCGGGTGCACCCGGTTCGGCCGCAGCGGCACGTCGAGCGTTGCCCGTGCGGTCGCTGAACGCAGACTGCGCTCGACCCCGACGAAGCCTTCGTCGACACGAGCGTCGTTGCCGACCTTGACGTAATAGCGCGGCAGGCCGGTGTCGGCACACATCGGGCGCCGGTCCTCCGTTGCCGCTTCGTAATTGTCGACCATGGCTTTCAGCACGAAAGCGCTGAGATCGCCGGTTTCCAGATCGATCATGCCCTTGATGCCGGAAAGGTAATCGTCGGGGATGTCGATCGCCGCCTTCTTCATGATTTCGTAGGCGGCTGTTTCGATGGACGCGTTTTCGATCATGAAAGAAACTCCGGTTCAGGCGGCATTCGGCGGCGCGCCGGCTTCGTCGTCGATCAGGCTTTCACCGGGTCGCACGATGTCGAAGGTCACCGGCACCATGTCGAGCGTGAGCCCGTCCGGCCCCTGCCGCACCCGTGTATAGGCGGTCGTCTCAAGCGCGCCGGTTTCGGGATAATCTTCGCGGAAATGCGCGCCGCGGCTGTCTTCCCGGCCTTGCGCCGCGAGCCCGATCGCCTGTGACACGCTGACAAGGCTGTCCAGATTGAGCCAGTCGTGCCAGGTCAGGTTGAAGGCGCGGTCGCCGTCGGCAAGCCCCGACCTCGCGATCTCCGCGGCAAAATCCGCAAGCCGTTCCATACCGCGGGCAAGCCCGGCTTCGGTGCGCATGATGCCGACATCGTCCCACATCGTTTGGCTCAGGCGGTCGCGCAGGCCGACAAGGTCGCCGGGTTTGAGCGAGAACGGATGTTCGGCGCGGGCGATCCCCCGATCGATCGCCGCTTCATCGGGATCCTTCAGCGCGCCTTCGCCGCGCACATGCGCCGCCATCGCCTCTCCGGCGAGACCGCCAAAGACCGTTGAATTGGCGACACCGTTGCCGCCGAGCCGGTTGGCACCGTGCACGCCGCCGCAATCCTCGCCGGCGGCGAACAGGCCCGGCGATGCGGTCGAGGTATCGATCTCGAATTCCACGCCGCCCATCATGTAATGGGCCGTCGGCACCACTTCGACGCGACCGCCCGCCAGATCGAAACCGCAATCCGCGCAGCGTTTGACCATGCCGGGAAACCGCTTTGCGACATTGTCCGGGCCGAGATGGCCCATGGCGATGTAGACCCCGCCCATCGGCGTGGTGCGTCCGGCGCGCATCTCGTCGTAGATGGCGCGGCTGACAATGTCGCGGGTCGCGCGTTCGCCGGCTGGATGTGCGGCTGTCATGAACCGGTCGCCGCTCCCGTTCAGAAGATGCCCTCCGGCACCGCGCAGGCCTTCCTCCAAGACCGTGCCGGTCATGCGCGTGTCCGGCCCGCCGAGCAGGCCGGTCGGATGAAACTGCACCATTTCCATGTCGCGCAGCGACAGCCCGTAGCGCAGCGCCATCGCGAGGCCGTCGCAGGTCTTGTCGCCCGACGGCGTGTGATAGAGGTACATGGATGGGCCGGCGCCCGTCGCAAGCAGCACGGCTTTTGCCTTGACGAAACGGTAGCCGCCGGTGCGCATGTCGATCATCAGCACACCGGAAAGGCCGGACCCGTCTGCCGCCGGGATAAGCTCGATCGCGCGGTGTTCCTCCAGCCGCTTCGTGTCGAGCGCCCAGACCTGCTCCATCAGCCGGTTGATGATTTCGATGCCGGTCAGGTCCGACTTGTGCACCGTGCGATCGAAGCTCTGGCCGGCAAAGGCCTTCTGGTGCAGGCTGCCGTCCGGGTTGCGGTCGAAGAAACAGCCGATCTCGTTTTCCAGTTCCTGGATGCGCTCCACTGCGGTCACGCACAATTTCCAGGCAAGATCCTGGCGTGGCAGCCATTTGCCGCCGACGATCGTATCCATGAAATGCCGCTCGACGGAATCCCCGTCGGCAAGCGCCACATTGTACCCGCCCTGGACCATACGCGTGCAGCCGCATTTGCCGACAAGGCCCTTGACGGCAATCGTCACCTGGATGTCCGGGTCGGCCTGTTTGGCATGCAGCGCGGCGAACAGGCCGGCGCCGCCGGTGCCGAGGATCAGAATATCGGTCTCGTGTCGCTCGATCTGCATGTCAGGCCACTCCGGCAAGAAAGATCAGGCCGACAACCACCGCGCTGCCCGCCCCGATGCCGATCCAGGATGATCGGGCGTCGTCGTTTTCCGGCCAGGGCAGGAATTCGAGCGCCAGCAGGCGTACGCCGAACCCGAGATGCAGGGCGAGCAGCACGACAAGCCCCCACTCAGCCGCCTTGACCAGCGGCAATTCGGCAAAGGCCAGCATGGAATCGAGCGCCGCCGCGCCTTCCAGCGCAAGACCGAGGGCCAGAAAATGCACCGGCAGAAAAACCGCCAGCGCCAGGCCGGACAGGCGGTGCCCGAGGAACGCCCAATAACCTCGATGGTTGCGATGCGGACGCATCATGCCGGACCTCCCGTAACCGCATAGACCGCACGCAGGCCGAGAAAGAGGAGGACGAGGCCGAAACCGATCATCAGGACGTCGACGGACCGTCCGGGCATCGGCGTCCATTCCCGAAGGATTGCGCGCACACCGATCGGCGCATGCAACGCTGCTGCAAGCACGAACGTGCCGTAAAACAATGCCCAGCCCACACTGCCCTGTGTCCGGGCGAGGATTTCATCGGCCGTCAGTCCGCCGCGCACGGCATACAGAATGACGATGACGTGGCCGATGACCAGCGGGATCATGACGAGGGCGGACAGACGTTGCAGCGCGAACAGCATGGCGGCCTAGTCCAATCCGACCAGCGCCAGTAAAGACTGCCGCTTGAGCCCGGCAATGCTTTCGCTGGGATTGAGACCGATCGGACAGGCACGCGTGCAATTGCCCTGACTGTGACAGGTGCCGCAGCCGCCGTCGCCTGTCGCGGCCTTCAACGTGCCGCGCGTGTCGCCATGGCGTTCGTCGTTGACCAGCGTCCAGGCCCGGTTGAGCGCTGCCGGGCCGGCATAGTCGGTGTTCCAGGCCACCACGTCGCAGGCGGCATAACAGACCGCGCAATTGATGCATTCGATCCCGGCATCGGCGCGTCGCCGCTTTTTCGATGCGGGATCGATTCCGGCCGGCGGATCGTGACGGGTCCGGGTTCCCTCGAACACATTGCCGGCCTGGCCCCACTTGTCGAAGAACCCGGTCATGTCGGTCGCCAGGTCCTTGATGCGCGGCAGGTTGCGCAGGGGCTCGATCGTGATCGTATCGTCGGGACCGATCGTCTTGACATGGGTACGGCAGGTCCAGCGCGGTTGTCCGTTCACCGTCATGGCGCAGGACCCGCAGACACCGACCCGGCAGGCGAACCGGTAGGCGAGCGCGGGTTCATGCCTGCGTTGCACTTCCGTCACCACGTCCAGCACGGTCTGGTTTTCCCGTTTCGGGACTTGATAGGTCTGGAAGGCGCCGTCCTCCTTGCCGCGCCACACCCGGACCTGAAGCATTGTGTCATCGCTCATTGCGCCGGCTCCGCATCAATGGGCATCGGCCGGCGCCGGTCCGTTCGCGCGGTAGACCGGGGCCGCCTGGCCGTCGATTTCGATATTGACGCAGACCGGCCTGTCCGACCGGAACGCGGTTTCGAGCGCGGCATCGACCGTTCCGGCGTCGGTCACATGTTGACCGGCGCATCCGAAAGCGGCGGCGGCGAGATCGTACCGTGCGGCCGACGACAGATCGCAACCGATCAGCCGGTCCGGACCGTAATCCCGCACCTGGATCTGATGTTCCGCGTTCCATCGAAAGTCGTTGCCGATGATCGCAACGATTGCAGCATTTTCCCGGGCCGCCGTTTCGAATTCCGCGAAGTGGAACCCTGCCGTGCCGTCGCCCATGAGAACCGCGACGGTCGCGTCCGGACGGGCAATCTTCGCCGCGATGGCATAGGGCAGGCCGCCGCCGATCGCCCCGAGCGGTCCGTTGATCACGCGGGTTGGCGCCGTACAGAATGCCTGGGCCCATTGGCCGAATTCGCCGCCGTCGCAGATCAGGATCGGCTCGTCGGCGGCGGCAAGCAGGGCGTCGACGCGCTCGCAGACACGCCGCGGGTCCGGTCGGCCATTGGTGCTTCCGACGCCGCCGCGAAAAGCGATCGCCTCATGCACATCCGATGTCCATGACCCGGCCTCGGCGGCGGTGGCGGCAGCAGTAAGAGCATCAATTGCCGCCCGCGTGTCCGCCTGGATGGCCATGGCGAGGCGAGAGCCGCCCAGCCGTCTGGTCCGGTTCAGCGCGTCAACATCCGGGTCGATTGCAATGATACGAGCGTCGGCGGATACCGCCGGCGGTTTTGCAAAACCGAGCATAAAGTCGAGCGGCTTGCCGAGACAGACAAGAAGGTCGGCCTTGGCGAGGCATTCCGAAAACACGCCAAGCGAAGGATCGCGAAGCCCGCGCGGGCTTTCCAGGGCCACGGCCGGTGCGCCGAACGCCCGTTCCAGCGCCGGGATCGCTTGCGGGTCCCGGCTTTTTGAATGCTGTGGTCCGAGCACCACAATCGGCCTTTCCGCCGCGCCGACGGCGTTGACGATAGCTTTGACGTCTGCCTCGGAAAGTGAATGCGTATCCGGCTCGAGATCCGCCGCATCCGGCAGGGCGTTGCCCGCATGCGGTCCCGTCAGGAGATCGAACGGCAGGGCCAGGTGGACCGGGCCCTTGCGGCCCGAACAGGCTGACTTCAGACAGGTTGCCAGGGCGCCGATCATCTCGTCGGACCGCGTCGGCCGCAGCGCGGTCTTCACCGTCGGCGTCGTCATGGCCGTCTGATCGAGTTCCTGGAACGCGCCCGACCCATCGCCCGAAACCGGCGCATCTCCGCTGATCAACAGGACCGGGCTTTCCGACTGGCGGGCCGAGGCAAGCGGCGACAGGCCGTTGGCAAAACCGGGGCCGGCAGTAAGCAGCGCCACGCCGGTCTCACCGGTCACCTGCGCCCAGGCCTCGGCCATGTAAACCGCGGCCGCTTCATGGCGAACATGCACGATACGGATGCCCGCATCGATGCAGGCATCGTAGATCGGCATGATCTGATTGCCGGACAGGCTGAAGACAGTCCTCAGGCCGGAATGGGCGAGGGCGTGAGCGAGCGCTGCGGCTCCGTTAGCCTGCATTTCTCACTCCTGCCATGGTCTGCGCGGTGCCATACCACCGACAGGGAAGGAGGACCGCGCAGCGCGATGTGGGACATCTTGCAAGTGGTCCGACGCACGCTGTCGGTGGTAT
>JBCDLT010000105.1:0-15351 GCA_038745065.1 Pseudomonadota bacterium | reverse complement strand
GTACGGGGGTGTCGTCTTTGCCTGCCGGTGGTCGTCGACCGCATCCGCATCGTCTTTCGGACTTGGACGCCCGATGCCGACCTGATCGAAACGGGTTTCGGGACACGCGGCCCGGGTCCCGAGGCGCCGGTCGTCGATCCGAACGTAATGCTGATGCCGATGGCCGTGTTCGACCGGCGCGGCGGGCGCATCGGCTACGGCGCCGGACATTACGATCGGGCCATCGAAGTCCTGCATCGCGGCGGCCGCCAACCGGTTCTCATCGGCCTAGCCTTTGCCTGTCAGGAGACCGAGGCGGTCCCCGTGGAGCCGCATGACCAGATGCTGCACGTGATCGCTACGGAAACAGACATCATCGCGTGTCAGGACAGGAAGGAAATCTGAATGCGATGCGTGTTTCTCGGAGACCTGGTCGGCAGGGCCGGGCGTGTGGCGGCGGTCGACCGGCTGCCCGGGCTCATCGAGCGGTATGCCATCGATTTCGTGGTCGTGAACGCAGAGAACTCGGCCGGCGGGTTCGGCATCACCGAAGAGATTTTCCACGATCTTCTGGATGCCGGTGCCGACGTCGTCACGCTCGGCAATCACGCTTTCGACCAGAAGGAGGCGCTGGTCTTCATTGAAAGACAGAACCGGCTGGTGCGCCCGGCGAATTATCCCGCGGGCACGCCGGGACGCGGCGCCGCCCTGCACACGGCCCGAAACGGTGCGCAGGTGTTGGTGGTCCAGATTATGGGGCGACTGTTCATGGACCCCCTCGACGATCCGTTCCAGGTGCTCGACCGGGAACTCGGCTCCTGCCGGCTGGGCGACCATGCCGATGCGATCATCGTCGATGTGCATGCCGAGGCGACAAGCGAAAAACAGGCGATCGGCCATTATCTCGACGGGCGCGTGAGCTTGGTGGTCGGCACACACACGCACATTCCGACGGCCGATCACCAGATCCTGTCCGGCGGTACGGGATATCTCAGTGATGCCGGCATGTGCGGCGACTACGATTCGGTCATCGGCATGCAAAAGGAAGAGCCCTTGCAGCGGTTTACGCGCAAGGTCGCCAGTGCGCGCTTCACGCCGGCGCTGGGTGAACCGACGCTGTGCGGTGTCGCCGTTGAAACGGACGATGTCAGCGGTCTGGCAACGCAGATCGCGCCACTTCGGCTCGGCGGCCGTCTGTCGGAAACCGTGCCGGCAACCTGGCAGGCCGATTGAACGCCGTTGTCCAAAGCCGCATTGGCGTTTGCCGCATGGTGGATTTATGAGGGCGGCCAGCCTATAAGCTCCCGATCCCTGAAACCGACCAAAGCCGGTCTTGCAGTACCGGCAAAGATGGCATGTGAGACGAGAATGGCCGGACATTCAAAATTCAAGAACATCATGTACCGCAAGGGCGCTCAGGACGCGAAGCGGTCAAAACTGTTCTCCAAGCTCTCCAAGGAGATTACCGTCGCCGCCAAGTTCGGCGGCCCGGATCCGGACGCCAATGCGCGGCTCCGACTGGCCGTGCAGAACGCGCGGTCGCAATCCATGCCGAAGGACAATATCGAGCGCGCTATCCAGAAATCCCAGGCCGGTGACGACACGAATTACGAGGAAATCCGCTACGAAGGTTACGGGCCGGGCGGCGTGGCCGTCATCGTGGAAGCCTTGACCGACAACCGCAACCGGACGGCCAGTTCCGTGCGCTCCACCTTTTCCAAAAACGGCGGTGCACTCGGCGAGACCGGGTCGGTCTCCTTCATGTTCGATCGGGTCGGCGAGATCGTTTACAAGCCCGAGGTCGGCGACGCCGATACCGTGCTCGAAGCGGCGATCGATGCGGGTGCCGAGGACGTGCAGTCGGACGACCAGGGCCACACCATCATCTGCGCCTTTGAATCGCTCGGCGAGGTCTCCGCTTCGCTGACGGCAAATCTCGGCGAGCCGGATTCCGTCAATCCGATCTGGAAACCGCAGAACGGGACGCCGGTCGACGAGGAAAAGGCGGCATCCCTGATGAAGCTGATCGGCGTGCTCGAGGACGATGACGACGTGCAGAACGTCTATTCGAACCTCGAGATCGACGACGACGTGATGGCCAAGCTGACCGCGGCATAAGTCGACAGGGCCTTGCCATTTCATCGGCGCCCGGCCGCATCCTGGAGGCGTTCGCCTTGCCGGACATGGTTCGAATCCTGGGAATCGATCCCGGTCTGAGACGCACCGGTTGGGGCGTCATCGACGTCATCGGTAACGGATTGCGGTTCGTCGGCTCCGGCACGGTCACGTCGCAGGCGAATGCCGAGCTTTGCGACCGGCTGGTCGCGCTGCACGACGGCCTGAGCCGCGTGATGGCCGAGTACACGCCGGGGGAAGCGGCCGTCGAACAGACCTTCGTCAACCGCGACGCGGCGGCGACGCTGAAACTCGGCCAGGCGCGCGGCATTGCCTTGCTGGTGCCGGCGCAGAACGGGATATCGGTCGCGGAATATGCGCCGAACGCCGTCAAAAAGACGGTGGTCGGCGCCGGACACGCCGAGAAGGGACAGATCCGCAAGATGGTCTCGGTGCTCTTGCCGAAAGCCGTGTTCGACACCGACGACGCGGCCGATGCCCTTGCCATCGCGCTCTGTCACGCCCAGCATCGGCAAACCCGTCAGTTGCGAATCGCGACGCGATGAACAGCTTGCGGTGCTATCACATGGGGAGCGGGGCATGATCGGCAAGCTGACCGGCAAGGTCGATTCGATCGGCGAGGACTGGGTGGTCCTCGACGTGCACGGCGTCGGCTACATCGTGCATTGTCCTGTGCGCGTCCTACAGGCCCTGCCGCCTACCGGCGAGGTCGCGTCGATCTCCATCGAGACCTATGTGCGAGAGGACCAGATCCGGTTGTTCGGCTTTTCCGGCGACCTGGAACGGGAATGGTTCCGCATGCTGATGACCGTTCAGGGTGTCGGGGCCAAAGTGGCGCTCGCCATCCTGAGCGTGCTGGCGCCGGGCGATCTGGCCAACGCCATCGCCTTGCAGGACAAGGCACAGATCAGCCGCGCCCAGGGTGTCGGCAAGCGCGTGGCCGAACGCATTGTCGGGGAATTGAAGAACAAGGCGCCGGCCTTTGCCGATGTCGACCCGATCGCCATCGAAATGCAGGACGCGGTTTCGGACAAGAGCGCGCCGAAACCGATTGCCGATGCGGTTTCCGCGCTTGTCAATCTTGGCTATGGCCAGGTTCAGGCAAGCGGCGCGGTTGCCGCCGCCTCGCGCGATGCCGGCGAGGGTGCCACGACCGAGACGCTGATCCGCCTCGGCCTCAAGGAATTGTCGGCCTGACGAAGCGGCGTCAGGGCCGACCGCTTGCCACCAGCGCCAGTCCGAAGCCGATAAACGTGCCGCCGGTGACCCGTTTCACGGCCCGCACCCGGTGCGGCGCTTTCAGGAAACGGCGCAGCCAGCCGCCCGCATAGGCGATCAGCACGTGGTTGGCGGCGCAGAGCACTGCATAGGTGGTCGCCAGGATCCAGACCTGCGGTGCAAGCGGTGCATCGGCGTTCAGGAACGGCGGGAGCAGGGCGGCCAGCGCCACGATCGCCTTCGGATTGGTGAGCGAGATCGCCAGGGCCTGTACCGTCAGCGCCCGGATCGGCGGTTTCGATGACGGTTTGCCCGGATCTACCAGAAAGGCCGACCGGTCGCGCCAGATGCGGATGCCGAGCCAGACCAGATAGGCACCCCCGGCCAGTTTGAGCGCGAGATAGGCGAAAGCCGACGCCGCCATCAGCGCACCGAGCCCGAGGCCGACGGCAAGCGCCACGACGAGAATGCCGAAGGCGTTGACGCAGCCGATGAGGATGGTGGTCTTCGGGCCGTAGCGGAGCGCGTTGGTGATCGAAAATAGGATTCCCGGTCCGGGACTGATGACAGGCGCGATGCTGACAACGAGGAAAATCAGCCAGAGTTCGAGCGACATGGGCGGAACGGCCTTAATCGGGGTGGGTGCTGCGACGCTCCATAGCTAGGGAGCAATGGTGTTGTTTCGCGTGCCCGTCGGGCTGTCGAGAGCAAACGTTCATAGTTCATGCCGGCTGCGTGTCAGCAGCTATGCGCTGATAACGAGCGGATGGTTCAGCAGGGCGTGATCATTCGTTAAGAGTTTGAGATCTTCGGCTTGCGCCTGTTTCAGGTGCATCCAATCGAACGGATCCTGATGCGATAAAGGCCGTTCAAGCTCGACAGAAACATGACTGGCTTTCAGGGGAAGCGCTGTCGCACCTTTTCTCAGAAAATACTCAAGTATGCTCCCGATCGGTGCGGCTAGGGGCAGACGGCTTTCTCCCCTTGCATTGCGTGACCTGTTCTTCAGATCGATCTCCCAAAGGGATACGCTCGATACAAAAACCCGAGACATCCTTTCGCCGAGGACGTTTCGCGCCTTGTCCGAAAGGCGTTCTGGATTCTGCACGATAAACAAGACCTGGTTTGTGTCGAGCAGGATTCGCATTGCCTTAACGGATACCCAGGACGGCGTTGCTTAAGTCATGATCGTTGACGGAATCGGAAACGGGTTGCGGCTCCGTCGGTAATCCACATTGACTGCGAAGCGGATCATCCAGAGTGAACTCGAAACCGCCGACCTGCTCGACCGGTTTCAGTTCCACTACAGGGGTGCCGTGCCGCGTGATTACGACACGCTCACCTTTTTCAGCTGCGGCAATCAACTCGCTCAGACGGGCCTTTGCCTCACGCAATGCGATTTCCATGGGTTGGCCTTTCGTCTTTCTTGTTGGGGGTACTTTAATGTAGTCTCTTATGTGGTCACACGCAAGGTTGCTAAGACGCGTCGTTGATCGCAGCGAGTGGGATAGAAAGACGGCTTGGGTTCGAGATTGTGTTTCCCTTACCTGCGGATGGGTGACACCAAGTTGGAAACGTCACAAAAAACCCGTGATTTCAGGGCCGATCGGACGTAAGCCTAGCGCATGGACAGACCCGATTCAGAACGGACGCTCCCGTGAACGACCGGCTCATCACGCCGGACCAGCAGGCCGACGACGCGGAAGGCAATCTGCGGCCGCAGGCGCTTACCGACTTCGTCGGCCAGGCGCAGGCGCGTGGCGAGGCGCTCGACCATGTCCTGTTCGTCGGACCGCCCGGCCTCGGCAAGACGACGCTGGCGCAGATCGTCTCGCGGGAACTCGGGGTCAATTTCCGGGCGACTTCCGGGCCGGTCATCGCGAAAGCCGGCGATCTCGCCGCGCTGCTCACCAATCTGGAGGAACGCGATGTCCTGTTCATCGACGAGATCCACCGATTGAATCCGGCCGTGGAGGAAATCCTCTATCCGGCAATGGAAGACTTCCAGCTTGATCTGATCATCGGGGAGGGGCCGGCGGCGCGATCGGTACGCATCGATCTGGCGCGCTTCACGCTGGTCGGCGCGACGACGCGGCTCGGCCTCTTGACAACGCCGCTGCGCGACCGGTTCGGCATTCCGATCCGGCTCGAATTCTACACCGTCGACGAATTGCGTCTGATCGTGACACGCGGCGCCCGTATTCTGGGTATCGGCATGACCGAAGACGGCGCCTCGGAGATCGCGCGCCGCGCGCGGGGCACGCCGCGCATTGCCGGCCGGCTTCTGCGTCGGGTCCGCGATTTCGCCGTCGTCGACGGTCTGAACGCAATCGACCAGGCGATTGCCGACAAGGCGCTGCACGCGCTCGAAGTAGACCAGGCCGGCCTCGACAGTCTCGATCGCCGGTATCTGAACTGCATCGCGCTTAATTACGGGGGCGGGCCGGTGGGGATCGAGACCATTGCCGCGGCCCTTTCCGAACCCCGCGATGCCGTGGAGGACATCGTCGAGCCCTATCTCATTCAGAACGGTTACATCCAGCGCACCCCGCGCGGACGTCTCCTGACGCCGCGGGCCTTTGCCCATCTCGGCCTTGAAGCCCCGCGCACAGTGGCGCCGCCGCAAA
This sequence comes from Pseudomonadota bacterium, assembly GCA_038745065.1. GTDB lineage: Bacteria > Pseudomonadota > Alphaproteobacteria > Rhizobiales > JANQQB01 > JANQQB01. Next base: position 9,391 of record JBCDLT010000105.1, on the reverse strand, counting down.
TGGGTCTGTTCGCCGACGGCGACGAACCGCAATGACCGACGCAACAGAGGGGCCGGACGCGATGCATCGAGGCGTCGAGATCGCGAGCGGGATGGGCCTCGATGGCCGATTGACGACCGATGGCGGTCATGTGCTGGCAGTGCGAATCTATTTCGAAGACACGGATTTCGCCGGCATTGTCTATCATGCCAATTACCTGCGCTACATGGAGCGCGGCCGTTCCGATTTCCTGCGGCTGCGCGGTATCAATCACACAGACCTCATGAACGGTGCGACCGGCGAGAGCCTTGTCTTTGTCGTGCGCCACATGGATATCGATTTCGTCAGGCCTGCACGCATCGACGACGTCATCGAAGTTCACACAAAGGTGTCCGAGATGCGTGGGGCGCGCTTGATCCTCGATCAGGAAATCGTTAAGGACCACACGCTCATGACACGGGCGCGGGTCACGATTGCGCTGTCGGCATCGGACGGTCGACCGCGGCGCATTCCAGATCTGGTTCGCGGCAGGCTTGGGGTGCCGTCCCGATCATGAGACGTCGGGCCCGAATGGCCGACCGATAGAGGCGTCGCTGAGGGACCGGACGCAGGTACGCCCGGCCGAAATTTACGGATTCTTAACCGCGTTGCCGCTTCCTCGAAGCGCATGCACCGCGGCGAGGGTCTGATGAAGACCGGGAGAACGAGACGGGCACCGGTGCCGTCACCGCTGATCGGCCGGACCGGACGCGTCCAAATTTTTGACGTAATTGATGCATTTATGCTGCCGGCCGTCGCGTCCGCATCAAGGCTGTCGGATATCGTGCGTATAGACGATTAGCCACTGGCAGTCGAAATGGACGAAAGGCTTCGGGTGGAATGAATCCAGACGAATCGGCCCTCGGGTCGCCAACGCTCCACGCGGGCGACTTCTCCTTTATGAGCCTGTTTCTCGAAGCCCATATCGTCGTCCAGGCGGTGATGCTGGGGCTTTTGATCGCGTCGATCTGGTGCTGGGCCATTATCGTCGACAAGATGCTGCTTTATGCCCGCACGAAGCGGCAGATGGACCGGTTCGAGAAGGTCTTCTGGTCGGGACAGTCGCTGGAAGAACTCTATCGGTCGCTGCAGGGACGGGCCAATCACGCCATGGCCGCGCTGTTCGTAGCGGCGATGCGCGAGTGGAAACGCAGCCACGAAGGCGGCCGGCCGGCGATCACCAGCCTGTCGATGCGCATCGAAAAGGTGCTGGACGTCACGATTTCGCGCGAGGTCGATCGTCTGGAACGCCGGCTCCTGTTCCTGGCGACCGTCGGATCGGCGGCGCCGTTCGTCGGCCTGTTCGGTACGGTCTGGGGCATCATGACCGCCTTTCAGGCCATTGCGGTGTCAAAGAACACGAACCTGGCGGTCGTGGCGCCGGGAATCGCCGAAGCGCTGCTCGCCACGGCCATCGGCCTGGCCGCAGCAATTCCGGCGGTGATCGCCTACAACAAGTTTTCCAATGAGGTCTCGCGCCTCTCAACGCGCATGGAAGGGTTCGCCGATGAATTCACGGCCATCCTTTCGCGCCAGATCGACGAACGGAGCTGACGCCCATGGGCGCTACCCTGTCGAATGGGGGAAACGGCGGCAGCCGCCGGCGCCGGCGCCGTTCCCAGCCGATTTCCGAAATCAACGTGACGCCGTTCGTCGACGTCATGCTGGTGCTCCTGATCATCTTCATGGTGGCGGCACCGCTCCTGACCGTCGGCGTTCCGATCGACCTGCCGGAAAGCCAGGCGAACTCGCTGGAAGGCGATACGGAACCGTTGACGATTTCAATTCGCAATGACGGCACCATATATCTGCAGGAATCACCGATCGAATTCGAAGACCTGGAGGCCCGTCTGCTCGCCATTGCGGAAAACGGGTATGACGAACGGGTTTTCGTGCGCGGCGACAGGGATGCGGATTACGGGACGATCATGCGGGTCATGGGACGGATGAACCAGGCAGGATTTCGGCGCATCGGCCTCGTCACGGTGGAGGAACAGGGCGGCTGATCGATGCGCATCGGGCTCCTCACTTCCTCGGCCATGCATGTCGGACTCCTGCTTTGGGGCATGATTTCGTTTCCCGATGCGACGCCGTTCGAAACGGATCCCGTGGATGCGTTGCCCGTGGAACTGGTCACGGTGGCGGAACTGACGCGGTTGCGGGAGGGCGATGAAACCGCACCGGATCGTGAAGTTCAGGCACCGCGCCAGGTAGAGGTCCCGCCGGAGCCCAAACCCGAGCCGACGGAACCGGAACCGCCCGGGGCGAACGAGACCCCGCAGGACGCTCCGCCAACCGAAGAGTCCAGCGATGTTGCCGCGCTGACGCCGCCGGCGGCCGAACCGGAGCCGGTGCCGCAGGCGGAACCGGACCCGACCCCCGAGCCCGTGCCCCAGGCCGAACCGGAACCCACTCCGACGCCGGAACCGACGGCCGAAGAGGCGCCGCAGACCGCACCGGTCTCGGTGACGCCGCGCCGCAAACCCAACCGGCCGCGCGACGTGGCGCGCACGGAAAACCAGACGCTTACAGACCAGGTCGCGGCCGTGATCAGCAAGGAAGACGCGTCCGGCGGCGGAACCCAGGCGACACCGGAACCGGCATCGCTCGGCACGCGCCGGGGCAACGACAATGCCCGGCTCAGCCAGAACGAACTCGACGCGTTGCGCGGCCAGATCTCGCAATGCTGGAATCCGCCGGTCGGCGCGATCGAAGCCCAGGACCTCAAAGTTCTGATCCAGTTCAAGCTGAACCGCGACGGAACTGTCGACAGCCCGCCGCGGATCCTCAATCGCAACGCCAATCCGGCGTTCCGGCCGGCGGCCGATAGTGCCCGGCGGGCGATCCTGCGCTGCCAGCCCTATTCGCTGCCGCCGGACAAGTACGATGCCTGGCAGGACGTCAAGGTGACGTTCGATCCGAGAGAGATGTTCGGGGGATAATCCTCAAAAAAGACACGGGATCGGCCGTTTGGCCACGATACTGTGTCGCGTGATTCGGCATTGTCCGACACCGGGCGGTTTGTGCTGGTACCGGAAAGAGCAACAACCCTGGGAAGGATTGTGAGGGAATGCAGGTAAATCGCAAGCGCATGCTTCGACATCTGGGATCCGCCTTTTTCAAGCTGGTTGCCCTTGCGGCGCTGGTGGCCGCTTTATCGCTCGTTCTGACGCCAAGACCGGCCTCGGCCCTTATCGAGATCGACGTGACCCGCGGCGTCGTGGAACCGATCCCGGTTGCCATGCCCGCCTTTTCGGGCGCGGATGCCAATATCGGGTCGGAAGTCGTCTCCGTGGCGCTGGCGGATCTGGAACGGTCCGGATTGTTCAAGCCGGTGAATCCGGCTGCATTCATCCAGCGCGATGCCAGCGTTTCGCAACCGCCGCGCTTCACGGATTGGCGTCCGATCAATGCCCAGGTGCTTGTTGTTGGAGAAGTCTCGAACGCCGGTGGCGGACGGGTGCAGGCAGGGTTTCGGATCTGGGACGTGTTCGCCGGGGAACAGATCGGCAATGGCTGGCAGTTCACCACGCGCTCGGACAATGTGCGGCGTCTGGCCCATCTGGTTGCCGACACGATCTACGAACAATTGACCGGTGAAAAGGGGTATTTCGATACCCGTGTCGTGTTCGTCGCGGAGTCCGGCGCCAAGAAAAACCGGGCCAAGCGCCTGGCAATCATGGATCAGGACGGCGCGAACGTGCGCTACCTGACCGATGGATCGGACCTCGTCCTGACGCCGCGTTTCAGCCCGACCAACCAGCAGATCGCTTATATGGCCTACCCGCAGACCGGCCAGCCGCAGGTCTTCCTGCTCGATGTCGAATCAGGACGCCGGCAATTGCTCGGCAATTTTCCGAACATGACCTTTTCTCCCCGGTTTTCGCCCGATGGCAGCCGGGTGGTGATGAGCCTTTTGGACGAAAACGGTAATTCCGATATCAACGTGATGAATGTCCGGTCCGGCCAATTGAGCGCGCTGACGCGCAGCCGTGCGATCGATACCAGCCCGTCCTTTTCGCCTGACGGGTCGCAGATCGTATTCGAATCCGATCGCGGCGGCTCGCAGCAACTTTACGTGATGAGTGCGAGTGGCGGCAATGCGCAACGAATCAGCTTCAAACAGGGCCGCTACGCCACCCCGGTCTGGTCGCCGCGCGGCGATCTGATCGCGTTCACGAAACAATTACCGGGCAAATGGCTGATCGGTGTCATGAAACCGGACGGCAGCGGTGAACGCATCCTGACCGAAGGCTTCCACAATGAAGGACCGACTTGGGCGCCGAATGGCCGGGTCCTGATGTTCTTCCGGGACGTGCCGGGTGCCAATGGGGGCCCGCAATTGTGGACGGTTGACTTGACCGGGCGAAACGAAAGGCGGGTGGAAACGCCCAATTTCGCCTCTGACCCGGCGTGGTCGCCGCGGCTTTCGGAGTAACGGGTTACAATCGGTCATCTTCGTGTGGCATTGGCCTGAACGGCCATGGAATCGCCACAGATCGATTTCATACGCGCGCCCCAAGCCAGCGGGTAGGGCGTGCGGGAATGCCGGATTTACCGGGGATTAACCGCCTTTGGGAACCCGGGCTTAACGTAACCCGGTGCAGAATTGATAACCATATCCCGCCGGGATCGATTAGGAGTCTTTCAAAAATGGTACGTGGCGTAAGCGACGGACGCATCGTGAAGCTTGCGATCGTCCTGTTCATGGCGATCGGGCTGGCAGCCTGTTCCAAAAATTCCAAGACGGCGAACCTGACGGGCAACGCGACGCCCGGGTCCGTGCAGGACTTCCAGGTAAATGTGGGCAACCGCGTGCTCTATACCGTCGACAGTTCCGAACTGACTGCCGAGGGTCGTTCCATTCTCGATAACCAGGCTAAGTGGCTGAAACTCTACGACAAGTATCAGGTCACGATCGAAGGTCATGCGGACGAACGCGGCACGCGGGAATACAACCTCGCGCTCGGCGCCCGACGGGCGACGACGACCAGGAACTATCTGGTCAGCCAGGGGATTCCGGCTTCGCGTCTGAACACGATTTCGTTCGGCAAGGAGCGGCCTGAATCGGTCTGCGACGCCGAATCCTGCTGGGCCCAGAACCGGCGCACGATCACCGCGATTGCGGGCGGCAGCAGCTGACGATCGGACGGCGCAGCGATTCCGGCAGATGGAACCTACCTGACGGGCGAAGCTCTTCAGGCGTGACAGGTGCCGCGGCGTGTCGGACAGGGCACAGTCGTGGCACGATTCTTTCGCAGCATTGCAAAGATGCCATAGTGTTGTTCGACAATTCTTGGCATTATCCGCACGCTCCGTTGAACTGAACCGGTCCGACGGCCGATTGCAGCGGCAATCGGAAAGGAATTGACGGCGATCGCGACCGGCCCGACCCTTGGAAATCCGAATCGGGCCCATCGGCGCGTTGCGACGTGGTGTCTTGTGGGAAGATGCCGTCATGCATCGTCAGTCACCGGGCCGGGAGGTTTCGGAAATCGACCGGGGGTGGATTGGAGAACGTGTAGAGCGCCCATGTCCAGGTTAACCGCATCGTCGTCCGCGACGGCCCTAGCCGCCGCCTTCCTGCTGTCTGTGGCCCCCGGGGCGTCGATAGCAGGTGAAACGCGCACCGAATCGCCCGGCAATGACGGCGGGATCGAGCGATCCTTCCAGGTTGCGCAATTGTTCGGCGGCAACAAGCGCACCCGCGAAGCTGCCGAACTCAACCTGCGTGTTGACGGGGTCGAACAGGAGATCCGCAACCTCACGGGCAAAATCGAGGAATTGTCATTCCAGCTGCGCCAGTTGCAGGATCAGATGCGGCGCATGCAGGAGGATAACGAATTCCGCTTCCAGCAGCTTGAATCGGGCGGCCAGAAACGGGGTGACGTGGGCACGTCCACCCAATCCGATACCGACCTCGCCGCGAACTCAAGCCGCGCCTACCAGACGGGCGATCCGCAGAAGCACGTACTTGGCACCTTGCCGGGCAGTTATACCGAAGACGGCAGCAACAACCAGACCGGCGGTGGCGACCAGGGCGGCGCCTCCGGCGGACCGCTCGACCTTTCGGCGCTGGCCCGCGGCAATTCAACCGATCCGGTAGCGCCACCGGCCTCGCAGGAGCCAGCTCCGGCTGCGGCGCCGGTTTCTGGTGAACCCAACCAGGACTACGAGGCAGCCTACACCCACGTCCTGCAAGGCGATTACACCACGTCGGAACGCATGTTCCGCGACTTTCTGTCCGCCTACCCGGATCACCAGCTTGCCGGAAATGCCCAATACTGGCTTGGGGAAAGCCTTTTTGCCCGGGGCCTGTATCGCGAGGCGGCCGACGCCTTCCTGAAGAGCTACAGCGAATATCCCGGCAGCACGAAGGGACCGGACAGCCTTTTGAAACTTGGCCTTGCGCTTGCCGGCCTGGGTGAGCAGGCCGCCGCCTGTGCCACGTATGGCGAGCTGCTCGCCAAGTTCCCGGAAGCGCCGGCATCGGTGAAGAACCGGGCGGCCGTGGAAAGCCGTGTCATCGGGTGCGCCTCCTGACCAAGGCGGTGGTCCGAGCCGGCCTGATCGTTCGCTGAGGACAGCCTGCGCAGCAGACGGACGTACACGTGACTAACGAGATCGTTGATCATCTGGAGGTCCTGAGAGCCTACCGAAAGGTTGCCCTTGCAGTTTCGGGCGGTCGGGATTCGATCGCCTTGCTGCGGCTTGCGGTGTGCGCCCGGGACCGGTTTGCGGATTTCCCCGACCTGATTGTCTATACCGTCGACCACGGTTTGCGGGCGGAGGCCGCTGCAGAAGCCCGGCAAGTCGCCGGGTGGAGTGAGGCCTCGGGGATTGCCTGCCGCATCCTCACGCGGGCGTCGGGCATCCCGTCAGGAAACCTGCAGGCAGCGGCGCGGGAAGCGCGGTATCGGCTGATGGCCGAAGCGGCCGAAGAGGATGGCGTTTCCGCGCTCGTAACCGCCCACCATCAGGAAGATCAGGCGGAAACCCTGTTACTGAGACTGGCCCGGGGCAGCGGCCTGCGCGGACTGGCTGCCATGCCCGCGGTCGGAAAGATGCACGGCTTGACGATACTGAGGCCGTTCCTGGACGTGCCGCGACAGCGCCTGGTGCAAATCCTCGAGGACGCGGGTCATTCCTGGATCGACGATCCAAGCAATGACGATGCGCGGTTCGACCGGGTGCGGTTTCGCACACTTCTGCCGGTCCTTGAAGAGGCCGGCCTTCCGCCGGACAGGCTGGCACGTGCCACCGAGGCGCTTCGACGCGGCCAGGATGCGATCGACCATTATGCCCACCTGGCACTGGATCGATGGACGCAACGCTATCCATCCGGCTTTGCGCGGCTCGACTGGGCCGGATTGTCGGGCGAACCGGAAGAAGTCCGGTTGCGGGTGCTTGCCACGCTCATCGAGGGCGTGACGGGATGCGGGTACGCGCCGCGCCTGGAACGTCTTGAACGCATGGCTGCGGCGCTTTCGCAATCCGGCGACCGGCCGGCGGTCGCGGGCACACTTGCCGGTTGTATATTCGAACGGTTCGGATCGACGGTCTGGATCTATCGCGAAGCCGGCCGGTCGGGGTTTCCCGACCTGTCCCTTGGCGCGGGAGAAAAGCTGGTATGGGACGACCGCTTTATTGTCGAGACCGGCCTTGTTGCGGCGCCGGACGCCCGAATCAGAGCGCTCGGCCATTCCGGGCGCGCCGCGGCGGCACCGTTCTTTGCCCGCGAGATTCCGGCCAAAGCCATCGAAAGTGTGCCAGCCGTATTTGTAGGCGGGCAAATCATCCGAATTGCCGGTGGATTTACCCCGAATCGATCAAAACATTGCGAATGGGCCACGATTCGGCCTATCCATCCCGATATGGATCCCGACACCCGGCGCATGAGATCCGTTTGAACCCGCTGCTTTCCGGATCCGGCCAGCGCGAAAGGTCGCATCGGCTCAATAAGCCAGTCGGGTTGGCAATCATGGGGTTGGTGCCTATGTTACCCCACAAAGACACCGCCGTTCGCGGCAAGGGACACTCTTCATGAACTCCAATTTTCGCAATTTTGCGTTGTGGGCCATCATAGCGCTTCTGCTGATCGCGTTGTTCCAGCTGTTTCAGAATCCGAACCAGCGGTCGAATACGCGGGATATCGCATTTTCGCAGTTTCTTGCGGAAGTCGACCAGGGGCGAGTCGGCAATGTGGTCATTCAGGATCAGCAGATCAGCGGGCAATATGCCAATGGCGGCCAGTTTCAGACCTTCGCTCCGCCGAATGCCAATTACATCGACCTGCTGAATGAGCGCGGCGTCGAGATCAAGGCGAAGCCGGCGACCGAGAGCTTCTCGCTCGTCGGTGCATTGATCTCGTGGTTCCCGATGCTCCTCATTCTGGGCATCTGGCTGTTCGTCATGCGACAGATGCAGGGATCCGGCGGCAAGGCGATGGGTTTCGGTAAATCGAAGGCCAAGCTCCTGACTGAATCGCACGGCCGCGTGACGTTCGAGGACGTGGCCGGTGTCGATGAGGCCAAGGAAGACCTTCAGGAGATCGTCGACTTCCTGCGCGACCCACAAAAATTCCAGCGGCTCGGCGGACGCATTCCGCGCGGCGTATTGCTCGTCGGTCCTCCGGGGACCGGTAAGACGCTTCTGGCCCGCGCGATCGCCGGCGAAGCGAATGTGCCGTTCTTCACGATTTCCGGCTCGGACTTTGTTGAAATGTTCGTCGGTGTCGGCGCCAGCCGTGTCCGCGACATGTTCGAACAGGCCAAGAAGAACGCACCGTGCATCATCTTCATCGACGAGATCGACGCGGTCGGTCGGCATCGGGGCGCCGGTCTTGGCGGCGGTAACGACGAGCGCGAGCAGACGCTCAACCAATTGCTTGTCGAGATGGACGGCTTCGAGGCCAACGAGGGCATCATCCTGATCGCGGCGACCAACCGTCCGGACGTTCTGGACCCGGCGCTGCTGCGGCCCGGCCGTTTCGACCGGCAGATCGTGGTACCGAATCCGGATGTTGTCGGCCGCGAGCAGATTCTCGGCGTCCACATGCGCAAGGTGCCGGTGGATGACGACGTGCGACCGCGGGACCTGGCCCGTGGAACACCGGGCTTCTCCGGTGCAGATCTGGCCAACTTGGTCAATGAAGCGGCGCTCTTCGCCGCCCGACAGGAGTCACGCACGGTCCGTCACGACCACTTCGAGCAGGCCAAGGACAAGATCATGATGGGCGCTGAGCGCAAGTCCATGGCCATGTCCGAGGACGAGAAATTGCTAACGGCCTATCACGAGGCGGGTCATGCCATCGTCGGGCGTCTGGTGCCGGACCACGCGGAATGATGGTGACTTTGTACACCGGGTCGTGGTC
>JBCDLT010000104.1:0-15819 GCA_038745065.1 Pseudomonadota bacterium | reverse complement strand
CGGCCTATATCCACCACCGGCTGACGCTGGCCGGCGCGACGTGGCAGATCTTTTCCGACGACGCCTGTCGTCTCATCCACCAGGCAACGCGCGGCGTTCCAAGGCTCGTCAACATCCTGTGCGACCTCTGCCTGGTCTACGCGTTCTCCGAAGACAGCGATATCGTCCGGCCCGACGCCATAACCGGGCTGCTCGAAGGCATGACCAAACACCAGATGTTCTCTCAATTGACGCGGAACGTGACCGTCGAGAGTGCAGGAGATCGGTCGGTCGGGCGCCAGACAAACGTGACAGCGTTCCAAAGAAACGCGTAGGACGTCCCCGTTCCACGGCCGCCGAGGGCCTTTCAGGCGGCCGCGTTACCCGTCCGGCGGCCCCAGCACCTGGTCATGCCGTGCAAGCAATTGTCGGCTCGCCTGTTCCACCAGAGCTTCGACGTCGACGGGAATATCGGCGGCATCGTAATCCTTGTCGATGGCCAGCGACGCCGCTCCGTGCACGAAGGTCCACAACAGAATCGCCAATTGTTTGGCCTGGGCGTCGGATGAGCCGGGCCCGAGATGGTTGCCGACTTCCTGAATGAGCGTGCTGAAACACGTATGCCCGGTCGCGTTGACTGTTGGATCGTCCTTGACGTTGGGGCTTGAACCGAACATCAGCCGAAATGTGCCCGGATGGTCGAGGGCAAAGCGGACATAGGCCTTGCCCATTTGTGTAATCACATGCACCTGGCCCTGACTGCGCTCGGCACTTGCGACCGCCATGGCCTGTGTCAGGTCTTCGAAGCCGCTGCGGGCGGCATGGTTGAGGATGTCCTGTTTGTCCGCGAAGTGTTTGTAGGGCGCCGCGGTCGACACACCGGCCATTTTGCAGGCTTCCGAGATGGAAAAGTTCGCCGGGCCATCGCGCTCGATCAGACGGCGGACCGCGGCCACGAGCGCCTTACCGAGATCGCCATGATGATATCCGTCCTTGGGCCGAATCGTCTTTTTTGTTGTCATCGTTTGATCCTATCCGGCGCTGGATGCGTAGGAAAGCTTGATAAGTAAGCGGCACTAACATATGTTAGCGTTGCTAACTTCGCAATCAACACCCGTCGGATCGTGCCGTCATGCAACGCAAAACGCCCCGGAAATCTCCCGCCTCCACGAAGTCCCAAGCGCCCAGTCGGACCCGGCGCTTCCTGTCGACTGTCGCCGGTCTGTTCGGTTTACTGGCGGCCGGCAGTCTCGCTTTGGGCGCCATGGCGTTGGGGACCAGCACGCTGCATGAACGCGCCGCGGCCCGGCCGCCGATCGATGCGCCGCCGCCCCTGACGGTCCGGACCGACACGGCACGCATGCTGGATCATTTCAGCACCGTCGAGCGCTATGCCGGGCGTTTCGAGCCGGCCCGGTCGAGCGCGCTCGCCTTCGAACGCGGCGGCACGGTCGTCGAGATCCTTGCCGAGGAGGGTGATCGCGTTGAACAGGGACAGGTCATTGCCCGGCTCGACATGGCGTTGCTGGACGCGCGAACCGCCGAACTGGAAGCCCGCCGCGATGCCCTGGAAGCCCAGGCGGAACTCGCCCGCCTGACCACGGACCGCAAACTGGCACTGAAGGAACGCGGTTTTGCGACCGGAGAAGATCACGACACCGCCCGGCTTTCCCTGGCCCGTTTCAACGCCTCGATGAAAGAAGTCGACGCGGCACTGATGTCGGTTGAAATCGACCGGCAAAAGTCGGTTCTGATCGCCCCTTATGCAGGGACTGTCGGGGCGCGTCGCCTGGACGAGGGCTCGATCGTCGAGGCCGGCTTGCCGCTGATCGATCTGATCGAATCCGGCCGTCCCCAGATCCGTGTCGGCCTGCCTCAGGACCGCACGATTGCCTTGCGGATCGGATCGGCCTACCCGATCCGGTTTGGCGAAACCGCCCTGACGGCTCGATTGATTGCGCTGCGGCCCGACATCGATCCCGCTACCCGGACGGCCATCGCCTTGTTTGATCTGGTCGATGCCCCGTCCGTCCCGTTCGGCGCGACTGCCGATCTCGAGCTCGAAATCCGCGAGGACGCACCGGGCATGTGGCTGCCGCGATCCAGCCTGCGCGCTGGAACCCGCGGTCTGTGGACCGTGCTGACGGTTTCCGATGCACCCGAGGGTCCGACCGTCGGCGTAGAGAGCGTGGAAATCCTCACTGTCCGTGACGACCAGGCTTATGTGCGCGGCACCATCAGCGACGGTGCGAGGATCATCGTCGACGGCAACCACCGCGTTGTCCCCGGCATGACGGTTCAGCCGATAACCGCCGGCGAAGGAGCCTGACATGGAGACCCTCTTCTTTCGCGAAAAGCGTCTGACGGCGCTTGCGCTCCTCGTCGTGCTGGCTGCCGGCATGTCCGCCTTTCTGTCGATCGGTCGGCAAGAGGATCCGACCATCACCAACCTGTTCGCCACGATCGTCACGGCTTATCCGGGCGCCGATCCGGAACGGGTCGAGGCGCTGGTCACCGAAAAGATCGAACAGGAATTGCGTGAGATTTCCGAAATCGAGGAACTCAGATCCGTATCCCGGACCGGGGTCTCGCTGGTAACCGTCGAACTGTCGTCGTTCATTTCCGACGCGCGAATCGAACAGGCCTGGTCGGAGATCCGGGACGCCTTGTCCGATGCCGCCCTTGAGTTTCCCGCAGGCGTTCCCGAACCGACCTTCGACAATGACCGGACCGGGGCCTACACCGCGATCAGTGCCATCCTGCCGCGCCACGATGCGGTGCCCGATTCGCTCATCGGCCGGTATGCCGAAGACCTCCAGAACCGCCTCCGTGCGGTGGCCGGCACAAAGATTGTCGAGCGTTTCGGGGAGCCGGATGAAGAAATTCTGGTCGCGATCGATGCGGATCGCCTTGCGTCTCTGGGCCTGACGCCGGATCAGGTCGCCCAGGCAATCGGCAATGCCGACGCCAAGGTCAGTGCAGGCCGCCTGCGCGGACCGCAATCCGACCTTCTGATCGAGGTCGCCGGCGAGATAGACGGCCTGCAACGCGTGGCCGAAGTGCCGCTGGCGACATCTGCAAACGGTCTGATCACACGGGTTGGCGATATCGCCACGCTTTCCAAGTCGGCGCGCGATCCGCCGTCCGCCATTGTCTATACCGGCGGTCAGAAGGCAATCCTGGTCGCCGCCAAGATGGAAGACGACCTGCAGGTCGACGCCTGGACGGCGCGCATCAAGCGTGAAATCGCAGCCTTTGAGGAAACGCTGCCGGACGGCCTGGAGCACCGCCTTCTGTTCGACCAAAGCACCTACACGTTCGATCGCCTGGCCGAAGTCGGCCGGAACATGCTGATCGGCGTTTCTCTGGTCGTTGCCGTCCTGTTTTTCACGCTCGGCGCCCGGGCCGCGCTGGTCGTAGCGACTGTTCTGCCGGTCGTCACCCTGGCTTCCGTGGCGACATTGAACTTTCTCGGCATCTCGATCCACCAGATGTCGGTCACCGGCCTCATCGTGGCCCTTGGCCTGCTGGTCGACGCCGCCATCGTCATGACCGACGAGATCCGAAAGGCGCTTGCCGCGGGTGCCGACCGGCAATTGGCCGTGCAAAAGGCCGTTCGCCGCCTCGCCGCGCCCTTGCTGGCCTCGACGGTGACGACCGCACTGGCATTCATGCCGATGGCGCTGCTGCCGGGACCGGCCGGCGACTTTGTCGGCTCGATCGCGATCGCCGTGATCGTGATGCTGGTCTGGTCTTTCGTGATCGCCATGACGGTCACGCCGGCAATCTCCGGCTGGCTGCTGCCCGACCCGAAACGCGCCGCCAGGGCCGGTTTCTGGTCGAACGGTGTGTCGCCGGGATGGTTGGGCCGGGCCTTTAAGGCAACACTGACCCTGTCGATCCGCCATCCGCGCATTGCGATCATGTATGCGCTGATCCTGCCGGTTATAGGATTTCTTTCGTTTCCGACGCTGACAGCCCAGTTTTTCCCAGGCGTCGACCGAGACCAGTTCTACATCGAGATCGAAATGCCGGCCGGAACCGCGATTACCGAAACCGATCGCATGGTGAAAAGGGTCGATGGCTTCCTTGAAGATGAAGCTTCGATCACCGGCGTAAGCTGGGTCATCGGTGAGAGTGCTCCGGCATTTTATTACAACATGCTGACCGACCGCGATGCATCGCCTGGATATGCCAAGGCCCTGATAACAACCCGGTCTCCGGCGGCAACCGCGGAACTGATCGCGCCTTTGCAGAACCGGTTGGATGCGGCGTTTCCGGCCGCCCGCATCCTGGTCCGCGACCTTGTTCAGGGGCCTCCTGTCGACGCACCTGTCGAACTGCGCTTCGTCGGTCCAGACCTTGAAGTGCTGCGCACGCTTGGTGACCGGGCGCGCCTGATCGTCGACGAGGTCGACGAGACGACACACGTGCGGGCCTCCATGGGTTACGCCGCCCCGAAGCTCGAATTCGTGCTCGATGAGGACAAGGTCCGCCTCGCCGGACTGGATCTTGTTTCCGTTGCGCGCCAGCTCGACGCCAACCTGGAAGGCGTGGTCGGCGGATCCCTCGTGGAAGGCACCGAGCAATTGCCGGTACGGGTCCGGCTCGGCCAGGCAGAGCGGTCAAACGCGGACTTCGTGCGAACGCTCGACGTCTTCCCGCCCGGCGCGGCGGGCGCCGACAATGCCTATCGCGGCATTCCCGTAACCGCCCTCGGCCGCATGGAACTCGTTCCGGCCGAACCCGAGATCCATCGCCGCAACGGCGAGCGCACCAACACGGTTCAAGGCTTCGTGCAATACGGTGTTCTGCCCGAGGAGGCGTTGAAGAAGGTGCAGGCCGCCCTCGATGAAAACGGCTTTGCCATGCCGGCCGGATACCGCCTTGAGATCGGCGGCGATTCCGATGCCCGCGGCGAGACCCTGCGTAACCTCATGGCGTCGGTGGGGCTGATCGTGACGTTGACGATCGCTACCATCGTGCTGACGTTCAACTCATTCCGCCTGTCGCTCGTCGCCGGCGCGGTTACTCTATTGTCCGCCGGCCTGTCGATCCTGGCGCTTGCCGTCTTCCAGTACCCGTTCGGCATTCAGGCGGTCATCGGTGTGATCGGCTCGATCGGCGTGTCCATCAACGCGGCAATCATCATCATGACGGCGCTTCAGGCCGATCCGCTGGCCGTGGCCGGCGACAAGGCGCGCATCGTCGACATCGTCATGGGAGCAAGTCGCCACATCGTGTCGACCACCGTAACGACATTCGGCGGTTTCCTGCCCCTTATCCTGGAAGGCGGTGGTTTCTGGCCGCCCTTTGCCATGTCGATCGCCGGCGGCGTACTCCTGTCCACCGTTGTCAGCTTCTATTTCACGCCACCGATGTTCGCGCTCGTCTATGCCGGCCGAACGGCACGGTCCGATCATCGTCCCAATGCAACACCGGAGAGGCCGCCGACTGTCCTGCGCCCTGCGCGTCCGCGCTTTGCCGAAGCCGCCGAATAGCGTCTGGGCGACGGTCAGCGGCGCGTCCGGCTATCCGTCGCCGAATTCCACAGGAAGCGGTCGAGTACCAGGAAAGACCAGGCAAAAGACACGCCGATGCTGAAGAGCTTCGCGACCAGCACCGGCAGATAACCGGCCAGAACGACCAGCGCACCGGTTGCCAGCAGGAAGCCGGTACCGTTGATCATCTGAAACGCCGCATAGTCCTTGAGAGAGGCGGGAGCCGTCTTGCCCCGGAAGGTCCACATCCGATTGGCAAAATAACTGGACGTGGACGCCACCAGATAAGCCACCGCATTGGCCGGCACGAGAGCGACGCCAAAGGCGAAGACCAGCGCTGAAAACACCGCCACATCGAGGACAGTGTTTGCGGCCCCGACGACGGCAAAACGTGTCGCACGAAAGAAATCGGCGGCTCCCATTGCGATCGTATTCCCGGTTCTGTACATGATCGGCGCTCGCACGCTAATCGCTAATAGCAAGCATTTCCTTTCATGGCATCTGTCTTTGCGCCAGGACGCTGGTTGGTCGGGCTGGTCCGGGAGAACCCGATCCGCGCGGTTCTTCTGGTAAGCGGCATCCATCTGACGCTGTGGACTTTTCTCCCGGCCCTGATGTGGACCGCCATGCCGCTTGATGTCGTCGAGGCCTATCTCTGGGGCCGTGAGTGGCAATGGGGCTATCACAAACACCCGCCGCTGGCGGCTTGGCTGCAAGAGGCCTTTCTGGCACTCGATGCCGGGCCCTGGACGGCCTATCTCCTGGGACAGCTCTGTGTAATCGTGACGTTCTGGGCGGTCTGGAGCCTTGCCCGTCCCATGGTCGGCGGTCCCGGTGCAGCGTTTGCTGTCCTGGCCCTCACCCTGAACTATTACTTCACGTTTCCCACCACCGAGTTCAATCCGAACGTCCTGCAGATGCCGTTATGGGCGTTGGCGACACTGCACTTCCACCGTGCGCTCACGACCGCACGCTGGCGCTATTTTTTGTTGCTTGCCCTGTGGATGGCCCTTCTGATCTATACCAAGTACAGCGCCGTCATCCTCGCGCTTGCGTGCGGCGTGGTGGTGCTGGCGACGCCGCAAGGAAGGTCCGTTCTCAAAGGCGTGCAGCTCTTTGCCGCCGCCGCTCTGGCCTTGCTGCTTGCCGGCCCGCACTTCTACTGGATCGTTGCCAGCGACTACCTGCCCTTTGCCTATGCCCTGACCCAGAAGACCGCGCCGGACTTCGCGACACGCCTTTATTTTCCCGCCAACTTTTTTGCAGCCCAATTGGCCTGCCACCTCGTCCTGTTTGCAATCGCCGCCTTCCTGTGGGCCGGCAACCGGAAAGGCATCCCGTCGTGCCCCGAGATTCCGGTCGGCGGGACGTCCAAGTTCGATCGCACATACGTGCTGATCATGGCTGCGGCGCCGCTCGCCATTTCGATTATGTTGTGCTTCGCCATGGGCATCGAATTCCTGACCATGTGGGGCATGCCCATGTTCAACCTGTCCGGCCTGGCGCTGGTCGTCCTGGCGGGCAGGTCGTTCCGGCTCTGGAACGGCGCGAAACTGGCGGCACTCTATCTGATCTTCCTTGTCAGCCTGCCGGTCTTGATTGCCGCCGGCCAGGCCGTGACACCGGCCCTGACGGACAGGGCGAACCGGACCATGTGGCCCGGCGCCTATCACGGCTGGCTGGTCTCGAACCAGTGGCGGCGTGAAACCGGAACGCCTCTTGCGGTCGTGGCCGGCGACATCTGGAGCGCCGGCCTTGTCGGTCTGTACAGCCCGGACCGTCCGGCGGTTCTCTTGGAGGGGGATTTCCGGCGTTCGCCCTGGATCGATCGCTCCGCGCTGGAGGAAACCGGGCTGGCCATTGTCTGGCGTGTCCGTGGCGGCGCCGAGCCTCCGTCCTGGGTCACGGAGCGGTTTCCGAACCGGACCGATCTCGGCCTCTTCGATCTGCCGGGGTTTTCGCTTCCCCTGGTCGGTTCAAGCCCGAATCCCTATGCGACGCTCGGCCTGTCGATCGTCCCGCCTCAGCCCCGACAATCGGCGAGCGGCGGCGGGTCGGCCGGCATCGCGTCCATCACCGCCCAATAAAGCGTGCGCTCACGGGCGCGGGCAATCGGCACGGCGACGTTTCCGGTTTTTCGAACGCCTTCCAGCACCTCGCCGAAATCGACACCGCACCGGGTCACGACAAGGATCGGGCCTGGAATGTCGGCAGTTGCCGGCATGACCTGTTCGTAATGGTTGCGCGGACTGTTCGAGTAAAGCCAGGCGTGGACCGGCAAGTCATCGTCACGCAGGTAATAGGTGAGCTGGGCGGTCACAGAGCGGCTGTTGGAAACCACGCTTCGGACGGCGTTATCGCGCGCTACGGCTCGCACGGCATCGCTGACATCCGCCCAGCCCAGAACCCGCTTGAACGGCGTGCGCTCCACGGTCATTGACCAGGACTTGACGTTCATGTCGATGATCGCAAATCCGACCATCACGGCAAGATGCGTGGCAAACGCAACGGCAAGCCAGGCCCTTGCCCGCAGCCGGAAGGCCAACACCACCGCTAGGATGACAAACGCGACGAAAGACAATGCGGCCCAGTTGGCGTTGGCCCGCGAGATCAGCGCCTGCAGGCACATCGTCGCCGTGATCGGCACCGAAAAGGCGAGCAGAAAGCGCTCGTCGTCCGTCAGGTTGCGCGCAAAACGCCACAATCCCCACACAAGGATACCAAACAGCACCGGTCCCAGGATCCCGATCTGTGCCCCGGAGAATTCAGCCAGTTCGTCGGGATTGAAGAGGGCGCCGCCCCAACTGGCATTGTCCGCCGTATGCGCCAGCGTCACCGCGCCGTTCTGCAGGTTCCAGATGAGATTGGGCGAAAACACCAGGACCGCGACGGCGAAACCGACCCACAGCTTGAGGTCTGTCAGCCGATCCAGCACTCGGCGCTCGATCAGCGCGTGCACGGCCAGGCAGAAGCCGAAATAGACCATGGCATATTTCGCAAGGAAACCCAGACCGACCGCAGCCCCGAGCAGAATCGCATCCATCCAGGACCGGGTTTCCAGATAGCGATGAAACAGGTACAGCGCCGCCGCCCAGCAGACGAGAAGCGGCGCGTCGGTGGAAATCAGCCGGGCACCGAAACTGACGCCGGGAATGGTCAGGAACAGGAGGGCCGCCGCACATCCGGCGGCTGTTCCGGCCATGCGCGCGGCCAAAAGGCCCACACCACCGGCCGCAAGCGCATAGAGAACGGGTGCCCCGACCCGGATGCAGGCCTCGGAATCGCCGCAGAGCCCGGTCGTTGTTGCGATCACCACGGCAAGGCCGGGCGGCTTCGAGAAATACCCGCCTTCGATCGACGTCGACCAGAACCAGTATTGCGCTTCGTCGAAGAAAAGGTCCTGCTCCGCGAAGAACAGGATAACGATGCGCGCGATCGTCAAAACGCCCACGGCCAGAAGCGCGCCGCCGATCCCCATCGTCAGGTTTTTCAGATCATAGGCGGGTTGCGCCGCAACGTTTTTATCCAAGGCCACTCTCCGAAACCCGTGCCCCTACATCACGGATCGGCGGATCGACCGCAAGTGTAAAGTCGCCGCGCCCCGGCGCGGCACGAAGGAACACGGTCGAACGCTCCAGGATCACCGCCCGTCGGTTTTCAATCGACAGGTTCACACCATCGCCATAGACTCGTCTGATCAATGCTCTCCGGCCGGCCAAGCCGTCTCGCCCAGTTCGAAGACAGTGCAGACCGGCACACCCGTAACCCGGAAGTGTCCCATGAACGACGCCCCGCCACTGGATGCCAAAGCCTGGCAGGATGAGATATTCGACGTTTTGCGCGCCTCCGCCGTGCGGCAGGTCTCCTATGTTCCCGATGGCGGCCATGCCCGCCTAATCGCACGGGTTCAAACGGATCCGGATATGCACGCCATCAGCCTGACCACCGAAGAGGAAGGCATCGCCCAGTGCGCGGGGGCCTGGCTCGGCGGCAACCGCAGCGCTCTCCTGATGCAGTCGAGCGGGGTCGGAAACTGCATCAACATGCTGTCGATGATCGAGATCTGCAGGATGCCGCTCCTGATGCTGGTCACGATGCGCGGCGAATGGGGCGAATTCAATGCCTGGCAGGTTCCGATGGGAACCCGGACCGAAGCCGCGCTTCAGATGTCCGGCATTCACTGCATCCGGGCGGAGCGTTCCGAAGAGGTGGCGGACACCGTGCGTCACGCCGCGTCGATGGCATTTGACGGCGGTTCCGCGCTGGCAGTGCTTTTGTCGCAAAGACTGATCGGCGCGAAGGTCTTCGTCGAGGGAGGAACCGCGATATGAGTGCGGCAGCTCGTCTCGATCGCCGCCAGGCCATTGCGCGCCTGCTCGCAAGGCGGACCGACCTGCTTGTGGCGACCGGGCTCGGCTCACCGACCTACGATGTCGCCGCGGCGGGCGATCACGAACGAAATTTCTACCTATGGGGCGCCATGGGCGGCGCCGCCATGACCGGGCTCGGCCTTGCCCTGGCCCGTCCATCGGAGCCCGTGCTCGTCGTGACCGGCGACGGCGAGATGCTGATGGGGATGGGAAGTTTCGCAACCATCGCCCAAAGCGCCCCCGCCAACCTGACCGTCGTGGTGATCGACAACGAATTGTACGGCGAAACCGGCGCCCAGGAGACGCATACCGCAACGGGCGCCGACCTTGCCGGGATCGCGCGCGCTTGCGGCATTGCATCCGCCGATACGATCGATGACAATGCCGGCCTGGATCGTCTTGCCGAAACCCTGCACACGATTGCCGGCGGCCCCCGTGTCGCCGTGCTGAAGGTCGCGCGAACGGAATCGGCAAAGGTCCTCGTCACCCGGGACGGGGCCCACAACAAGGCACGTTTCCGGCTGGCCCTCGGCTTGCCGGCGGATTGACGGACCGCTCCACGGCCCGCGCGCAGGCAAACTGATCGGGTTCAGACGAGTTGCAAAGCCTGGAATACGGGCAATTGGGTGTTTGCGAACCGCTCGGCCTGTTCCAGGAGCGCGGCCCGGTTTTCCGCATCCGACTGGAGTTCCGTCCCGTCCTTGATGATCTTCTGCCCCTGTGCGGCAAGGATCGGCCAGACATGGTCGACCCAATCGGCAGGGCTGGTGCCGGCGTGCAGATGGGCATCGAGGAACAGATGCTGGATTCGCCCCATCCGGATGCCCCCGCCGGTGACCGGGCTCGCAAGGAAGTCGATGATCGCACCCTCCCGGGCCAGTTTTACGATATGCCGGTTGAGCGCGTCGGTCCTTTGTCTGGCCGTGGCGACCACCTCTTCGGACTGCGCAGGCGCCAGATGATTGTCCCCGCCGAGCACAAGAAGCGCCTGGACAACCTGGGGAAGCGTCAGTCCGTTCTCCGCAACGGCGGCCTCGACTGCGCCGATCGCAATCGGTTGCTGTCCGGCGAGCGCATCGAGGATCGGTCCGTAGACCGCTTCCTGCATCTCCACTTCCCGCAGGCCGCCGCGCACGACCAGCGAGACCTCCGTCCGCGGGCGCAGCAACACGACCCTTTGTGCCCTGAGACGGTCGCCGAGCACGCCCGGCAGGAGCGTTCGGGACCCCTTGATCCAGTAATCGCTGCGGAACCGCCGGGCGATCATCATGTCCCGGGTGCTTTCCCGAAATACGGGATCGGGAATCTGTTCGAGGAAACCGGATTGTTCGGGCGTCAGATTGAGCACATCCAGATGATCGAGATACCGGGCTGGAGCGGCAAAGGCGAGTTTTGCCGCGCCAAGCCGGGCGGCCATGTCCGAGAAATAGACCGGATGCCAGTTGGCACAGAAATACTCGTGCGCGAGATAGGCCGGATCCTGCGTTTTGACCTTTTCGAACCGATCGACAACCATGGGGTTGGCTGCGGCGAAAGCGGGATTGGCTTTCAGAAACTGGTCGGCGAACCCGACGGCTCCGGCAATGCCGTCGATACCGCCCGTTGAAGGCGCGACCATCGTCTCGCCGAACTGCTTCATCAAATGTCTGAGGGGCGCGAAACCGGACCAGCCGGGAGCGGCGTTATACCCCAGATAAACGATCCCGCCCGGCTTGAGGCGGGTGCGCAGGAAAGAGACGATCAGATCCCGATTGTCTTCGTTGATCCAGCTCCAGACCCCGTGCAGACCGATAAAATCGAAGTCCGGCAGGTCGGACCGGTGAACGAACTCCTCGAACGACTCGTCGAACAGACGGGCATCCGCATCCGAAATTCGATTGAGGTCCTGTGCAAAGGCGACCTGGCCGGGCATGAAGTCGGTGCCGTACCAGTGCGTTGCCGATGCGGCAGCGTGCAGGTTGGTGGCCAGTCCCTGCCCGAAACCGAGCTCGCAGGCGGTTTCGAATTCCGGAACCGCCAATCCCTTGCTGAGCAGCGCAAGCGTGGCCCGAACCGGATTCAGCTCCTGGCAATAGGCATAGGCATATTCGATGTCGGTGACGTATCCGTCCGTCCAGTCGGTCATTGGGCGCCTTCTTGCCGGCTGAGGGAATCACTGTGTTCCAGTAATCACAGATGCCCATGTCCACCAAGGCATCGGGCACCGGCGCCGGACAAAACGGAAATCAATCCACAATACAGCCCCCAATGGTCGCCCGATGAGCGCAGGGCACGAGCATGGACGCAAAGGCATCACGCGAGTAGGGTGATCGCCGTTGGTATAAGGAGAACGTCCCGCATGCCTTGGCCGGCCAATCGCCTTTCCCTGGATGAAAAGCGGGCCGAATGGGCAAAACGCTATGCCCGGAGCGACGCCGACGCAGGTATCGAGGTCACGCAAGACTTCGAACCCTTCGTCCAGCGCAACGACATCTTTACGCGGGCGTTCTGGGACGATGCGATCCGGTCGGATCGCACGCGGGCGTTTTTTGAAAGCTACCGCATGGAAGCGATCCCGCGCCGCGGCGCGGGCTTCAGCCAGAAGGATTTCGCCCTGCGCAATGCGTCATGGCTGATCTCCGACATATTCACGAACCGCAATCAGGACCGCGGCCTGCGCGAGGGATTCCAGGCCCCGATCTCGTACGACACGCCGGTCGCGCCTCAACAGGTGCCGGTCGACGATTCCGCGGCCATGGCCGCCGAGATCAAGCGGATTGCACGCTTCTTCGGCGCCGATCTGTGCGGCATCACGGACCATGACGAACGCTGGCTGTATGTGTCCCGCGTCGATGCCAGAGATGCATCCGAAGCGCCGAACGACCTGCCGGAGGGAATCGCCTCGGTAATCGTGCTCGGTCACGAAATGGACGAAAGCCTGGTTGCCACCTATCCGTCGGCGCTCGGCGGCGCGGCCACCGGCCGGGAATACAGTCACGAGGCCGCCATCGTCGCCCAGGTCGCCGCTTACATCCGCAATCTCGGATACGAAGCCGTGCCGTCGATGAACGATACCGGGCTGGTCATACCGTTCGCCGTCAAGGCCGGCCTTGGAGAATATGCCCGCAACCAATTGGTGATCACCGAAGAGTTCGGACCGAGGTTGCGCTTTTCGAAGATTTTCACGTCTTTGCCCCTGAGCCACGACCTGCCCCGCAAGCTGGGTGTCGCAGCATTCTGCGACATCTGCACGAAATGCGCCGACGCCTGTCCGGTCAAGGCCTTGCCCTACGGTCCGCCTTCGACCGACCGCCCGGACGTTTCCGCGATCCGGGGCGTTCGAAAATGGACCTCAGATGCCGCCGCCTGCTTCGGTTTCTGGACGAAATTGTCGTCGGACTGCGCGATCTGTATGCGCGTGTGCCCGTTCAACCGGGATTTCACCAAATGGTGGCACCGGGCGTGGCTGCGCGTCGCCCTGTCGCCGCTGCGTCGTCTGGCCTTGTGGATCGACACGAGGACAGGCCATGGCGGCCGCACGAAGCCCGAAAACTGGTGGCGCATCTTCGCGCAACCCTGACCGGCGGTCCAGCAACGCGGCCGGCAGGCCGCGCGGCACCCTATCGGGGCGGCACCGAACCGGTCTGCAGCAGCCGGTCCGCGGAGACCAGTATCCAGCCGTATCGATCAGCGGCTTTGCCGGTGCGTTTCGTAGCGCGCCCGGTCACCATGACCTGGACCGGTGCCGTTGCGTTCGACGGCCTGTCAAGCGCATCGGCCAGCGCGTCGAAACGGGCCGCGGTTTCGGGTACCCAGGCCATCAGATCGTAGACGGCAATGACGATCCGCCCGCCTCCTGAAAGCGAGACGACCGGATAATCTGCCAGCACATCGATACGGGAGAGCGTTCCGGGCGTTTTTTGAATGTCGACGATGGCCGCAAGCGACTGCAGGTGTTCAAGGGCCTGCGTTCTGCCGCGCGCTGTCGCGGCTTGCGAAAGGAGTGAGCGATATCCCGGCACCGGGTCCATCTCGACAAGAAGGCCCGTATAGATCGTCTTTTCGCTGGGTGTATAGGCGGAATTGAGCAGGAAGGCATTGACGTTGCCAACATCGAAGCCGCGTTCGGCGAAACGTTTCCGGTTCATGCCCGCCATTTGCTTCGGCGAACTGTCGAGAACCCGTTCCGTCACACGTCCGACGGCGGTGACGCCGGAAACGACGATCCCGCCAACGCCCGGAATTGCGGCAATACCGCCATTGACGCCGAAGCGGCCGGCGGACGCGAATGACGATAAAAGGTCCAATTCCCGTTGCAGTGGCGTGTAATGGGTATAGGGATCGACACCCAGGTCACGCGCCATTTTGCGACGCAGGACCGGACGGCCGACGAGGTTCTCTCCAAAGCCGTCCTTTTCCCGCTCGGCCACTTTCGGGCCGCTTCTTTCCCGTCGGCTGACGAATCGCGCCGCATTCGCCATCCCGTCGCGGGCCGACGACAGCGCCCCCCTTGCATTGGCATAGGTGTTTCTCGCCGCGTTTGCCGGGTTGGCGACCATGCCGACAAGCGCGACGACAGGCGACGCGACGGCTTCACCGGCACCGCGCGCCAGGGCGGCGGCCCGGCTTCGATCGCGCAGTACGGCCACCGCCCGCAATTCGCGCAGGTGTTTTTCCATCAACGCCTGTCCGCGGATGGTGTAGGAGCCTGCTTCCGTCCGGACCCGGAAGAGATAATACCGCCCGTCGGAGCGGGCCGTTTCACCAACGGCAAAGCCATCGCCTGTTGCCGAATGGGACAAAATCTCGGACACGGCCACCGATGGCGCATCCTCATAGGCAACGGAGCGGCTTGCAGGTCGGGTATCGGCGGTATCGTCGTTGGCAAATGCCGATGGCGCCGGTATCCCCTCGAACAGAATGTCCGCCGGCGTTCCGCCCGCGCACCCCGCCAGGAACAGGCCGGTCGCCAGGACGGCTCCGGACCGGCGCGATGGCATAAAGGGATTGGAAAGAAACGGCTGCCGTCCCGAAAACCCGACAAGCCCTGTTCGTGCGGGCGAGCGTACTGACATCGGCATGGTGGCTTGAACCCAACTATGCTCGGTGTCGCCCGTCACCGCACCTATTCAGGTACGCGTTGACGTAGGGATCGTCAACAGCATTTCCGGCCGGTGGCCGCGGCGGAAACGGGGGCAAGAGCGTGACGGCTCGATACGCCGGGAGTAGTGTGGCAAAGGACTGTTTGACACCGACGTGGTCGACTACCGGCAACCGGACGGTCTGTCGTGGCACGAAGCCGCAACGGCGATCCGGCAAGTCGCCCCTCGCACCGCACCGCGCATTCTGATTGAAAACCCGTATTTCTTGACGATCGTCGGTACCGAATCCCGCACGAGCACGCTATCTCACCGGCGCATCCCCGCAGACGAGAGAGCGTTGCATGAACATCTTCCTTGTCCTTGCCGCCGGCCTCAGCGCTTTTAATACGGGCCTTCACCTGTTTGCGGGCGGCCAGGCAATCGCGCGGCCGCTGCTTGAAGCCCGGTCGCTGCCCGATACCGTTCGCTGTGTTCAGTATTTCTGCTGGCACATCGCGACGCTTGCATTGGCCCTTCAGGCCGCGGTTTTCGGGGTGGCGGCCTTCATGCCCGGTCAGGCCGCACTTGCGATCGTGGGCACCGCCTTTGCCGCCGCGATTGCCCTTCTGGGCATCGTGCTGCCGCCGGTCTTGAAGATCAGCTACAAGACAATGCCGCAGGGATGGTTGTTCGTCCCGGTCTCTGCGCTGGGACTGGCCGGTTTGGTGTTGTGAGATCTATTGCGGCGGGATCCCGTTCGGCTAATCTAGGGATTGCACGACTGCCGCCGTTTCACCGGCTTTCCATAAGCCGACCTCCAGTTCCTGTTGGCGGCCACGGATCGCAACGGTTTCAAGCCGAGGCACCGCTATGTCCAGGCGCGCCTCTGTCTCGGCCGCGCGGATCAGG
>JBCDLT010000103.1:0-15990 GCA_038745065.1 Pseudomonadota bacterium | reverse complement strand
CGGCCTACCGCAAATCGGATGTTTCCGATTTGCGCACTTGAGTGCCAAACAGGGAAACATCCCTGTTTGGTGGACCAAATCAGCCCGTCGGCGTCGTTAAATCGCTTGCCCGACATACCATGTCGCGCTGCGCGATTTGCCTAGCCGAACGACCTGATTTGGACCATCAAATGGTTCTATCTGGTCGAACAATGCTCTAGGGTAACGATGCAGTCGAGATAACTCGTTTTGACGATCGGCGGGTCGCTCGTGATCGCGGCCCGCACAGGACCCGGCTCGCGCGATCTCGAGATACCGGGTACCAAGACGTACCGACGGTCGTGACATTTGACGCCTGGTACCAACGGGATGACAGATCAATGCTGAAGGACAAACGGGTCGAACTTGACAGTGAGAAGCGGAAAAAGCTGATCGAGCGGCTGCTCGTGGAACTCAGCCGGTCGAACAGCGATCTCTATTATCAGCCGACAAGCGCGATTGCGCTCCAGATCAAGAACTACATCGATGGCGACGCGCAGCTCGTCGCCGAAGAGAGAGCGCTGCTGGAGCCGCTCAGCCAGCGCGATATCGAAGTGCTTTTGAGCTTGCACTGATCCATTGCCGCAAGGCTTGTACGCGCCGCCGGGCGGGGAAGGTTCGTATCAGAGGGCCCGCCGTCGGCACAGCGGCTCCGAGGCGACAGCCTCACGCTGAACTGATTTCACCTGACCCAGGGCCTCTCTGAACGCTTTGTGCTTTGGCTTTTTTTCGAGGTAATCCAGCAGCCGGTAAAGATTGATGGGTTGCTTTTGTACCAGGGCCACAGTCTTTTCGAGTGCAATCTCATAGGGGTAGGTATCGATGAACTGGCATGCGGTCTGTGTCGGCGTGAGGATGTAAAAATCCTGCTGACGTTTCGGCGTATAGCGCGTGACGTCGAAAGGAGAGGCACCAAGGACTTGAGGTTTCGGGATGTAGCAAAAAACGTCCTCAGCCTTGTTGTGCAAGACCGATCCGGTTTTTTGTTTGAATCCCAGATGTTTCAGTCTTTCGATCGCGTGATTGCGCATGCCGGGCGACAGGATATCCGCATCGGCGCGGTCGTATTTCAAATCATCGAAGACTGAGAAAACGTTTAGTCTGGTATCGGCCAGCATCATGTAGTGGCCGAGCTCGACTGACTCTCGCGGGCCGGCATCTGCTGCTTGCCCGTGATCATCGAATACCGCCTCCATGTCCTTCCTCCTTTTTTGCCGATGCCTCGACCGGTTCGGAGCAAGGCAAAAGCGGGTTTGCGGCGGGTCAGCGAAGTGGTTCTATGAACCTGTTATTCCCGAGCTCCAAAGGAAACAGGCCGGAATCGGGAGTGTTGGCGACCAGCGCGCAGCGGGGCCGGCATGCGGCACTACCTTTATATTACGCCAACGATCCGGGACGGATTGCAGGCCGCGGCCTTTTCCCCGTCGAATACCGAAAATCGACGGGTTTCGCCTGTCAGGCCCGGCGTTTCGCCAGATGGCTCTTGCTGGCTGCTTCGCCGGCAAACCTGTCCGCGAAACGCGATGTGCCGGTTGGCCAGAACCCGATACCTATCGACAACCAATTGAGTGCAAGAAAGTGATCACGCCGGAATATTGCCGACTTATGGCCCGCTACAACGTCTGGCAGAACGCCTCTCTGATGGGTGCCGCAGACGGACTTTCGCATGCGGATCTATGGATGGACCGTGGTGCTTTCTTCCAGTCGATCGCAGCCACACTGAACCATCTTTACTGGGCCGACGCCTTGCAGTTGGAGCGCTTGAAAGGCAACCGGCGCCCCCATGAAAAAGTCACGCATTCCCTGACGAATCCATCGGACTGGGATGAATTCAAGCGGCTGCGTCTGCAACGCGACGCGGAAATCGAAAACTGGGCGGCAAACCTTGGCTCTGCCGAGCTTGAAGGAATGGTCGTGTGGTATGCGCCAAGCGGTTCAGCGCGATATGAAAGACCAGCGTCGCTTTGTGCCGTCCAGCTCTTTAACCACCAGACACACCATCGCGGTCAGGTCCACGCGATGCTCACATCCGCGGGCGCCGAACCGGAGCCAACAGATCTGACGGCGTTGCCGGGTTCTTTCTGACGTGGTCTGGCCATCTGCGGCCGGCAATTGGTGTGCCCGGGAAGTGCCGTTTTGCCGTCGGCCGTTCCATGGCGGTGTATGCAATCGTCTTCGGCAGCCAAGGGATGCGCTGTCCTGGATCTATTCTCATTCCTGACGGTCTCGGACACAGCATGCCAGGACGTCCGGATGGCCCGCGCAGCAATCATTGAGGATGAACGACACAAGACCGCCGAGAGTGTCGGTCCGTGCACGATAGATGATCATCCGGGATCGGCGTTCGGAGGAAATCAGTCCAGCGCGCTCCAAGGCTGCCAGGTGGAACGAGGCCTTCGATGAGATCACGCCCATGGTTTCCGCGATCTCACCGGCCGGGGCGCCTTCCTGACCGCGACCAATCAGATAACGAATGATGTGAAGCCGCGTTTCCTGTGACAGGGCTCCCAACATCTGGAGTGCATCTGTTTCTTTCATTATTCAATCAAACTTGTAATATCGAAATAAGGTGCCCGTAATCCGTTCCATCATGTTCGAGCACGCCTATCAGGATTCGCCTTTGTCGGGATCAAACATAAAAATCGTCAGCTTCAAAATTTGTCCTTTCGTACAGCGAGTAACCGCCTGCTGGAGGCCAAGAACGTACCCTACGACATCGAGTTCATCAGCCTCAGAAACAAACCGCAATGGTTCCTGGATATCTGCCCGAATGGACAGGCGCCCGTGCTGACCACCGACGGCGGCAAGGCGCTATCGGCGATCGACCGAAGCTGAAGAAATGGCAACAGAACCTGATGGCAACGGACCCTGCCGAGAAATCGGTGGCGCCTGATTTCATCGAGGTTTTATCCGCGTTCTCTCTCTCCGACCAGACTTACCTCGGGCGCGGCGGCGATGTTGAGAATTGCTGCTTCGGCGAAGCGTGCGTTACCGATGCATGGTGCTAGAGGTTGCTTTAGGTCACGCTGCGACCGAAGTTCTTTCTCCGCCGGAACCTCCTCGTACGGGGGGTTCAAAAACCGACGTCATGGCCCACGGAGATAATGTCTGATCGGCCGGTCGTCCCACACCTGAACCTCAATGAAGCGATCGTACTGCATGGACGGGTCCGTCTTCCAACGGTCGCCCGGCATGCCGAACTCGGCAACGACGTCCTTGAGTCTCTTCCAGAGTGAAGACACGACCGTGGTAGACCTTCCTGCAGGCCAAATGATCTTCTGAGCGCGCAATCGGAAGACTTGCCATGCTGTCCGGGTAGGTGAAGGTCAGCATATCCGGCGCGAACGCGGTCAAGGGAATGACAATCGAATCGGGACGTGACGGGTCTTGCCGATCCGCAAGGTCGCCGAGGAAAAAGTAGATCGGTCGGCCGAGCCTCGTTGCGCCAAGCTTCTTGCTCTTTTCCCGGATGAGCCAGTCTTCGACCGCCAGGCGTCTCCGGAGGTAATTGGGCTTGATCCTTCGTCTGCCCGTGGCTGCGATCTCGTCGAGCACGGATTGTGCCTGCGGTGTCGATAACTCACACAGATTTCGAAAGGCTCCCCTTTCGGGGTCGTAATTGTGGGTCAGGACCGATGGAAAGGGGATCATCGGTTCACTGTACTCCGAGATCGGCCTGATCCAACGCTTTGTCCGAGTGGTGTCGTCACCAATGCGAAAGGTCACGCGCCGGCCGGTTTTTGGCTCGGATCCGGCTGGCGACAGCGCGCCTCATGAGGCGGCTGGCGCAGTCTTTTTTGCTGACGGCTTTCACTCGGCCTGCTGCTCGCCGTCCTCCGCCAACCCCCTGACCGTTGCAACACCCAACTTCGGAATGGCCCGGCGTTCGGCATCGGGCAGGGTCGCCGCGGTGTTGCGCAAGGCCCGTTGCAGGACATCGACGAAGGCGACCATTTTTGTGCGGACCTCGCCATGCGCCTGTTCCAAGGCGGCCATGTCGAGGGTCTCGGCGGTCAGGATGCTGTGCTGGTGGTCGCGTGCCTGATAGAGCCCGCGCGCCGCTTGCAGGAAGGCGCTTTGATTTTCACTCACCGCCTGACGGAAGGCCGAGCGCATGGCTTCTGACGGTTCGGATTCGGTGAATTGCGTGATCTGGCTGAGTGTGTGATCGCGCACGATCCGGGTCGTCACGAAGGCGCCGAGCGCGATGTTCATGACGAGCGAAACGCTCAGAAGCAGGATGGTGATGCGCAAGGTCTTCGACATCACAGCGCACCTCCGCCCAGGGCGATTGCCAGCAGGGCGCCGGTATTTACCGCAGACGGCGCGACAAAGGCCATCGCGGCGCCGCCAACACCGGCCAGAGAACCGAAGCCAAGGATCTTTCTGAGCGGCAGGAGCGACCAAAGGCCGACCGTATCCCGCCTTTGCTGCAGTGCCGCCTGGGTCTTGGCCGCAATGGCGCCGTCTGACGTGCCGACCGCCATGGCTGCGCCGAGTTCGGCGTTGAACAAAGTCATTTCATCCAACAAGAGCTGCGCCTGCGGGTCGGTTTCCAGGAGGGACCGGGCTTCGGCGCGGGCCCCGGCCGGCCAATTTTCCAGATCGCTGCCCCAGGTAAGCAGCGCGGTATCGAATTCCTGAAGCGTCATTGCAGCCTCCTGTAGCTTTCGCGCAGCGCCCGGCGGGCGCGTACCATCAATTGCTCCACTGCGCCTTCCGTCACGTCGAAGATGCGGGCGATCTCGGCATTCGACTTGCCCTGCTGTGTCGACAGAATGATCGCCATGCGCTGCCGGTCCGGCAACGCGCCGATCGCGGCCTGCATGAAGGCCATTTTCTGCCGGTCATCGAGGGCCTGTTCCGGCGATGCGGCGGCGTCGACGAAGTCGTCCTTGTCATCCATCGGGTCTTCGGGCCGCCTCTTGATCGACCGGCGGTGGTCGATGATGCGATTGACCGCGATCCGGTAGAGCCAGGTAGCGACTTTTGCGCCGCCAGGCTGCCAGTCTCCGGCGGAATTCCAGGCCCGCCAAAACGTGTCCTGCACGATCTCGTCGGCATCCGCCGTCGCGCAGCCATAACGCCGGGCAATTGCGTAAAGGCGCGGCGCATGGCGCTGGACCAGGCGGTTGAAGGCGATCTGGTCGCCTTCACCGGTCGCCTTGAAAAGCGCGTCGTCATCGGGATCGTCCAAGGTCATTGCAGCAAACGTAAAGCGGACCGGGGATCACTGGAACTGCTGCCGCATCTTCTGGCGTTGCTCCTCGACAATCGCCCGGTATTCCTGCATCTGCGCGGGGTCGAGGACCTGGCTGAGCTGGGCTTCGGTTCGTTCACGGGATTTGGTCATGGGGCCGCGGACCCGCATGAGCTGGCGCACGCCCGGCTTTTCTCCGGGGCGGATGCCCGCATCCTGCAAGATCTGCATGCGCTCCCGAACGCCGGATTCGATGATCGGGCGCACGCTCTGTTTCTGCGCCTCGGTCAGATTGAGACGGACGACCGTTGCTTCCATCTGCTCGGGCGTGATCTGCTGTGCCGCGGCGGGCAGTGCGGCCGCGCTCGATAAAAAGAGCACCAGGGTCGCGCTTTGAAGGATGCGTTTCATGAGTTACTTCCTGTGACGTCGGTAGGGAGGAGAGTGTGGATTTTGAAATCGGGAGGGGGTGGCGGAGCCGGTCCCGTCTGTTTGCGAAGGCCGGTTGCGGCCGGGGTCGGGGAACCCGGCCGGAGGGAAGCAGCCGGGTTTCATCCCGATTACCAGGTGCGGCCGTAGAAACCGGTACCGCTGCGGGTCACGCCCGATCCGGGTTTGACGGTTGCCGAACCCGATGCGCTGGTTCCGTTCGCCCGCGTGCGGTTCCATTCGCGCGTGCATCCGGCGCCGCTGGTGCAGCTTCGATTGACGCTGGCCGAGCCGCCGTAATAGATGCCGCGCCGGGGAGCGGGGTGCACTTTGTAGCTCGGGGCCACATGATAGTGATAGGGCGGCCGGACCGGGACCGGCACGACATGATAATGGCGGTGAACATGGACGCCGTGGGCGTTGGCGGGCACGGCGACACTGAGCGCGGAAAGGGCTGCAGCGGCAAACAGGGCAGTGCGGATCATCGAGAAGTCCTTTTGGCAGAGAGGTAAGAACACGCCGGATCATCCCGGCTACACTGCCTTCACGATGACGAAGTCATTTCCCTACGCGGCGATTGAAATTTTTTTGCGCGGACATGGGCCGTCGCGTCTCCGTACCAGAGTTCCTGGAAACCGAACACCTCGGACCGCATGATCTCAAGATTGCGGGCCGTCCAGTCGATCTGCTTCTCATAGGCGGCCGCGTCCCAGCCGTCCGTGTCGGAATAGACCGGCAGGCCCGGTTCGTTGAGGCAGGCCCGGTTCGTTGAGATTGTAGAGGTTGAAGGTCGTGAAGCTGAGGGTTCGGAGTTTCATCGACGGGCGCCCGTTTCATTGCCACCGGCGCGTGCAGCGACCGGTCTTGAGGTCTGATCTGACGTAGGTTCACACCTATTCGACGCGATGTGTCACGGATGTGACAGGGTGGTCTGTGGGCGGTGTCCCGACGCAACGCCGGCGCTGAACGTGGCACTGGATCGCCCGGTCAAGCCGGGCGAAGACGGAGAAATGAGCAAACGAAGGTGCCAACCTGGAATGCGCGGAGCCTTGAAGAGAAGCCATCATCGGTTCCCCAACCCGTCATCCGCCGGCTTGATCGGCGGATCCAGCTTGCCGGGCACCCGCGTCAGTCGGTTCGCCACCCTCCTGAAACCCGCGGTCCGCCCCAACCCCCAATTGCCGCTTCACTGCGTCGATGTCGCCGAGCACCCAGAGTTCGGTGATCTGAGATCCATCGATCACAAAAAACGCGCCGCCGGTCCACGTGATCGTGCGGCCGGTTGCCGGGATGCCGAAGAATTCGGCCTGGTGACGGCCGGTAAAGCTCATGCGGGCGGCGGCGCGGTTGCCTTCGACGAGGAGGGTTTCGATGGTGCAGGTATAGTCCGCGAGCGCTGCATGGATCTGGCGCATGTAGGTTATGAAGCCGTCCGGTCCGACATGTTCCGGACCGAGCGATGCGCGGAAGCGGAACTCTGTGTGCAGGATGCGGTGGGCTTCGGCCTCGTCGGCCTTGTTCCAGACCTGATGGTAGAAGCGCTCGACCAGGATTTTTGGTGAGACTGTCATCGTGTCCTGCGATTCCCCGTGGTTCCGAGACCCTTCAAGGCCGTGCGTACGATGTCCGTCGCGAACCCGGCGTCGACGTCGGCATGGCCGGCGAGCAGGCGATAGAAGATGGGCCCGTAGATCAGGTCAAGCGCAACGTCCATGTCGAGATCCGTGCGGACGTGGCCGGCCGTCTGCGCGCGCTGGAGTATCGCGCGACCCTGTTCGCGCGAGCCCATGATCACCTGGTTGCGGAAGGCCTTGGAGACCTCGCTGTCCGCTTCGGACGCAGCCATCATCTGCGTCACCTGGCGTCCGCGGCGTCCGGAAAACACCGTTACGACATGGATGACCTGGCGCTCCAAATCATCGAGCGGTGACGCCGTTTCGCGGTTCGATGGCTGTGGCAGCTTCTGCTCCAGGAGCGCGGCCATAGCCAATTCCTGGGCATTCGCCCAATAGCGGTAGATGGTCGGTTTGCCGACGCCGGCGCGTGCTGCGACCGCCTCGACCGTCAGCCTTCCGGGACCGTGCTCCGCCATCAGGTCATAGGCGCTCTTGAGGATCGCCGTCCTGGCCTGGGTGCTGCGGGGCCGGCCGCGCGGTTTTGGGGAAGGGTCGACGTGTCTTGACATTTATGAAACGGTACGTAACGTAATTATAGTTTGCCAATCAAAAGGGATTGCTGTCAATGCCCCAGACGACCCGCGGCCCGTCCGCCTATATTTCCGTCAAGAATGCCAGCGCGGCGATCGACTATTATGTTGCGGTCTTCGGCGCGGTGGAGGATTTCCGCCTGACCGATCCCGCCGACGGCCGGATCGGCCATGCGCAGCTCACCTTCGGCGATCAGGTCCTGATGATTTCCGACGAGTTTCCGGATTTCGGCTCCCTCGGACCGGATTCGATCGGCGGCACGCCGGTGAAACTGCATATCGAAGTCGACGACGCCGACGCCGTATTCGAAAAGGCGATCGCCCATGGCGGCAGCGAGATGCGGCCGGTCAAGGATCAATTCTACGGCTATCGCGGCGGCATGGTCGCCGATCCCTTCGGCCATCAATGGTTCATCCAGACGAAGGTGGAGGACGTGCCGCCGGACGTCATGCAGGAACGCTGGAACAACGGTCTGGCGGGCTGACAAGCCGAATGGTGGATTGTGTCAGGCGGCCTGCGCGGTCTTGCGGACGATCTCACGAACGTATTTGGCGGCCGAGCGATAATGGCTCGGCCCTGACGCTTCCGCCCACCGGCCGAGCGTCCAGGTGTTCGTCCAATCGTAGCGGCCCGTTGCATAGAGGTCGCTGTCGTCCAGTCCCTGAATGAGACCCAGTATTGCCGTGTGGCCGGCCCCAAGCCGCGTTTTTGCCTCGTCCCAGGGCACGTCCCGGGTGCGCTCGCGAACGAGGGTGTTGTATTCCTTCAGCTGGTTCCACTTATAGCCCGGCGCCGGTATCTCGACCGGTCTACCGGCCGCGCCGTCGCGATACCAGCCGAGAAACAGGTCGATCCAGTGCACCCGGTGCAGGATCGTGTCCTTGATGGTGATGCCGTCGTCGGGATGCGGGATGGTCGCGGTTTTGTCGTCGATCCCCTCGAGCAGTTTTTGCAGTTTTGCGAATTCCTTGACCGTCAAATCGATAAGTTCGGATTTGTTTTTTGCCGCCATCACCCATAACCCGCGTTGATCATCACTGTTCGTCGCTTTGCGACCGAACGATGTGATAGGCGCAAGTGCAGGGTCGTGAATTGATCTGTGTCGGATCGCGGGCCCTCGTTGGGAGGTCCGGCGCTTCGACTGTGAGGCGCTCTTGATCAGAACCGTCGGGCGGGGGGTGTTTCAGAGATTCAAGACCTGAAAACAGGTTTTGACTTCCGGCGGTTCGTTGAAGCCGTCATACTCGAAGCCGAGGATGGCGTAGGCGAGGTCAATGGGGACTTGGAAAACATAGTCTACCAAGTCTCCCTCAGCTTCCTGTTTTGAGAAGTAATGTTTCTTTATCGGTTCGAGCTTCTCCGGTGGTTGCCCTTCAATTTCGAGGTTAAATACGTCTCCTTCTTCGCCGCTATGGTAAACCATCCAGACCATGGATCCGTCGATCCAGGATTCAGTGAATGATGCCATGCACGTATCGACAAGCTGGCAATGAATGACCTCCGTGCGTGTCGAAAGGTCCTCTACACGCGTCTGCTTCGCGACACCAAAATCGCCATCTTCCGACCAAAAGACCGTCCAACCACTGGATTTTACTTCTCCAATCCAGGACCCCCGCTCTGGAACTTCGGGCAGCGGTGCCGAAAGCTCGAGACCCAGGATTTTCGCCATTTCTTCAGCGGCCAGCCGAGCTCCCAGAAAACATATGTTTGTTCCCATCAGATCGCCTCTCAATCAGGAGAATCTGATGAAGTTACTATCTTTTTTTAATCATTAATTCAACTTTTCAGAAATTTCACAATTAGCCTACGGATACTCCACCCCCGGCAGGACACACAGCATCTCATACAAAAGATTGGCGCCGACCAGCGCCGTATTGCCGCTCGGATCGTAGGGCGGGGAGACCTCGACAAGATCGCCGCCGACGAGGTTGAGGCCGCGGCAGCCGCGGATGATTTCAAGACCCTGCCAGATCGTCAGACCGCCGATCTCGACGGTGCCGGTGCCGGGCGCAAAGGCCGGATCGAGGCTGTCGATGTCGTAGGTCAGGTAGACCGGCGCATCGCCGATCGTCGAGCGCACCTCTTCCATCAGCGGCGTCAGCGATTTGTGCCAGCAGGCTTCGGCCGGCACGACGGTGAAACCCTGATTGCGCGACCAGTTGAAATCTTCCGGCGAATAGCCGGTGCCGCGCAGGCCGATCTGGAAGACCTTGTCCGCGATCAGGCAGCCGTCCTCGAGTGCCCGGCGGAACGGCGTGCCGTGGGCGATCTTTTCGCCGAACATCTCGTCGTTGATGTCGGCATGGGCGTCGACATGGACGAGGGCGACCGGGCCGTGTCTGGCGGCAATCGCCTTCAGCACCGGATAGGTCAGCGTGTGGTCGCCGCCGAGCGAAAGCGGGATGCAGTCGTGGACGAGGATATCGTTCATCGACGCCTCGATCAGCCCGACGGACTTTTTCAAGTCGAACGTGTTCAAGGCCATATCACCGATATCGGCGACCTGCAGGCTATCGAACGGGGCAGCGCCCGTGCCCATGTTGTAGGGCCGCAGCATGCAGGATTCGGCGCGGATCTGGCGCGGGCCGTGCCGCGTGCCGGACCGGTTCGAGGTACCGATATCCATCGGAATGCCGACAAAACAGGCATCGAGCCCCTCCGCAGTTTCCTGTGTCGGCAGGCGCATCATGGTGGCCGGACCGGCAAAACGCGGCATGTCGTTGCCGCCGAGGGGCTGATTGAAGGGCATGGCAGAACCTCTGGACTTCAGGCGGGAAAGCCAAGACATGCGTCAAACGCGGTCCGGATGCACGCGATTTCTGAAGCGCACGGGAACGCAAAACCGACCGGCCCGCCTGCGCTTTCCGCCCAAACAGGCACACAATACGCTCCCGCATGCGTGGCGGCCGACCCGCTCCTGTGCTTGCCTGAGACGATCTCAATCAAAACACTTCCGGAGGCACCGATGACACAGTTCAAAGCCGCCGCCGTGCAGGCCGCACCGGCTTTTCTCGACCTGAAGGGCAGCGTCGACAAGGCGATCGCGCTGATCGACGAGGCGGGCGCCAAGGGCGTCGGTCTGATCGCCTTTCCCGAGACCTGGATCCCTGGCTATCCCTGGTGGATCTGGCTCGGCGCACCGGCCTGGGGCATGCAGTTCGTCGGCCGTTATTTCGACAATTCCATCGAGGCCGATAGCCCGGAGGACAAGGCGCTGCGCGAGGCGGTCCGGCGCAACAACCTGACCGCCGTCATCGGCGTGTCGGAACGGGCCGGCGGGTCGCTCTATATGGGCCAATGGATCTACGGCCCGGACGGCGAACCGATCGCCCGCCGGCGCAAGCTGAAGCCGACCCATGTGGAACGCACGGTGTTCGGCGAAAGCGACGGCAGCCACATCGCCGTGCACGACACGCCTGTCGGCCGGCTCGGCGCGCTGTGCTGCTGGGAACACCTGCAGCCGCTCACGAAATACGCCATGTATGCCCAGAACGAGCAGGTGCATATCGCCGCCTGGCCGAGTTTCAGCCTCTATACCGGAGCGGCCTATGCGCTCGGCCCGGAAGTCAACAGCGCGGCCAGCCAGATGTATGCCGTGGAAGGCCAATGTTTTGTGCTCGCCTCCTGCGGCGTCGTCAGCCAGGCCATGGTCGACATGCTGTGCGACAGCCCGGACAAGCAGCAATTCCTGCAAGCCGGCGGCGGCCATGCGCGGATCTATGGGCCGGACGGCACGCCGCTCGCCGAACCGCTCGATCCGTCGGAGGAGGGCCTTCTGATCGCCGATTTCGACCTGTCGATGATCGCCTATGCCAAGGCGGCCGCCGACCCGGTCGGGCATTATTCCCGCCCGGACGTGTTCCGGCTGATGTTCAACGACCAGCCGAGCCCGGTTGCCATGACCTTCGGCCAGGGGCTCAAGGTCCAGGAGGATACGCGGGAGGAGAGCGGCGCCGAGGCATCCTGATCGCTGTCTCTCGTCCGCAGCGAAGCAGGGTCTCTTGCCGTGCCGTGCCGGCTTTCGTAGGCTTTCCCGACAGGCGCGGGACGCATGAGCACTCACAGGTTCAGGACGGAAGACGTGCGGCACAAGGATCGCTTCGCGTATTGGCGCGAGGCGATCTGCGAGGCCTATGTGAATCTGGGATGCGACACCCGTCATCCGGCCGACTTTGCCGGCGAGATCGCATTGCGGCCCCTGGACGGAGTGGGACTTTCCCGCGTGCGCAGCACGGCCCAGCATGTGGTGCGCCGGCGCCGTCATATCGCCCAGGCGACGGAGGCCTATTTCCTGCTGAGCCTGCAGCGGCGCGGGACCGGCCGGATCGTGCAGCGCGGCCGCGAAGCCGTGCTCGGGCCTGGCGAATGTGCGCTCTATTCCAGCACGGATCCGTACGACCTGATCTTTGCCGAACCGTTCGAACAATGGGTGTTCCAGATCCCCAGGCAGGCGGTTCTCGACCGGTTGCCGATTGCCGACCAGGTCACGGGCATAGCGATCGGGACGCAGGGCACCGATGCGCGGCTTGTCGCACAAGCGCTGGACCGGACGGCGGATGCAACGCTCGCCGGCCAAACCGGCGGCGATGCGGACCGCCTGCTCGACCTGATCGGAAGCGGCCTTGTGACGATCGGGGGTTCACCCGATCGGGCGGAACGCCGGAACGATACACTGACCATGCTGCGCGTCTGCGCCCTGATTGCCGGGAATGTCTGCGATCCCGAATTCGATCGCTCGGCCGTGGCGCGGGCGACGGGTCTTTCCATACGACGCCTCAATGAATTGTTCGCCCGCCGGGGAACGTCGCTGTCGGCCTATATCCGCGACCGTCGGCTCGACGGTGCGGGCCGAGACCTTCGGGATCCGGCCTTGCGCGCCATCGCGGCGCGCGACATCGCGCGAAAATGGGGCTTTCGAAGCGGGCCGCATTTCTCGCGGCTGTTTGCGGCGCGGTTCGGCGTTTCGCCGGGGCAGGTCCGCGCAGGCGCCGTTATTCCTTGACGCTTTGCATGGCCACGAAGGTCGAGGTCTGGGCGACGTGCGGCAATTCGGAAATGTGTTCGGCGTGGAATTGCCGATAGGCGGCGATGTCGCGGTTGCGAACCTTCAAGAGGTAGTCGAAGCCCGCCGCCATCATGTGGCATTGCTCGATTTCGGGAAACCCGGCGACTGCCTTGTTGAAGGCGGCGAGCGACGCGGAACGGGTATCCGTCAGCGAGACCTGGACGAACGCGACATGGCCGACGCCGAGCTTTTCCGGATCGAGCCGGGCGGCATAGCCGCGAATGAATCCGCGGTCTTCCAGCTTACGCATGCGAATCTGGCACGGGGTTTTCGATAGGCCGACCCGGGCGGCCAATTCGGTCACCGTGATGCGCCCATCCGTTCGGAGCTCGGCGAGGATCTTTCTGTCATAGCTGTCCAAATCGTCCATCTGATTGAACTCTGTTTATCTGTTTCTCTTTTTTCACTTTGTTGAATAGGTGATTTGGATATCTAGATGGCAAGATTTGGTCAATCCGCCTGAAGAAGGCGTGGTATGTTTTTTCAGAACCTCGAACCTGGGAGTCTTTGCCATGTCCGACGCCGCACCTGTCTCGCCATTGCGCCAGACGATCCGCGATTTGGCGCTGGCGGACGAAGCAATGCGGGTGCGCGATCTGGTGGCGGTCAGCGCTCTCGATGCGGCCGACCGGCTTGCCATATCCGAGGCGGCTGCCAACCTGGTCACGCGCCTGCGTGACTCGACCTCGCCGAGCCTGATGGAAGGCTTCTTGGCGGAATACTCGCTGTCGACCGAAGAGGGTGTGGCCCTGATGTGCCTCGCCGAGGCGCTGCTGCGGGTGCCGGACAACGCGACGATCGATGCGCTCATCGAGGACAAGATCGGATCGGCGGATTGGGGACGCCACATCAACCAGTCGAGTTCGCCGCTGGTCAATGCCTCGACCTGGGCCCTGATGCTGACCGGCAAGGTGCTCTCGGACGATGCCGATACTGCGCTGATCGGCTCGCTGCGCTCGGTCGTGAAGCGGCTCGGCGAACCGGTCGTACGCACCGCGGTCGCCGAGGCGATGAAGGAACTTGGGCGGAACTTCGTTCTCGGGCGGTCGATCGAGGAGGCGCTGAAACGCGCCGCCCACCTGGAAGGAAAGGGCTATACCTATTCCTACGACATGCTCGGAGAGGCGGCCCGCACCGATGCCGATGCCAAGCGCTATCACCTGGCCTATTCGGATGCGATCACGGCGATCGCGCCGCATTGCAAAGCCTTGTCCGTGCGCGACAATCCGGGCATTTCCGTCAAGCTCTCGGCCCTGCATCCGCGGTACGAGGAAGGCCAGCGCGACCGCGTCATGAACCGGCTCGTACCGCGCGCCTCCGCGCTCGCGCTTCTGGCGGCAAGCGCCGGCATGGGGTTCAACATCGATGCCGAGGAGGCCGACCGCCTCGATTTGTCGCTCGACGTCATCGAACGGCTGTTGTCGGATCCGGCACTCAATGGCTGGGACGGGTTCGGCGTTGTGGTCCAAGCCTATGGTCCGCGGGCCGCGCCAGTGATCGACTGGCTCTACGACCTGGCGGCGCGCCATGACCGTAAAATCATGGTCCGGCTCGTCAAGGGCGCCTATTGGGATACGGAGATCAAGCGGGCCCAGGTGCTCGGGCTCGCCGGCTATCCGGTCTTCACGCGCAAGGCCAATACCGACATTTCCTACATAGCCTGCGCCCGCAAACTCATCGGTATGAGCGACCGGATCTATCCGCAATTCGCGACCCACAACGCGCACACGGTTTCCGCCGTTCTGCACATGGCCGGCAACGACCGGGACCGGTTCGAGTTCCAGCGCCTGCATGGCATGGGCGAGGACCTGCACCAGGCGATCATGGACGACAGCGGCACACGATGCCGCATCTATGCGCCGGTGGGTGCGCATCAGGACCTGCTTGCCTATCTGGTCCGACGGCTCCTGGAAAACGGCGCGAATTCCTCCTTCGTCAACCAGATCGTCGATACCAGCATCACGCCGGACGACGTTGCCCGGGATCCGATGGCCGACTTCGCGGCATGGGGCGATTGCATCGCCAATCCGAACATCGTGGCGCCGGGTGAGCTTTACGGGCCGACCCGTAAGAATGCGCTCGGCTGGGATCTCACCGATCCCTCCACACTGGCGGACATTCACCGTCAACGGGCAGCGTTTCGCACGATACAGTGGTCGGCCGGCGAGGCCGGGAATGGGATCGGCGAACCGGTCGCCGTCACCAATCCGGCATTTCCGACCGACATCGTCGGGCACGTCGTGATGGCGGGTGCCGACGCTGTTCCGTTAGCCGTTTCCCGAGCTGAAGCGGGATTTGCCGCATGGTCGGCGCGGACAGCCAAGGACCGGTCGGACTGCCTGCGACGTGCGGCCGACCTCTATGAAAGACACGCTGCGGAGTTTTTCGCGCTCGCCGCCCGCGAGGCCGGCAAGACGCTGCTGGACGGCGTTGCGGAAGTGCGCGAGGCCGTCGATTTCCTGCGTTACTATGCCAATGAAGGCGAGGCGCTCGGCGGACAGGTCGCACCACGCGGCATCTTTGCCTGCATTTCGCCCTGGAACTTTCCGCTCGCCATTTTTTCCGGGCAGATCGCGGCCGCGCTCGCCGCCGGCAACGCGGTGATCGCAAAACCGGCCGAGCAGACGCCGCTGATTGCCGCCCGGGCAGTCGCGCTTCTGCACGAAGCCGGCATACCGCCTGAAACGCTTCAGCTTCTGCCAGGCGACGGCCCGACGATCGGGCGACCGCTTCTGAGCGACCCGCGCATTGCCGGCATCTGCTTCACCGGATCGACGGAAACGGCAAAGCTCATCGATCGCCAGATGGCAGGCGCGCTTGCCGCCGATGCGCCGCTGATCGCGGAAACCGGCGGGCTCAACGCGATGATCGTCGATTCAAGCGCGCTGCCGGAGCAGGTGGTGCGCGATATCGTTCAGTCGGCCTTCCAGAGCGCCGGCCAGCGCTGTTCGGCGCTGCGCATGCTCTACCTCCAGGACGATGTCGCCGACGGTATTCTGGAGATGCTGCGGGGCGCCATGGATGCGCTGCGCCTCGGCGATCCGTGGGACCTGTCAACCGATGTCGGGCCG
>JBCDLT010000102.1:0-16008 GCA_038745065.1 Pseudomonadota bacterium | reverse complement strand
GGCGCAGCGTCGCGATGTCCTGCGGGTGCGGTCCGCACATGACATTCTGGAGCAGGATCGTATCGGCCACGGTGCGTGCCAGCGGACCCGCATGGCAATAAAAATCGAGATTGAAGGGCGCGTCTTCCGGATTACGGCCATCGGGCGGCTTGTAGCCGACCAGGCCGCAGGCCGAGGCCGGGATCCGGATCGAGCCGCCGATATCGGACCCGGTCGCCAGCATCGACGTGCCCGCCGCGAGCGACGCTGCTGATCCGCCTGAGGATCCACCCGGCGTATAGTCCGGATTCCACGGATTGCGGGTCACGCCCCACAAGCGGGACCAGGTGAAGGCGGCACAGGAAAATTCCGGCGTTGCGGTGCGGGCATGCACGATGCCGCCGGCATCCAGAACGCGCTGATTGACCGGCGACGTCACCTCGGGAACAAAATCCCGCATAAGAAGCGAGCCGCTGCTCGTCGGTTCGCCGGCAATATAGCTCTCGTCCTTGATCGCGACGGGCAGACCGTCAAGCGGGCCGACCGGCCGCCCGGCGTTATAGCGGGCTTCGGCCGCCCGGGCCTGATCGAGCGCACGTTCGTAATGGGTGAACGTGAAGGCGTTGATCGTCGGTTCCTGGCTTTGCGCGCGGTCGATCACGGCCCGCATGAGATCGACCGGCGACAGCGTGCGCGCCCGGAAACGTGCCAAAGCCTCCGTCGCCGGGAGATAGACCAGATCGGGTTCGCTCATGTCGCGCCGCGGTCCGTTCGGCGGGACAGGCCGACCATGGCGGCCTGCCCCGACGGTCCGGTTACTTCTGCAGTTCGGTCCAGATCGCCGTGTAAAGCTTCTGGACTTCCGGCGAGCAGGTCGGGATGAAGGTGCCGGCCTCGGCAAACTCTTCCGGAATGAGCACTTCCGGCGCCTCGCGCATGTCGGCCGGCATGAATTCTTCCGAACCGGCAATGCCGTTGGCATAGCGGGCGAAGGCGGAAATCAGCGCGGCGTTTTCCGGTTCCATGATGAAGTTCTGGAACAGTTTGGCGTTTTCGACGTTCTTGGCATCGGCGAGCACGGCAACGCTGTCCATCCACAGAACGTAGCCTTCGCGCGGATAGCCGTAGCGCACGTCCGCGTTCTTCTCGCGTGCGCGGAAGGCCGCGCCGTTCCAGTAGGCGGAGGCCGCCAGGTCACGGCCAGCAAACTTTTCGATAACGCCGTAATCCATCGACAGCCATTTGGGTTTGGCTTCCAAGAGCTTGTCGCGGACCTTCTTCAGCATTTCACGGTCGTCCGTGCAGGGCTCGCCGCCCATATACATGATCGCCATGCCCATCACGTCGCTCATTTCCGGCGCGACATTGATCTTGCCGACCAGTTCTTCCGGCGGATCGAGGAAGATGGCGGACGTGTTGATGTCACCCTCATAGACCGAGGTGTCGACGACCATGCCGACGCTGCCCCATTGCCAGGGCGCGGTATATTGCCGGCCGGGATCCCAGTCCACATCGCGCCATTCGGGAGCGACGTGCTTGAAATTCTCCATCTGGTCGACGCGGGTATTCAGCAACAGTCCCTCGCCCACCCAGATCGGCACGTAGCTTGCCGAGGGCACAACGATGTCGAAGCCATGGCCGCCGGCCTTCACCTTGGCAAGTGCGGTATCGTTGGAATCGTAATCGGTGACGGTGACCTTGATGTCGTACTTTTCCTCGAACTTCTTGATCAGTTCGGGATTGGTGTAATTGCCCCAATTGTAGATGTTCAGTTCGCCGGTTGCATGGGCCGGCCCGAGGCCGCCGGCCATGGCGAGTAAGGCGGCTCCGAAAATCAGCTTACGGTGCATGACATGTCTCCCAGTTTATCGGTTGCGACAAGTTAAACGCGTTTTCGCGTGAGAAAGAAGAAAATCGTGACGATGAGAACGGAGATGCCGAGCAGCACGGTCGAGATGGCGTTCATTTCCGGCGTCAGCACCCGGCGCAACTGACCGAGCATGTAGGTCGGCAACGTATCCTGGCCGGCCGATTTGACGAGTTCGGTGATGACGACGTCGTCCAGGGAAATCACGAAAGCCAGCATGGCGCCGGCCAGAATACCCGGCCAAAGCAGCGGCAAGGTCACCTTGCGGAACGTCATCCAGGGCGTCGCGTAAAGGTCGGCCGCGGCGGTTTCCAAAGTCAGATCCATGCCTTCCAGCCGCGCCCGGATCGGCAGATAGGCGAACGGAATGCAGAACGCGGTATGGGCGGCAATCAGATAGGCCAGGCCGTGATAACCCGTCGCCTGCTTGATGATCGCAAAAAAGATCAAAAGGGCCACGCCAGTTACGATTTCCGGCACCATCAGCGGCTGGTTGATTGCCGCATAGATCGCCGTCAATCCGCGGTAGGGCTTGGTGCGCGTGGTACCGAGCGCGGCCATGGTGGCGAGCGTCGTCGCAAAGCCGGAGGCGCAGACCGCGATCACGAGGGAACG
Organism: Pseudomonadota bacterium; assembly: GCA_038745065.1. Taxonomy (GTDB): domain Bacteria; phylum Pseudomonadota; class Alphaproteobacteria; order Rhizobiales; family JANQQB01; genus JANQQB01. The sequence goes on along the minus strand of JBCDLT010000102.1, from coordinate 13,547 downwards.
GATTGTCGCCTCCTGCACCTTTTCGTTCTGCCAGGCGGCCTCGTACCATCGCCAGGAAAAGCCTTCCCAAAGCGCGATCGAGGAGCCGGCATTGAACGAATAGACGACCAGGGCGATGATCGGCGCATAAAGCAGGAAAAAGCAGACCATGGCGATGGTCGCAAAACCCGGCAGGCGTTTGACGGCGAACGCTGAGCTAGCCATGGCGGAGATCCGTCTTCTGGACGCTGCGCACATAGACGATCAGCGCCACCATGACGATTGCCAGCAAGGTGATCGACAAAGCCGCGCCGAGCGGCCAGTTGCGCCCCTGGCCGAACTGCAATTCGATCAGATTGCCGAGCATCAGGTTCTTGCCGCCGCCGAGCACCCGCGGTGTCACGTAAGCCCCGAGCGACGGGATGAAGACCAGGATCGAGCCGGCGACAATGCCCGGTTTGACCAGCGGAACGATGATGCGCCACAGCACCCGAATCCGGTTGGCGTAAAGGTCGTAACCCGCCTCGACCAGACGGAAATCGAGCTTTTCCATCGACGCGTAGAGCGGCAGCACCATCAGCGGCAGATAGACGTAGGTCATGCCGAGCATGATCGCAAAATCGGTGAAGATCAGACGCAGCGGTTCATCGATCAGGCCGAGCGCCATCAGCGCGGTGTTGAGGACGCCCTGCGCGCGGATCAGTTCCATGATGGCGAAGGTCCGGATCAAAAGGTTGGTCCAGAACGGGATGGTGACGAGGAAAAGCCAGAAATTGCGCGAGCCGGCAGGTCGTGTGGCAATGAAATAGGCGGTCGGAAATCCGAGTACCAATGCCAGCAGCGTGGTCAGGACCGACAGGCGCAGCGAGCGCCAGAAAATCGAAACATGCGCGTCGGCAATGGACACAGTGTCGTCGAAGATGTCGCGTGCGAAGAAGACGTTGAACCAGCCGTCGAGGGAAAAGCTCCACACCACACCGCCGAAATCGCCGGCGGTCAGGAACGAATAGAACAGCATGATGCCGAGCGGCCCGAGGGCGCAGAAAAACAACACTACGAGCGCCGGCACCGTCAGCAGGAACTTGCCGCGCATGGCGCGTCGTTCTTCGAGGACGGCGGGTTGCGCCGCCGTCAGGTTTCGGTGGCTGGCGCGTGAGCCCTCCATCAGTCGCGCAAAACCTGGATCGCGTCGGGCGCGATGCGGATCCCGACCGCCTGACCCGTCTCGAAGGCCCGCCGAGCGCCGCGCGTGTTCTGCAGACGGGCGATAAACGGCTCGCCGCTGTCGAGCAGGATGTGGAAATGCGTGTCCGTTCCGAAATAGACGATGTTCTCCAAAACGCCGGCCAGCGTGTCCTCTGTCCCGCCGGCGACCAGGTCGACATGTTCGGGCCGCACGACGATGGTGGCGCGGCGGCCGGCCGCCATGCCGTCGGGAAGCCGCGCCGGCACTTCGCAGCCGGATCCCAGCCGGATGGCGTGGCTGCCTTCGCCGCGTGCCAGGATCTCGCCGGAAAGGAAATTGCTGTCGCCTATGAAGTCGGCGACGAACCGGTCCGCCGGCCGGTCGTAAATGTCCTCAGGCGCGCCGATCTGCAGGATGCGGCCGGACTGCATCACGGCGATGCGGTCCGACATGGTCAGCGCCTCTTCCTGATCGTGGGTCACGAAGATGAACGTGATGCCGGTCTCATGCTGCAACCGTTTCAACTCGATCTGCATTTCCTTGCGCAGCTTGTAATCGAGCGCGGATAGCGGTTCGTCGAGAAGCAGGACCTTGGGATGCGGGGCGAGCGCCCGCGCCAGCGCGACGCGCTGCTGCTGGCCGCCGGAAATCTGGTCGGTGCGCCGGTTCTTGAGCGCCTCCATCTGAACAAGCGCCAGCATTTCATCGACCGTGCGGGCGATCTCGGCCTTCGGTCGGCCCTGCATTTCCAGGCCGAAGCCGATATTGTCCGCCACCGTCATGTGCGGGAACAGCGCGTAGGACTGGAAGACGGTGTTGACCGACCGGCGAAACGGCGGCAGGCCGGAAATATCCTCGCCATGCAACAATATGCGACCGGCATCGGGGTGATCGAATCCAGCGATCAGACGCAGCAACGTGGTCTTGCCGCAGCCGGACGGCCCGAGCAGCGTGAAGAACTCGTTTTCCCGAATCTCGACCGAAACCGCGTCGAGCGCCGTCACACCATCCGGGCCGTCGCCGAACCGTTTGGTGATTCCAGAAACGGAGATGGCACTCCCAGTTTCGCCGTCGGTCACAACACCCCGCCTCCGCTGCTTGCCCGTCGATGTCAGTAGACAATCAATCGCTTTGGCTTGGCAAGCCTCTCGCAGCTAACGGGGCCCTGTGTCTGTCGGTGCCGAAGAACTCTGCCGATAAGGCCCCGGCCCTGTCCGACCGGGATCGGCTCAAGCTTCGCGCTACTTTTTAATTGAAATAATTCTAAAGTATAATCGTTCTAATGTATTGATTTTCAACGAAAAACACTTGCGATTGCTCTGCAGGCGTGTACCTTCCGACAGCATCTTTCTGCGTATTGTCTGATAACAGGGCCTTTACCCCCGTTGATTGGAGACGAAGTCTATGCGCCTTGCGGAACGGGCACAGTCCGGCCCGAACACTCATTCGGTTGGTGAATCCATGCCGAAATTGTGCCCTTCCCTCCGGTCGATTGAGCGCCGATTTGACGTCGACCACCTGCTCCTGTCCGGTCCTGAGTCGGCAGAAGCCGGCAGGTGTGTTCTTCGAGCCGGAGCCGGCTGATGTGCGATGCCAAGCACTCTCTTTCGAAGTTTTCGCTCGCCGGGACACTTGCCAGTGTAGGCCCCTCCGTCGCACGTCCCCAGGCGCGCTCCGCTTCGCCCAAGCGACGCATCAAGCTCAGCGAAATTCCCGACAACGTGCACTGTTCCATTCTGGGAACCTGCGCGTCTGTTGACGATCTGCGGCGGCTTGCCAACCGTCTGTCCGTCGCGATCGACGACGATGCGGCCGATTACGAGATCCATGGCTATTTCGTCACGGAATCGACGAAAAACGGCCTGTTCACACGCCTGTTCCAGAAGATGATGGACGAACGGTATGCAGGCGCGATCCGCCGGGTGGGACGGACACGCGACAGCGAAGAACTCAGCACGCTTTGGAACGAAATGCGGGACAAGGGGCAGATCGCCGCTGCCTATTGGGCTTTCATGACGCATGGCCACGTGCCGGCCTCGATGCGCAACAAAATCTTCGGCGAAGTGCATATGCTGTCGCATCTTGCAGGCGCGACCTTCCGCAAGAAGGCGGTCGAGACCATCGCGCTCCGCGATCAATTGCAGGACGCGCTCGAGCGTGCCCGCCGTAACGAAGCGGGCCTGCACGACGCTATCCGGGACCGCGACGACGAGATCGCCAGCCTGCGCGAAGAGATCGCGCGGCTCAAGGGTCAGGTAGCGGCCGCGGAAAAAACGTCATTTGCCCAAAACGGCACCCGCCGCCGCAAGACGAATCTGCGGATGGAAAAACTCGAACGCGCTTTGGTTTCCGCCCGCGAACGGGCACGGCAAGCGGAACTGAGCGAAAAAGCACTTGAAGAGCGCTTGCGCATCTTCACCACGCCGGTCGGCGAAAACACAGAGCTTGGTCAGCCGCGTCTGTCTGCCGATCCGGACACGTCGGAGCCCGATTCGCTCGAGCGCAGCGACGCCCTCTCCGGCAAGGTCGTTCTCTATATCGGCGGGCTCAACAGCGTCGTCGATCGCCTGCGTACCGTCGCCGCTGAGTTCGAAGTGGATCTGCGTCACCATGACGGCGGGCTGGAGCAGACGCCGCAACGGCTGGACCGGCTCCTGCCGTCCGTGGATTGCGTGCTGTGTCCGATCGATTGCGTGAGTCACGATGCCTGCATTCGGGCCAAGCGGGCCTGCCAACGTCTGGAAAAACCATTTCTGCCGCTGCGCAGCGCGAGCCAGTCCTCATTTCGCACGGCGCTTCAGCAATTGGCATCGACCATTGATTCGCCCGGTTCGATGGAACAGTGAATGGCAGACAAGTCCCCGGCCTCGCGTTCGGATCTGCTCGCCGTGGCAAAGGCCTGCTGCGGCGACAGCGAGAATTGCGGGGCGATCGGCTTTGAAATCGACCAATTGCAATGCTACGACGAACCCGAAACCTGCCCGGTGAATCCGCCGACACTTCTCGGCTTCCTGAAACGCCTCGGCGCGCCGTCCGAGCCCCGCTCATAAGCGGCTAGTTTAGAATTGGAATAATTCCAATCTATAATAATTCTAAAGTACTGTTTTCATTATATTTTTTGTTGTCACGTCTTTGGCTATGTGCTTATGGTTTCGCGTCGCATTCGCGACAAGTCTGATGGCCGGGCCTTTAACCCTGTTGATTGGATGTAAAGAGATGAAATTCACGCATTGCGCGCCGACAAATCGTCGGCTCGAAAAGCGGAATGTCGGAACCCAAAACACTGCAGATTTGGCCGATATTCCCATGACCGGACGCCCATGTTTTTCCAGTATTGGCCTCCCCTTCCCAAAACAACCTCCACGGTCGCGACACCGAAATGGAGTGATGCGATGGCGGTGAAACTTCCGTGCGGGAACCGGACATGCCTGCTGGATCGGCTTCCGGAGCGACTCGTGATCGACGGGTATCGCTATTGGATGGCCGGTTACGAAACCGGTTCCATCACGCCCTGGGAGCTGGCCTGGTCGCTCTTTGCGAGGGAACTGGGTCCGACGGACGGACGGGTCGCGCTGTCGGCGCTGACCTGTTGGGTGCGCACATTCCGAACGTGGTCGCACGAACCGCGCCGGTTTTTTCCCTTTCAGTGTCAGCGCCTGTGCCGCGACGAGTGCCTCGCCGTGTCGCTCATCGCCGCGCTGCAACACAACGATGTCGAATCTGCCGGCTTTTGCCTCGACCACCTCGTCGAGCCGAACGGCCGGTCCGAGACCGAAAAGACAGCAGACGGCCTCGCGGGAAGCCTGAATGATATGGGTCAGACACTGATGCCCGTTCCATTCGCCGTGATCGAGGACATCGCCTCGCGACCGCCCCGCGAACATTTTCACTAGAGGCAATAGGTAAATTCTAATGACATATCTGACCAATAAGAACGGGCTCCGGGCGGGGAAACTGCCAATGGTTGCGGCTGCCGCCGCGCTGGGCTTCGGCTTGTTGACGGCTCCTGCGAACGCAGCGACGTCTGAGGAAATCGTATCGACCTACGCGGATATTGCGCTGGCCGGATTCGAAGACAGTCTGGCGACCGCACGGGCGCTCGATGCCGCCATCGATGCCCTGATCGCCGCGCCGTCCGATGCAACGTTGCTGGCCGCCCGTGCCGCATGGGTCGCCGCCCGCGTGCCCTATCAGCAGACCGAGGTCTTCCGCTTCGGCAACGCGATCGTCGACGACTGGGAAGGCCGGGTGAATGCGTGGCCGCTCGATGAGGGCCTGATCGATTATGTCGATTCCTCGTACGGAACCGAGGCGGACGAGAACGCGCTCTACACCGTCAACGTCGTCGCCAATGCGAGCTTGACCGTGAACGGCGCCAGTGTTGATGCCAGCACGATCTCACCGGCCCTGCTTTCCGACGTCCTGCACGAGGCGGAAGACGTCGAGGCCAACGTTGCGACCGGTTATCACGCGATCGAGTTTCTGCTCTGGGGCCAGGATCTCAACGGAACCGGCGCCGGAGCCGGCAATCGCCCGGCAACCGACTTCGACACCGCCGCCTGCACCAACGGCAATTGCGACCGGCGTGCGGAATACCTGAAATCCGCGTCGACGCTGCTGATTGCCGATCTGGAAGAAATGGTCGGCAATTGGGCCGATGGCGGTGCCGCGCGCACCAGTGTCACATCCGATCCGAAGGCCGGCTTGACGGCTCTGATGACCGGGATGGGATCCCTCTCCTACGGTGAACTGGCCGGCGAGCGCATGAAGCTCGGATTGCTCCTGCACGACCCGGAAGAGGAGCACGATTGTTTCGCCGACAACACGCACAATTCCCACTATTTCAATCAGATCGGCATTCGTAACGTCTATACCGGGCATTACCGCCGGGTCGACGGATCCGTGGTCGCCGGACCGTCGGTGTCGGATCTGGTTGCGAAGTCGGATGCCGCCCTGGATGCGGAGCTGACCGGAAAGCTCGAGGCGACGGTTGCCGCCATGGCCGCCATGAAAGCCCGGGCCGAAAGCGTCGAGGCCTATGACCAGATGATCGGCGAAGGCAATGAGGCCGGCAACGCGGTCGTGCAAGCCGCCATTGACGGCCTGATCGACCAGACCCGCTCGATCGAGCGGGTGGTTGCCACGCTCGAGCTCGGATCCATCGAATTCGAAGGCTCCGACAGTCTCGACAATCCGAGTGCCGTGTTCGAATAGGCTAAGAGCGCCGGGAATTCAGTGAAATGATCATTTGCCATTGCAATATCATCTCCAAGGCGGATATCGACGGGGTCATCGCAAGCCTGCTTGCCGATGATCCCTGGATCCACCTGACCCCCGGCGCCGTCATGCACGGGCTGAACAAGCGCGGCAAGTGCTGCGGGTGTTTTCCGACCCTGATCGACATCATGATTGCCACGGTCGACGAAATCCGCAACGGCGACAGCCCGCATGTCCCGGTCTTTGCCGACCAGGCAAGGCACGCGGAACGGTGCCGTTGGGCGGAACGCACGCTCACCCGGCTGCGCGCCCTGAAACACCGCCGCGACCAACGTGCTCGTATGGTTTCCCAGACCGCGTCGGGTTTGACCCGCGGTGCACCCGGTCGGGAGGCGCTTCCTGTGTCCTCGCCTCCCGATCGGACACAAGACCTCGGCCTTGCAAAAGCACTGACGGAGGGATAACCAGGAGCGGCATGAAGAGGATGTCGGGCGTGATCCGAAACCGGATTATACAGTCTGTTTGGATGGGCGGTTTCTCAGGAGCCGCCCTGATTTCGTTATGGCTCGGCGCCTTCGCTCCGGAGGTATCGGCGACGGGACTGACCGCGCGTCAGGACCTTACCGAAAAAGACCGGGCACGCGTTGAGGCGGTAACCCGGCCCACCACGGATTTCTCGGCCCCGGAGCGGTTCGAGCGCATGTCGGCGGGCGCTGCGACATCGCGCGCGCGCGCCAATCGCAACGCCTTCTCCCATCCGCTCGGCAATCTCAGTTTCGAAGGCGAACAGGACTTCAAGCTCGGAAACGGCCTGTTCAAGAAAGTCTGGGTGTCATCGCCGTCCTCGACGCAGGCGTCCGACGGATTGGGGCCGCTGTTCAACGCCCGCTCCTGCCAGCGCTGCCACCTGAAGGACGGCCGCGGCCATCCGCCGGAAGGCCCCGACGACCTGGCGACCTCCATGTTCCTCCGGCTCTCGGTTCCGCCACGGACCGAAGCCGAACACGATGCGCTGGCCCGCAAAACGCTTTTGCGGATTCCGGAACCGACCTATGGCGGTCAGTTACAGGATTTTGCGGTGCCGGGCCTGCCCGGCGAAGGCCGCATGCGCATCACCTACGAGGAAATCGAGGTGGAGTTGAACGGCGGCGAAACCGTCAGCCTGCGCAAACCGACCTATTCGGTCGACCGGCTGGGCTATGGATCGCTCGATCCGGAGACGATGCTTTCGCCGCGTGTTGCGCCGCCAATGATCGGCCTCGGCCTGCTGGAGGCGATCCATCGCTCGGACATCGAGGCGCATGCCGACCCCGATGACGCGGATGGCGACGGCATATCGGGCAAACCGAGCATCGTTCGCGATCCGGTAACCGAAGCGCTGACCCTTGGCCGATTCGGGTGGAAAGCCTCCAATCCGGACGTGCACGCCCAGAGTGCGGGCGCCTTTGCCGGGGACATCGGGATCTCCAACCCGCATGCACCGGCACCTTGGGGCGATTGCACACAAAACCAGACGGCTTGCGTGGCCGCACCGCACGGTGTTCAGGACCGTCTCGGCGACACCGAAGCCCCCGATCCGGTTCTCGACCTTGTGGTCTTTTATTCGCGCAATCTGGCAGTGCCGGCGCGACGGGACGTGGACGCGCCGGAAGTCCTGCGCGGCAAGCGGGTGTTTTATGAAACCGGTTGTGTCGCCTGCCATGTGCCGAAATTCGTGACCTCCCGCGATGCCCTCCAAAAGGAGCACCGGTTCCAGCTGATCTGGCCGTATAGCGACATGTTGTTGCACGATATGGGACCGGGTCTTGCCGATGGCCGACCGGTTGGGGACGCCTCGGGCCAGGAATGGCGCACGGCTCCGCTCTGGGGAATCGGCCTCACCGAAACCGTGAACGGTCATACCTATTTCCTGCACGACGGCCGGGCCCGCTCGCTGCTTGAAGCGATCTTGTGGCATGGTGGAGAGGCGCAGGCGGCTCGCGACCGGGTCGTCGAGCTGACGCCTTCCGAACGCGCCGATCTCATCCGATTTCTTGAGTCCTTGTGATGATGCACCGATCCGTCCTTTTCATAGCTGTGCTTTTGTTCCTGCCGATCGCGCCGGCCGTGGCCGACGAAAAAGACCAGGCGAAGGTCGTTGCCCATGTGCTCGATAACGTCATCCAGCCCGGATACCAGGCGCTGAAAGCTGCAGCAGAGCGCCAATCGTCCAGCCTCGCCGCCCTTTGCGAAGCGCCGGGCGAGCCTGCCCTTGCAACGGCGCGCGGCGATTTCGGCCGCCTCGTGAGCGCGTGGTCGCGAGTCGAGTTCGCCCGCTTCGGACCGGCACGGTCGGACAATCGTTTCGAACGGCTGTTTTTCTGGCCGGACCGGCGAGGACGCGGTTTGAGACAGGTCCAGGGCGTGATAGCCGGACAGGATCCGTCGGCCATCTCGGTAAAGACGCTGCGCCGTAAGAGCGTCGCCGTTCAGGGACTGCTTGCACTCGAATTCACGCTTTTCGGCACGGGTTCGGATGCGCTTGCGGGCGACGACGTTTTCCGGTGCCGCTATGCCCAGGCGATCGCCGGGAATGTGGCGCTTACGGCCGGCGAACTGGTTGATGGCTGGACCGGCGATTACGGGGCATTGGCCCGCAATCCGGGACCGGACAATCCGGTATATCGCGCGCCAAAGGAAGTGCTACAGGATTTTGTTCGCTCCGCCAACGAACAGGTCACGATCGTGCGCGACCTGAAAATCGGCGCGGCACTCGGAAAGACACCGGAGGCGGCAAAACCGAAACGCGCGCCCTTCTGGCGCTCCGATCTGACCTTGATGTCGATCCAGGCAAACCTGGAAGCGATGCGCGATCTGATTGCCGATCGCGGTTTCAGCGAGGTGCTGGCGACGGACGACGAATGGGTGGTCGAATCGTTCCGGTTTGAGATCAACCAGGCCATCAATGTCATAAAGGCGCTTGAATCCGCGGATCGGTCATGGGTCGACACGACCGGCGATGTCGAAGGGCATCAAAAACTCGCTTATGTGCAAATCCCGATGGGCGGCGCGGCCACGATTCTGTCGTCGAGCCTTCCTCAGGCGCTCGGCCTGACGCTCGGATTCAATTCGCTCGACGGGGATTGATTCGATGCCGCTCGACCGGCGAACGCTGCTTGCCGCCGGCCTAGCGAGTTTGGCCCTGCCCGCGGGCGGATCGCCCGCGTATGCCGCCGACGCCGCTTTTGTAACCTGCTGCCAACGGGCGGATGGCCGCTACGAGGCAGTGCTGCTTTCCCGTGACGGTTCAATCCTGGCAACAGAGCTGCTTGAGGGGCGCGGCCATGGCGCCGCAATCTCCGCTGACCGGTCCCGCGCCGTGGTGTTCGCCCGGCGCCCCGGCCGCTTCGCCGTCGCCTTCGATCTCGCGCGCCAGCGGCAGACGGTCCTGTTCATGCCACCATCCGGGCGGTTGTTTTACGGACACGGCTTGTTTTCCGCGGACGGCAAGCTGCTTTTTGCCACGGAAAACGATTACGAAAATGAACGCGGCGTGCTCGGCATCTACGATGCCACCGACGGCTTCCGCCATGTCGGCGAATGGGACACGCATGGAATCGGGCCACATGAAGCTATACTGATGGCGGACGGTCAGACGATCTGCGTCGCCAATGGCGGGATTGCAACCCACCCCGACTTTCCGCGCCAGAAACTCAATCTGGCGACCATGGCACCGTCGCTCAGCTATCTCGATTCCCGGACCGGCGACCTGATCGACCAGGCGATGCTGCCATCCGCCCTCTTTCAATTGTCGATCCGCCATCTGACCGAAACATCCGATCGGATCTGGTTTGGCGGACAATATGAGGGGTCGCGCGGCGATTCCATCGGTCTGGTCGGAACCCACCGGCGCGGCCAGGACCCGGCCCTGGTGGAAGCCCCTGCCCGGCTGTTCGACGCGCTCAACCATTATGTCGGATCGGTCGCGTCGAACCGCGACGGCACACGGGTCGCCGCGGCCAGCCCGCGCGGCGGACGCATTCTCGTGTTTGACGCCAAAACCACGGCGGTAATTTCGGAGCGGTCGCTGCCGGATGCCTGCGGTGTTGCACCCCTCGGCGACGATTTTCTGCAATCCGGCGGTCCCGATCTGATCGCCGGTGCCAGACCGCTGGCGCGGCATGCGGACCTGATGTGGGACAATCATCTTCGAGCCGTCTGAAACCGGAGCGGTTTCGGGTCAGGTCTCCTCGCCTCGATCGCCGGTCGTCAGGACGCCGGAAACGGTTCGCAAGGTTTCGGCCAGCCATTCTGAATCCGGCGCCCCGAGCGCCCGCTTGCGGCGCAACAGCCGGATTGCGACCTGCCGGTCCGGCAAGGGCGGCGCCACGACCGCCAACCCGGTCCTGCAAGCAAAATAACGGGCGGCCCGGCTTGGCAAGGTCAGGAGAACGGGTCCGCCCGCGACGCAGGCAGCCGCATCAGAGAACCGCGCGGCCGACAGGACGACAGTGCGCCGGCGTCCGGTTTCGGCAAGCGCTTCGTCCACCCAGCCCTCGAAACTGTTCGGCTGCGACGCCAGGACATGGGGCGCATCGCAAAAGGCGTCCAGATCGGAAGGCGGCACCGTCCAGGCCGCTGGGTCGTAGAGCGTCGAAAACCCGTCAGTAAACAGGATCTCGCTCACAGCCCAATCAGGCGCTCGTGCCACGGCGATCAGGGCGTCGATCTGTCCGTCTTCCAGTGCCGCAAGGGCGTCCGCCCGCGTGGCGCTTTCGATCCGATAGGCCACATGCGGCGCGCGCTCCCGTGCATCGGTCACCAGATGCGGTGCCAAAAGGGCAGCAACGTAATCGGGAACCGAGAGCCTGAAGACACGATGCTGGCGCCCCGGGTCGAAGATTGCCGCACCCGCCAGACCTTCTTCGAGATCAAAGAGCGCGCGTCGAAGCGGATGCCACAGCGCCAGTGCCCGGTCGGTCGGTACCAGGCCGCCGGGACCGCGCACCAGAATGTCGTCGCCGAACAGGTCCCGAAGCCGCTTAAGGGCGTGGCTCATGGCAGATTGGCCGAGACTGAGGCGAGCCGCGGCCTTTGAGACGCTACGATCCTCCATCAGCGCATCGAATGCGAGCAGAAGGTTGAGGTCGTGCTTTCGTAAATTGATGTGATCGATACTCATTCTGAAAATTATCGATTTGATTCAATCACTGTCAATTCCCTTATGTCCGGCAACGCAGTTGAACGGGACAAATGACAATGACCACAATCGCAATCATCGGGGCCGGTGCGGTCGGCAGCGCTGTCGGCTCGAACTGGGCCCGCGAGGGACACACGATTGTTTTTGGCGTGCGCGATGCGACCTCGGAACGAAGCCGGGCCGCGCTTGACCGAACGGGGCCGAATGCATCCGCGGTGACGCCGCGCGAAGCCGCAGCCGCAGCGGAAGTGGTGGTGCTGGCGGTTCCCTGGCATGCGGCGGAGGATGCCGTTCGCAATCTCGGCAACCTTGACGGCAAGCTGCTGATCGACGCGACCAATCCGCTCGCGATGGGGCCAGAGGGTCTGTCGCTGGACATCGGCCACCTGACCTCCGGGGCGGAAAAGATCGCCGAATGGGCGGTCAACGCGCGGGTCGTCAAATCCCTCAACCAGGTCGGGGCGGAGGTCATGGCCAACCCGGAAGCTTTTTCCCATAAACCGGTCATGTTCGTCGCCGGCGATGACGCCGACGCCCGGGCCGTGGCGCGGGATCTGGTCGCCGATCTCGGTTTCGACGCCCGCGATGCCGGGCGCCTTCAGGTCGCGCGCCTTCTGGAGCCATTCGCCATGACCTGGATCCACCTTGCCCTCAACACGGATCAAGGTCGTGAGTGGGCTTTTTCTGTAACCGATCGAATTTAGGAGCTTTCGATGGTGTCCATGAAAAACAGCACTGTCCTGATCGTCGGCGGCAGTTCCGGTATTGGATTGGCAAGTGCAGAGCGGTTTCTGCAATCCGGCGCCTCGGTCCATATTGCCGGGCGCTCGACAGATCGCCTCGACAAGGCGGCGGCGCAGCTTTCGACATTCGGTTCGGTAAACACGCTGCGCCTGGATACGACGGATGCCAGGTCGGTTGAAGACGGGATGACTGGACTGACGGACAGCGGTCTCGACCACCTGGTGATCACCGCGTCACAGGGCGTGCACGGCCGTTTCGCCGATCTTGCCATCGAGGATGCGATGGGTCTGTTCGATTCCAAGTTCTGGGGGCCGTATCGGGTTGCCCGCGCAGCGCTTGGCCGAATGCGAGACGGCGGATCGATCACGTTGTTTTCCGGCGTCCTCAGCCGCCGGCCCGGCGTGAATTGTTCTGCGCTCGGTTCGGTGAACGGCGCCGTCGAGGCACTGGTCCGTGCCCTGGCGCTCGAACTCGGGCCGCGCCTCAGGGTCAACGGCGTTTCGCCGGGAATGGTGCGCACCGAGGCCTATGCCGGCATGCCGGAAGGCGCCCGCGATAACATGTACCGCGAAACCGGGGCGTCGTTGCCGGTCGGCCGGGTCGGGGCGGCATCGGAGATCGCGGAGGCCGTCTTGTTTGCGGCCGGCAACGCCTATCTCACCGGGCAGATCCTGGACGTCGACGGCGGTCACATGGTGCGGCAATAAGCGGATGGCAGAGGTGGTCAATGACAGCAGACCGGCCTCTGAGAGGCGAACCGCCCGATAATAGGTAAAAATCCGGAGGTTCAGTACCGAAAACAATTGCGTGCGGACGTGTGCCGGGACATAGTTATCGGACATCGCCGCCAGACACAGACGTGTCGTCCAAACGCCTCTCAGGGCCAATCAGCAGACTGGCGCGATCCGAAAACTGATAAAAGTGGAACACGGGACCTCGCAGGTCAGTCCGGACCGGGTAGAAGTTTCGGAGATCGGGTTGGCGCGTCCCAAATTCCTTTTGGGAGAACGCTACGATGGATCTGGAAACTCGGAACTTGATCGTTCTCACGCTGTGGCGCCACGCGATCGAGCTGCTCTTGAAACGCCTCCTCATAAAACTGCGTGCAACACATCCTGAAATACTCAGTGATTTCAGGCGAATGTCAGAAGATGTTCTAAGAGAACTCGAAGAGATGGCCGCCGCCCTCGCAACGTCCAATGCCGGCGAGTCCGCGAAGGTCGCGCGGGAGACCATCGCCTC
>JBCDLT010000101.1:0-16254 GCA_038745065.1 Pseudomonadota bacterium | reverse complement strand
TGGTCAACGCGTGGAATACGGTATTTTGGTGGCGCATGGTGTTGATCTCCGACTTGTGTCTCGAACGTGGCTAGACGTCTGAAACCAAGTAGAATCAACACCATGCTCCCTGTCCATCACTTTAAACCGGACAGCAGTGGAATGAATCGGGTAATGACGGATTGGAGCGAGCGGGCACGCAAGACTATCCAGGGCCATGGTTTCCATGACGGGCCGTTGGTGAGCCCGAAACCCGGTGAGACAGGGATATCCCTTGGGGTCCGGCCGGCGGATCGTCAAAGCTCATAACATACTGAAAAACAAACAATAAATTCGGTCTTTTCGATGTCGCGGCATTTTTGTCTTGAAATAGTTTAGCGTTGAACTAAATAGTTCAACATTAAACTATATGGAGGCGATTGACATGAAACGTCGAACTTTTCTGAGCCTTGTCGGCGGCGGGTGCGTGCTGGCTGCCGGTGGCGTCGGCGCTTTTGCCGTCACCCGCACGCCGCACAAGGCGCTTGCACCGTGGACGATTGGGCATGACCGGTCGGCCGATCCCCGGCTGCGCGCCCTTTCTTATGCGATCCTCGCGCCGAACCCGCATAACCGGCAGCCCTGGCTTGTCGAAATGACCGGATCGGACGCCTTTGTCCTGCACGCCGATCCGGCGCGCCGATTGCCGGAAACCGATCCCTTCGATCGGCAATTGACCATTGGCCTTGGTTGTTTCCTGGAACTGGTGGACCTTGCCGCGCGTTCCGGCGGGCATCGCGCCGATATTGCCCTGTTTCCCGACGGCCCCGATGCCGATCGGTTGTCTGCCGGACCCGTCGCGGCCGTCCGTCTCGTTCCGGATACGAACGGTGCTGCCGATCCGCTGTTTTCAGGGGTTCTGCGGCGCCGCTCGCTGAAGGAGCCTTTCGATGCGGACCGCGCCGTGCCGGAGCTTGCAGCGCAGGCATTGATTGAGGACAGATCGCCGGCTGCTGCCGGATTTACCCTTGATTCGGGCCGCATTCAGGAGCTGCGCGCGCTCGCCTGGGAAGCGCATGTCATTGAATCGACGACGCCCCGCACCATGCAGGAAAGCGTCGATCTCATGCGCATCGGACGCGCCGAGATCGAGGCCAGCCCGGACGGCATCGATCTCGGGGGGCCGTTTCTCGAAGCGCTTGCGATCGCCGGCCTGATGACGCGGGAAACGCTCGCCGATCCTGAATCCACTGCCTTTGGCGAAGGCATGCGGCTTTACGAAGAGATTCACAAGACGGCAATGGGCTATTACTGGATCACCACGCCGACCAATTCGCGCCATGACCAGATAGCTGCCGGGCGGGCCTATGTCAGGGCCAATCTGATCGCCACGCAAAGCGGCCTCGGCATGCATCCGGTCAGCCAGGCGCTCCAGGAATACCCCGAAATGGCGGGCCATCTGGCCGGACTGCACGCCATGTTGGGGGCGGGCGACGGACAAAGGGTGCAAATGCTCGCCCGGATCGGCTACGGTCCTGAGACACGACCGAGCCCGCGATGGCCGCTCGCAGCGCGGCTGACGGGCTGACGTCGGGCAGCAGAACAGGTGAGAGGCGGGCACGCCGAGCGGAATGGCCGACAGACCGGAAGAGGATCCCGTCGCTTTCACGTTGTTCAACGAGATCGGCATCATCGATCAACTGGCGACGTCGCTTCTGGAGCGCCATCTGCCCGCTGGGCTGACCGTCCCGCAATTCATCGTGCTCAACCATTTTGTGCGCCTCGGCGGGGAACGTACCCCGCTTGAACTGGCGCGGGCGTTCCAGGTCACGAAGGGGGCGATGACCAATACGTTGAAACGTCTTCAGACGGCCGGACTGATCGACATGCGCGCGGATCCGCAGGACGGCCGCCGCAAGATCGTGACCATCACCGAAGCCGGACGCGCCGCGCGTCACCGCTCCGTGGCCGGTTTGGCGCCGTTGGTTGCGGAAATGAAGCGGCATTTCCCGGACCGCACACTTGCGGATCTGCTGCCCGGCCTGCAGGCGATCCGCCGCTATCTGGACGAAAACCGGACATTGGGGCAGGGCGGCGGCGCAGACTAGTTCTGTCTTGCCTCACGCTCGCCGTTTCACGCCGCATCCGGCGCTTGCCGGTGCCGCACCGCCTGCAGCATCCGGATCGCCAGCACTACGACCGCGATCTGCGCGGTCAGCACTGCAGGCCAGACGCCGGCAATGGCCGGATCCACCCATTTCTGCGGACCGAAGGACAGCAGCGCAAGTGCGGCCGCCAGGCATGACGTTACAAGACCGGACCGGCTGCCGGTCGGGCCGAGCACCAGAGCGGCCGCTGCAGCCGAGAGCGCCGCGCCCAGAAAGGGTCCCATCCCGGCAATCGGGACCATGGCCGGCGGATGCGGTGCGGTCTGGGTGAAGAGCGCGCCGAGCATGGTGACCTGAAGCACAATCAAGGTGACCAGGGCGGCCCGGGCGGGGGCATCGTCGGACATGCAGTCTCCAATTCGATTTCCGTAACGGTCTGTACGCTTTTGACATATCCGTATCGAAGTGTACGGTTTTGTCAAGTCAGAAAGGAAATCGCATGCGCCCTGACAAGCAGGCTGCCCGCCGCAGGGAAATCGAAGACGCCGCCTATGAAGTTCTAGCCGAGAAGGGCTATCGCGGCGCCTCGATGCTGGCGATCGCCCGGCAGGCCGGGGCATCGAACGAAACGCTCTATCGGTGGTACGGTACCAAACAGGGCCTGTTTCGCGCGCTGGTCGAGGAGAATGCGCGCCGGGTCGGCGCGCGATTGCAAAACGCGTTGGACACAGGTGCGGATCCTCTGGATACGCTTGCCGGTCTCGGTGCGGAATTGCTGGCGCTGCTGCTGGGCGACCGCGCGGTCGCGCTCAACCGTGCCGCCGCGGCGGACGCCGACGATACGGGCAGCCTCGGACAGGCACTTCGCGAGGCCGGTCGCGATTCGGTCATGCCGTTGATTGCCGCCGTTTTCGATCAGGCCAGCCGGTCCGGCCGGCTGGCCTTGGAGAACCCCTCGGAAGCGGCCGAGGTCTATCTGGGTTTGTTGGTCGGCGATCTTCAGATCCGTCGTGTCACGGGGGCTCTGACGAGTCTCGGTCCGGAAGAAGCGGTCCGGCGCGCGGACCGGGCCGTCCGCATGATCCGGCACCTCTACGCGGCAGACGGGTCGAAGTCCTGACGGCAGAACCGGCCGCACGGTTCGGTTGCCGCGTCCGGTTGACGTGTGGCGTCGGGGCGCTGATGGGGCTATACAGAAAAAAAGCAGGTTCGAGGCTCCTTCCCGCATGCTCTATGTCTGTTCCTTGTCGCAATTGTCTGAAACGGCCGTTCGAACCCGCGCCGAAACGCTCATCACTCTGATCAATGCCGGCACGCCGGTGCATCGGCCGGCCAGCATTGACCCCGAAAACCATCTGTTTCTGGGCTTCAACGACATCGTCGAGCCGATGGAGGGCTTCACGCCGCCGGGCATGGAGCATGTTCGCGAACTGATCGAATTCGCTCGCAAGTGGGACCGCCAGGCACCGATGATCGTGCATTGCTGGGCCGGGATCTCCCGGTCCACTGCCGGCGCCTACATTATCTCTTGCGCCCGCAATCCGGACGCCGACGAAGCGGCGGTGGCCGCATCGCTGCGCGCTGCGTCGCCGTCGGCCACGCCGAACGCCCGGCTGGTGGCGCTTGCCGACGAATTGCTTGAGCGCGAGGGTCGCATGATCCGGGCGATCGAGGCGATCGGCCGCGGAGCCAATGCCTATGAAGGAGCGCCCTTCATGTTGGATGTCGAGCAATAGACGCGATGCACGAAACCCGGATCGAAATCGGGTTGAGTGCGGCGATCGTCGCCGCGTCCGGCCAGACGCCACTGATTCTGACGGTCAGGAGCGGCGCCGGCGACGAGAGCCGGGAAGCCCTCTGCCTGCCGTTCGGTCCGTTCGATCCGCTGCATCACCGAACGATCGAGATCGGCCTCAGGTCCTGGGTCGGCGAACTCACCGAGCTTGATCTCGGTTATGTCGAACAGCTCTACACGTTCGGCGACCGCGGACGCCATTTGCAGGAAAGCGATTCCGGCCCGCATGTCATGTCGGTGGGTTACCTTGCCCTGACGCGGTTGCCGGAAGGCGGCAGCGCTCAGCCCGGGTCGGGCGGTTCGCGCTGGATGCCCTGGTATGACTTTTTTCCCTGGGAGGACTGGCGCCGCGGGCGTCCCGGCATTTTGGACGAGACGATCGTGCCGCTGCTGGTGGAATGGGCCGACAAAAAACCGTCGGCCGACGAACCGCCGCGGCCGCTCGACCGGCGGGAACGCCTGGCCATGGCCTTCGGCGGCGAGGACGCGCCCTGGGACGAGGAAAAGATCCTCGAACGCTACGAACTTCTGTATGAGGCGGGCATTGTCGAGGAGGCGCTGCGTGACGGGCGGCGCGCGGCGACGGAACGCCGCGGTTTGCCTTACGCCGGCACGGCGATGCGCTTCGATCACCGGCGCATCCTGGCCACCGCGATCGCACGGTTGCGCAGCAAGCTGAAATACCGCCCGATCGTCTTTGAACTGATGCCGGAAACCTTCACACTGACCGAATTGCAGGTCATGGTCGAGGCAGTTTCCGGCCGGCATCTGCACAAGCAGAACTTCCGGCGCCTGGTTGAGGGGACCGAACTGGTCGAACCGACCGGCGCCACATCGACCAAGACCGGCGGCCGACCTGCGGCGCTCTACCGGTTCCGCCGGGATATTCTGAAAGAGCGGCCGGCGCCGGGCCTGCGCCTTGGCGGGCGCGCCTGAGCGCGATCATGTGATCGATGGAGAAGAGACGATGAATTTTGTCATGCCGGAAAGGTTCGCCGCATTGACCGGCGAGGACATTGCCGGGCTGACTGGGCTGGAACAATTGCAGCGCATCGCCGACGGCCGTCTGCCCGCGCCGCCGATCAGCCGCACCTTCCGCTATTATCTGGACAGCGTCGCCGAAGGAAAGGCGGTGTTTATCGGCCGCCCGTCGGCGGACTTTCTCAATCCGCTCGGCACCGTGCATGGCGGCTGGGCGGCAACGCTCCTCGATTCCGCGCTCGCCTGCGCCGTGCATGCGACACTCGGCGTCGGCGAATCCTACACGACACTGGAATTCAAGGTGAATTGCGTTCGGCCCATCCTGCCGGACACAGGCGATCTGACTTGCACAGGCAGCATTGTGCACCGCGGGCGCACGACGGCGACGTCGGAGGCCAGCCTCGTCGACGCCGCGGGCAAGCTCTTCGCCCACGGCACGGAGACGTGCCTGATCTTTCCGGCGCGGTAGGGCATCCGCATCGGCTCGCAGTGGAAGGCTGGCTTTTCCGGCCAGTTGAACGGCGCTGCACCTGCTTCCTGCTGACGGTAGCGCCGGACCTTGTGGATCCCCCGGAGACATGGTTTGTCCGGAGACACAGCGGGCCGCTTTCTTGTCACGCCGGCGATGCTCGTTGGGCGATCTTTCCTCCCTCAATCCGTCTTCCGAAGGCGTGTCCGGCGGATCCAGTCTGCCGGGCACAGGCGTCCGCGCCGCTGGATTACCCGCGTGAAGCGGGTAATCCAGCGGTGGGGGTTTAGGCTGAACGCTTTCCGGTCCTTTCGGCGCAAGCGCGCCGCGCACCGTCCTGGCCTGCCCGCCGATCAGATCTCCACGATCAGCCGGCCGCGCACCTTGCCCTCAAGCAGCTCGCCCGCGGTTCCGACAACGTCATCGAAGCCGATCGTGCGCGACAGCGATTGCAGCTTGTCCTGATCGAGATCGGCAACCAGCCGGTCATAGGCTTCGATGCGGATCGGCCGCGGTGCCATGACCGAATCGACGCCAAGCAATGACACACCGCGCAGGATGAACGGCATGACGGTCGACGGCAGGTCCATGCCCTGGGCAAGGCCGCAGGCGGCAACCGCCCCGCCGTATTGGGTCTGGGCAAGCACGTTGGCCAGCGTCATCGAGCCGACTGCGTCGACCGCGCCGGCCCAGCGTTCCTTGCCAAGCGGCCGGCCTTTTTCCGACAATTCCGCCCGGTCCATGATTTCCGACGCGCCGAGATCCTTCAGATAGCCTTCCTCCGAGGCGCGTCCCGTGGAGGCGATGACGTGATAGCCGAGCTTGCCGAGCACGGCGATCGCCACCGAGCCGACGCCGCCGGCCGCGCCGGTAACGAGAATCGGGCCGCGGTCCGGCGTGATGCCGTGGCGTTCGAGCGCGAGCACGCACAGCATGGCCGTATAGCCGGCCGTGCCGATCGCCATGCATTGTGCGCCCGTCAGGCCGGCCGGTTTCGGGATCAGCCAGTCGCCGTTGAACCGTGCGAAATCCGCATAGGCGCCGAGATGTGTTTCGCCGACACCCCAGCCGTTGAGGATCACCTTGTCGCCCTTGGCATAGTCCGGGTGATCGGACGAGATCACCTCCCCGGACGTATCGATGCCGGGCACCATCGGGAACCGGCGCACGACCGGGCTCTTGCCGGTGATCGCCAGTCCGTCCTTGTAGTTGATGGTCGAGTGCCCGACCTTGACGGTGACGTTGCCCTCCATGAGGTCGTCGCCGGAAATCTCGGCGATTTGTGCCGGATGCTGCTTCTTGGTTTCTTCGTCGCGGGTGATCCAGATGGCTTTGAACCTGTCCACGTCCGGCCTCCTTGCTGGTTCCAGAATTATTGGATCAGCTTTACCGCATGTCTCGCAAAAGTGGGAACCGGTTTTGCGAAAAAAGACAGGCGCCGGAAAAGACATGTCTCGCAAAAGTGGGAACCGGTTTTGCGAAAAAAGACAGGCGTTTGCGAAGACACGTCCCCTAGGGTGAGAACCGAAGGGAAACGTGCCGGTGGTGCGGCATGGTGGCGGCCTCAGACGGCCGGCTGCGGCCGCTCCACGGCGACTTCCCGGATCGGCCAGTGCACGATTGCGGCGAACAGGCCGAGCGCCACACCGATCCACCAGACCATGTCGTAGGATCCGGTCTGGTCGTAGAGCACGCCGCCGAGCCAGACGCCGAGGAAACTGCCGACCTGGTGCGACAGGAAGACGATGCCGCCGAGCATGCCGAGATAGCGCGTACCGAACATGACCGCGACCAGCGCGTTGGTCGGCGCCACGGTGGAAAGCCACAACAGGCCCATGACGACGGCGAACAGGGTCACGGTCAGCGGCGTTGCCGGCACGAGCAGGAAGGCGGTGACCGCGATCGAGCGGCCGATATAGATGAGCGAGAGGAAGATCGGTTTCGAATAGCGCTGTCCGATAATGCCGGAGGCGAGCGAGCCGATAATGTTGAACAGCCCGATCAGCGCCAGCGCGACGACGCCCCAGGTCGCGTCGATGCCGAGATCGTTGATATAGGCGGGAAAGTGCGCGGTGATGAAGGCGACCTGAAAGCCGCAGACGAAGAAGCCGCTGATCAGAAGCATGTAATCCCGGTGACCCAGAGCTTCTGCGAGCGCCTCGCGGATCGACTGGTCGAGCTGGGCCTTGCCGTCCGCCGCGGCAACGGGCCTGACGCCCAGAAAAAACGCAAAGATCGGAATAAGGCCCATCAGGATTGCCAGGCCGACGAGCGCGTCCGACCAGCCATAGAGATCGATCAGCGCCTGCGACAGCGGCGAGAAAATGAACATGCCCATCGAGCCGGCCGCCGTCCCGATGCCGAAGACGAAGGTGCGCTGTTCGGCGGATACCCGTCGGGCAAGTGCGGCCAGCACGATGCCGAACGAGCCGGCCGACACGCCGAGGCCGACCAGCACGCCGCCGCCCAGATGCAGATAAAGCGGCGAGGGCGCCCAGGCCATCATGACGAGGCCGGCAATGTACATCGCCGCGCCGAGCGTTAAGACGGCGAAGGTGCCGCGCTTGTCGGCAAGCGCGCCGAAGAACGGCTGTCCGAGCCCCCACATCAGGTTCTGGATCGCCATGGCGAGCGCGAACGTGGTGCGGTCCCAGCCCATGTCGGCGAGCATAGGGATCTGGAAGAAACCCATCGCGCTGCGCGGCCCGAAGGTCAGCATGGCGATCATGCTGCCGCAAAAGACGACAAAGGGGACCGAGCGCCAGAACGGCACCTGTCGGGGTTCGGTTACCGAATCCGTCATGCTAGCCTCGTAACGACATCGCAGAAAACCGCGATTTTAATTAGACCAATCGGTATGAAAAGGCGACCGCTGCGCCTGCATAGGTGGTATTCGCAAACGGACGGCACGATCCGTCGTGGCCTGAAAAGGGGGGTTTTGCATGGCGAACGAAGAGATTGGAGAAGCGCTTGCCGCCGCGCGCCGCGACCGATCGCGGCGTGTCGATCTTGGCCCCGACAGGCTCGACGAAACTGAAGCGTACCGGGTCCAGGACCATGCGGCTTCGGCTTATGAAAGCCCGATGATCGGCTACAAGATCGGCGCAACCAGCCCCGAGGCCCAGAAAATCATCGGCTGCGATGCGCCGTTTTTCGGGCCGATGTTAGAAACCGACCGGTTCGAGACCGGCGCACGCCTTGCCGCCGACGACACCATGCTCGGCCTGGAATGCGAGATCGCCTTTCAGATGGCCCGCGATCTCGCGCCCGCCGACGGCGTCCCGGACCGGGCCGGTTTGATGGAGGCGATCGCCTGCTGCGCCCCGGCGCTCGAAGTGGTCGGCCGGCGCACGCTCGGCGACGGCTTTCCGAACGCCGCCCAATGCATCGCCGACTTCGGCGCCAACGCCCTGTTCTGCGCCGGATCGGCCATCGTCGATTGGCAAACCCGCGATTTGGCAACACTGCCGGTCGCCGCCGCGATCGACGGCACCCAAACCAATGCCGGCACCCCGGCCGCCGTGCTCGGCCACCCGCTCGACGCGCTCGCCTGGCTGGTCGGCGCCCTGCACGAAAAAGGCAAGCCCCTTCAGGCCGGCCATTGGATCTCCACCGGCACTTGCCTCGGCGTTGTGCCGGTCAAACCCGGCACGGAAGTCCTGGCAACCTTTGGCGAGGTCGGGGAGTTGGTGGTGGCTTTTGATTGAATCCTCGGGAAGTCTTACTTAAACGATTGACCGGGCAAACGCTGCTGTTTGGGCAGTCATCGGCTCTAAGTCTGCCGCTCACGTGTACCAGCAGCTGCTTGAAAGTCATGTTATGTCCGGTTTAGCCCGATGCGCCGGTTCCTGGGTTGCCCGGTCAAGCCGGGCAAAGACGGCAGGAAGGGGCGGGGAAGCGTACATTATTGTCAACGGCTGCAGCTGAGCGCTCGCCTTTCCACACTAAGCTCTCCGTCTTTGCCCGGCTTGACCGGGCAACCCAGGACACAGATCATGCCCGCCCGAACCCTATGTCGTCGCCCAATCCATCGAAGCTGCCGGTCGGAGGGCGTCGTCCATCCGTATTTCCGCGCCGTACGTATGCCGTGGCACCACTTTTTCTCCCCCGCGCGCATTTTCCGCTGGCAATGGTCGGCGACTTCGCCTATATTATAGTCAAGTTGAGCATAAGTCAGGCATTGCATTGCCTGATTTTTTGTAGAACATTTTTGCTCAAAATGAGCATAACTCAGGAGGTAAGCGTCATGGACGGTGTCGTTAATCCCGCTGAAACCTTGGACCGCGACGTTGCCGGCCCGGATGGTATCGGAACCCGGATCGCTGCGCCGCTATCGTCGGCAACCAAGCCTGCATCCGCACGGTTCGCGCGCCTGCCGCGTCCTGCGCTCGATTACACCGAGGAAGTGGCCGAGGCCACGGCACCGGTGTTCGAGAAAGTCAAACACGTCATTCCCGCCATCGAATGGCCGGTTTTTGCGCCTTACATCAAGGCCATCAACGATCTGAAAAAACAGCGCAACGCCGTCATCCTGGCCCACAATTACCAGACGCCGGAAATCTTCCATGGCGTGGCGGATATTGTCGGCGATTCCTTGCAATTGGCGCGCGAGGCCGCCAAGGCCGAAGCCGATGTCATCGTCCAGTGCGGCGTGCACTTCATGGCCGAGACCTCGAAATTGCTGTCGCCGGACAAGACCGTTCTGATCCCCGACATGAAGGCCGGCTGCTCGCTCGCTGCCTCCATCACGGGAGCCGATGTGCGGGCCTTGCGCAAAAAGTATCCCGGCGTGCCGGTGGTCACCTATGTGAATACGTCGGCCGATGTGAAGGCCGAGACCGACATCTGCTGCACCTCGTCCAATGCGGTCAAGGTGGTCGAATCTCTCGGCGTCGACCGGGTGCTTGTGATCCCCGACGAATATCTCGCCAAATACATCCAGACCCAGACCGACGTGGAAATCCTGTCCTGGCAGGGTCGTTGCGAGGTGCACGAACGCTTCACCGGCGACGAATTGCGCGCCTATCGCGAGGCCGATCCGTCGGTGCGCATCATCGCGCACCCGGAATGCCCGCCCGACGTGATCGAGGCCTCGGATTTCACCGGCTCGACCGCGCACATGATCGACTGGGTCAAGACCAAGCGTCCGGAAAAGGTCGTCATGGTCACCGAGTGTTCCATGGCCGACAACGTCGCCTCCGAAGCGCCAGGCGTGAACTTCGTCAAGCCGTGCAACCTGTGCCCGCACATGAAACGCATCACGCTGCCGAAGATCCTCGACACGCTGGTCGACATGAGCGGCGAGGTGACCGTCGATCCGGCGATTGCCGACCGCGCCCGCCTGGCGGTCGAACGCATGGTCAACCTGACCAACTGATCGACAGGACCGGTCCGGGCATCCGCCCGGACCTCATCCCGCATCGCGCCGGTTCCCGAATGGGATCCGGCCGACCGATCCGGTCTCGGACCGGATCGGGACCCGGTTTTGGCGAGGGGGCTTCGACGGGCATCTGCCCGGTGAAGGAGAGCGACCGTGCTGCAATCCGACGACATCGTCATTCTGGGCGGCGGTCTGGCCGGCCTGTTCTGTGCGCTGAAGCTGGCGCCGCGCCCGGTCACCGTCGTAACGGCTGCGCCGATCGGCGAGGGCGCGTCCTCCGCCTGGGCCCAGGGCGGCATTGCGGCCGCGGTGTCCGACGGCGACACGCCGGAAAAACACACCGCCGATACCGTGGCGGCCGGTGCAGGCCTGGTGGTCGAACGTATTGCCCGGCAGATGGCCGACGAGGCCGGCGACCGCATCCGCGACCTGCTCGCATACGGCGTGCCCTTTGACCAGGATCTTGAGGGCGCGCTTGTCTGCTCCCGCGAAGCCGCCCACAGCGAAAACCGGGTTGTGCGGGTGAAGGGCGATCAGGCCGGCCAGGCGATCATGGCCGCGATTGCCGCCGCGGTGCGCGAAACGCCCTCGATCCGGGTCCTGGAAGGGTTTGTCGGCGAGGAGATCGTCAAGACCCGGCACCGGGCGACCGGTATCCTCATCCGGCGGGTCGAAGACGGCCACGCCTTCTTGCTGA
Source organism: Pseudomonadota bacterium (assembly GCA_038745065.1). GTDB lineage: Bacteria > Pseudomonadota > Alphaproteobacteria > Rhizobiales > JANQQB01 > JANQQB01. The sequence continues at coordinate 4,866 of JBCDLT010000101.1, read as the reverse complement.
CGACCCGGGCGATCGTGATCGCGACCGGCGGCATCGGCACCCTCTTTGCGCGCACCACCAACCCGCCGCAGGCCTGCGGCCAGGGGCTCGCGCTCGCCGTCAAGGCCGGCGCCGTGCTGGCCGATTGCGAATTCGTGCAATTCCACCCGACCGCCATCGATGTGCCCGGCGACCCGACGCCGCTGGCAAGCGAAGCGCTGCGCGGCGAAGGCGGTATTCTGGTCGACGGAAGCGGCCACAGATTTATGGCTGAGTATCACGCCCAGGCCGATCTCGCCCCCCGCGATGTGGTCGCGCGCGCCGTACACCAGCAGATCGAACGCGGAAAAGGCGCTTATCTTGATTGTCGCGATGCGGTGGGCGACCGCTTCGCGGAGCACTTCCCGTCGATCTTCCGCACCTGCATGGATGCCGGTATCGATCCGCGCCGCGCGCCGATCCCGGTCGTGCCGGCCGCGCATTATCACATGGGCGGGATCCTCGTCGATGCGGCAGGCCGCACCACCGTCGATGGGCTTTGGGCCTGCGGCGAAGCGGCATCGAGCGGCGCGCATGGCGCCAACCGCCTGGCCTCCAACTCGCTCCTGGAATCGGTGGTCTTTGCCGACCGCATTGCCCGCGACCTTGGCGGCCTGCTTCCCGTACCGGCCCTGATGACGGCCCGCGACAGCGAGAGCAGCGGCGGCCTGGAATTTTCCAACGGCGATGCGACACGCGCCGAATTGCGCGCCGTCATGAGCGCCAAGGTCAGCGTCGTGCGCCATGCTGCCGGTCTTGCCGAGGCGCTTGCCGCGATCGCAGCGATTGAGCGCGCGGCGTGGTCGCAATCCGGCCGCAATGCCATCCTCGCGGCCAAGGCGGTCGCCGCGTCCGCTCTCCTGCGCGAGGAAAGCCGTGGCGCCCATTTCCGAAGCGACTTTCCCGAGCCGCGTCCCGAATGGGCGCATCGAACTTTTCTGACCCTTGCTGACATCAACCGGGTCGGCCACGCGACCGAGGACCGGTCGGCACCGGACGCCGCCTGAATGGTCGCGCCTGCCGCCGACCGAATGCCAGACTTCCACGGCCAGCCGCCGAGTACAGGACAACACCCCGTGACCCAGACCGCTCTTCCGGCCGATTTGCCGGGCCTGATCGTCGAGGAGGCGGTGCGAGCCGCGCTCAAAGAGGATATCGGCCGCTCCGGCGACATCACCACGCTCTCCACCATCCCCCCCGATGCCCGCGCGACGGCCCGCCTTGCCACGCGCCAGGCGGGAACGCTGGCCGGCCTGGATTGTGTGACGGCGGCCTTTGCCGCGCTTGATCCGGCCATCCGGATCCGCGCCGACGCGCATGATGGGCGGAGGCTGACCGCCGGCGACAGCATTGCGGAAGTGGCCGGACCGGCACGCGCGATCCTGACCGGCGAACGGGTCGCACTGAACTTTCTCGGGCACCTGTCGGGCATTGCCACGGCAACTGCCCGGTTTGCCGACGCGATCGCCGGAACCGGGGCAAAAATCTGCTGCACCCGCAAAACCACGCCCGGCCTGCGCGCGTTCGAGAAATACGCCGTGCGCTGTGGCGGCGGTTCCAACCACCGCTTCGGCCTCGACGACGCGATCCTCATCAAGGACAACCACATTGCGGTGGCCGGCGGCGTGGCGGCGGCAATCGCGCGGGCTCGCGCCTATGCCGGACACCTGGTGGCAGTCGAGGTCGAGGTCGACACGCTCGATCAATTGCGCGAGGCGCTGGAAGCCGGTCCCGACGTCGTGCTCCTGGACAATATGGCGCCGGCGACGCTGCGCGAGGCGGTCGCCCTTACGGCCGGGCGCTGCCGCACCGAAGCCTCCGGCGGCATCACGCTCGAAACCGTGCGCGCGGTCGCCGAAACCGGCGTCGACTTCATTTCAACCGGCTGGATCACCCATTCCGCACCGGTTCTCGATCTCGGCCTCGACATCCAGATCGACTGATCGAGCGTATTCATTCCACGGACGCTATGCCGGATCGAGGAGGATGAAGGTGATCACGGTTTTCTACGATGGCCTGTGCGGCCTGTGCTCGCGCGAAATTGCCTTTTATCGCCGCCTGTCACCGCGTGCGCCGATCGCCTGGTGCGATATCGCCCGCGATCCGGCGCCGCTTGAACAGCGCGGCATCAGCCAGGCCGACGGCCTGTATTTCCTCCACGCGGAGGACAGCGCCGGACACATGCATGTCGGGCTCGATGCCTTCGTGCTGATCTGGCGGCACTTTACCGGTTGGCGCCTTCTGGCTGACTTCGTCAGGCTGCCGGGTATCCGGCCGGCGGCCGACCGGCTCTATCGATGGTTCGCGGCCTATCGGTTCAAGCGGCTCGGTCATTGTCAGGCGGCGCTCGATCGTGCCGCGCCGGCCAAGCAAAACCAGCCGGTCTATTCGTAGGTCGGGGCAGGGGGGCATCGCATGCCGGAGGGGCATACCATTCATCGCGAGGCGCGCGATCAAAAGCCGATGCTGGCGGGCAGGGGCGTCGTCGTTTCGTCACCCCAGGGCCGCTTTGCCGACGGCGCCCGACGGCTTGATGGCCGCACGTGCAAGGCCGTTGAAGCGTTCGGCAAACACCTAGTCTATCGGTTCGAGGCGGGCGATCACCTGCACGTTCATCTCGGGCTGTTCGGGCGCATTCGCAAGGCAAAACGTCCGGAGAATGAACCGCGCGGCGCCGTGCGCGTGCGCCTCATGAGCGACACCCATGTCGTCGACATCAACGGACCGACCATCTGCGAAATCCTTGACGAGCCGGGTCTTGCGGCACTTTTGGCCCGCATCGGGCCCGATGTCCTGCGGCCGGACGCCGACCCGGACCGGGCCTTTGCCCGTATTTCAAAGAGCAGGGCGCCGATCGGACGGCTGATTATGGACCAGTCCGTGATGGCCGGCATCGGCAACATCTACCGGACCGAGATCCTGTGGCGGCAGGGCGTGCATCCGGATGTGCCCGGACGTGCAGTGGATCGGGCAGTGTTCGACCGGCTGTGGGCGGATGCGCAACGCCTGCTTCGCATCGGCGTGACCCGGCGTGCGATCGTGACGGTGGAAGAGGCGCTTGCAAAGAGCGGGCGCCGCAGGAAGGGCGAACGGTTCAACATTTTCGGCAAGGAGACCTGTCCCGCCTGCGCCGGACCGGTCATGAAGTTCGATATTGCCGGGCGCCGTGCGTTCGCGTGCGAAACCTGTCAGCCGGTACCCGATCCGGATTGACGAAGCGGCCCGCTTCAATCGCCAGCCACGAAGAAGTACCAGGACCCGTCCGGTCCGATGCCCAGCCGGTAGAAGATATAGCTGCCATAGGTCTCCATCTCTTCCACATCGCCGGCCGTGACGATCGTGAAGAGTTCGACCTTTTGCTGCGGGGTCAGGGAATCGAGCGGGATTTCGGCGAAGTAGGGCCAGATGAACATTTCATCCGGTTCGCCCTGATTGATGTGCACCCATCCGGCTTCCAGCACTTCGATCAGGATGGCGAGGACTTCATGGCCTTCCTTGTCGCCGGAGCTGTCCTTGAGGAAGTCGATCGGATCGTCGATGTCGCCGAATGACAGGGTCGGCGGTTCCTCGTTGGCATCGTAAATCAGCCGCAGGCGGTCGAAATCGACCGCACGGGCCGCCTCAAGCAGATCCTTGCGCATGCGCCGGACGACAGCGGGCAAGCCGTTCTCGCCGTAATGGACAAGGGGAACGGCTTCGTCTTCCGTGTCGGCGGCGTCGCTTTCCGGTTCTTCTTCCTTTTTCGGCGCCGTCTCATCGGGAGAAAACACACCCGGCGGCGTCGTGATGCTCGGCGGCGGTTCCATAGCGCGCGGCGCAATCACCCGTTCGGTCGGGACGCCTGCCGCGAGGCAGGCTATCGTACCCGCCAGAACCAGCGGCACGCTCAGCAGGCTCGATCGTAAAAACAGCATGGATTCGATGAACTTCGCCTCATGTCCGTGCTGGACCATAGCACAGAAATATGGCGTTTCGCTCTGCGCGTAAACCGCGTCCGGCGATGGCGCAAGTGCAAGACAGAGCGGCCGTTCCGCATTGGTCATGGGGCGCAGGAACGTCGACAAACCCGAGGGCAAGCATCAGGAGGGCAATTGCTCCGACCCAGGCGGCAATAACCCGAAACGCAATGCCGACCCCATCCCATGTGTAGCGTTCTCTTACGATCGTGTTGAACCCGTAGAGGTACAGCAGTCCGAGGTTCGCGCCGACGATCGAGCCGGACATGGTGAACAGGCGATCGCGCATCGGTCCGTCGTCCGGGATGGACGCTTTTCCAATCAGATAGCCTCCGATACCCAGTAAGGTGATGGCCAGGGGCGCCAGCTTGTTTGGTGCCAGCGCGGCAAGCGCACAGGTGGCGAAAGCCATGGCGAAAAGCAACGGATCGAGGTCGAGAATTCCCGGGCCGAATATCAGGCCGGCGAAACTGGCGACCAGGAAACCGGCCAGCAGCCAGCGCGCCCGTTCTGTGGCAAAGGCACCAGCCACAAGCCCGAGACCGACCATCAGGAGCACCTGCGACGGCGTCGAAAAAGGGTGCAGGAGCCCGACATAGAAACCTTCGATCCCGGGTACCGGGCTGTGTGCATGTGCCGGTGTGGCCGCCGCCGCGACAGGCAGCCAGGCCAATCGCCGGATGCCGTTCATTCTCAGGCCAGTCCGGTGAGGAAACCGACCCCGGCTAGAGAAATCAGCCCGCCTGCGGCCCGCACGGCAAAACGACCTGCCGGCCACTTCACCAGAAGGCCGAAAGCGATACCAAGGAGATGGAGCAGGCCCGTCGAGATCACGAAGCCGACAGCATAAGCGAAGGCATTGACCGTCCCCGGAAGTTCGATGCCATGGGCA
>JBCDLT010000100.1:0-16441 GCA_038745065.1 Pseudomonadota bacterium | reverse complement strand
TTGCGACGCACATCTTCCAGCGCCCGTTCCCAGCTTTCGCGGATGCCAACGTCGAATCCCTCGTCGACAAGCTCGATCTCGGCACCCATCACGCGCGACATCAAAATGTTGCCGACGCGGTCGTAGACCGCATCGTTGAACGGCACCCAGCTCTCCTGAACCAGCCGGCATTTCATGCCAAGCTTGGCCGCCACCGCGGCAACCTGCCGCGTGTGGTTCGACTGCACACCGCCGATCGTCACCAGCGTATCGCAGTTTTTACCAAGGGCGTCAGGCACCAGGTATTCGAGCTTGCGCAGTTTGTTGCCGCCGAATGCCAGACCGCTGTTGCAATCCTCGCGCTTGGCGAAGATCTCGACGCCGGCATTCAAATGGGCCGACAGGCGGACAAGCGGTTCGATCGGGGTGGGGCCGAAAGTAAGCGGATAGCGATCGAAGTCGGAAAGCAGGCTCATGGCGAAACGTCCTTGTGATCTTGAGGCGCTCAGAGCCTAGCCGAGAGTTCAGGAAAGGTGCTCTCGAATTTTGAACGACATTTTTGTTTTCACTATCGATAATTTTCCTAATCTGCCTCGATCTATGATTTAGAGACCGGATAGATGAAAGATTCTTCCATTCCTATCGAGCTTGACCGGACCGACCGTCGGATCCTGCAGGAATTGCAGGCCGACGGAAGACTGGCAAACGCCGACCTCGCCAAGCGCGTTCATGTCAGTCCGGCCACCTGCCATCGCCGCACGCAACGCCTGTTCGAAGCCGGCGTGATCGACGGCGTGCACGCCCGGGTCGCGCCGGAAGCGGTCGGGCGCGGCGCCCTGGTCCTTGTCGGCGTCGTTCTCGATCGTTCGACCCCGGAAAGCTTCGCCGCCTTCGAGGAGGCCGCGGCAGCCCTGCCGGTCGTGCTCGATTGCCATCTGGTGGCCGGAGACTTCGACTATTTCCTGAAGATCCGGGTACGCGACATCGCCGACTTCAACCGACTGCACAGCCGAAATCTGATCGCCCTGCCCGGGGTGCGGCAGACCCGGACCTTTTTTGTCATGAAGGAAGTCGTGGACGGGGCGCCGCTCGAATTCTGAGGGCCCTGACCCGGCACCCGGCGTCAGAACCGATACGGTCGTCAGACCGTGTTTTCGCGCCTCTCGTCGGCCGCGACCGTGCTGCCTGAAAGGGCCTTTTGCACATGGATCATGTAAATGGTCGCAAAAATCGGTGTGAGCAGATTGAGAATCGGCACTGCCAGTACTCCGGCAATAATCAGGCCGCCGAGAAAAATCTGCGTGCTGTGTTCAGACCTCAGACGGCGTACCTCCGCCTCGTCGTTGAACCGATGGGCCGCGAACTCGAAGAATTCCCGACCGAGCAGAAAACCGTTGGCAACAAAGAAGACGATCAGATTGATGCCCGGAACCAGAAGGAGAAGCAGAGCGAAAAGGTTGACTGCGATCACGAGGACCAGAAACTTGGCCGCGAGATAAATGGCCTTGAAGATCGGCATCGGCTGGCCGGGCCGGTCATGCGGATAGGAGTGCTTTTCGACCTTGTCCGCGATTTCGTCCTGGAAGATCGCGGCGAAGATCGCCGTGGCCGGCGCGACGAGAAATCCCATCAGCACGAAGGAACCGACGCCCGCGAGCACGCTGAGCGCGGTCTCCAACCAGGGATAGGGCAGGACGAGAAAGAATCCGAGCGCCGTCTGCAGACCGATCCAGACGGCAAACAGCAGCAGAAGGGTCAGCCCCAGCGATCGCCAGAAGATCGCACGAAACGGTTTCGACAATGCCTGTTTGAAGGCAAGCGACGCATTCTCCAACAGCACGCGGGTCAGTCTCCAACTCAATTCGACTTTCGGATCCGACATAGGTGGTCGGAGCGGAGCGCACAAGGCAGGCGCGCGATTTGCCGATTGCCAGCCGGGCGCCAATCCGTGTAAAGGACGCGCCAATCCAATCCGGATCCTTCACGGCTGACCGCATCGCCCATGGCGTTCGATCTGCCGGGATTCTCTTTCGGAACGATCCACCTACCCATTCACCAAACCGGGGATATCGATGGCAGACGCGCAATTCGACGTATTGGGAATCGGCAATGCGATCTTCGACGTGCTGGCCCATGTGGAAGACGATTACCTGGTCCGGGAGGACCTGGTGAAAGGATCGATGCGTCTGATCGATGCCGCGGAAGCCGAACGCCTCTACGGCAATATGGGCCCGGCCTTGCGGATCTCCGGCGGTTGCGCCGGCAATACCGCATCGGGCGTTGCCTCATTTGGCGGCAATGCCGCATTCATCGGCAAGGTGGCGGCCGACACGCTCGGCGAAGCCTATGGGCACGACATGCGCGGCTTCGGCGTGCATTTCGATACCGCCGCCCTCATGAACGGCGCGCCCACCGCGCGCTCCATGATCCTCATCACGCCGGATGGGGAGCGCACCATGAACACGTTTCTCGGCGCCTGCCAGGACCTGACCGTCGACGATATCGACGCGGCAGCCATCAGCGCGGCGCGAATCACTTATCTGGAGGGTTATCTCTGGGACCCGCCGGCCGCCAAGGAAGCCTTCCGCAAGGCGGCCGATGCGGCCCATGCGGCCGGTCGTTCCGTCGCGCTCACGCTGTCGGATTCGTTCTGTGTCGACCGGTATCGCGACGAATTCCTCGACCTGGTGCGCCGCGACGCCGTGGACATCCTGTTCGCCAACGAACACGAACTGAAGGCGCTGTACCAGACGAGCGACCTCAATTCGGCGGTCGACGCCGTGCGCGCGGATGCGACACTCACGGCCGTCACGCTCGGCGCGGAAGGGTCGCTCGCGGTCACGCGGGACGAAACCCACCACATCCACGCGGCCCCGGTCGACGAAGTCGTCGACCTGACCGGTGCCGGCGACCTGTACGCGTCGGGCTTTCTCTACGGCCTTGCGCGGGACGCCGACCTTGTCACATGCGGCCGGCTTGGCGGCCTGGCCGCAGCGGAGGTGATTTCCCATATCGGCGCCCGGCCGCAAACATCGCTGAAAGAGATTGCGGAACAGAGCGGCATTCAGATCTGACACCGATGGCAGTGCCTGTCAGGGCTGCGGCGACACCGCCGTTTGACCGGTCTCGGCGGACAGGTGCCGGAAGGCCTCGACCACCTGTTCGTAGACCGGGCGCTTGAAGGCGATGATCAGGTCCGGCAATTCCTCAAGGCGCGCCCAGCGCCATTCGGAAAACTCCTGATCGCCGTCCTCCGGTTCCAGGATGTCAATTTCGGATTCCGGCCCCGTAAACCGGAAGGCATACCATTTCTGCGTCTGACCGCGGAACTTCTGCTTGCGCGTCTGTTCGGCCAGCACTTCGGGCGGGAAGTCGTAGGAAAACCAGCCCTGCGCCTCGGCCAGAAAATCGAGCGACATGATGCCGGTTTCCTCGCGGATTTCGCGCCGCGCCGCCGCAAGCGGATCCTCCCCGGGATCGACGCCGCCTTGCGGCATCTGCCAGGGCGGTGCGTCCGCCAGGCGTTCGGATTTCAGGGTGCGCTTGCCGATCCAGACCAGACCGGCCGCGTTGAAAATCACGGCCCCGACGCAGGGCCGATAAGGCAGGCGTTCGAAATCCGGCACGGACGCTCCTCAATCCGGAACTCTGCCACAGCGCGGCGGACACGAGAGCCCGCGCGATGAAGCACTCTCATGCCGGGCAGTCCTAACCGGGTTGATCCGAACGGGCAATATAACTTGGCGGAACCAGGAACACACCGCGGGCCTCAAGGCCCTCCGCCCATTCAGCAATGCGTTCGATGCTGACCGGCAGCGCCGATGCCACTCCGACAGCCAGGCCGCGCGACCGCGCCAGGGCTTCCAATTGCAGCAGCCGGGCGTCCACCTGTTCGGGCGTTGCGACAAAATCGATCGTCATGTCGGCCTTGGCAAACGGCGCCTTCGTCGCCTTGGCCAGCTTGTCGGCTACGCTGCGGCTCGAAGAGGCATCATCAAAGAAGAGCAGACCGCGCTTTTCCAGTTCGCGCATAACCGGGGCAAAAACCTCGCTGTTGGCCGTGAAACGCGCGCCCATATAGTTGACCACGCCCACATAATTGGTGATGCGCGCAAGCAGCCAGTGCAGCCGATCGCGGTTCTGGGCCTCGGACAGCTTCGTCAGCAACGTATGCGGACCGGGATCGTTATCCGGAAAGTCGAACGGTTCGAGGGGCAATTGCAGAAGCAGTTCGTGCCCTTCCTGGCGGGCGCGCTGGACCCAGCGTTCCAGGCTGGACCCGTAGGGTGCGAAACCGAGCGCCACACCGGAGGGCAACATGCGAATTGCCTCTTGCGTGCCGGTCTGGCTGAGGCCGAGGCCATTGACGACAAGCACGATCTTGGGCGAATCGACGGCGCCCCGGGCAACCGGCGCGGCATAGAGGTCCAACGGTCGCGATCCGTCCTCGGCTATGCGCGGCAGCGTGCCGTACTTGCCCTTTTCGCTCAGCTTGGCTTCGGGTGTCGTGGACAGGGCAATCCGGGTTTCGGCATCCGAGACCAGATCATCGGTGAACTCGATCTCCGGCGGTGGCGGCCGATCGGTCTCGTCTGCCCCGGAATCCGCCGGATCGCTGCCGGTCGGCAAGCTCGGCCTGACATCGACGACTTCGACATCCTTGATGGTCACGCCCGGCGCCTGGCGCTCAATGGTCACGACCGCGACCGGTTCGCCGCCGAATGGATCGTCCACAAAAACGACCCAAAGCGCCATTGTGGTGAGCATCACGGCCGAAAGGCCGACACCGATCCATCCGATCGGCAGCGGCCAGAGCCGCTTCTTGATGACGTCCTTATAGCCGAGCGGCGTGGACAGCACGTCGGTTGCCATGGTCCCCGTTCCAAAGTCGTCGTCCCGCTCCGGCCGCCCCGAGGCGCAGACGCGATTCGCGGTATCTTGCTTAACAATCGTTAACCAATTCTTCACACACTGAGCCAACCGCGCTGTGGCACGACGATCTGGCGAGGAACCAAAAGAAAACGCCCCGCCGAGAAGGCGGGGCGCGGTATCCGTTCAGGTCGGATCGGAATGCGGATCAGTTCTTGGCCGCTTTGTTCGGGTCCGGCGGGAAGGCGGTGTCCACCTTCTCGCCGCGCAGCAGAGCCATGGCGAACTGCAATTGCTTGTCGTCCTTGACGTCCGGCGGCACGTAGGCCTGCGAGCCGGATTTTTCTTCGCCGTCCTCGGAGCTGAGGTGACCGCGCAAGCCCGCCTCACCGGCGGATTCGGCCCGGCCTTTCAGCTCTTCCGGCAGATCCTGGAACAATTCGATGTCCGGATCGATACCCTGGGCCTGGATCGACCGACCGGACGGCGTGTAATACCGGGCCGTTGTCAGCCGGATCGCGCCGTTCTTGCCGAGCGGAATGATCGTCTGCACAGAGCCCTTGCCGAACGAACGGGTTCCGAGCACCGTGCCGCGGCGGTGATCCTGAAGCGCGCCGGCAACGATTTCAGACGCCGAAGCCGAGCCGCCATTGACCAAAACGATGATAGGCAAGCCCTTGGTCAGGTCGCCGGACCGGGCGTTGTAGCGCTGGGTGTCACGGCTTTCACGGCCGCGTGTCGAGACGATCTCGCCTTTGTCGAGAAACGCATCCGATACCGAGATCGCCTGATCGAGCAGGCCGCCGGGATTGTTCCGCAGGTCGAGCACATAGCCCTTCAGCTGATCGTCTCCGATTTCTTCCTGAAGCGACTCGATCGCCTTTTTCAGACCGTCATAGGTCTGTTCGTTGAACTGGGTCACCCGCAGATAGGCGATATCGTCTTCCTTACGGGAGCGTACCGATTTGATGCGGATCTTGTCGCGCACGATCGCAATGTCGATCGGTCCGTCAGCGCCTTCCCGGCGCACCGTGATCTTGATCTCGGTCTTTACCGGGCCGCGCATGCGCTCGACGGCCTGATTGAGCGTCAGGCCCTGAACGTTTTCACCGTCCAGATGGGTGATCAGGTCACCGGCCAGGACGCCGGCCCGTTGTGCCGGCGTGTCGTCGATGGGGGTCACCACCTTGACGTAACCGTTTTCCATCGTGACTTCGATGCCGAGACCGCCGAATTCGCCACGGGTCTGGACCTGCATGTCGCGAAAGTTCTTCGGCGACAAATAGCTCGAATGCGGATCGAGCGACGTCAGCATGCCGTTTATCGCCGATTCGATCAGTTCGGCCTCTGCAGGCTGTTCGACATAATCCGCCCGGATGCGCTCGAACACATCGCCGAACAGGTTCAGCTGACGATAAGTGTCCGCGCTTGCCGCGACGGCCTGATCCGTAAGCTGCAATGTCGATTGCGAAACGGCGAGGATCGAGAATGCGCCGATCGCCGCACCGCACATGAACAGTGAGAGTTTCTTAATCATCCGCCAACCTTTTCGGCTCCTGGTGTCGCCCACCACGGGCTCGGGTCAATCGCCCTACCGTCCTTCCTGAACTCTATATAGAGGACGGGATCGGAAGATTGTATATCAATTGTACCGGCACTGGCGTACCGGGTGGTCCCCATTCGGCCAACCGGCTCACCCGCCAGGACGAATTGTTCGCGCCCCACATCGATTCGATCCATGCCGGATAGAACCATATGATAGCCGTCACCGGCGTCGAGGATCAAGACTTCGCCGTAGCTTCTGAACGGTCCGGCGTAGGCAACCTGTGCGTCGGCGGGGGCATAAATCCGGCCAAGTGGTTGTACGCGCAATGACAATCCTCGTGCCGGAACGCCGAGACTATCTTCCTCGCCGAATCGCCGCAGCGGCAAACCGTCCGCCGGCAGACGCAGGGATCCGACCGTTTCGGAGAACGGAACAGCGCGAAACACGGCCGAGGGGCCCGGCTTGGACGGTTGCTGTGGACGCCGCGCCGCAAGCGCCGCCTCCTTTTCCATTTCCCGGATCAATTCATTGAGAGTATCGGCCCGTTCCGACAGAACCTTCGCGCGTTTGCGCTCCAGCGCCAGCGCCGCCTCCGTTTCGGTTCGGGACCGGCGTTTCTCCTCAAGCAGCAATTCAAGACGCGCATTTTCGTCGCCGAAGCGTTCGGCATCAGTCTCCAGGGAGCGGCGTTCGCGCCCGATCGCGGTCTTTAACGTGTCGAGCGCCGTCAAGTCGTCCTGCAGCCGATCGGTCTGGGCGCGGATCTCCGGCATCACCGCACCAAGCAGGATCGCGCTTCTGATGGCGCCCAAGGCGTCGCTGGGCCGGGCTGCAAGAGCCGGCGGCGGGTGCCGGCCAATGCGTTGCAGTGTGGCGAGCACGGCAGCCAGTTCGGCGCGCCGCACGACCAGGTCGGCGCGCAGGCGACCCTCGGTCTTTTGCAAGGATTGCAGGCGGGCGATGCCTTCATCGATCGACCGGTTCAGCGCACGCAATTGATCGGCGGTACGGACCAGAGCCGACTGGAGATTGGTCTGATCGGCGGTGAGCCGGCTGATTTCGGAGCGCAGGGCCCGCTGCCGCCCTTCGCTGTTGGCCCGCTCCGCTCCAAGCTGTTCGAGGTCGCTGCGCAAGGCCGCGGCCTGTTGCCGGGGTGTGAGGGCAGCCGCTTCGTTGGCAAAGTCGCTGGCGGTCAGGCCGCCTTCGGCGGGATCGTTTTCCGCCAGGCCGGGTGCGGCCCCATAAAGGCCGAGGACAAGCGCCAAAACGGCGGTCTGCAGGCTGATCCGTCGCAAATCCCGTCCCTTTGCTACTGCCGGGCGCGGCGGTCCGCCGCCAAACGTCCGCGCAGTCCATCGTCTATATCGGCAGCACGGCGAGATTGAAAGAAAGCCGTTTCGGTTTTGTTAACTGTAGGTCGAGCCCAGCGCGTCGTGCGTGCCGGCTCAGCCGCCGCGATGATAGGGATGATCGGTGAGGATCGTGGCCGACCGGTACAATTGTTCGCACAGGAGGATCCGCACCAATTGGTGCGGCCAAGTCATTGTGCCGAAGCACAATGTCGCCGGCGCCTCGGTGCGAAGTCTGTCTGAAACGCCATCCGCACCGCCGATGACAAACGCGCACCGTCCGGTCCCGCGTTCAGTCAGACCGCGCAGCCGGCTCGCAAAATCCGTGCTGGAACTGGATTTGCCGCGTTCGTCGAGCAACGTCCAGATATCCGATTTGTCAAGGGCAGCGAGGATGCGTTCCCCTTCCTGGTGACGCCGTTCACCAGGGCTGGCGGCACGGCTGTCGGGAACTTCGACAATGTCGGCACCGGTTATGCCGAGCGGCCGGCCGGAATTGCGGAATCTGTCGATGTATCGCTCGACAAGGTCGCGCTCCGGGCCGGATTTCATGCGCCCGACAGCGACGATGCGCACAAACATTCGCCCGATCTTCCTCAGCGCCAATAACCAGCCGCGATCGACCGCGTTTCCGCGAGTTCCAAGACGCCCGGAAACGCGCGATTCGACACCGCGCCCGCGCTTTGCCCGCAGACCAAAAGCCTGCCGACACGAAGGTGCGTCGGCCGGACCGTCTCAGCCGACGAAACGTACCTGATCTGCCTGACCCGCCTGGCCCGCGCTCCACATCTTCTCGATGTTGTAGAAGTCGCGCACTTCAGGCCGGAAGATATGCACGATGGCATCGCCGGCATCGACCAGGACCCAGTCGCAATGCGGCAGGCCCTCGACGCGGGCAGACCCGTGTCCGGCGGTCTTCAGATCCCGCAACAGCTGATCCGCAATCGCGCCGACATGACGGTGCGAGCGTCCCGACGCCACAACCATGTTGTCCGCGATTGTCGATTTGCTGGTGATGTCAAGATTTACAATGTCCTCGGCCTTCGAATCGTCGAGGCTTGCGAGGATCACGTCGATGGCCGCCTTCGGCTCGGTGTGCTGTGCGGCGACCCCTTCACGAGGACCGGACTGTGCCATGTCCCCGAAATCGGTTGCGATGGGCAGGATAAGTTCCTTCTGCATCTGGTTTCGATCAACCGGTTTCTGATTTTGCAGAAGCCGATTCAGACCTTTCGGCCATAACTATAATAACCTATCGACCATGACGATTTCAAGACGCGTCCAAGATGATGTCTGCCGAAGTCTTGCACTCGTCACGATACGGTCGTCCTGCCGCCTCGCAATTGCGTCGAGGATGTCGGATCGCGCAGACTGGGCAGGAACACCCAGGCCGGCCTTCGGCAGGTCGCCAGAAGCGGTGCGTCGCGCTCGTCGATCCGAAACCGGGCAAGCGCCTGGGCGACCGGTGCGGACGCAGCCGCCAGGTGGTCGCCGGGGCGGTTCACGACTGCAATTCCAACCCGGTGCGTAATCGCACGCCAATCCTGCCAATGATGGAACGAAGCCAGATTGTCGGCGCCCATCATCCAGACGAAATGTACGCTCGGGCGACGGTCCGTCAGGTAGCGAACCGTGTCGGCGGTGAATTGGAGCCCGGCCGCGGCCTCGAAGGCGGTGATGCGGATGCGCGGATGGTCGGCGACCGCGCCGGCTTTCAGCACACGGGCCTCGAGCGGGGCCAGGTCGGAATGGTCCTTCAACGGATTTCCCGGCGTGACCAACCACCAGATCTCGTCGAGGCTGCAACGGTGCAGCACTGTCAGGCTCGCCCGGCGATGTCCCGCATGCGCCGGATTGAACGATCCGCCGAACAGGCCGATCTTCATGCCCGGAAATACCGGCGGGACCCGCAGCCATTCCCGGTCGGCACGAAAAGCCGACGCGCCGAGGATCTGGCGCATGGATCAGGCGCGCACCTGTCCGGCACCGCGGACCTTGTACTTGAAACTTGTCAATTGCTCGACGCCGACCGGCCCGCGCGCGTGCATCTTACCGGTGGCGATGCCGATCTCGGCGCCCATGCCAAACTCTCCTCCGTCGGCAAATTGCGTCGAGGCATTGTGCATGACAATCGCCGAATCGACCCCGTTCAGGAAACGTTCGGCGGTTGTGGCGTCCTCCGTGACGATCGCTTCGGTGTGGCTGGATCCGAATCGGGCGATATGGTCCATCGCCGCCTCGACCCCGTCGACACAGCGGACGGCCAGGATCTTGTCGAGGAATTCCCGGCCCCAATCGTCCGGTTGTGCCGCCACGACCCGGGCGGAAACGGCCTGCACCGCGGCGTCGCCGCGCACTTCGCATCCCGCCTCCAGCAGCGCCTCGACAATCGGCCGCAAATGGGTGTCCGCGCAGGCGGTGTCGATGAGAAGCGTTTCGGCGGCGCCGCAGATACCAGTGCGGCGCAGCTTGGCATTCACGACCAGATCGCGTGCCATCCCAATATCGGCGGCGGCGTCCACATAGACATGGCAGATGCCTTCAAGATGCGCGAACACGGGAACCCGCGCCTCGGACTGGACCCGGGCGACCAGGCCCTTGCCGCCACGCGGCACAATAACATCGATGGTGCCGTCGAGCCCGGCCAGCATCTGCCCGACCGCGGCCCGGTCCCGCGTCGGAACGAGCTGGATCGCGGCAGCCGGCAGACCCGCCTCCTTGAGGCCCTCGACCAGACAGGTCTCGATCGCCTGCGCCGAGCGAAACGTGTCGGAACCGCTGCGCAGGATCGCCGCGTTTCCGGATTTGACGCAGAGTGCGCCGGCATCGGCCGTCACGTTGGGGCGGCTCTCATAGATGATGCCGATCACGCCGAGCGGCGTGCGCACCCGTTCGATCTGCATACCGTTGGGGCGTTCCCATGCCGCAATCGTCGCCCCGACCGGATCGTCAAGCTCAGCAATTGCCTCGATGCCGGCGGCCATGGCCTCGATGCGCTCAGGCGTCAGCGTGCCCCTGTCGACAAAGGCCGCGGTCGCGCCGCGGTCGCGCATGGCTTTCAGATCCTCCGCATTGGCCTGGAGGATGGATGCCGATCCCGCACGGACCGCTCTTGCCATCGCTTCAAGCGCCCGGTTTCGTTCGGCGGAGGACGCGACCGCCAGGGCGCGCGAAGCCGCCTTCGCCCGTGTGCCCAGTTCCGGCATGTCCGGCGCGGATGCAATCGCATCCGCTCGCGGTTTGGTGTCCAGCATGGCATCGTTCACTTTACCGCTCCCGCCGGCGCTTTTTCCGGTCGTTCTCTTGCAGATGGTCTGGGTGCGGACCTGGCGCTGTCCTTCAGTGCCATGTCGTCGCGATGGATCATTTCGGAACGCCCTGCATAGCCCAGAATGGATTGTATTTCACGGCTGTTGCATCCCATGATGCGTTCCGCGTCGTGGGAATCGTATGCGATGAGACCGCGGCCAAGCGCCCGGCCCTGGAGATCGGTGATGGTGACGGCATCGCCGCGGGAAAACGGACCGGAGACCGATTTCACCCCGGCCGGCAGCAGGCTCTTGCCGGATTGCAGCGCCCCGACGGCACCGGAATCGATCGCGATCGCGCCGACCGGTTCCAGCGATCCCGCGATCCAGGTCTTGCGGGCTGCAACCGGCGAAGCGGCGGCGCGGAACCAGGTCGCACGCCCGCCCTCCTCAATGCGGCGGAGCGGGTGCAGATCCCGTCCGGATGCGATCACCATTTCCGTACCGGCCGCCACCGCAATCCGTGCGGCATCGATCTTGGTGCGCATGCCGCCACGCGACAGGTCGGATCCGGCGGCACCCGCCATCGCCTCGATTTCCGGCGTGATTTCCGGCACGACCGGCACAAACGCGGCATCTCTTCCGGAACCGGGCGGGGCCGTGTAGAGCCCGTCGACGTCCGACAGGAGTACCAGGCAATCCGCACTGATCATCGTCGCAACACGAGCGGCCAGGCGATCGTTGTCGCCATAGCGGATTTCGGAAGTCGCAACCGTATCGTTCTCGTTGATGACCGGGATCGCCCCGAGGTTCCACAGGGTGGTCAACGTGGAGCGGGCGTTGAGGTATCGGCGCCGCTCTTCAGTGTCGGACAGGGTCAGGAGGACCTGTGCGGCAACGAGGTCGTGGCCGGCGAGGACGCCGGCATAGGCCTTTGCCAGTTCAATCTGGCCGATCGATGCCGCGGCCTGGCTTTCTTCCAGCTTCAGGGCGCGCCGGCCGAGTCCCGCACGCTTGCGCCCGAGCGCAATCGCTCCGGACGATACGATCAGAACATTGCGACCGTCCCGCGCCAACGCCGCAACGTCGTCCAGAAGGGCTGCAAGCCAGTCCCGGTTGACGGTACCGCTGGCGGCGTCGATCAGCAGGGACGAGCCGATCTTGACGACGAGGCGTCGATACCGCGCAAGCGGGGTTTGGCCAAGCTCGGTCACGGCCGCCACCCGACGGCCCGTTCCGCGTCCGGATCGCTCTGTGCCGCCTCCTGCTTTTCGGCTTCCCGGGCTTGCTCGATCATCGCCATGGCAGCGCGCAGGCAATCCTCGATGCCGGCGCCGCTTGCCGCAGACAGGACGAGCGGGCGTCTGCCCGCGGCCGCGCCAAGCTCCGCCGCCTTTTCCGTCAGATCATCGGCGGCAAGGGCGTCGGCCTTCGACAGGGCGACAATTTCCGGCTTGTCGGCCAGGTCATGGCCATAGGCCTGCAATTCGCCGCGCACAATGCGGTAGGACGATCCGACATCCTCGACCGTGGCATCGACCAGATGCACCAGGACGCGGCACCGTTCCACGTGTCCCAGAAACCGGTCTCCGATGCCGGCGCCCTCATGCGCGCCCTCGATCAGGCCCGGAATGTCGGCCAGAACAAACTCACGGCCGTCGATGCCGACGACGCCGAGATTCGGATGCAAGGTCGTAAACGGATAGTCGGCAATCTTCGGCCGCGCGGCGCTGACCCGTGCCAGGAAGGTCGACTTGCCGGCGTTCGGCAGGCCCACCAGACCGGCATCGGCGATCAGCTTCAATCTGAGGACGATCCACTTCTCCACGCCCTCCTGGCCGGGATTGGCCCGCCGCGGGGCGCGGTTCGTCGACGATTTGAAATGTGCGTTTCCGAAACCGCCATTGCCGCCGCGCGCCAGGCAGACCCGGTCACCGACATCTGTGAGATCGGCGATCAGGTGGTCGTCCTCGGCATCGAAGATCTGGGTGCCGGCGGGAACCTTCAGAACCACATCGGCACCGGCTGCACCGCTGCGGTTGCGCCCCATGCCATGCCCGCCGGTCTTCGCCTTGAAATGCTGCTGGTAGCGGTAGTCGATCAGGGTGTTCAAACCGTCGACGCATTCCACCCAGACATCGCCGCCGCGTCCGCCGTCACCGCCGTCAGGCCCGCCATATTCGATGTACTTTTCGCGGCGAAACGAGACCGAGCCGGCGCCGCCGTTGCCGGAGCGCACAAAGACCTTGGCCTGGTCGAGGAACTTCATCGTGCGATGCTCACTTGTGTTGCCGGACAAGGGTTCATCCGCCGGCAGACGGGAATAAAACGTTGCGGTGCGGCGGGCAAGCCACGGCCCGCCGCCACCGCTCTTCAGAAGTCTTCGACGATCAGCGTATGATCGACAACGGGTTCGCGAAAGGTGCCGTAATCATCCCGAGACAACACGGTCGTGGTTCCAGGCACCTCGTTGCCGCGGGCGAGCGACATCTGCAGATCCCGGCCGGTTTCGCGGAAGCCGAATTTCTGCTGCAGTCGCAACGAGGCATGGTTGTGGTCGAAGACGCTCGAACGCACTTCGGACGCGCCGAGCCGGTCAAAGGCAAAACCAAGAACCGCGTCGACGGCCTCCGACATCAGGCCCTGCCCCCAATAGGGCTGGCCGAGCCAATAGCCGATCGATGGCGTTTCCCGCCAATTCGCCAGACTGACGGCGCCGATCGCCCCCGATCCATCATCCATGAAAAACGTCAGTTCCGACGCATCCGCCGCCACGGCAGACTCGATCCACGCCACGGCGTGACTGCGTTGATACGGCCACGGTACACGCGTCAGCCATTTCGAGACCTCGTATGCGCCGGCCAGATCCGTCACGCGGTCGACATCCGCTAGAGAAGGCCGCCGCAGCACAAGACGGTTGGTTTCGATGCGCACATCCGCGAGTTCCGCCGATTGGGCATTCACATCCAGAGCTGGCATTGCAGTATCCTCAGGCATTGTCGCCCCCTTTTCGCGATCGCCGCATCGCGATCATCATTCAGCCAAGTCGCTGATTTTCAGAGCATTTCGGTTTCGATCCGGTTTCCGACTCATTACGCAGCCGCCCATGTCTTCAGGCTCTGCCAGGTCTTTCGGTCGAGCGTGTAGCGTTGCGCAGCGACGCGCCCGCCGGCTCCGAGCGAATGAAACATCATCATGTCCCGGCACTGGAAACCGCATTTTTCGATGACCCGACGGGATGCCGGATTCGTGACGCGGCAGGCACAGCTAATGCAGTCCAATTCTGTCGCTCCGAAGGCATAATCCACGACCGTCTGCGCGGCCTCCGTCGCGTACCCGTTCCCCCAGAACGGTTCGCCGATCCAGTATCCAAGGTGGGATTCGCGGTCCCTTTCCAACGGTGCCAAACCGCAAGCGCCGATCAGCGTGTCCGGATTGGAGCGCAGAAAGATTGCGAACCGGTATTCCTGCCGCGCCGATCCGGACCGGCACAGAGCAATCCAGTCCTCGGCATCGGACAGCGTGTAGGGATGCGGCATGGTCGCGACCATTTCAGCCACGCGCTTGTTGTCGGCGAGCGCGACGATCTGGTCCGCGTGACGCGGGCTCGGAACACCGATGATCAGGCGCTTCGTCATCAACAAGGGCGTGGCGAAGGCCGCGCTCCCGCTGTCAGTCTCCTCGGAACTCTCCATGATCGTATCCTCCGATCAAACACGAAAGAGGGGAGATGGCATCCCATCTCCCCTCTGAACTGTGTGACCGTATCGATCTGCCGGGTCGGTGGGACGCCGGCGATGCTACTCGTCCGGCTATTCAGCGGCCTCCATGACTGGAAGTACAGACACGAAGGTTCGGCCGTTGGCCTTCTTCTGGAAGGACACCGTGCCGGCATTCGTTGCAAAGATCGTGTGATCCTTGCCCATGCCGACGCCGTTGCCGGGGTGCCACTTCGTGCCGCGCTGGCGAACAATGATGTTGCCGGGAATGACGGCTTCGCCGCCATACTTCTTCACGCCCAAGCGTCGGCCCGCGGTATCGCGTCCGTTGCGTGATGAGCCACCGGCCTTTTTATGTGCCATCGGATTCGTTCCTTGAAATTCGAGCCGGACCCTAGTCGGATCCGGCGCCTTCTGCAAGCGATTTGGCTTGCTCGATCCAGTTTTCGCGTTCAATGCGGCCCTTGAAGTTGAGGACCTCGTCGACGCGGGCAATATCATCCGCGGAAAACGCGGCGACCTGCGCATATTGCGTGATGCCGAGCGCGTTCAGCTTTTTCTCCAGAACCGGCCCGACACCGGAAATCTTCTTCAGGTCGTCGGCCTCGCCTTCCGGCGCGTCGAACAGCGGCGTCAGTTCCGCATCGTCACCCGCATTCTCTGGCGCTTCCTCGGCAGCAGCCGTTTCAACCGGTTCCGCCTCGGCCGGGGTCTCAGTCACCGGTGCCTCAGCCACGGTTTCTTCGACGGCCGTCTCGATCACGGCTTCTTCTTCCGGCGCCGCGGGCTCTTCGGCTTCCACAGCGGCCGGTTTCGGCGCCGCCTTCTTCGACGGTGCCTTGCCGTCGGTCAGGATCTCGGTCACGCGCACCATCGTATAATGCTGGCGATGCCCGTTGCGGCGGCGCGAATTCTGACGCCGGCGCTTCTTGAAGATGATGACCGTCTTGTCGCGACCCTGATCGACAACCTCGGCGGCCACACTGGCGCCCTCGACCATCGGAGAGCCGATCAGCGGGGCGCCGGCGCCACCGACCATCAGCACATCCTTGAAGGTCACGATCTCGCCGGTTTCGGCCTCGATCTTTTCAATCTTCAGTTCGTCTTCGGCGGCAACGCGGTACTGCTTGCCGCCGGTCTTGAAAACCGCAAACATCTTTTTCGTCCTTTTTCGACACGCACCCTTCGGCGCCGCATGAGAGCGGACTTGGCTTATTCGTGTTGTTTTGAAACCTCGGGCGACGCAAAGAGCGGGCCGGAGCCCGCGTGGTCGGCGCGCACTATACGAACGAACGTCGCGTTGTCAATGTCGCAGGCCCCGCTAGCCAAAGATTCCGCCGAAGCGGACGTCAATTGACGCTTGAGCCGGGCCGGTCTCGCGTGTATGGTCCGCGCCGCTTCGATCAGGCGGCCGTTTTGCAGCGGCCAGGCATCGTCTTGCGATGCCGACCCAATCAGCCCGACAGGGCAGATCCCGGTTTCGGGATCATCCGCGGAGAGGTGCCGGAGTGGTCGAACGGGGCGGTCTCGAAAACCGTTGTGCGGGCAACCGTACCCAGGGTTCGAATCCCTGTCTCTCCGCCATTTTTGATCGGTCCATTCCGGACACATGATTTACATTTCATTCCGGAGACATTGTTAACACTTTCTCCGGGGCGAAGGGGTTTTGAGCGGGTTCGACCCGCCCCTGCTCAGCATCAAAAAATCCGAGATCGTAGTCGAGGAATGAGA
>JBCDLT010000099.1:0-16474 GCA_038745065.1 Pseudomonadota bacterium | reverse complement strand
GCCGCCGGTTTTCGTCGGCAGCATCATCACCTTCGGCGTATAGGTGCTGTCGTCCGACCGGTCGCCTCCCCGGTAACGGGTGACGCGGATGTTGCAGGCGACCACATAGTCGAAGACCAGGGGTTCGCCCTTGTGCGAATAATGGGCCGTGAAGCGGTAGAAATAGCCGAGCGGGCGATTGTCGACCGCCTCGGTCATGCTCATCGAGCCGCCTGTCAGGACAAAGGCCAGGCCGGCGAGCGGCTGGCGGAACAGGACGACGAGGCCGGCGAGGAGAAGAAGCAGTACAATGGCCGAGAGCCAGCCGGAACTGCCGCGGCGCTTGCCGTCTGAGTGTCTGGCCATGAGCGCTGCCTCCTGCCGAGGGTTCATTGGCGCGGCGCCGGCCTGCCCCGGTGCCGTCACTCCCTCTGCTTATCCAGAATTCTCTTAAAAAGTGAAAACAACTATCTTGCCAGACGGCGTTTCCGGACGGCTAAACCGGTCGGCAAGCGTCCCGGAACGATCGTGAATCGGGCTTCTCGATGATCAGAATGAGCCGGTAGTTTTTCTGCTCCGAGCAACCCCATCGGGATCTACAATGCAGCAAACCACGCGGTGAACTGGGCCAAAACACTTCGACGCGGCATCACGTGTCGATTTCATTACGCACGGCTCTATCTCGGGTCAGATCCGGTACCGACCGAACCTGCCACACCACGCGTTAACGCCGCTTGTCGAAAACCTGCAGGATTCGCTCTTTTATTGAAATTACTCTGCTCAGAGCACCACCCCCTCAAGACGACCGATCAAAACTCGGCGGCAGGCGACGCAGGTAGGGAAGGAAGCCGTCCAGAAACCGCGTCGTTGCCGGCATGAAATAGCTGCCGTGGTGATACATCGGGTCGAGCGACGTCACCAGCATGCGGCCGGGCGTCGAGACCATGTCGTCATAAAGGATCGAACCCTTGTCCGCGACGTCGATCAGGGAACAGGCGCCGGAGGGCGGGTCGAAGAAGCCGTGATAGTGCCAGGTCGCGTCGTCCATCGTCAGATGGGCGAACAGGGGGTGGTCCGGGGTGCGCGGTCTCAGTCCGAGGCTGCCGCCTTCGCGCCACCACCAGAAATTCGTCGGCGTGTCGTGCCATACGACGTTGGGCAGCCAGTCCTGCTGGCCGGTCGAACCCATCGCGACGAGCGTGCCGCCGGCATCGAGAAAGGATCGGAACTGGTCCTTTGCGGGAATCAGCACGACCGGGTCGGTCCGGCAGGAGACGATCACGACATCGAATTGCTCAAGATCGTGCGCCGCGATTGCCGGCGCATAGATGATGTGATCGAAAAAGCCGCGATAGCGGTCCTCGTAAAGGGTTCGATGATGGTAATAGGTGCCGCCGTCGAGCGCTGCGATGGTCGCCATGGTGATCAGGCCTTTCCGGATGCCCAGCGGCACAATTGCGGGGCGATGCGCGCGGTCGTGTCCTCTGCGGCGACATACATCCACAGATCGTTTCCGGCATGCATGAAAATGCGACCGCCCTTCGGCCGGTCGTAGACCCAGTCGCAGGGCAGCCGGTCAGGCCCGACGCCGTGCAGGGGAATGGCGCCGTCCGGCGGCGGGTTGCAACCGCGGGCATAAAAGCCGGCAACGCCGCGCCGATAGGTCAGATGCGCGGTGTCCACGCCGTCGAAGACCGGATGCGGGTTGAGCCGGTAGACCTGCAGGGCCTCGACCGTGCGGTGCGGCAGGGGTCGGAACGGGCGCATTTCGGGAAGCATCGGCCACGCGACGTGGCCGTTAAAGACCAGGGTGCCGCCGCCGTCGAGAAAGGCGGTGACCTTTTCGGTCAGCGACCCGAAATAGCGCTGGTCGAGATGCGCCGGCAGGAGCAGCGCCCGATAGGCCGACAGATCGGCGTCGGCGAGCGCGTAATGCCCGATCTGGTCGATGTCGCCGACATAGCCGGTGATGTCCGGCAGATCGCCGCCGGCGCCCTTGATCGCCTTCAGGATCAAACAGGAAGCCATCGCGGAGCCTTTCCTTCAATCGACCCCGGCCGGTCCGGCCGGCCGGGGTCGGAAAACGACCTATTGCCGGGCCACTTCCTTGAAATTGTAGAAAAAGCCCGAGGGATGCACGCGATAGCCGGCCACGCCGCTGCGCGAGGCGGCGACGTAGATCTTGTGCACGAGCGGGATGATCGGCGCCTCGTCCTGCAGGATCTGCTGCGCCTTCTCATAGACCGCAAAAGCCTCCTCCTGCGACGACAGGGTCCGGCCGGTATCGACGAGCTCGTCGAAGCGGGCATTGGCCCAGTTCTGGTAGTTCAGCCCGGCGCCGGAGTGGAATTGCGACTTCAGATGCAGGTCGGGATGGCCGGTCATTTCCGGCGTCCAGAACACGACGGAGATGTCGTAGGCCCCCTGCTTGACCAGGTCGAGCATGCCGGCCCAGGTGAACAGCTTGACGTCGCTGGCAACGCCGTGCTGGCCAAGAAGCGCGGCCATGGTCTCGGTGATCGGCACCATTTCGGCACGGCTGGAATAGCTCAGGATGCGCAGCGTCAGGGGTTTGCCGTCCTTCGTCCACGGGCCCTCGCCGTCGCGTTCATAGCCGGCCTCGCGCAGCAGGCGCGAGGCTTCCTCGGCATCGAAACGATGCGGCGTGACGGCTTCGGACGACCACGGAAAGTCCGGCGGGAAAAACGTCCAGGCCGGCTTGCCGATCCCGTCGAGCGCGCCGGCGACCAGCAGGTCGCGGTCGACCAGCAGATTGACCGCCCGGCGCACGCGCTGATCCTGGAGGACGCTGGTCTCGCCGGCATTGATCGAGCCGTAATAGAGGCCGGCCGAGGGTTCCATATGGACGTCGAAGCGCGCATCGGCCTTCAGCCGAGCGACATCGGACGGCAGCAGATGCACCACGAAGTCCACCTCCCCGGTTTCAAGCGCCAGGGCCCTTGAATTGTGGTCGGGGATATAGCGGTAGGTGATGCGTTCCAGGCTCGGCGCCTCGCCCCAATAGGCATCGAACCGCTCGACGATCGTGCGGTCCTGTTTCCGGTAGTCGACGAACTTCCAGGGGCCCGTGCCGACCGGCTTGACGAACGCGCCGTCCGCGTCGAAGGAGGCGCGGGCATAGATCACGGTGATTGCATCGGTGAGCTGGTTGGCGAGCGCGGCGAACGGCTCGGAGGTCTCGATCCGCAGGACATGGTCGGAGACCGCTGTGATCTCTTTGATGTTCAGGAGGTCGGCGGCATAGGGGAGCAGCGCGATCACCCGTGCCAGCGAGAACTTCGCGGCCTCGGCGTCGAATGGCGTGCCGTCATGGAATTGCACGTTTTCGCGCAACCTAAATTCCCAGATTTCCGGCGATACCCGTTCCCAGGACGTCGCCAGGCCGGGAATGAGCTGCATGTCGAAATCCAGCTTGATCAGCGTGTCGAGGATTTCGCTTTCGTTGAAGAAACGGCTGCGGCGGGGTTTCATGGAAAGCGGCAGCGCCTCCCACATGGTCGCCACGGTGAGCGCCTTATCGTCAGCGGCGGCGTCCGCAATAGGCAACGCCATCGCTCCGGCAGCAAACGCCGCGATTGCGAGATGTCTTAGCGGTCTCGGTACGGTCATTTCATCTCCTTGTCCTGAGCAGGTTGGTGTCGACGCCGCGCAAGCGGTCTCCGAGCGCGTCGCCAAGCAGATTGATCACGATGACAAAGGCCATGATCGTCAGACCCGGTGCGATCACCAGGTGGGGGTAGGAGCGCAGGTGAGATCGCGCGTCGGCGATCATGCGCCCCCATTCCGGGGTGCCGGGTTCGACGCCGAGGCCGAGAAAGCTGAGGCCGGCAAAAGCGAGGATGACCCAGGACAGCGAATAGGTTCCGAGCGTAATCACGGGGCCGCCGATATTGGGCAGCAGATGCCGCCGGATCACATAAAACCGGGCCGCACCCAGCGCCTCGGCGGCGATGACATAGGTCTTGGTGCGCTCGACCATGACGATGTTGCGCACCAGCCGGGCATATTCGGTCCAGTGGACGGCGGCGAGCGACAGGATTACGGCCGTCAGGCCGAGGCCGAGAATGCCCGCGATGATCATGGCGATCGCCAGCGCCGGCAGAACCGAGACGCCTTCGCAAAAGCGCATCAGAACCCGGTCGAGCCAGCCGCCGAAAGCGCCGGAAAGCGCGCCGGCCAGCGTGCCGATCGACGCCGCCGCCCCGACCACGAGGAGCGCGGACCCGGTCGTCAGCCGGGCGCCGTGCAGGAGGCGGGACAGCACATCGCGGCCCATCTGGTCGGTGCCGAGCGGATGCTGCCAGGACGGCAGGGCCAGGCGGTTCAAAATGTCGACGGCATGCGGGTCGTACGGCGCGAGGAAGGGCGCAACGAGGACCGCCCCGACCAGCACGATGACGGCGGACGCCGGAAACCCCGCAAAGGAGCGGGACGCGCCGGTTGTCGCAACCGCATCGCCTGCCAGAGAATCCTGCCGTACGAGCGTCATCTAGACGGCCTCCGTGACGCGCGGGTCGTAGAGCGTGATCAGATAGTCGACGGTCAGGTTGATCAGCAGATAGCCCGAGGCGATGATCAGGAAGCAGCCCTGGATCAGCGGATAGTCGCGGTTCAGAAGCGATTCCAGCAACAGACTGCCGATGCCCGGCCAGGCGAACAGCGTTTCCACCACGATCATGCCGTCAAAGACGCGGGCCAGTTGCAGGCCCGTGAGCGTCAGCGTCGCCGGCAGGATGTTGGGCGCCGCATGGGCGATCAGGATGCGGGTGTCGCCAAGGCCCTTCGCCCGCGCCGTGCGCACATAGGGTCGCGACAATTCATCAAGCAGGCTGGCGCGTACGAACCGCGCCAGGACGCCGCTGATCGACGTCGCAATCACCAGCGTCGGCAAAACGGCGTGGGCCAGGGTGGCGTGGCCGGAACTCGGCAGCCAGCCGAGCACCAGGGAAAACAACAGGGCGAGCAGGAGCGCGTACCAGAAATTCGGGATCGACATGCCGATCACCGAAAAAACCGACAGCGCGCGGTCGAGCAGGCCGCCGGGATGGCGGGCGCAGAAAAAGCCGATCGGCAGGGCAATGAGCAGGGCCACGGCAAGCGACAGGATCGCAAGCGTCACCGACCGGCCAAGGCGCAGCGCGAGCTCGGCTGCGACCGGCGTCCCGGTGATGAAGGATTGACCGAAATCGCCCTGAAAGACGTCACCAAGCCAGCGCAGGTACTGGACCGGCAGCGGATCGTCAAAGCCGTTTTCGGTCGCAAAACGGGCGACCGCTTCGGCATCCGGCAGCGTGCCGTCCATCTGCGACAGAAGCAGCACTTCGGCAAAATCGCCCGGCATGAGCCGCAACAGCAGGAAACCGACAACAGAAATGAGGAAGAGCAGCAGAAGCGCTTGCAGAAGACGATGGCCGATGCGCGCGATCATGGCCGGTCTGCCTTTGCGCCCGGCGCGCCGTGCAATCCGCTCGGACCGGCACCGCACAGCGATCGGCTTGCCCCGTTCCGGCATAGAGAACGAGGTCCGGTCGGCCATTCGTCAAGACGGCGTTGCGGGTGGCCGGAGCCGACCCAGTCCGCAGCTGGCAAGGCAGCCTCCAATCAAACGGGGTCAAGGCCCGCCAATCAAAGGGGTCGCGCTACACTCGGCATCGGCGGCACCGGTGTCAAGAATTTTTCTTTTAACTACAGTAACTTATAATGATTCTAGAGTGCGATTGCGCAGCCGATACCGGGGTGTGCAAACGGGTTCTGCACGGTCGGCGCGAAACACCGGCGTGCATGCCATGCGTTGAAAAGGCCGGTGTCCGGTAGACTTAGAATGATCCGTTCGCACCCTGCGCGAGCGAGATCCTGTCTCACACAAAAATCAGACTGTCCCAAAGATCCTCGACCGTCAGGCCGGCCGCACCCTCGCCTTCGAGAATCCACTGGTCATGGAACACTGTCGCCCGTTCGCCGGCGCCGTTAGTTCTGACGGACAACACGGTCCGGCCCTCTTCGTCTTCCGACAGGCGCAGATGGGTGTCGTCGATTTCGTCCGCTGTCATGGAACGGAACCGAAAGGCGCCGTCGCCGAGGCCGGCGATGACGAGCTTGTCGATGCCGACCTCGAAGTTTTTGAAGACATCCGCGCCGTGGATTTGCGGGTCCCAGAACACGCTGACGCGCCCTGCCTCCAGGTCCGCCATCGTGATGTCCGGGGTGCCGGTCGCGCCCGCTCCGGAGGATGCGGCGAAGGGGACGTTGATGACGGTCTCGCCGTTGATCGCGCTGTCGGCGCCGGCGCCGCCGTCGATGAAGTCAATGTCCGCGCCGCCGTTCAGGACATCGTTGCCGTCGCCGCCGAGCAGGATGTCGTTGCCGCGGCCGGCAGAGAGCACATCGTTGCCGTCCCCGCCCAGGAGCACGTCGTTGCCGTCTCCGGCGATAATGACATCGTTGTCAGCGCCGCCGGAAGCGAAGTCGTTTCCTTCGCCGGCGATGATGTGATCACGGCCGTCTTCTCCAAGCAGAACATCGTTGCCCGCGCCGCCGTAGACGATGTCGTTGCCGGTGCCGCCGCGCACGATCAACTGGATGCCGGCTTCAAGTCCCGCTCCGTAGAGCAAGTCGTCGCCGGCATCGCCGTCAATCATCAGGGTGTCGAGGTCGGCCACACTTGAAAGATCGTCGATCTCGACCAGGTCATCGCCGGTGCCCGCGCGGACCTCGATCTCTTCGGTCGCGCGCACGAGATTGGTGCTGGTTTCCGGCCCCGTCTCGCTAATGCGAAGCGAGCCGCCGATTGCATCGAGGGCGATTTCGGTGTCGAGCCCCCCAAACGTGAAGCGCGCCACGTCTCGGCCTTCGCCGCCGTCCATGCGGTCGTTGCCGTCGCCCGCATTCCAGATCATCAGGTCGTCGTCGCCCTCGCCGAAGATCAGGTCGTTGCCGCGATTGCCGATGAGTTCGTCGGCACCGGCGCGGCCGCGCAGGATATCGTCGCCGAAGCCACCGTCGATCGTATCGCCTCCGTCGCCGCCGGTGATCGTGTCGGCGCCTTCTCCGCCGTCGATTTCAAGGGCGGTGAGCGCGGCAAGGCCGCCACCGCCGGCAGTAAAGCGGTCGTTGCCGCCGAGCAGATTGATGTCAATGGTCTCCGCCGTGCCGATATCGAGCGTGACCCGGTCGCCGTTGGTGCGTTCGACCTTTACCCGCTCTCGGTTCGAGGTGAGGAGCACGAAATCGGCATCGCCGTTGAAAAAGTTGACCTGGACGGTATCGGTGCCTTCGCCGCCGTCGAGCAGGTCGTTGCCGTCCCCGTCGTTCCAGATCAGGAGGTCGTTGCCCTCGCCGCCATCGACGGTATCGTCGCCGAGATTGCCGAGCGCGGTGTCGTTGCCGGCGCCGCCGCGGATCAGATCGCCGCCGTCGCCGCCGATGACGAGGTCGTTGCCTTCGCCTCCGTCCAGGTCGAGGGCGATGCCGAGTGCGGCGAGCCCGCGCGACCCAAGAAGAATGTCGCTGCCGCCGCCGCCATCAATGTCGAGGATTTCGGTCGAGCCGATGTCGAGCAGGAAAGGATCGAAATTGACCCGTTCTACGGCAACCCGGTCGCCGTTCGCGTCGATGCGGATGAAATCGCCGACGGCGTCGGCGCCGTTGACCTGAACACTATCGAGGCCGGCGCCGCCCTCGATCGTGTCCGACCCGTCGCCGTTCGACCAGACGATCACGTCGTTGCCGCCGCGTCCGTCGACGAAGTCGTCGCCGCGATCGCCGAGAAGCAGGTCGTTGCCGGTGCCGCCGATGACCGTGTCGTCGCCGTCAAACCCGCGGATCAGGTCATTGCCGGCATCGCCGAAGAGGAAGTCCCCCGCGTTGCCGCCGAGAATCGTATCGTTTCCGGGGCCGGCATTGGCAAACAGCGGCGGCAGGGCGCCGTTGGTTTCGTCGAGCTCGATCCGGTCGTCGCCGTTGCGCCCGCGTGTGAGGATGCGCGTCGTGTTGTCGATCGTCGCCGGCCCGCCGACGATTTCAACAGCGCCGCCATTCACCAGAAGCCTGCCGTCGGCGGTGCGGGAGATTTCGATCGCGTCGTCCTCGGAATCGCCGAGAATGCGGAGGTCTCCGGTGCGGAGGTCGAAGCGTGCGATGACGGCCATTGTTGGTATCCTTTTTATGTATGGCGTTATGCATGGCGCGGGTTTCAAAGCATCGCGGTGCCGCGTGCAGCCGGATGCCCTTCCTGGAGGGTTTTTGTCTTTTGACGGGTTGGGTGTCCGGCCGCATGGCCTGCGGCCGGCGGGAACGGATTATCGATAGATGATCTCCACCCGGCGGTTCCGGGCGCAGCCCTGCGGGCCGTCGCTGCCGTCTATCCGATCGGACACAACCGGTTCGCCATCGCCGAGCCCGAAAGCGCGGAAACTCCCGGCGCCGAGCGTCCAGTTCTTCTCGAACCAGGCGCGTACGCTTTTCGCGCGGCGGGCCGGCAGGATGCTCTTGTGCTCTGCCGTGCCGAGGCAATCGGTGTAGCCGATAATCGTCACCCGCTCGGTCTCGCGCATGTTGAGGAAAAAGGCGCATTGTTCGAGCGCCTTTTCGCCGTCTGGGCTGATCCGGTCGCTGTCGGCGTCGAAGGCGGCATCGGCCTCCAGGATGATGCGTTTCTTGTCCTGTTTCGGTTTGAACCGGACCCGCGTGTCGCAAATCGTCGGGATTTCGTATCCGAGGTCGAGGTCGAGCACGATCGCGACATCGCGCAGTGAGGCCGCGGCGCTGTCGGCCATGGCCGTGATGCCCATGAAAACGCCGCCGCCGGCCACCATCGTCCCGGTGTCGGACAGTTTTACATAGGCCAGGACATCGGAAAACGCGGACGGGTCCTTGCGGATGGTGAGATAGGTGACCGCCCGGCCGTCGAAGACGCCGGCCTTGGCCGTCGTCATGCGCACGTTGACGCCGCTGAAGGCGGCGGCTGCAACCGGTTCTTCGGTCCGGAACAGGACGAAGGTGGGTTCGCCGTCCGCCGCACCGCCGAGGCTCAGGGCAAGGGTCGGCACATGCAGGACATAACCCTTGCCGGTCGCCTGATTGACCAGTGCAAAACTGGCTTGGCCGGCGCCGCCGGTCGGCACGCAGGCCATCGCCCATTCCGTGGTCGCGACGTGGTCCCGGGGATCAATTCTGGCGTTCATGACACGTCCTCGGCTAGATCGATCGACGGCACGGGACCCGGTGATTGTCCGGGTTGAACCGGCGCGCCCGATCGACATGTTTTTGCGCGTGACTTCGCGGACATGGAGACGTGCCCGCCAAAAAACCTTCGGCCCCGATGGCGCCGCCGCCTGCTTTATTGACGCGGCGCACGATCGGGAGACCGGACAGAGAAAAGAAAAAGATGTCGGCCCGGCATGCTTCATCCTTTTTATTTCAGCGTCGCGGGTTGCCAGGCCTTCGTCAGGCCATCCGTCTTTTGCGCTTTGATTTCATTTGCCGAATGCCGACATCATGTCAGCGGATATAGTTGGAGGTTTCAGCCTTGCTTGGAGAAAACTTGCAGATATCTTGGAGACTTGGTGGTTTTTTCTGCCGCGGCGGGCCGAAGAGAGGCGCGCCTCGGATCTAGCCGATGATCTATGCATTCGATGCCTTCCTGCTCGACACCGAACGCCGCGAACTGAGCCGCGGTGGCACGCCGGTGCCGGCCGAGCCGCAAGTGCTCGACCTGTTGATGCTCCTGGTCGGCAATCACCACCGGGTCGTCAGCAAGGCGGAACTCGTCGAGAAAATCTGGTGCGGCCGGATCGTGTCGGACTGGGCGGTGTCGAGCCGGATCCGCGACCTGCGCCGGGTGCTCGGCGACGACGGCCGGGCCCAGGCCATGCTGAAGACCTATCGGGGCCGCGGCGTCCGCTTCGTCGGCTCGGTCGAGATCCGGGCCGAGCCGATGCCTGCCGTTCCCGCCCTGTCATCCGAAGGTCCCGCCGGCCATGCGACAGCCTGCGCGCGGCGCCCGTCGATCGCGATCCTGCCGTTTGCGCTCGTCGGCGCGGCTGAAGCCGACACCGCGCTTGCCGAAGCCATCCCGCGGGAATTGATCGCAGCACTTGCCAGCCTGCGCTGGATCAAGGTGATCTCGCATGGCTCCACCTTCCAGTTCCGCAGCCGGTCGCAGAACCTGCAGCAATTGGGCACCGTGCTCGGCGCGGCCTATTGCCTGAGCGGCAGCGTCGAGACGGTCTGCGGCCGAACGGCGATCGACGTGGAACTTGCCGATAAACGCTCCGGCGAGGTGATCTGGGCGGATCGCCGGGAGGCGGCAAGCGACGACGTCTTGGCGATGCGGGCGGACATTGCGCGCGACGTGATCGCGGTCGCCGAGCTGGAAATCCCGCAGCATGAAGCGGCGCGGCTTGCCTTCACGTCGGTGGAAAACCTCGACGCCTGGTCCGCCCTGCATCTCGGCGTCCAGAAAATGAACCAGTTCAGCCGCGACGGCAACGCGGCCGCCGAACGGCTCTTTGAAATCGCGATCCGCAAGGAACCGGACCTTGCACGCGCGCATGCCGGGCTCGCCTTCGTGCGGTTCCAGAACGCGTTCATGAAATATACGGGCACCGCCGAGCGCGATGCGAGAGCCGCGCTGGAAGCGGCCGAGCGCGGTTTCGCGCTGCAGCCGAAGGACCCGTTCACGAATTTCATGATGGGCCGCTGCCACTGGCTCAGCGGCGATCCGGAAGGCAGCCGAACCTGGTTCGAACGCGCGATCCATGTGAGCCCGAACTATACCTGGGGCCATTACGGGCTGAGCTGGGCGGCGGTCTTTACCGGGGATTACACGACCGGCATGGAGCACGCCGACACGGCCATCGAGCTCAGCCCGATCGACCCGATGCGCCCGGGCATGACCGGCAACAAGATGTGGGTGCACATCGCGGAGGAGAATTATCCCGAAGCCGTCAGATGGGCCGAAATCGCCGCCCGCGTACCCTGGTCGCATGCCGGCATGGCGCTGTTCGCGGCGATGAGCCATTGGCTGAACGGCGATCCGGAGCGCCGCGACTGGTGGATGGGCGAAGTACGGCGGCGCAATCCGGATTTCGACCGCGAGCATCTCTTGACCATCGTGCCGTCGACGAACCCGGCGTTCCGGGATCTGGTGGTCCGGTTTGCGCGGGATTTGGCGTTGTGAGGGCGCACCTTCGGCGGGGATGGTGGTCGGGTTTCGGCGGAGGCCGGTGCGGTCGAACTTGGCGGTTGGCGGCTGGCGGCTTGTGAAGCATCCCAACATCCGGAGGAAATTGGCAAGTGAAGCTGCCCGGGCTGGGTCACCCTGACAAGGCTTTTGAGCATTATAGATATCCCGAGGTTTCGCACGAGCCAGTGACGGCTAATAGGAACCGTGGTTCATGGATGGAATCATCCACTTGCCCTCCCCAACTCCGTCATTACCCGATTTATTCGGGTAATCTAGGCAACCGCTCCGGAAGTGCCTTCCATCAACTCGCTTGGCACTGAGTATCGCTGCTTCCGGACCAAGGATTTTGCTACCGGCTTTGGCAGCGCCGCTGGATCACCCGATAAATTCGGGTGATGACGGGTTGGGGGTTGGTTCGCTCAGGGGCGGCGGTGGGCGATGCCTCATTTGTTGGATTACATGACCAAGACTTTCGAGCATCACACAGATCTCGAGCTTTCGCGCGAGCCAGTGACGCCCAATTGGTCCCGTCGCTCATGGATAGATTCACCCACTTGCCCACACCAACCCGTCATTACCCGATTTATTCGGGTAATCTATGCAACCCTCCCCGAAGAGCGTTCCATCAACTCGCTTGGCACTGCGTATCGTTGATTCCGGACCAAGGATTTGTTGCCGGCTATGGCGGCGCCGCTGGATCACCCGAAAAATTCGGGTGATGACGGGCTAGGGGGTCGGGCTGCACGCAACCAGCAGCGTCGAGTGTTCCTATTGTGTCGACAAAGGGATGTGTGAATGCGATCGGGGCGAACCCTTGGATGGCATGACATGGAGCGCGACGGGCGAAGGAGCCAAGATCGCGGTCATGACACAAAGCCCCTCACCCAATCGACCACGCCGAAATGGTGCACCACGAAATAGACCGGGATGACAATTGCGGCCACAAGCAACCTGAGCTTAAGGGCGGACACATAGTCCCGGTAGTGCGAGGCCAGGGCCTTCTTGACAAACCTCTTCTGGTTCGCCGCCTGCAACGACGCCACCAGACCGGAATCCCGGAAGATTGCAAGCGGATCGTTCAGATAGATAACGACGTCGCGACACGTCCGGGTCTTTGGCGAGTCGATCTCCAGAAAACCGTTTCTGAGAAGAAACAGACCGGCTCGAAGGTAGAGGCGCTTTTCTTCAAGCGACGCAAAGCGGTACCCGGAGAGTGGCTCGAAGCGGGGCACGTATTGGATCGTATGCAGCCGGCCCTCCGGCGTGCGCTCGTAATAGACGTCGACGACGAATTCCAGTTTCTTGCCAAAGAAATCGAGAACGACCGCACGGCTGCGACCGGCATTGGCCTCTTCGACGGATGCAACATGCACATCCGGATCGCCCCAATGCCAGGACCCGTCCTCGCGCCGGTCGAACCGCCAGGACGGATCGGGCTGCCAGTAGATGTCCTCCTTTGAAAGCCAGGACTCTTCGGCGCCTTTGATGAGCGGGCTGTTTTTTTGGTCTGAGGGATTTGGGTTGTTCATGCTTGCGGCAAACGTGGTCAAGGTGCGCCTGTTCCAGCTGGTCCAATGATGTAGACGTATTTGTCGCGATCAAAGATGAACGCAGGAGCGCCCCAGGTTCTATGAGGCCCCACTGTGCGAATGCCCTCGACAAAAACAGGCTTCGGTTTTCTGGCGAATTCCGGATCGAACCGATGCGGAGCCCGATCAATGAGCGCACCGCCTCCGCAGGCGACAAAGCCTTTGTTCTTATGTTCATCGTTCAAGAGGTTGTGCGGGTAAATCTCCGCCCGTGGATCCACAGGCGTAGTGACCGATCGAGACGTCGGCATGAGCGGAAAAACGTCATGCGGGACTTTGTCTTCGATCCATGAATATAGGGTACCATTCCCGCCCCAGCGAGGAAGTCCATATGCTCCCGCATAAAGCAAGGTTCCGCTGGTAACGTGCTTTTTGAATTCTTTTCCGCTCGGATACTGCCCGCGTTTCAAAATGTCGGTTTCACGCGATTTGTCAGGCACAGGGTACCAAAAGCGAGGTTGGCTGGCGGGCCTTAACTCCTGAATGCTCGCTCTAATATTGTCGGGAATCTCAAGCCGGGAGTACCCGAAACATGACCTCGCCAAGACCGGCGTGCGCCCGTAACCAGGCTCGTTGTAGGTCAAACCCCAAGGCGTCTTAATCATCCCGACCGGCTCAAAGTCCTTAGCCGATGCCTCCCGCCAAGCCTCCCAATCCGCACGTGTCGCCGGCGAGATGCGCGCCTCGTGGAACTCAAGCTGGGATAACTCGCTCTCATAGGCGTCCCAGGTCGCGTATCCCCACCCAAACGTCATGTCGTTAACGTCGTCGAACCAGATCGCCATCGGAAACAGGTCCGCTGGCACGCGACCGTTCTCCGTCGTCTGACCGTTGCATGCAGCGATCGTGCGCACCATTACGGCGCTGCCGCTCTTCGTCGGCAGCATCATCACCTTCGGCGCATAGGTGCTGTCATCCGACCGGTCGCCGCCGCGGTAGCTCGTAATGCGGATGTTACAGGCGACG
The DNA here is from genome assembly GCA_038745065.1 of Pseudomonadota bacterium. Taxonomy (GTDB): domain Bacteria; phylum Pseudomonadota; class Alphaproteobacteria; order Rhizobiales; family JANQQB01; genus JANQQB01. The sequence continues at coordinate 2,734 of JBCDLT010000099.1, read as the reverse complement.
ACATAGTCGAAGACCAACGGTTCGCCCTTGTGCGAATAGCGGGCCGTGAAGCGATAAAAATAGCCGAGCGGGCGGTTGTCGACCGCCTCGGTCATGCTCATCGACCCGCCGGTCAGGACGAAGGCCAGAACGGCGAGTGGCTCGCGAAACACGAAGACGAGGCCGGCAACAAGAAGGAGCAAAATGGCGCCCTTTTGCCAGCGGGCGCCCCCTCCTTTCTTGCCGTTTGATCGTCCGGGCATGATGCGCTGTCTTTCACCAAAGGTTCGTCGGCGCGGCGCCGGCCTGTCCCGATGTCGCGGCTTCCCTGCTTATCCAGAATTCTCTTAAAAAGTGAAAAATGCCCAAAAGAAAACTCCAGCCTTCCATTCAGGTTTGGGTAAACACGGGCATCGAGGAGGCACTGCGATGTGCTGCTGTCCGCCTCTCCAACCAAGGCTCCCCGGACGTGTGCGGGGATTTCTTCGATCACGCGGGAGCTAGGTCGACCGACTGAGAGGCAGGCACACGTTTGTATCCGTCGTCAGCTCAGCATGCTGGGCATCAAGGGCGATCGACTGTCGCCTGAAAATATCTGTCGAACGAAATTTATTCCTTTTACTTGCATATCTCCCATGATATGCACCGCCTCCTTGTGTCGCCGACGGTTTTGTCGCGACGCGACTCTTTGGGGTGTCCCATGCCTGTCCGGCTTTGCATGACCGCGCCGTATCGCCTGGATCTAGATCCGGGCCGGTTTGCGCCGGCCGGTTTCCGGGCGGCTTCGTCCATCTCCTTGTCCCGCTTGTTCCATAACGGCGCGAATTTGCGACGACGGGTGCCCCTTCCCTGAATTCACGTCCGAAACCGACGTGACAGCAAGGCGCCCGAGGATTTCCGAGGGCGCTTTTTTTATGGAGTCCATGCCATGCAGATCGAGATCAGAACCATCGACGACGTGCTCCCGCACATTCGCGAGGACAGCGGCATCATCGTGTCGGAACGCGCGGACCACTCGGTCATCGACTATGTCTACACGACCGACGACACGTTCTCGTCCGACATGGCGCTGCAATGCCGGGGGCTCAAATTCGACGCCGCGGGCCGCATTATCGCGCGGCCGTTCCACAAGTTCTTCAATCTGGGCGAACGCGAGGACCCGATGGCCGTCGACTGGTCGCGGCCGCACCACGTCGTCGACAAGCTCGACGGCACGATGGTGCACGCCGCGCGGCTGAACGGCGAACTGGTTTTCATGACCCGGATGGGCGTGATGAAACAGGCGCGGGACGCATTTGCCGTCGCGTCGGACGGGGTGCGCGGGCTCTGCGAGGCGATGCTCGATGCCAGTGCGACGCCGCTCTTTGAGTACACCGCGCCGGACAACCGCATCGTCGTCGCCTATGAAGTGCCGCGCCTGACACTGCTCGCCGTGCGCGAGATGGTGTCCGGCCGGTACATGGACGATGCCGACCTGCGGGCGCTCGGCACGCACTATCAGGTCTCTGTCGCTGCACGGTACGGTACGGTCGACAACATCCGGACCTTCATGACCGAGGCACGGGCGCTGGAAGGCGTGGAAGGCTATGTGATCGTCTTTGAGGACGGCCACCGCATCAAGCTGAAGGCCGACGGCTATGTGCTGCGTCACCGGGCGCTGTCCGGCGCGCAACTGGAAAAGAACGTGCTCGCCTGGGTGCTTGCCGACGCGGTCGATGACGTCATTCCGCTGCTCGCGCCGGACGTGGCGGAACGTGTCGTCGCCTACCAAAGCGACGTCAACACCGCGCTAGCCCGGCGCGTGGCAAAGGTCGAGGCGTTCGTGCGCGAGCACCGGTCGCTGGAGCGGAAGGACTTTGCCCGGGCGGCCCAGGCCAGCCTGGACAAGGCGCTGATGCCCGGCGCCTTCGCCGCCCTCGACGGCCGCGACATCCGCACGGCCGTCAAAAAACATCTCGTCTGGGCGGCGCACAGTCAGACGCGGATCGATGCCGTGCGTGCCCTCTACGGCCTGTCCTGGTCGACGGAGGGGCTGGTCGCATTCGATCCGGGATAGCGGATCCGGCGGGGTTCAGGAATTCTGGGTCCCGCCGGGTTTCATTGATGATGGTCGGGCGGCGGGTGGCGGCCCCCACGCGGCAATTTTGACGGCCGCAGGAAGCGCCGGGCGGGCTCGGTCCCAAGGCAGAGTGTTGGGAGATGGTTTTGGTTTCGGGTCGGCGCTTTTCGAATGGGCCGACCCTCCTGTCTTTGTTGCGTCGCTTCCCCCGCGCGCCGTCTTCGCCCGGTTTGTCCGCGCAACTCGGCGGTTTGGCCGAACCCTTGGCATGCGGTCTATTCGAAGGAATTAATTAGTCAGTTAACCAGCTTGTCTTCATTCACCAAGAAAAAATCGTGAAGAACTGGGAACAGTCGGATACCGAATGTCGCGCTTAACGACGATCGCATGCGCCCGATAGGCTGGATCCGCCGGTCAAGCCGTCGGATGACGGATTGGGGGTGGATGGCGGGGCGTATCGGCGGCGAGTTTGTGGAAGTGGCAGGTCGTCAGAGCTCTCGAGCCCACTCCTGGTAAAGACGGAACCAGCCAATGCGTATGTCGTTCTCCTACACCGTCATCGCCCGGCTTGACCCACTGCTGTCCGGTTTAAAGTGATGGACAGGGAGCATGGTGTTGATTCTACTTGGTTTCAGACGTCTAGCCACGTTCGAGACACAAGTCGGAGATCAACACCATGCGCCACCAAAATACCGT
>JBCDLT010000098.1:0-17306 GCA_038745065.1 Pseudomonadota bacterium | reverse complement strand
GTCGGCGCTGGCCGTGCCGTTGCGCACCGGCGACGGCGCGGTGCTCGCCGCGATTTCCATCGGCGGACTGACGCCGCAGATCGTTGGCTCCGGCATGCCCCGCTGTCTCGATGACCTCCAGCAATGCGGCCGGGATCTGTCGCCCGTCGTGCGATCGCTGCAACCCGGTGACATTCGCTTGTAAAAGATTTCATTAGATGAAATGATCGTTATTCATTGACACAACAAATCCGGCTGCCGTACCGTAAAGCTCGAGGCCGTGCGGCCTTGCAAGACGTGTGAGGAATGCGATGGGCCAGACGATTGCCGAAAAGATCCTTGCCCGCGCCGCCGGCCAGGACAGGGTTTCGGCCGGTTCGGAGATCAAGGCCAGGCCGGACTTCGTGATTGCGTACGATTTTCCCGGCTACACCGACGTCATCTTCCGGCAGATGAAAGAGGAGTTCGGCATCGACAAGGTGTCGGACCCTGAAAGGTTCGCGCTTTTCATCGACCACATGGTCCCGGCCGTAACGCCCCAGGAAGAGGATTTGCACCAGAATACGAGAGACTGGGGCGCGGCCAACAACGTTCCCGTCTATGAGCGCAAGGGCATCGGCCACCAGGTCGCGGCCGAACTCGGCTATGCGACGCCGGGTGCTTTCGTCGTGCATTTCGACGGCCACATATCGCAACTTGGCACGTTCGGCACGCTGGCAATGGGCGTCCGGCGACATCTGCTGGAGGCGTTCGTCAAGGACCACATTCAGATCAAGGTGCCGCATACGGTCCGGGTCGATCTGTCCGGCACTCTGCGGCCCGGTGTCATGGCCCGCGACGTGTTTCACCACATGGTCCGCACGCTGGGTCCGGCGTCCTGCGGCTTCCACGTCCTGGAAATCGGCGGCGACGCCCTGCAGCACATTTCGATCGAGGGACGTCAGACGATCAATTGCCTGGCCATGTTTACCGGCGCCATCACGGCGATCATGAACCCGGACGAGACCGCTTTGGCCTATGCCAACGAACGCGCACGCATCGACCTTGATCCGCAATTCTCCGATCCGGATGCCCATTATGCGTCCTTTCACACGATCGATGTGTCGGATCTGGAGCCGGTCGTCGTCGTGCCACCGAGCCCGGCCAATACCCGCGACCTTTCCGATTTTGCCGGTACGGAAGTGCAGGTCGGCTATCTCGGGTCCTGCGCATCGGGCCGCCTGGAAGATCTTCGGATCGCAGCCGACATTCTGCGCGGCCGCTCCGTTAAACCGGGTTTCCAATTGCATGTCGTGCCGACCAGTCAGGCGATCATGGAACAGGCCTCGCGCGAAGGCATCCTGACCGACCTGATCGCGGCCGGTGCCTTCGTCACCTCGTCGTCCTGCGACTACTGTTTCGGCAGACTTGGCGTCATGACCGCCGGCCAGCGCGCGGTATCGACGGGAACGCTCAACGTTTACGGCCGCATGGGCAGCCCGGATTCGGAGATCTACATCGTCAATGCCGCCGCCGTCGCAGCCTCCGCCGTGGAAGGCCGCATTGCCGACCCACGGCCCTATCTGGATTAGGGCCTGTCTACAGTCATGGATGCGGCGCCGGTTTGGTCAGATTGGTCCGGGAAGGTGGTGTGAGGAGGAAGGACATGCCAGACATATTCGACGACGAACATCGCGTTCCTGGAGCAATCTGGCCAAATCCCTTCGGGACGCGGCCCCTTTGCCCAATGGACGTCGTTGCGAAAAGCTTGAAGTGGTCAACACTACCGCACTTTTCGCGCCTAGCCATTGGGCAAAGGGGCCACGCCGGCACCGCATCCATGATTGTAGACAGGCCCTAGTTCGATGGCGCTTGCGAACCTGCGTGGCCGTGTTGCCTGGATCTTCGAGGAAATCGACTTCGACGTCGACCAGATCGTCGGCGTCAAGAACATCAAGATCAAGGACGTGGAGGAATTGGCCCGCGTCGCCATGCAGTCCCGGGACCCGGATTTCGCAAACGCCGTCCGGCCGGGCGACCTGCTCGTCGGCAACCACAATTTCGGTTACGGGCATCCGCACTATCCGCCGATGATCGCCATGCGCCATCTCGGCATTTCTGGCGTGATTGCGGAGAGTTTTTCGCCGGGCTATTGGCGCGGCGAGATCGCCATGGGATTCCCGCAGGTCCGCTGCACGGGCATTCTGGAAGCGGTTGCCCGCTGGGACGAATTGGAAGTCGACTGGTCGGCCGGGCTGGTCCGCAACCTCACGCAGGACACCGAACTGGAAATCGAACCGCTGCCGGAAGCCGACCGGCAGATGCTGGAGGCCGGCGGCCTGATCGGCTACCTGCACGCCCGCGATCGGACCGAGAACGAGGCCATCCAATGAACATGCAAAAGCCGCCGCCTGCCTCTCCCTTGAGCAAAGCCGACTTCGCCGCCGCCGCGCGATCCGGACGCACGGTCTGGACTGCGGGCTGTCACGATGCCCTGTCCGCGAAACTCGCAGAGGAAGCCGGATTTCCGGCTGTCATGACGTCCGGTTTCGGCGTTTCCGCAGCCCTTCTCGGCCTGCCGGACGTGGAACTCTATACGATGACGGAGAACCTTGCCGTCATCCGCAACGTCGCCAACGCCGTCGACATTCCGCTGATCGCCGACGGCGATACCGGCTACGGCAACGCCATCAACGTGATGCGCACCGTGCGCGAATTCGAGCAGGCCGGTGTGGCGGCAATAATTTTTGAGGACCAGGAAGCCCCGAAGCGTTGTCCGGCGGTCGCCGCCAATGTCGAGATCCTGCCGATCGACGAAAGCGCAGCCAAGATCGCGGCCGCGGTCGAAGCCCGCCGCGACCCGGACACGTTGATCGTCGCCCGTACCGATGCGCTCACCGTCGATGCCGCGATTGAACGGGCCCGGGCCTATGTCGCCGCCGGCGCCGACCTCATCCAGCCGATCAGCCGCTGTTTCACGTCTGCCGACGCCTTGAAGCGCCTGCGCGAGGCCTGCGACCGGCCGCTGTCGCTGCAGATCCTGGGATGGCTGGAGAAAGATCTCGATAAAAGGGAAATCGAAGAGATCGCGGGCCTGGCCGTCTATCCGCTGGTCAGCCTGATGAGCGCGACCGAAGCCATGCGGCGCAACTTTGCGGTCCTGGCCGCCGAACACACCACCGCCAACCTGCCGCAACCGGTCACGGCGATGGCGGATTTCAAGGCGTTCATCGGCTTTTCCGAAGTCGAAGCCCTGCAATCGCGCTTCCTGATGCGCCGCCTCGACGAGGCGTATACGGATTGAGCGCGGGGTCGGGCAGGAAAGCCGTTCCGGCGCGAGCAGCGTCCCGAAAAGTAGCCGTCACCCGTCCTCCAACCCGTCATCCGACGGCTTGACCGGCGGACCCAGCCTGCCGGGCGCCAACCGCCAAGCCGCTGGATCGCCCGGTCAAGCCGGGAGAAGACGGAGCATGCGGCGACGGGGAAGCCAATCCGGCACGCACCGAACCCTGGAAAGAAGCCGTCACCCGTTCCCCAATCCGTCATCCGACGGCGTGTCCGGCGGATCCAGCCTGCCGAGCGCCAACCGCCGAGCCGCTGGATCGCCCGGTCAAGCCGGGCGAAGACGGAGTATGGGAGTGATCGGCGAAGCCAGGTCGGCAAACACCGGCACAGAAGCAAGTGAGTCCGACGGTCTATTCATTTGAGACTGACCCGGGCAAATCACCGGAGGCGGACACGCCATCAACCTCTCCATCCGGCATAACGCGCCGGATAACAAAGCCCTCCCCTGCTTCCGGCGCTTGGAAGTACCGCGTGAACACCTCGAAATCCGCCTCGCTCGGCGCATATTCGTGAGCGCCCTCCGCGTTGCGGGCGCGCAGCCGGGCCTTGCACACGACGTCCGGAACATCGAGGTAATGCAATACATGCGGCACCCCGGCATCTTCGACAATTCGGCGAAGCCCGGCGCGCTGACCGCGCGTATTGGCGGCAAAGTCCAGAACCACGGATACGCCCGACCGCAGCAGATCGGTGACATGCGGCCACAACACGGTGCGCAACCGTCGGGAGCGGTCCCGGTAGGTGTCGAGCGAGGTCAGCTCGCCCGGCCACAGGGTCGCGGTCCACTGATCCTCCGAAAGAAGAACGGCACCATGTTCGGCGGCAAGCCGCGCCGCAAGGGTCGACTTGCCGGCGGCCATCTTGCCGCACAGGAGATGCAGAGTCGGATTTGTCATGACAACGCAATCCGGAAATGGTCGCTTGAGGTCTCAGAGGACCTGCCAAGGAAACTAGGCCTGAAAACCGGGCGACAACCCGGCGGCATGGAACTGCGCACATATTCCGGTACCGTCGGGCCTGCTTCCGCTTGTTCGAGCCGGGCCACGCGCTAGCTACCTTAAGACAGGTCGACAGCCAGCAGACCGGATTCCGAAACGCGCACCGATCGGGAGACCCACCGTGAACAAAGCCGCCCCTGCCCTCGCCGAGCCGAAACGTCTGACGGCCGCCGACTTCGATCAGGAATTGCTCGACCTCTACGACTATTATGCCCACGGGCAGATTTCGAAACGCGAGTTTCTGGATCGCGCCGCCAAGTTCGCGGTCGGCGGCGTGACCGCCCTGACGCTCCTTAAGGTGATGAGCCCCGATTACGCGTTGGCCGAACAGGTCTCCTTCAACGACCCGGACATCAAGGCCACCTATTTGGAATACGATTCGCCGAACGGCAACGGCCAGGTCGAAGCCTATCTCGTCAAACCGTCCGCCGCGCCGGAACGTCTGCCCGCCGTCCTGGTGATTCATGAGAACCGGGGCCTCAATCCTTACATCAAGGACGTCGCGCGCCGGGTCGCCAAGGCAGGTTTCATGGCGCTGGCGCCCGACGGACTGACCTCGGTCGGCGGCTATCCGGGCAACGACGATGACGGTCGCGCGTTGCAGCGCACGGTCGACCGCGAAAAGCTCCTGAACGATTTTTTTGCCGGCTATGAAACCCTTGCGGCGCGTCCGGATTCGACCGGCAAGGCCGGCTGTGTCGGCTTCTGCTACGGCGGCGGTGTCTGCAACGCGCTTGCGGTTGCTTATCCGGAGCTTTCCGCTTCCGTACCCTATTACGGGCGCCAGGCAAGCGCCGCAGACGTACCCCGCATCCAGGCACCGCTGCTCCTGCATTACGCCGAACTGGACGCCCGTATCAACGAGGGCTGGCCGGCCTATGAAGCCGCGCTCAAGCAACATGGCAAGGCCTATACCGCGCACATATATCCGGGCGTGAACCACGGTTTTCACAACGATTCCACGCCGCGCTACGACGAGGCCGCGGCAAAGCTGTCCTGGGATCGCACGATCGCCTTTTTCAACGAACACCTGGTTTGACCGAAGACGACCGAAGCGGCGAGCGTACGCACCGCGCATGTGCGCACTACCGGGATCGTAGACCGGCGAAGGCCCTGCCACATTTCTGGCAGCCGGTTGAATTGACCGCCTTCCGGGCATTGATCGCCAGACTTCGTTGCGGAACAGGCTCGCTGTCCGCGGCCGCCCTAGAGTATTGACGTCGTTTAGCCTCAAACCCATGCTGATCTTCCAGTAATTGTTCACGTTTGAAATTTTTTATTTCAGGGAATGGGTCAATGACCGAAGCTTTGGAAGAACAGGTCGCCGATCACTACACGCAGGGCGGGCTTCTGCCGGCAATCCTTGCCGGCCTGGAAAAGGCCGGCGGCGACACACACCGACCTTCCGTCGAGGATCTGGCACCTGTGGACGAATTCCATACGGCCGGGCGGCTGGCGACGGTGCGAGCACTGGCGCACATGCCGCTTGAGACCGACATGCACGTTCTGGATGCGGGCAGCGGGATCGGCGGCACCAGCCGGTTCCTGGCCGCCGAACATCGCTGCCGCGTGACCGGCCTGGATCTCACGCCGGAATATGTCGAGGTGGCCCGCGCGCTCACCAATCGCATGGGCCTCGCGGACCGGTGCGTGTTCGAGACCGGCAGCGTGACCGACATGCCGTTCGACGATGCGACCTTTGATGCGGCGATCAGCTTTCATGTTGCGATGAACATTCCCGATCGATCGGCATTTTACAGCGAGCTGGCGCGCGTTTTGCGACCCGACGCGTACCTGTGCCTGTTCGACGTCATGAAGGGCCCGACCGAAAGCATGCGTTATCCGGTTCCCTGGGCCGAGACGGAAGCGACCAGTTTCCTGATATCCGCCACCGAGACAGGCGATCTCCTGAACGAGACCGGCTTCGTCGTTCGCAGCCAGGACAATCTGCGTGAGTTCGCCATCGACTTTTTCCGCAAGGTTTTCGAAAAGGCGGCGCAGGCTGGCGGACCGCCGCCGCTTGGATTGCACCTGTTGACCGGATCGAATGCCCCGGAAAAGTTCGCCAACTACGCCGCCGCCCTTGCGGACCACCAGGTCGAACCGGTCATCATGATTGCGGAACGCGTGTCATAGGCAGCTTTGAAGCGCCGCTTCGTCAACAAGCCATCTCGTTGGGTCGGCGCATGCGCTGCCTCTCGTCGCGCGGGTCTGTCCCGATCGATTCACCTGGACATTGTCGGACCGTCGCACTCTTTCACCGATTCCCGTTGTACGACTGCCCGTCAACGGTGCTAGCCTTTGACGCATCTCATCGGACATGGAGCCAGTGTCGGTGGACGATCGAAGGGAAGAGAAAGACCCTCGCCTGGGCGAACATCGGCGATTCTTTGCGCAGTCCATGGCATCCGCCAGCCGATCGGACGATCCGCGCATCGAACAGGCATTTCTTCAGGTGCACCGGGAAGACTTCATGCCGCCAGGCCCCTGGCGCATCGTGATTGGCAGGGTCTCGGTCGAGACACCGAGCGCGGATCCGGTCTATCTCTGCCAGAACGCGCTCGTCGCGCTTGACGCGGATAAGGGCATCAATAACGGCGAACCGGTGCTGCACGCGGCCTGGCTCGGCGCTGTCGACGTACGCCCCGGCGAACGGATATGCCATATCGGCGCCGGTACCGGCTATTACACGGCCCTTCTGGCGCATCTGACCGGCCCCGATGGTCATGTCGTCGCCTATGAAGTCGAAGAGACGCTGGCGCGCACGGCAAAGGTCAATCTTGCGGCCTGGCCGCAGGTCGAGGTTCGCCATGCCGATGCGACCGGAGCCGCCCTTGAGACGGCCGACATCGTCTATGTGAATGCCGGGGTCGCGGTTGTACCGCTGACATGGCTGAATGCCCTGTCCGAGACGGGCCGGCTCCTGTTTCCCTGGCGCCCGGCGGAAAGCGTCGGGCTGGCATTATTGGTCTCCCGCCGCGGCGAAGGGTTTGCGGCAAAACCGCTGATGCCGTCCTGGTTCATTCCCTGCGTCGGCGCCTCGGACGCGGCCGATTGCCGGAAGACACCCACCGGCGAGGAGGCGTGGGCAACCCGGTCGGTCTGGCCATTGAGCGTGCGGTCACCGGATGAGACGGCGACGGCGGTCTATTCCGATCTGTGGTTTTCGAGCACTGAAATCGACGAGCCCGGATGATCGAACCCCGGATAAAGCGGAATCGCGCACGCCTGCCTGCGCCGAACGAGGCGCGCTATGAGGTATCGTCGAAGGCCTGGAGCAGAAGTCCTGATATCCGCATTGGACTTGCGGCCGGCGGCCAAAGCCGTGCATGATCCCGCATCGTATGGAAAGGACTGCAGGCGTGTTGGCCGATACTGAACCCGATCCGGCCGCTTCGGCCGTCCCGAGCCCCGTCGCTATAAGGCGCGCGGTCGCGGACGATCTGGCCGCCGTCATTGCGCTCGACGAACGCGTGACAGGAATCGGCAAACCCGAGTACTGGCAGGACATCTTCGAACGCTATTCGCGCCGGCGCCCGGATCAGCGGTTTTTCCTTGTGGCGGAAAAGGTGCCGGCTGACGAGGCAGACGGGTTCCTCGGATTCGCCGTCGGCGAGGTCCGGGCCTGGGAGTTCGGCTCTGAACCCTGCGGCTGGGTGTTTGCGATTTCCGTATCGCCGGAAACCCGCCTGCGCGGCGTCGGCAAGAGCCTGTTTCGCGCCATGGCGGCCCAATTCCGCGAAGTCGGCATCACGGTCATGCGCACGATGGTGGCGCGCGACAATCCGCTCCATATGGCGTTCTTCCGCAGCGAGGGTATGTCGGGCGGGCCGTACCTCCAGCTGGAAATGGATCTGATGACAGATCCTGACGCGCCGGAATTGGATTAGACACACTGGCCTGAAGCATCCGCAGGCAAAGGGACAATGAAACTTCAGGTTTCCAGCCGCTTGGCGATCTACGCGCTGATGGAACTGGCCGACGGTAGCGACCGGCAGGTTTCGGTGACCGAAATCGGCGAGAAATACGATATCTCGGCGCATCACCTGGCCAAGGTCATGCACACGCTCGGCCGGGCCGGGCTGGTACGGTCGATCCGCGGTGTCGGCGGCGGCTACGTCTTTTGCGGCAATGCCCGGCGCACCACGCTGCTCGACGTGATCGTCCTGTTCGAAAACCCGTCCGCCGGGCAGGAGGACATCGACGCCGCCAAGGAAACGCCGGCCGGCATCGCGCTGGAAAAGGTGCTGACCGAAATCGACGAGATCGCCCTTGCCACGCTTGGCGCGATCACGCTGTCGACCCTGCAAAAACACAAAAAACGTCTCGAGCGCGCCGGCGGCGATCCGGTCCTGTCGCTGCTCGCCGAGCCGTAATTGTTTCCATTTACGATCGTGCAACGCCAGGATGCAGACAGACGTGGCCCAAGCAGTGGACAAATGGGACGGGGTCCCGTTAGATGATGGTGGGCGGCTGGGAATGCAACCAGAAGTCTCATAGAGGTGTCCCATGCGCAGACCCGCGGCATTTGCAATGGCATTCCTCCTCCTGGCAACGCCAGGATATGGCGCGCCGATGATCACGACGTCCAACGTGAACTTTCGCGAAGGGCCAGGAACCAACCATTCCAGCTTCGGCGTTGTGCCGGCCGGTACCCAGGTCGAGGTCGCCGAATGCAACGCCTCGGGCAGTTGGTGCGCGATCGCCTATGACGGCCGCAACGGGTTTGTCAGCGGCCGCTATCTCCAGGAAACCGAACCGGAAGCCGCCACCGGCTGGCCCCGCGCCTTCCGCATCGGCGACGCCGCCCTGCTCGTGCTCTATCAGCCGCAGGTCACGGACTGGCAGGACTTTCGGCAATTGGACGCGCTGGTTGCGGCGGAATATCGCGAGACCGACGAGGCGACACCGGTCTTCGGCGTGATCGGCCTGACCGCGGAAACCAAAAGGGACAAGGAAGCCGGCACCCTGACCCTGCATGATATGACGGTCACCCAGCTCGATTTCTCCGCCCTGGAACGGGCGGACCTGACGACGCTTACGCTCGAGATCGGCAAATTGCTGCCGACGGACCCGGTCACGGTGTCCGAAGTCCAGGTCACGGCAAACCTGGCCAACACCAAGCAGATCGCCGACCAGGAAGGCCTGAAGGCCGATCCGCCGACCGTCTTTGTCTCAAACGAGCCGGCGCGCCTGTTGCAGACGGATGGCGAGCCGGTGTTTGCGCCGGTCAAGGGCGCACCGGGCGTCGAGTTTGTGGTCAACACCAATTGGGACCTGTTGCGCGCCGAAGACGCCTTGTGGCTGCGCGACGACGCGCATTGGCAGACAGCCACCGCAATCGAAGGGCCATGGCAGCCGGCGATGGATCTGCCGGAAGCGCTGTCCGGCCTGCCGGAGGACGACAACTGGACGGACACGCGGGAGGCAATGCCGCCGACCGCCTACGAGGCGAACGCCGCCCCGAAGATCGTGGTCAGCGACAGCCCGGCCGAATTGGTTCTGTTCGATGGCGAACCGGAGCTTCAGGCAGTGCCGGGGACCGGGCTCGAATGGGCCGCAAACACGGAAACCGACCTGTTCCGCAAGACAGACACCGGCACCTGGTACTTCCTGGTTTCCGGGCGCTGGTTCAGCGCGCCGTCGCTGGAAGGCCCCTGGACGTTCGCCACACCCGACCTGCCGCAGGATTTCCAGAACATCCCCGAGGATGTGCCGTACTATTCCGTCCGCTCGTCCGTTCCAGGCACATCTGAGGCCAACGAAGCGCGGCTGCGCGCCTCGATCCCGGAAACCGCCCGCGTCGAACCGGGCGGTGTCACACCGACCGTCACCTTTGACGGGGAACCGGTTTTTGTCGCGATCGAGGGAACCGATCTTTCCTATGCCCAAAACAGTGAATCCCAGGTGATCCGGGTCGGCGATCAATATTATCTCGTCCAGGACGGCATCTGGTTCGTTGCCGACGATCCCGACGGCCCGTGGCGTCTGGCACGCGAGGTGCCGCCGGCCATCTACACGATTCCGGCCTCCTCGCCGGTCCACAACGTTACCTATGTCCGGGTCTATCATTCCGAGCCGGAGGCGGTCTGGTACGGCTACACATCGGGCTACCTGTTCGGTTATCTCGCCTGGGGCACCCTGGTTTACGGCACCGGCTGGCGCTATCCGCCCTATTGGCGCTGGGGCCCCCGGCCGATCTATTTCCCGCGACCGGTGACGTTCGGCATCGGCGCCTATTACAACCCGGCCCGCGGCATTTACGGCCGATATGGCTATGCCTACGGACCCTATCGCGACATCACGGCCCGCGCGGCCTGGAACCCGCGCACCGGCACCTATGTCCGTGGCGCGCGGATTTACGGACCCGGCGGCAGCGCCGGTTTTGTCTCGGCCTGGAACCCGCGCACCGGCACACGCGCCGTCGCGCGCGGCGGATCTTCGGTCTACGGACGCTGGGGGTCGGCTTCGGTGCGCCGCGGCTCCGAATATGTGCGCGCCGCCGGCGCCAGCGGCCGGCTGGGCGGACGCGGCGTGGCCTGGGACAGTTCGCGCGGCAGTGGCGGCATCGTGTCCGGCCGGCGCGGCAACGTCTATGCCGGGCGCAACGGCTCGGTCTATCGCAATGTCGGCGACGGCTGGCAGAAATGGGACAATGGCGGGTGGAACAATGTGCGCCCGCCGGACCGCAGCGCTCTGAACCGCTCGAACCTCCAGGGTGCCCGAGATCGCGTCGGCAATCGGCCTGCGGCCGGCAGGCCGGGCGCCAACCGCCCCGCAGGCAATCGCCCGGGCGTAAACCGGCCCGCCGGCAATCGGCCCGCCGCCAATCGACCGGCTGCAAATCGCCCAGGCAACCGGCCAGGCAACCGGCCGGCTGTAAACCGTCCAGCCAACCGGCCCGCCGCAAATCGACCGGCAAACCGGCCAGCTGCAAACCGTCCAGCCAATCGGCCGGCGGCAAGCCGTCCAGCCAACCGACCGGCCGCAAACCGCCCGGCAACCCGCAACCGGGCGCCGGCGCATCTCAATCGCGATTACCGCGCCCGCCAGCGCACGAACCAGCACCGCGTCCAGCGGCGCCATTCGCGGCCGGCCAATGTGTCCCGCAATCGGGCTCGTGCGTCTGCGGGCGCCAGGGCCGGCAATCGCGGCGGCTATCGGCGGGGCATGCGGAGATAGGGGGCTGCAGCCTTCCAACGTCGGCTTCCCCGCTTCATGCGGGTGGCTTGGCGTTGCCTCGCAGGCTGGATCCGCCGGTCAAGCCGTCGGATGACGGATTGGAGGGCGGGCAAAGCCTTCTTTTGAGGGATTGGTGCGTGCCGGATTTTTCCCCCCTTAACCTAATCCTCCGCTTCGCACGACCTGTCTAGGCAATCCAGGAGCGGCAACCAATCTGCCCAGTAGGCTGGATCAGTCGGTCAAGCTGTCGGATGACGGTCGGGGAGGCTTCTCGTGGGTTGTTGCATCGCAAACGGTGGAAGGGGAAAGCGAGCGGCCTCCCCAACTCCGTCTTCGCCCGGCTTGACCGGGCGATCCAGGGGCGGCAGCCAACGTGCCCGGCAAACCGGATCCGCCGGACGAGTTGCCAGAAGAAGTGGAGTGTCGTTGCTTCTGCCGGTTTTGTACCTCAGACAAAACGCGAAAACGTACCTCGTCCGTCCACCGCCGCCCTAACACGTCCCAAGCAAGCGATCTAACGGTCCGGTCTGTCGCCCGTAGGCTGATGGATTATCGTCGGAGAAGTCGACAGACGACAGGATATTCAATGTAACGCATTCCAATTTGGTTCCTTTGCCCGCCCAATTCCGTCCGATTGACATGGAATGACCCGAGGAGAAGAGATGTTGCGCCTCGACCACCTGACCGTCATCGCCCCGACGCTCGCCGAGGGCGTCGACCATGTCCGCGCCTGCCTCGATCTCGACATCCCCTATGGCGGGGTACACCCGGAAATGGGCACCCACAACCACGTCCTGCGCCTCGGCGATGAAGCCTATATGGAGATCATCGCCATCGACCCGAAGGCACCGGCGCCGACCGGTCCGCGCTGGTTCGGCTTCGGTGATCCGGCCGCCGTGCGGCGCGACTGGGATGCAGGGCGCCGCCTGCGCACCTGGGTCGCGGCCACCGACTCGCTCGACGCGGTGCTCGCCGACTACAGCGCCTTGTTCGGCAGCCAGACCCGCATTTCCCGGGGCGGCAAATACTCCCAGTTCTCGCTTCTTCCCGACGGCGCGCTGCCGATGGACGGCATCCTGCCCTCCATCATCGACCGCGGCGGCCGCCCGCCCCCGACGCCGCGCATGGATGACCACGGCGCAGTTCTGCGCGCTTTTGTGCTGGACCATCCAAACCCGTCAGAGGTCGACGCGCTGTACGAACGCATTGGAATTGCCAATGCGCCTGTCGTCCGCGAAGGACCGGCGATGCGATATGTCGCGAAGATCGATACGCCGACTGGCGGAAAAACGCTGACCTGACACGGACTGCACGTTCCCCAAACAGATCGGTTTTCGCACTCCGACATCACGCCTTACCGCGGTCAAGCGTTTGCGCCGCTGGATCACCCGCATGAAGCGGGTGAAGACGGCGGCGGGGAGCAAGCACGAGCATTCACGATTTGTTGGAGAGCCTGAACTTCTCGCGGCCCACACCACCCTCTGTCATCCGACGGCTTGACCGGCGGATCCAGCCTGCCGGCTAGGACGATCGACGTTGAGACACCTCCCAATCGAACGCCTTTCAGGACTGGGCGCTAATACGGCCCATTTCCAACCGGCCCACCCCGCCCTATGATGCCGACCAAGCACAAATCAACGGGAGACGGACCATGGATCGCATCGACGACCGCGACAAGCAGGTCGGCCGGGCCATCGTCGAGGACGACGCGGATCTGAAGGCCTATTACGAGGATCTCGACGCCCTGGAGACGGGCGCCCTGTGGACGGTTGCCAACGACATCGAACCGTGGGAACCGACGCCGAGTTCCGCGCCGACGATCTGGCGCCATGCCGATCTGCGGGATCAGGTCATGCGCTCGCTCGAGCTCGTGTCTCCGGAAAAGGCCGGCCGGCGGGTCGTCTATCTGCGCAATCCGAAACGCCGCGAGGTCAGCGCCTGTTGCGGCTGGCTGTTTTCAGGCATCCAGGTCATGCGGCCGGGCGAGCGGACCTCGGCCCACAACCATGCCGCCTCGGCACTGCGTTTTATCATGGAAGGCGCCGGCGCTTATACCGTCGTCGACGGCCACAAGATCACGCTCGGCGCCCGCGATTTCGTCATCACGCCGAACGGCACCTGGCACGATCACGGCATTGCCGAAGACGGCGAGATTTCCATGTGGCAGGACGGCCTCGACATCCCGCTGACCAATGCGTTGGAAGCGAATTTCTATGCCGTGCATCCGGAGCTCTATCAGAAGCCAAACTACCCGGTGAACGATTCCGTCAACACCTATGGCACGGCCGGTCTCTTGCCGGCAGACGGCACCTGGGACCACGCCTATTCGCCGCTCCTGAAATTCGGCTGGGACCAGACCTATGAGGGTCTGCAGAACTATGCCCGCGCGACCGACGGCTCGCCCTATGACGGGGTGATCATGCGCTACGCCAATCCGCGCACCGGCGGTCATGTCATGCAGACCATGGGCGCCCATATGCAGATGCTGCGGCCCGGCGAAAACACCAAGGCGCATCGCCATACCGGCAACGTCATCTACCAGGTGGCCAAAGGCTCCGGCCATTCGATCATCAACGGTCGCAAATTCGCGTGGACCGAAAAGGACATCTTCTGCGTGCCGGCATGGACGTGGCACGAACACGCCAACGCATCGGACAGCGATGATGCCTGCCTGTTTTCCTTCAACGACCTGCCCGTCATGGAAAAGCTGGGCTTTTACCGTGAGGAAGCCTACCAGGACAATGACGGCCACCAGCCCGTAACGGGCGACGCCGCCTGACCAAGAACGCCGGGCCGCGGCCGTGCGGCCCTTGACTGCCTGTCGAGCCTGCCCGATCCCGGGCAGCGCCATTCTCATGACCGGAGATTTCCCTTGAAACTCGTCACCTATCGCAACCGGCCCGACGATGCCGGCCGGGCCGGCGCGCTTGTCGGCGACATGGTTGTCGACCTTGAAAAGCTCGGCTGGGCCGTCGGCCTGGAGATCCCGACGACGATGCTCGAAATCATCGATCTCGGTCCGGCGGCGCTGCCGGTTCTCACCGGGCTGCTTGCCGAGCATCAGGATCGCTGGCCGCTTGGCGCCGCCCTGCCGCTTGCCGGCCTCACCCTGCTCGCCCCGATCCCGCGCACCCGCAAGAATATTTTCGGCATCGGCCTGAACTATGTCGAACATGTCGAGGAATCCGCCCGCGCCCTCGACACCGCCAAGGACCTGCCGAAACAGCCGGTCGTGTTTTCCAAGCCGCCGACGGCGATCATCGGCCCGAACGAGGCGATCCAGCACAATGCGGCCATGACCCAGCAGCTCGACTGGGAGGTCGAGCTCGCGGTCATCATCGGCACCGCCGCGACCCGCATCACCGAGGAAGAGGCCATGAGCCGGGTCTTCGGCTATTCCGTCATGGTCGACGTCTCGGCCCGCGACAACCGCCGCGCCGGCCAGTGGATCTTTTCCAAGGGACAGGACACGTTCGCCCCGTTCGGCCCGTGCATCGTCACCGCCGACGACATCCCGGATCCGCATGCGCTCGATCTCTGGCTGACGAAGAATGGCGAGGAAAAGCAGCGGTCCAACACGCGCCACCTGCTGTTCGACATTCCGACCCTGATCGCCGACATCTCGTCCGGCATGACGCTCGAACCCGGCGACGTCATCGCCACCGGCACGCCGTCCGGCGTCGGCGCCGGCCGCGACCCGCAGGAATGGATGTGGCCCGGCGACGTTATCGAATGCGGCGTGGAGGGCATCGGGACCCTGCGCAATCCGGTGGTGGCGATTTAGGGCGTGCGGCTTGTCCGGCGGACGAGGGACGGGGAATGGGACGGCCCCTTGAAGCGCCATTGGGTGGTTGGATGCCCCCGCACCACCCCATTTCCGCCCTCACCCGCCTCATACGGGTGACCCGGTAGTGCCAAAGCCGGCGCCCGTCATGCTAATTCGGCCGGTCAAGCCGTCGAATGACAGATTGCGGGACCGGTGAAGTTGTCTTTGCAGGGATCGGTACGCACCGGAACAGGTGCCCGGCACCCCCATCCGCAGTCATCGCCCGGCTTGACCGGGCGATCCAGCGGCTCGACGGTTGGCGCCCGGCAAGCTGGGTCCGCCGGACGCGACCTCGGATGGCGGGTCAGAGGCACTTTCCAAATGAAGAGCCAATGACGATCCCGGCGCATCCGCCTGCAAACAAAAACGGAGCCCGCAGTGCCACGGGCCCCGTCCAATCATCCGATTATGTCACCAGTCCCGAGCCGGGACCGGCCGGGTATTTTTCAGGCCGCCTGTGCAGACCGACGGCGCCGCGTCAGGAAGACGAGGCCGCCGAAGGCGGTCAGAAGCAGCGGCAGGGCCGCCGGGACCGGCACGACGGTTGCACCGATGATATCCACGGTGCCGAACATGCCGGCAAAGAAAATTCCTGCGTCCTGATCCAACTGGCCGAACTTCAGGATTGCTGCTGAGCCAATACCGCCATAATCACCGGCCAGTATACCGCCGGTGATCGTAGCGAGGTACTGTACTGTGTTGCCATCGATTTCCACAGCGATCAACGTGCCTTCAAGCAGCGACGCAGCGCTGCCGTCCAGAGCCGAGAACGAGCCTGTAGCCGACGTGCCGAGACCATTCGCTGTGGAGCTGAAGGTGGCATTGTCGAAGAACTGGTTTGGACCGTTTGGATCCTGAAACCCGGCGGTAGTGCCGGTCGGAAAGGCTGTGGAGGAAGCGAAAGCGCCGTTCGACGAATCGAAAACTGTCGCCAGCAACCCGTAGCTTAGATCCGGCGGATCGTTTTCGATGACGTTCGGGAATACGGACACAGCGCCTGCGGCGCTGGCCATTGTGAACACAAATGCGAGGGCCATCAGGCCTCGCGATATAGACTGCCCCAAAACACTACGCACATTAATCTCCATACTGGTTCGGTCTGTGCCGAACTCACTCTGGTTGGAGACGAACTGTCTCCCCACGCCACTCTACGCCTGCTGCCTGTCCGGACCAAAGCCGGCCCGACCATGCACCAGAACACCCCTGATGCGCCCCGTTTCGGGGCTCTTCGCACTGCACACAAGATGACTTTCGGCCAGATAGGACTGAAAATCAATCTTCTTCCGCGGTTTTGGACGGCCAAACGAGTTTCGGCCGTCCATTTAGTCTCTGTGTTCGGCGATCCCGAGCCAGTACCGGTTCGGGATCGCCATGACTTGAAGAACGCTCAGCAGATGCAGTCGATGCCGATATTGCCGATGTTCCCCTTGGCGTTGCCGCCGAAATCCTCGTCGAAGCGATCGTTGAACGTCGATTGCTCGCTGTCCCAGGCGACACCGATCAGATTGTCGAAATCCGAAGCGAGGGTTCCGCCATTGACGTCGACAATCACATCATAGCTGTCCGTGCCGACACCCGATCCGTCGGACCCGAAGGCAACAACCTCGCCCTGCAGGAAGACTTCCTCGCCGGCATCCACGATCTGGTCTCCGTCCAGGTCGTTGAAAACCTTGAAGTCAAAGGCATCGCCGGTGACCAGGTCGCCGTTTTCATCGACCTGGATGTCGATCAGGAGCCGCGCCGTAGCCGGGAACGGTGTCGGCGTCGGCGGGTTGCCGGTGACTGAAATGATCGGTGTTGCTGATACCGTGAAGGCGTCCGTCGTCGAATCGTATTGCGTCTGACCGTCGAAATTAAACTGGATCACCGGCGGCAGGTTGCCTTCGAACAGGCCGTTGACACCGATCAGTCCCTCATCCGGCACGTCGAAACAGGCTTTCAGACCCGCATCGATAGTCGGATCGAACTCACCGGCTTCCAGATTGACGACGTCGGTC
>JBCDLT010000097.1:0-17329 GCA_038745065.1 Pseudomonadota bacterium | reverse complement strand
ACGGAATTGTTCCAGTAATTTATGTCATGCGCTGAAGAATTTACATTTGTATTCAGCTTTCTTGTGGCCTCGGAGAAGCACGCAGAATAACGCGTTATCCCACCAATCAGATCTTCTGCAAGTTCTGAACCGATGCACCCGCTTGCTCTGATCGTGGAATACGAAAAGGCGTTGTACCAAACGAAAGCACTAACGCCCGGGATTGTTACACTACCGGCGACGCGCATCTCAATCGTCGCAAACTTCAACGGGTTGGAATATACTTGAAATTCAGACTCTTGCGCAGAAACCAACCAAGAGATCATGAACCCGCCGAATAATGCTGCGATTAGGTCGACCTGATAAATGTCACTACTTTCACGACCGGCCATAGTCGTCCACCTATTTGACGATCGCTTCGCACTGAACGTCAGCATCCCGCGCGCGGCCGGGCACTTGTGCGCCTCTCGTTGAATCAACAAGCCGGATTTGAACGGTAAAAGGATCATCAGGTGAAGTTGGATTTGGAACGATGTTCATCGGGAAATACCGATCACCTTCATAGGCAATGAGCCCAATGGGCGTGGACGGATTTGCATCACTTGTACAAAAGGCTATGTCTGAGCCTCGCCCCGCGCCTAGAATGGACCGGAGAACTTCATTCGATTTTCTCAAGCCATCCGTATTAATCTCCGCCTGCACGAGCCGGTCTGCGCTTATTTTGAATCTTTTCTGAGGATCAGACCTATTTGTACAAGACCACTCGACACCAGAAAAACCGCAAGACCACGTCCCATTCAGCAAACCGGTGATTATTGGCTGGTCCTCTAGAGGCGGGTCAGCGGCGGGTGACAACGGTGTCGGCCCAGGCCCTCCGCCTTTACCGCCGGAAACGCCGGCTACATCAGACGTTCCGTCGCCTTCGACACCGTCGCCATCTGATTTACCGTCGCCATCTCCATCACCCCCACCGTCAGAAAAGAGACTTGCCAAGATCGCGACAAGGAACACTGCGCCACACACGTACGGATTGCCGCCACTTGCCGCGCAGGCTGTAGCCGCAAAGTTCATCATCATGGCCATTGCTGCCGCAGCGTTCTCTTGATTGAGCGCCTTGTCATAGAGATTTGAAAGCTGGTCGGCGCAGTCATTGACGTCATCTCCGGCATCTGAAAGCTGATCTTTTAACTCCTTGAGATTTTCAGTCAGGTTTTCGTTTTTTTTGCTTTCTCCGCGCGCAACACCAAAGATGTCAGACGGCAAGGATGACGATGAAACCTTGCCTGTCGACAGGACAGCATCGCGACACTGAGCCCATGCCTCTTGTGTCTGTTGCTTGATTTGGTCCAACTCCGCCAGAAGTTCGCGAACATCCTTCGGAGAGCATCCTTCGAAATCCTGAGCACTGAAATCCAGGTTGTTATCGACTACGTCTTTTGAGACAGACTGTAGCTTGTCCGCGCAGCCGATCATCCGTTCCTTTAGACCATTGGGAAAATGTTCTTCAGGTACTTGTTGAAGAACATTCAGCGCATCCGGGATCTTTTTTTCAATTTCCGTTACTGCCTGCCGGGCCTGTTGTTGCCCTTCTTCGGTGGAGAAACTCTGCGCTCGTCGATCTGCTTCGCGCTCAGCCCGAAGCGTCACAACTTCCGTCTCGATTTGGCGGTTTCTGGTATCCTGTTCTTGCAACAGGCGGATAATCCTGTCCCACTGCGTCTCCTGCGCTAGGACAACTGATGAGGAACCAGGCAGGCTTGTCGACAAAACAATGCTAAAGCATCCAAGGTAAACCAGAGCCTTGTCAAAAATCGACTGCACCATGATTGATTCCCCCAAAAGTTGTTGTGGCAGAATAGCCGAAAAAGCTCGGATTTCACGTGTTTTTTTGGGCGCCCCCGCCACTACCACCGAAATATCAACAGGCGCACATAAATGCTGGTAGTCAACACGCTTGAAATTTCTCGCGACTTTGGTGAGCTAATTCCCAAAAGTAAGTCTCGCGTTTTCTTGAAAAGACGAAAAGTTGAAGAGTTTTACGGGAGGATCACGCCGGTCGATGCTGCGAATTCGAGTGTGAGGTCGATATCAGCAATCATCGCTTCGCGACAGGCACCAAGATCCGAAGAGAGTGCGGCTTGTTCGGCGCGCAGATCATTCAAATGTACGATGCCTTCCTCAAGTCGCTGGGCGGCACGATCATAATTGCCGGCGTCGGCTACGGCAGTACCCGTGTCAATAATCGTTCCAACTGTCGCGCCAACTAAACCAACACGGCCAGCCACTCCCCCAACATCAGCCAACAGAGACAGTCGCCCCGAAGCAAAGCTGGTAACTGCAAGTCCATTCCCGCCACTGCGTCCCAAAGACAACGCAAAGAGGCTACCACCAACAATTATTGTTAGCCCAACAGCTACGACAGTGAGACTTACTGGCGCTGTCACACCAGCTGCTGCGGCAAGAGCCAGTCTTAGTCCAATAGCACTTACAATTGCGCCAAGCGAAGACGCTAATGCTTGATCTCGAGTTGCGCCAGTTTCGTTGCGGAGGGCCGAAACCGCTCGCTCCGCTTTGGCAACCGCCGCAGCAAGTGCACCAAGGCTCTCCTGGCATCGCTCCCGGAGGTAAACGTCATTTGCTAGTGAAATGGTAGACCTTTCGTTCTGGAGTGCTAATACAATTGCTTCGAATTCATCTTTGCTCGCTTGTGCAATAGGTGCCGACGAGAAATTTTGGGCGTTTGCATTGGTTGGAACCTGTGTTGCAACTGCTCCCGCACTGGCCAGGACCAAGGCTTCTCGCCGCGTTAGCGACGATTTTTTTGTTTCAGAACAGTGAAATAAGCGAGGCATTCAACAACCCCTGATGGATAGAACTAATGATAATAGCAGTCTAACACTCGACAACAAGAGAAACTGCGTTAGTTGGCAAACTGAGACCATCGAAATCTATCTCGGCTGTGACATTGTCGGAGCTCGCTTAGCCCGCTGTCCTTAACAAAGAATAACGTGGATTGGGGTAGTCTTTAACCTCGGCGCTTCGCCTTCTTGTGAGTTACGGCAGCGGTCTGCTTAACCCGGTAACATCCTAAGCCGCGACCTTTCCCGGTAAGTAATTGAGGCGCCTAAAGTTGCCGGATTAGATTGGCGCAGTCTGCCATGACTCAGTTACAAATCGCCCAACGCTTCAATTGTAGCCATCGGCCCGCCGGTCGAAGCTTACGATAATCATTCCTTAAAATTCGACTAAATCGTTTTATGCGGGCCTTAGAACGGCCTTCCCGAACCATCACACCCACTCACACCGCCGCGGAACCTTCCTCTTATTCGAGCCGCCCACACAACGAAGCTTCTGCCCACAGGCATGTTTTTTGTTCTGACCCGCTCGTATCTGAGCTGACCGCCATTCCAGACCGCAAAGCCCGCTTGGTGGCATCGTGGGGACAGGTCTGGGCGCCGGCGGGTGCGGCGAAAAACGTGGCGGCCGTGAGGGCGAGGCCGAGGGGGATGGCGAGACTTCGGGCGGGCACGGACTCGGGCTCCTGAAACAACGTAGGACACGCCTATCCATTTGCCATTGATGTGCACGCCTCGGCCAGAAGGATTCGCGACCAAGCAAAGAAGTTTCGATTTTCGATTCTTTCGAGATGATCGTAAACACTTGTCCCTGGCGCTTGACGCCCGGAAACAGGGTGTTTCGCAGCACAACCATCGAATGCAGCAAGGGCGCGACCACGCCCGCCCCTAACCTCAAGGCCGCCTTAAAACCAACCGCCCGATCACATGCGT
The DNA here is from genome assembly GCA_038745065.1 of Pseudomonadota bacterium. Classification (GTDB taxonomy): domain Bacteria; phylum Pseudomonadota; class Alphaproteobacteria; order Rhizobiales; family JANQQB01; genus JANQQB01. Next base: position 13,562 of record JBCDLT010000097.1, on the reverse strand, counting down.
ATTCCCCCCGTCCGCGATCGCATCGACCCGGCGCCCGGAAAAACTCCCCTCGCCCGCGACGGTTTCGAATCGCCCGCTACCGGAAATATCTCCGAGGATCGCCTCGACAGTGACGGCCCCGTCGGCGCCGGCAGTTGCGGTGCCGTCGTAGCGGGCGCGGAGGGTTGAGCCGTCGGGGAATGTCCATAGCGCGTAGCCGTGGAAGGGGCCGGAGCCGGATGTGAGGTCGAACCAGCCCTCGTAGCGATGCGGCACCACCGTGCCGTCTTGGAGGAGCGCAAGGCCGCGGAAGCGGGCAATGCCGATCTGATGGCTTTCGTCGTCGAGTATGGTGATCGCGTTGGCCTCGCGGACATGCATCACGGCCTGGTAGGCGAGCGTGACGGTCTCCGCCGGAGCGAGGCCCGGAATTGCAAAAAGCAGGGTTGCGGCGAGAAGCAGTCTTTTCACGGAAGTCTCCCGTCAACGGGGTGGACGATGGACCGGTCGGCGCGCCTTGCGCCCCGGTCGTTGCCGGACAGTCAAACACGGCGCGGCTGCAATTCGAAGCAATCGTAAGAGACTTTATGAGAGAGTTTTGGGAGGTTAGGCCCCAGAAGACACCGGCTCCAAGACGCTCAATGGCGTCTTGCCGTAGACCGTGGGTAACATCTAACGATCCACATGACGGCAATGAATTGGCGACGCGCAGGCGCGGATCGTACGTTGATGTTTGGCTCAATAACCGGACCGCGGCGCGCCCGGCCAGCGATCCGGGATAGGCCACCAGGTGGATCAACCGTTATCGCCGTCGACGTTCAGTTCGCAGGCCGGCGACGCGCGCTGGTCTTCTTCGGCCTGGAGACGCCCGCTGGGGCCTTCAACGCAGCACCACGCCGCCGGTTGCCGACAAAAAACATTTCTAAAAAACCGATTGTGATCGGTTATGTTATGATATAACGTTTTTTCATCAAACAGGATTTCAATCTTGGAGAAAAAGCATGCAGAAAAATCGCCTTTTGATTGCCGTCTTCGGCGCCGCCGCCCTCGTTTCGATGGGCGCGCAGGCGGCCGATCCGATTACGGAGGCCGAGGTCATGGCCGCCCAGAAGATCTGGGGCGACGGCATTGTGGCGATCGGCAAGGCGTATACCGATGAAGGCGATTACAAGGCCGTGGCGGCCGAGCATGTTGACACGCTTTATGGCTATGACGAAGGCACCGTGCTCTTCAAGCCGACCAAGGCGGCGGCGCAGCAATTCCGGCTGACCGAGGAAGAGGCGCTTTCCTATTTTGTGACGGGTGTGGTCGAAGAGGACAAGGGCTTCGCCCTGCAGCCCTGGACGGCCGTGCGGTTCGAAAACGCCGGTATCATCATCGACGGCGATTCCGCCACCGCCATGGGCAATTATTTCTTCACCGATGCCAAGACCGGCGAAGAGGCGAAGGTTGAGTTCACGTTCGGATATGTCCGCGGGGCCGACGGCGCGCTCCTGATCGATGTGCACCATTCGGCGTTTCCGTACCACCCCGACCATTAGGGGGCGCTCGGAAAACGACTGACAACGGCGTCGCCTGGCCGGGGCCAGGCGACGATGGGACGTCAAAAGTCCCTTGTTCCCGGGTGAATCCCGCGAACGAGGGCAAGACGGTTTTGCTCACCGTGACCAGGGGCGGTTACGGTGCGAATAAACGCGTCTGTAGGTCCGTTAACCAGGCCGGAACATACCCAGACCCGGCGGTCGGTCCGTCCGTACCGTCAGAACCGGCTCAGCCGCCGATCTTCGACAACAGGAACGGGTTGACCACAAGATTGCGCACCCCGTGGGCGTGGTCCTCGTCGAACGGATTGCTGTCCAGCCATTTTGCCACGGTGGCGATGTTGACCTTTTTCACGTTCGGGCGGACTGACCAGCTGACCTGGAAGGGCGAACCCTTTTCGTTATAGCCGGGGCCTGTCGTGGACCCGGGATAATTGACCGGCGTGCCGGTATCCGACGGGATGTTGACCGCCTGGTGCAGACCGTTGACGACATCCATGGCGGTCAATTCCATAAAGTCGGCCGCCGCGTCGTCGTTGACGAGCACATAGACCTGGGCCTCGACGCGCAGCTGCGGGTTGGCGATCGCTTCTGAGAGACAGGAGCCGAGCGTCGGGCCCGGTTCGACCTTCGCCGTCGTGTGCACGTAATGCACCTCGATCGTATCGCCCGGCTCCAGCGTGCCGTGCACCACCTTGCCGACCTCGAAGTCGACCGGCGCGAGTTCGGCCTCGGTCAGTTCGCCGTCATAGACAAAGCCGCTGCCATAGCCCTTGCCGTCGCCGTTGCCGGCATAGGTCGTGAACTGGCCGCCCCGGTGTTCGGCGCCCTCATGGAAATGAATGTTGCAGAGATTCATCTGCGTGTAAGGCGGGGCCGCCTCGAACGCGCGCGGGTTCGTGCCGTCGACAACGCTGATATCGCGCGGCGCCTGCGGCCCGAAACCCGCCCCATCGGTGGACGCGGCGAGCGCCGCACGCTGATCGGCGATGACGTCGTCGCCGACCGCCTTATGGGCGGATTCGGCAAACGCGCCGGTCGCGCTCAAGGCCATTGCGGCCGCGAGGCAGGTGCTTCGGATAGAGGCAGATTGGTTCATAATCGGCTCCTGTTTCCCTTTGTGATTGCTTGATGCAGTTGAGGATGGGCACTTTTTGTCCCGGACAAGTGTGGAACCCTGAAGGCGGCGACCCTTGACCGTTCCCCAAGACACGCGGCCGCGTGCCGACAGGCGCGTCGGCATCGGCCAGGGATCGGCCCTCCCCTTTGCTCAGGCGTTTCGGATCGCGACTTCCAGGGCAAGAACATGTTCGGGCGGGCCGGTATGCCCATCCGACACGCCGGACGCTTTTTGAAAAAACCGGGTGTCGGGACGACGCGCGGGCGCCTTGCCGGCGTGCGTGTCATCCGTTTTGTGCACTGACAGTATGTGCACTGGCCCAACAGACCCCAATCGGCAGGGTACGCGCCGTATTTCAAGGTCAGTCTCCGAACTTGTCGGTTGCAGGCAGGGTGTAAACCGGCCTGTTCCGCACGGGACAATGCTTTTTATCACCGGTCAATCCAGACGCGTCAAATGCGGATGTTTACGAGCATTGCGGTCAGGTCTGCACACGATTGCGGCACCGCAAAGCGGCCCGCACACATTGAACATCGTCCAGGCAAATCGCCGAGCCACCATTTGCAATCAGAGGCGCCTGCAAATGAGCCCCCAAACCTTAGAATGGTTCTAATCCATTGTTTCCATTAAGTTTCTTTTCAAAAATTTGATCTGGATCAAGGGAATTTTAGTCCCGCCGCTCCATTCTGGATGCGCGTCGGTTTCGGTGACCGGTAAAGACGATCGATCCTGTTGGGCGCAGTGTCCAACCGAACCGCCGCTAAGACAGACGGGAACACGAAAAAAGAGAGATCCATGGACATCTTGCGCATGGCACTGAGCGACCCGGTTGCAAAGATCAGACTGGCTCAATTGGGTCTGCACGGAGCGATCGGTGCGGACCACCCGAGCCGACCGTTTCTGGACTGGGACTTCGCGACGGACGGCGCTTTGGACGACAGCGGCGAGCTCGAAGACGCCTCGCGCTACCCCGCCGAATGAGGCCTTTCGAGGGCTGACGGTATAGGTCGGGCGCCTGTCGCCTGCGGCCCGAAAGAGGCACGCACTTCTGTAGTCGTGCCGGAACCGGTCGCAACAGCCAGGCGCGATGCGGAACGTCGCCTTGCGCCGCCGACGCGGTCGGTCGCAGGTCGTGCCACGCGACGATTGCGACATCGTGTGCCTAAAAAATCCCGACATTTTCATTTGAACTAGCCTCGTGCCCGCCCTTAGGTGCGGCTGATGGTGTGCGGCGGGCGGACCGGCCCGGATAGGCGCGCGACCCGGCGATTGCCGGGACCCTGGACAGCAAGAATGGGACGAGGCCGTGTTCGATCCACAAAGTCCGGTCTTTCAGGCCGCAATCGCTCCGTTCGTCCTGTCCCTCATTCTCGTCGGCGCCCTCTTTCTTCTGGCCGGCGAGCGATACAAACGCGCGCTCGCCGTCTGCGGCGCAGGTGCGGCGGTGCTCGTGGCCTATTGGCTTGCATTTTCCTGGCCCGCCTTTCCGCCGCGCGCGGCCAGCCAGAAACTCGCCTACCTGATCGCGCTCTCCACTTTCTTGTCGCTGGTGCTTGGCAGCCGGGCCCTGCCGGGGCGGATCGCCGCGGCCCTCCCCTATATCGCGGTCCTCCTGGGGTTGGCCTGGATAGCCGAACCGAGGATCAACCAGGGAGACTTTGCCGGCATCGCCCTGATCGCCGTCATTGCGATGGCGGGCCTTTACGCCCTTGGCCGGCGCGACGACGAACCGGTCGACGCGGGCGTCGCCGTGCTCGTCTTTGCCTTTGCGCTGGCCGGTATCGCTTTTTTTGCCCCGTCGGTCTCCATTGCCCAGCTCGCCGGCGCCATCGCCGCGGCGACCGGCGGCTACCTTTTATGGACCTGGCCGAAGCGCCGTCTCGACTTTTCAGTGGTCGGCATCATGGCCCTTGCGACGCCGCTGATCTGGCTTGCCGCACAGGCGTCGCTCTATTCACGCGCGAGCGATGCCGCCCTTGGCATCGCAGCCGCAATTGCGCTCGCGCCACCGCTGCGCGCGGCGATTGTCCGACGCCAGACATTGACCACCGACACACTGCGACCAATTTGGACGGGAATGATCGCTGCGGCGATTGGCGGGGCCGCGCTCGCCGTCGCCTCTTTCAACCAGACCGGCGCGAGCGGGTATGGCTGATCGAAACCCCCTTGTTTGATTTCCGGAGGACGCCGATATGAGAATTCCGACAAAGCATCTCGCCGCCGCACTTGCGGTTTCCCTGTGTGCGAGCCCGGCCTTTACCGCCGAACAGTTCAAGATCGACCCGGAGCATACGATGGTCGTCTTCTTCGTCGATCATTTCGGCTATTCGAACGTGTTCGGGCGCTTCAACGAATTTGCCGGCACTTTCACCTTCGATCCGGAAAACGTCGAGAATTCCGCAATCGAAATGACGATCGACGCCGCGAGCGTGGATACCAACCACACTCGCCGCGACAATCACTTGCGTTCGCCGGATTTCCTGAACTCGGAAGAGTTTCCGGAAATCACCTTCGCGTCGAAATCGGTCGAAAAGACCGGCGACAAGACCGGCAAGGTCATGGGCGATATCACGATCCTCGGAACGACGCAGCCGATCACGCTGGACGTCACGTTCAACAAGATCGCCCCGCATCCGATCCCGTCCTATAACGGCGCCATCGTCGCCGGCTTTTCGGCAACCGCGCAGCTCAGCCGAAGCGCGTTCGGCATGACCTATGCGGAAGGCGCGGTCGGCGACGTGCTCGACCTGCGCTTCGAAGTCGAGGGCATTCAGCAATAGTCTATTGGGGTTGGCGGCGGGGTCCCGACATTGCCGCCCGTCGCCGGTGTTGCGACATGCGCGGCATTGCCGCGTCGTACGCTATGCGTCCATCTGCAGCGACGGGTCGGTGCGCCCACTCGGCTGATACCGGTAAAGCGCTGTCCGGCTTGGACCGTCGCTTTGCGCTAGATCGACGGATCACTGCAATCGCTCCCTGTCGCGTTCCAGGAAAGCCAGGTGGAAGTCGAGGTCTTTAGCCTTCTTGTCGGCCATCGATTTGCCGCCCAACATGAGCGTCACGCCGATGAGATACCATTCAAACAACCATATGGAACATGCGACCATAATCGGGGTTCCAATCACCATGATTGTGTAAATCCCGATCGAATAATCGTTTTCCATCGACAGAATGAGTTAGGGAGACAGCAGGATAGACGGAATAAAAAGCCACAGGAAGAGCGTGCCTACCGGAAACATGGACAGGATCGGCGCATCGCGGGCGATCTCAAGCACCCATATTTCATGGCGGGCAATCCAGTACCGAACGCGATTTATCACTTTGCTGAGCGCGCGCATGATATCTCATGTGATGGGATAACTTCGCCATTGAGTAGAATGGCCGCGCCGGTTCTGCAATCACGTTCGTGACCCGTACAAGCACGCTCGTCGAGGACAGCATTCCTCAAACGAGCGATCCGAACCGCATTGTCTACCCTTCCGCCCGCAACAACCCGCTCGCCAGACACCGAAACGCCTCGACCGCCTTCTGGTAGACGGCGGGCGGATCGTCCGACGCCGCGATCCACAGCGACGCATTGAGCGCTGCCCCGTTGAGGATCAAAGCGGACGCCTCGGCATCGACCGGCTTGACGATGCCGGCATCGATCAGGTCCTGGATGATCCCGGTCGTGCGGCGCAGGCAGGCGGTCTGGTTCGGCCATTGGGAGGGGTCGCCGAGCACGGCCGGACCGTCGAGCAGCATGATGCGCTGGATTTCCGGTTCAAGCGCCATCTCGATATAGGCGGCAAATTCGTCGAAAACGGCTTGCCAGGGGCTCTCGGCCCGCTCCTGTACAAGGCGCAGACGAGCGAGCATTTCCGCATCGATCTGGTCGATCACAGCCCGCAACAGGCCCTTCTTGTCGCCGAAATTATGGTAGAGCGCGCCGCGCGTCAGGCCGGCGTCGGCCGTCAGGTCGTCCATCGAGGCCGCGGCATAGCCTTTTTCCGCGAACGCTTGGCGCGCGGCGCCGATGAGCTTGGCCCGTGTTTCTTCGACCATCTGCGCGCGGGTTCTTGCAGACATTGTCTCTCCAACTGACATACGACGCGTATGCTTATTGACATACGGGGCGTATGCGATTAGATGCCGACATACGGGGCGTATGTCAATCACGGCCCCGCGCAATCGGCAAAAGACAACAGGCTAACCGAAACACCGTGCGGCACGCCCTCGCCTTCCCGGGCAGACGGAGGCTTTGCGGACCGATCCCGCGCGCGATCATCGAACAGGAGAGCATCATGAGCAAACGCGACGCCATTTTTCCCGAAGGGCGCCAGGCGCTTTACGAACACTACCGCTATTCTGCGGCGATCCGCTCCGGCGATCTTTTGTTCGTGTCCGGTCAGGTCGGCAGCCGCGAAGACGGCTCGCCTGAAGCGAATTTCGAAAGCCAGGTCCGGCTGGCCTTCGACAATCTGTCCGCGGTGCTGGAGGCCGCCGGCTGTACGTTCGATGACGTCGTCGACGTGACGACATTTCACACGTACCCGGAAGCCCAGATGGAGGCAATGCTCGCCGTGCGGATGGAAAAGATCGGCGACCCGCCCTACCCGAACTGGACCGCTGTCGGCGTCACCTGGCTCGCCGGCTTCGATTTCGAAATCAAGGTGATTGCGCGCATTCCGAATGCCGCGTGAGCGGCGGACCCAGCCTGCCAGGCAGATCGGCCGCCACTGGATCGCCCGGTCGAGCCGGGCGAAGACGGAGCAAGGGGAAAACAAAGATTCGCATCTGGGTCGCCGGGACACGGCGGGGAGAAGAACGATCGGCGTCAGACCGCCTGAGCGCAGCGGCGCCAAGCAAGCAATCACACCCATAATGAAACGCAAGAATGCGGCGCCATCGACCAGAAGGCGGCACGCCCGCGGCGCGTCGCCCTAGCGCTTCGTAAGGATCACGATCGGGTATTGCCAGAACCGCGCGGCGAGGCCGGGGGCGGTTCTTTCGAACCAGGCGGCGAACCGGTAAAAGCCCGACGCAAGCCGGTCGCCCGGCAGCATCGCCTGTTCCTCCAGGCTGCCGATGGCATCCCAGGGCTGCATCTCCACATCACAGCGATCCTCGAAGCGGCGCCACCATTTCAGCGGATGGCGGGCAAAATAAAGCGCGGGTTTATCGCTTGCCGCTTCCGGCGACGGGTTCTTGCTACTCGCCGAACCACCGACCATTTTTTGCAGACGCAGTGCGACAGCGGCCACGTAGCGGAACGGGGATTGCGGGTTGGAGGCGATCACGACAACCCGGCCGCCCGGCTTTGTGACGCGGATCAGTTCGGCGATCGCCTTTTCCTGAAGGTCAATGTCGATGTGATAGATCACATGGGCGCAGAACACCGCGTCGAAACGGTTTTCCGCGACCGGCAATTCGAGGATCGACGCTTCAAGGAGCTCTGCCGGCGGACCGAGTTTTTCGCGCGCCCGGTCAAGCGCCCGCGCCGAAATGTCGGCGCAGGCGATTTCCGGGTAATTGCGGGCGAGCCGGACATGGCTGTCCGGCATGTCGCCGCATCCGGCAATCAAGAGGCTGTCGCCAAACGGCTGAAAAACGGCCTGCGTGCGCCGCTCCACAGCGCGGTGGTAGCTCTCGTAGGCCGGCCGAAACACACGGAACGACCTGTCTTCCCCGGACGCACCGTCGACCTCGACCCAGCCGTAGGTGTCGTAGAATTCCCGAACGCTGGTTTCCACGCTCGAAGTCTTCCGGTCGCTCACATCCTGCATGTCGACGCCGCCGCTTCTTTGTCCCGGAACGAACTGGATCCGGGAACAGGAACTCATGGTCAGAAGGCAGGGTTTTTATGTCGTTTTTGGGGCCGGGACCGGCGGATCGCGCCGGTCCGGGTGCTGCGCGACCGCGTCTGGTAGACCGCCCCAGGTCACCCTTGAAAGGCAGATGCCGAAGCCGCGATCGACAACCGGGACAAGCAGACCGTCACTCCCTCGGCACGGGCGAAGCGCCGCAAGGGCTGTCCCATTGATGACACTTTTTTGCCGCACCAGATTGCGTCGGCAGTCGTCGTGATCAGATCGGAGATCAGTGCAGAGCCCATGGTTGCGTCTTTTCTCAAGCAGCAGGCCAAATATGCGTTTTCCGCCCTGCATCCGCTGCTGCCGTCAACGGCCCGGACGCGGCTGAAGGAACATTTCGAATTGCGCTATTGGCGCGACTATTATCGCGCCATCGATGACGCCTCAGACGGCGACCGGGGCGATACGCTCGCTCACGAACGCGCGCATTACCGGCACTTCTATACCGACTTCTTCGAACTCGGCGCCAACGACTATCGCGACAAGCGGCTGCTCGACATCGGCTGCGGTCCGGTCGGCAGTCTAGAATGGGCGGACATGACGCGCCTGCGTCTCGGTCTCGACCCGCTCGCCCACGCCTATCGGGGACTTGATGCCCAGGCGCAGAAAATGGCGTATGTGGCGGCCGCGTCGGAAGCAATCCCGGCGGCGACGGCGAGCTTCGACATCGTGGCGAGCTTCAACAGTCTCGACCACGTGGCCGATATCGGCCGAACAGCCGGTGAGATCGGCCGCGTCACGGCACCGGGCGGGCACTTCCTGCTGATCACCGAAATCGACCACTTGCCCACCCCGACCGAACCGCACCGCCTCACCGAGGCGGTCTGCGACTTTTTCGAAACGGATTTCGAAACCCGGTCGCGCCGGCTTTTCGGCGTACGCGACGACCACAATCTCTACGGCAGCCTGTTTGACCGCATTGCTTACCGGCCGGGCGAAAGCGGCCTGTTATGCGCGCACTTCACGCGGCGCGCCTCGATCCGAACTGCAGACGACGCATCGCACCGCTGACCTTCAGTCATTCGGTCCGTCGCATCCGGTCGCCAAAGCTGTACAACTTCACAAAGTCGCTCGCGATTTCTCACATAACCGTGATGACGCAAGTATTGGTTCCTTTACGAATCTCGCCTACACCTTGGATATGCTCAGAATTGTGTTCATTGTTGTATTTGTATTGATGGGCGTCCAGCAGGGATTTGCCCGGGGCACAATTGATTTGGGCCAATTCGAGCCTGCCGTGATCGTCGACCTTGACACGGCCGCCGCTGCTTCGTTGACGCAGGAATGCTGCGACGAGACCGAAGTCAGCGAAGACAGACAATCCTTCTGCAAGGCCGATTGCAAGGCGCTCCTGCCGGTTGCGACCGTGAAACCGCAGACGTCGGTCCACGACCATGCCTGGGATCTTCCCGCCAATCGTGTGTCGATCAAGGGCAGCGTCGACCTGAAGCCCCCCAAGTCCTGATTTTCGTTTCTTGACGCCCGAGCCCGGATCCGAACGCCCGGCTCCAGACCAAAGACAACGAAAACCCGGAGACTTCCTGTGTTTACAAGACGAAACCTGCTGCTTGGCGGCCTCGCCGTAACGGCCCTGCCCCTTGCGGCCCCGGCCGGGGCGCATCACAGCGCCAAGTTCAAGAAAACCTTCAAGCTGAACCCCGTGTTCAAGCCGCAAACCGTGCGCTATTCGCCGCGCTACGCACCCGGCACGCTCGTGGTCGACCCGCGCAACCACTTTCTCTACCTCGTCGAACGTCCGGGCCGTGCCCGGCGCTACGGAGTTGGCGTCGGCCGTGCGGGCCTCGCCTTCAGGGGTGGCGCCACGATCGAGCGCAAGGCGGAATGGCCGAGCTGGACGCCGACGAAAAACATGATCCGCCGCGAGCCGCACAAATATGCGCGCTATGCCAAGGGCGTGCCGGGCGGCATCAACAACCCGCTCGGCGCCCGCGCGCTTTATCTCTATCGTGGCGGTCGCGACACCTATTACCGCATCCACGGCACGACACAGCCGTCGTCCATCGGCCGGTCCGTGTCGAACGGATGCATCCGCATGATCAACGACCACGTAATCGATCTCTACAACCGCGTGCCGCTCGGTACGCGCGTCATCGTGCTCTGAACCGAAAACTCGGAGAACCAGCGATGACAGAGACGTTTACGCGGCGCCATGTCGTGCGCGCGGGCCTTGGCATGGCCGGGCTCGCGCTCGCCGGGTGTGCCCCGACGACACGGGGCACGCCTTCCGCGGGCCTGTTTCCCAACCGGGAAAACAATTTCGCCCTCAACTACGGACCGCGGCCCAACGAAAAGTTTCCGCTGCCGGCCATCAGTCCGACGGTCCTGCCGCCCAGGTTCCGGCGCAAGCGCGTTCGCTACGGCACATCGGAAAAACCCGGCACGGTCGTGGTCGATACAAAGAGCTTCTACCTCTATCTGGTCGAACCCGACAACACCGCCATGCGCTATGGAGTCGGGCTCGGACGGCAGGGGTTCGAATGGTCGGGTCGGGCGCGCGTCGCCTGGAAACGGCCTTGGCCGACCTGGACACCGCCCGACGAGATGATCGCCCGGGAACCGCGCCTGGAACGGTGGAGCGTGAGGAACGGCGGCATGCCGCCCGGCCTCGGCAACCCGCTCGGGGCGCGTGCCCTCTACATCTTCGAGGGCAATGTCGACACGCTCTACCGCCTGCACGGCACCAACGAGCCGGAATCCATCGGCAAGGCTGTGTCGAGCGGCTGCGTGCGCCTGGTCAACCAGGATGCGATCGACCTCTACGACAGGGTGAAAAACAACGCTCCGATCCTGGTGACCTGACGCAAAAGGCGTTCGATCGGATTCTCGCAACCGGAACCGATCCGCACCACCAGGACACGACAAGCCCGTCGCGTGCAATCGAGCCGCACGCAACGGGCTTTCGGAGCGCAGCCCCAAGCGGTGTCGCGTATGCGACCGACGTCCCGTCGCCGGCGCATAACAAACCAAGCCAACACACCGCGATTTCAGGATTTTCAGACAGGTGATGTCATGAGAAAGAGCAAGAAATCCCATAAGCAGGCCGCAAAGAAACAGCACAAGCCGCAGCCCCAAAACACGGGCAAAGACGTCGACGAGAGCCGCCGCGCCCTGTTTCGCAAGGTCCGCAACGGCGCGATCGGCATCGCGATCGTCGGCGGCCTGGGTGGGCTGCTCGCCCGCAACGTTTATGCCACGATGCGTGAGCACGACCTTTCCCGCCTTGCCAACGGCCGGCCGACCATCGTCCAGATCCATGATCCGCAATGCCGGATGTGTCTCGCCCTGCAGCGGGAAACCCGCAAGGCGCTGAAGGCTTTCGACGGCGGCGCGCTGGACTATGTGGTCGCCAACATCCGAACGGCCGACGGCCGCGCGTTTGCCAACCGCTACGGGGCCCAGCATGTGACGCTGCTTCTGTTCGATGCCGGCGGCAATCTGCAACAGGTCCTGGAGGGCCAGCGCAGCAGCGCAACGCTGCAGACCGCGTTCCGTCGTCTGCTGTAAATCACTGCTGGGTCAGATGGGACCACCTGACCGGGTCTCGATGTCGACAGAGGCCCGGACTGATGCAGATTGGCTCTCGCCGGTCAGATCGTCACTGGACGATCCGGAGAAGGCATAAATCGGCAGATAAGCCTCCACCTGTCGCAGAGAAAGTCCTATCCCTGGCTACCTGGTGGCAGTAACGCCAAATGTCGTTTCATCTGACGGATCGACACCGAACCCGTTGGTAAACTCGATTTTGTCGAAGCCGGCCTGTTTGAGCTCGAGGCGAATTTCGTCCCGCGAGAAATATTTCAGCCAGTTATAGACGTCCCACGTGCGATCCTCTTCGATGATTGTGAAGCGGTCCAGAGACACCGCGTGACGCTCATATCGGAAGGTGCTCTGGAATGCGAAGTAATCATGCGCAGACCAAAATCCGTTCATGAGATTGCGCTCGAAGGACACGCGCTCGACGACGGTTTCAAAGGCTTTTGTTGAAAAGACGTCAAAGATGAACCTGCCGCCGGGCGACAGGGCGTGATGAACCCTGGACAGTAGTTTTTGGCGTTGAACGGGCGAGAGTGGGCACAGGTCACAATAGATCAATGTGACCAGGTCCTGGTTTTCCGGGAGTGGGTCTTTCAGATAATCCGCAACCTGATAGGCGATCCTTGCGACATTCGACGGGGCATGCTTTCGCGCATAGTCGATTGACGTGCGGGAAAAGTCCAAACCATGGACGATTGCGCCTCGCTCCGCATATCTCTTCGTGTAAAGCCCGGGACCACATCCCAGATCACAGACCGACTTTCCGCCCAATCCGAAAGACTGGTCGATCCAGTCGATAACGCGATCTATCGCGACGAACGGACGTGATGCGAGCGCTGTATCCTGGCTCAAGTGAAGTTCAAGCATCTGCTTTGCCAGATGCGGCTGCGTCCAGAGTGTCTCCGCCGTGTACGCAGTAAACAATTCCGGGCGCCGAAAGACAGTTTTCAATTGATCGTACATCGAAACATCGTAACTGAGCCGCGCTAAGCCGATCTGCGTTTACCGAAACAATTCATATGTGAGAGCGAGACGGCCAAGACGCACTTCACCAGCTATTTGCACCAAATGAACTCCAAAAAGGTGATTGCCTGAGCGGGCCTGACGAGGACGACAAAGAAAGAAAGCGGGTCCAATCATGCGACGCGTTTCGCGTCAAACGAACTAAACTGCCATCCATCGTGAACGGTACCTGCGTCCAGTCTGTCACTGGAAACGGAAGATAGATTCATACGCACGCAGCCCGGCAAGGACGGCTATCGGAAAAACTAAAAAGGAGCCCTAGAGCGGTTCCGGGTTAGCTAGAATCATTTGACCGGGTTTACAGGTCCGCTGGCTAGGCGCAGTTTCCGCCGTGGTCTTGATGACCACAAGGGGACTGCAACGACGTCCAGCGGACCTGTAAACTCGGCCTACCGCAAATCGGATGTTTCCGATTTGCGCACTTGAGTGCCAAACAGGGAAACATCCCTGTTTGGTGGGCCAAATCAGCCCGTCGGCGTCGTTAAACCGCTT
>JBCDLT010000096.1:0-17491 GCA_038745065.1 Pseudomonadota bacterium | reverse complement strand
GCGGATTTCAATTGCCCGGGCGATCCTGAAGGACGCACCGATCATTCTGCTCGACGAAGCCACGGCCGCGCTCGATCCGATCAATGAAGCCGCTGTGCAACGGGCGCTTCGGGCGCTGACGCAGCACAAGACCCTCGTCGTTGTCGCGCATCGGCTGCAGACGGTTCGCTCGGCCGACCAGATCCTCGTCCTGCGAGACGGGCGCATCACTGAACGCGGAAACCATAACGCCCTTTTATCATTGGATGGCGACTACGCGGCGTTCTGGAAAGAACGGCATCGGGCTGGCGGATGGCGTCTCGGACCTGCCGAACTTCGAAAAAGCGATGAGATGCGAGACTGACGCCAAACGGCAGCCTCCAGAGAAAAAATCAAATCTCCATCGTTCAATAGACGACCGCAAGCTGTTCGACCAGACGATCCGGATCGGTTTCCTCGGCATGCCATTGATCGTTCCGCCGGCAGGACGCATAGGCAGCCGTCATTTCCGGCCCGACCCATCGCTCCACGCTTTCCAACACACGGTCGGTGGCAAGCTCGGCAGGCGAGGTCGGCAGCGGGCGCAATTCCATTGCGGAACGCGTCTCCGGATCGAGCGTGGCCGGATCCTGTGCGATGTTTGTCGGTGGCGGGAGCGTGTGCCCTATTCCGTCCAGCCCGGCCCGTATGATGCCGGCAAGCATCAGGTAGACATTGGCGGTCGCATCGCTGGTGCGATACTCCAACGAGGCCGCCGGGAAGGCACCATGGGAATCGCGCGCCCTTGGAACGACGCGCACCATCGCTTCGCGGTTGCGCAGACCCGCGCACACGAACGACCCCACCCACGATTGCGGCCGGTATCGGGCAAAAGAATTCGGCGACGTGACGGACAGATAGGTCAGGGCGTCGGCCGCTTCGAGCATCCCGGCCAGGAAAGACCCGGCTTCGCCGCTCACCCATTCATCCTCCACGGTGACGTTTCTGCCGTCGCGCCACAAGGAAAAATGGACATGCACGCCGTTGCCCACGAGATCGCTCGAGCGTTTCGGCAGAAAGCTCGCATGCAGCCCCAGATCGCGCGCCAGCCCGCGGATCGCCTCCAGCGTCAGCACCGTCCGGTCTGCCGCAGCCAGGGCATCCGTCGGCTGACCGGCGATCTCATATTGCCCGGGCCCGTATTCGGCGACGAATTGGTCGAGTGTGAAGCCGCCTGTTTCCAGCGTGGCGAGCACACGCGCGGCAAGAACGGCGCCGGCCCGTCCGGCAGACGGGGAAAAGGCGATGTGGGTCGGCACGTCGAGGCCGCTCACCGTGAATTCATGTTCGAAGGCGACCTTGAGCGTCAGGCCTGTTGCGGTTTTAAGGTCGTCGATAGCCGCCTTGAGCACGGTACGCGGGCAGCATGCCCAGGGCGTGCCGTCGCTTTTCGCAAACTCGCACAGCGTGATGTCAAAGGTCGGTTCGTCGACCTTTTCAAGCGTGATCGAAGCGTCGGCAATCGGCATGAGGCGGATCTCGCCGACCGGACCGAACGGATTGTCGGGCGGCAAGGTGTTGAGCGCGCCGATCGTGATGTTGGCGGGAACCCAGGGCAGTCCGTCAGCCAGGGCGGATTTGCGGCGCGCCGAAGGAACCGACCGTCCGCGCACGATACCGTTCAGTTCCTGATTGCCGATAAAGAAAAAATGCTCGTCCATCATTCCACTACTTCGCCCACATTGGTACCTCTGAGCAGAATTCCCTACCCGTTTGATGGTGAAGATTTGCCCTTTGGCCAGGCGCGTTGTGCAGCGCGATGCGGGGCATCGGGCAAACAAAGCAACGTCGTCAAACGGGTAAGGAATTCTGCTTAGAGGTACTGGCACCGTCGAAATCGTCAAGCGCCGCCGGCAGCGCGGCCGCAATGCGATCCGCCCAGTCCGCGCACCCGGCATGATCGCCCAACAGATCCTGTCTCACCTCAAGCTCGACCGACAGTATTCCGCGCGCTTCTCCGTGCACCGGGATCGCGTAGTCCAACTGGTCCGAAACGCCATAAGGCTGGTTTTCGCCGACAACGATGTCCGGCTGTCCGCGTAACTGTTCGAGGAGCGGTCGCGCCAGGCGTCCGTCGCGGTTCCACAACACCCCGATGTGCCAGGGGCGCGGACCTGGAAAATCGCCGTGCTGCGGCGTGAAGCTGTGCAGGGCGACAAGCACGGTCCGCTGACCGCGTGCGGACCGGCGATCGAGTTCAGCGGCAAAGCCTGCGTGGTAGACGTCGAATATCTCGCGCACCCTTGCGGAGCGACCGGCGGCATCGAGGCCCGTATTGCCAGGGATGAACGTGCCGTCGCTCACTTCCGGGATCGAATCCGGCTGGTGCGGCGGACGGTTGCAGTCGATCACCAGACGGGAATAGGGCTGCGACAGGAAACAGGCCTCAAGCCTGTCGGCCAGCATGCGTCCCAGCCGGTCCACCCCGATGTCCACTCCGATATGACGGTTCAGTTCCTCAGCCGGCAATCCCAGTGAGCGAAGCGATTCCGGAACCCGGTTGCCCGCATGGTCCCCGCTCAGCACGAACGCGCTTGCAGCGTTTCTCCTATAGAGAGCAAAGGGACTGGGCTCTCCCGTCGCAAGGAGTTTGGACACAACAAAACCCTCTGTTTTTGCTCAACAAATAGGCATTTGCATTCTGAACATTCATTTTTACGATCGTCCATTTCTGTATCAGAAGAAAATACATTGACAAGGCCTAAAAATGGCGATTGCCTTTACGTCAGCTTTGCGAGGTCCGATGCCGCTGACGATCCAATCGCCCTTCAAACCGCTGTTCGACGCGCTGGTCCTGTCGGTCTTGCTGGCCGGCGGCGTTGCTGCATTGGCGGCTGCGATCGGCTTGCCGGGTGTCAGGATCGCCACCTTCTTTGCGGTCAATGTGTGTGCCGTGCTGGCGTTTCAGGTGTTCAGCGGCAATTCAGGCATCGTTTCCTTCGGGCACACTGCCTTCATGGGCGTGGCGGCCTATGTTTCGGCGTGGATCACGATGCCGCCGAACATGCTGACCCTCAACCTGCCCAATCTGCCGTCCTGGCTTGGCGGGTATGAGCTGTCCCTCCCGGCAGCGCTTTTCGTCGTCGCCCTTGTAGGAGCTGCGATGGCGCTGATCTCAGGACTGGGCATTTCGCGTCTCAACGGTGCGTCCGGCGCGATTGCGACGCTTGGCTTCGGGATCATCGTCTATTCGGTGCTCGCCGCGGCGGTCGATTTTACCCGCGGCAACCAGGCGTTCTTCGGCGTGCCGCGCTACACCGATGTTTATGTGGCGACCGGCGCCGCCTGCCTTTTCATTCTGGTCGCCCGGCTGTTTCGGGAAAGCCGGCACGGCCTCATGCTGCGCGCGGCGCGCGACGACGAAGCAGCCGCTTCCGCACTCGGGGTCTGGCCCTACAAGGCCCGGCTCGTCGCATGGATTGTGTCCGGGGTGATGGCAAGCATAGCAGGCGCTCTTTACGGCCACATGCTCGGCGCCTTCAGCCCCCGGGATTTCTATCTCGCCACGACCTTCGGCTTCGTGGCCATGCTGATATTGGGCGGTATGGGCACGGTCACCGGTGCGGTGGGCGGCGTCGTTCTGGTCATGGGCATTCGCGAGATCCTGCAGCGCTTCGAGGGCGGCGCCGTCATAGGCGGCATTGAATTGCCGGATCTTTTCGGCCTGCAGGTTCTAGGTGTCAGTCTGGCCATGCTGGCGGTTTTGAAGTTTCGCCGCGCCGGCCTTTGCGGGCGTAACGAACTGGCCTCCAACCTGCCCTGGCCCGCCCGTATCGATGTCGACCCCGCGCCGGCGAGCGCACACGCCGAGGATGCTGCCGCGACTTTGCAGATCAAAGACGTGAGCAAGAGCTTTTCCGGCCTTGTTGCGCTCGACACCGTGACCTTCGACGTGCCCAGGGGCATCGTCACCGGGCTCATCGGCCCCAACGGCGCCGGCAAATCGACCCTGGTCAACGCCATCGGTGGCGCATCGAAGGCGACATCCGGCGGCGTTTGGCTCCAAGGCGCGCGGATCGACAGCGAACCGCCCTATCGGGTCTCTGCGCTGGGGGTCGGGCGGACGTTTCAGAACATCCGGCTGTTTACCGAACTCACCGTCGAAGAGAACGTCGTCGTCGCCGGGCTTGCGCGCGGTCTTTCCATGCGCCGGGCACGCGAAGTCGCGGCCCGGGAATTGTCCTTGATGGGGATCGCCGAAGACGCGGCACGACGCGCCGGAGAATTGTCCTATGGCTCGCGCAGACGGCTGGAGATTGCGCGGGCCATGGCCCAGGCGCCGTCCTTCCTGATGTTGGACGAGCCGGCGGCCGGCATGAACACGGCGGAAACCACCGATTTGGGCAATCGCCTGCGCGACATTGCGGCGACGCGCGGCATTGGCCTGTTGCTTATCGACCACGACCTTAACTTCGTGATGCGGCTTTGTCATCGCGTGGTCGTCCTGAACCGCGGGATTCTCATCGCCGATGGATCCCCGGAAGAGGTCCAGAAGGACCCAGCCGTTGTCGAGTCTTATCTCGGAACGCGCGCTTCGCAGGCCGGGCTTCACGCAGCCCAGGCTCCTCAAGAAGTCTAAAACACACAGGTGGAAGTCATGAAGCAATACCTTGGAACCACGGCGCTTGCAGCCCTCATGGTCGTGAGCGTTCCACTCTCAGCCGCGGCGCAGGATGAATATGTGATCGGCGTCGCCGTAGCCAATTCCGGCGGTCTGGCGCCCTTCAGCCAACCTTCCTTCGACGGCTTCAGCTTCTGCGTTGACGAGATGAACGCGGCCGGCGGCATCGCGGGCCAACACCCGATCCGCCTCGAGGTCCGCGACACGCGGTCCGACATCGCCGAAGCGGTGAAGTTCGCACAGGAATTTGTCGATCTGGGCGTCAACTTCATCGTGGCACCGCCCGATGGCGACCCGACCATGGCGATGGGACAGATCACAAGCCCGGCCCAGATTCCGACGATGACCTTCGCCGGCACGGCGCCGATCCTGACATCGGCCGGACAATATGTGTTCGGCAGCTATCCCGCCGACAATCAGCAGGCGGCCGTGCTCGGCGCCTATGCCGCGGAACTCGGCTACAAGACGACCTGGATCCTGACGTCGCCGGATGCGGCCTACACCCAGTTCGGTCCGCGTTACTTTGCCGCCGCTTTCGAGGCGAATGGCGGAAAGCTCTTGGGTGAAGGGTCGTTCAGCATGGGACAACCGGACTTTAACGCGATCGTCACGACGATCCAGAGCCTGGATCCGCAGCCCGACGTGATAATGACATCGGCCTGGGAACCGGACTTTCCGGCCTTCATCCGTGCCTTGCGCGGCGCTGGCGTCAACACACCCGTCATGGGAGCGGACGTGCTCGACACGCCGACCGTCCGCGGTCTTGGCGATGTCGTGGAAGGCATTGTTCACACATCCGGCGGCTACGCCGAAGCCGGCAGCGACCATGCCGAGTTCAACGCCCGTTTCGAAAAGGAAACCGGAAAGGTCGCCGATACCAACTACGTGGTGAATGGCTGCGATATCCTGAACATGATCGATGCCGCCGTTCGTGCGGCCGGAACGACGGGTTCCGCAGAGGTAGGCACTGCGCTCGCCAACCTGCCGGAGACCGGTGGCATCATGTCGAGCTTCACGTTTGAGGGCACCGAACGGATGCCGATGCGCGAGGTTGTGCTCGCACGCATCGAGGGCGGCGAGAAGGTCTTCATCCGTCGCCAGCTGGCCGATCCCGAAACCATGCCGGCACCCTGATCATGCTGGAAGTCGCATCTCTCAAGGTGCGCTATGGCGCCATCGAGGCCGTCCGCGGCCTCGATCTGGCCGTCGGCAAGGGGGAGCTTGTCGCTCTTCTGGGTGCCAACGGGGCCGGAAAATCATCAACGCTTGCGGCGATTTCCGGCCTCACGCCCTGGTCGGGCGACATCACCTTCGAAGGCAAGAGCCTTAAGGGCCTGTCGCCCGAGGCGATCACCCGCGCCGGCATCGGATTGGTGCCCGAGGGCCGGCGGATCTTCGCCGGCCTGACTGTCTCGGAGAATCTGCTCTTGGGCGGTGCCGTCCATGCCGCGCCCGTCGAACTGCGCCAGCGGGCGGCAGAAATGCAGGACCGCTTTCCGATCCTGGCCGAGCGCCGGCATCAGAAAGCCGGCCTGATGTCGGGCGGCGAACAACAAATGCTGGCGATTGTGCGGGCGTTGATGGCGCGACCGAAACTGCTGCTCATGGATGAGCCGTCGCTTGGCCTGGCGCCGCAAGTCGTCGAGGCCGTGTTCGATCTCATCGCCTCCCTGCGCAGCGAAGGCATCACCATCCTCTTGGTCGAGCAGAATGTGCCGATGTCGCTCGACATCGCCGACCACGCCCTCGTGTTGGCACAGGGTCGCCTGTCGGTCAGTGGAACAACAGAGGAAGTGTCGCGATCGGAAGCCGTTCGCGGCGCCTATCTCGGGCTTTCAGCCTAACGAGTGAATTCAGGAAGCGTGTCGATGGAGATCTTCGTTCAACAGACCATCAATGCCCTCAGCCTGGGAGGCATCTACGCGCTTCTGGCGCTCGGTCTGGCCGTGGTCTTCTCGATCGTGCGGCTCATCAACTTCGCCCACGGCGAGGTCATGACCGTCACGGGCTACGGCATCTGGTTCATCTTGCTGAGCGGGTTCCCCGTCGGGCTCGCCATCGCCTTCG
Organism: Pseudomonadota bacterium; assembly: GCA_038745065.1. Taxonomy (GTDB): domain Bacteria; phylum Pseudomonadota; class Alphaproteobacteria; order Rhizobiales; family JANQQB01; genus JANQQB01. The sequence goes on along the minus strand of JBCDLT010000096.1, from coordinate 10,785 downwards.
GCGTTGTCGCGGCCATCGCCGTTTCGGTGTCGATGGAACGGGTCGCCTTCCGGCAGATGCGCGGTGCCGACGTGACAACTCTGCTGATCACCTCCTTTGCGGTCAGCCAGATCATCCAGGTTCTGTTTCAAACGGGCATTTCGGCCCGACCCGTCGCCGTGATCCTGCCGGCCTGGCTGACGGACAGCATCATGATCGGGCCGGTTCGCGTCGGCATGGTCTCCCTGCTCTCGATCGCCGTTGTGCTGGTGTCGCTCGTGCTTTTGCGCCTGGTGCTGACACGCACGGTGACCGGGATCTCGATGCGCGCCGCCGCGGAGGACTTCGCCGTTGTCCGGTTGATGGGCATTTCGGCCAATCGCATCATCGCGACCGCGTTTGCGATTTCCGGCGCGCTGGCCGGCATTGCAGCCGTCCTGTGGGTGGCATCGCGCGGATCGGTCGACCCGCTCATGGGAGCGATCCCGGTCCTGAAAGCATTCATCGCCACCGTGGTCGGCGGTCTCGGTTCCCTTGGGGGAGCGGTCGTCGGCGGATTCGTTCTGGGTGTGGTTGAAGTCTATCTCCAGGCCTTCCTGCCGGAGGGTGCGCTGCCCTATCGCGACGCCATCGCGCTTTCGATCATTGTCGGGATCCTGGTCTTGCGGCCGGAAGGTCTGTTGCCCGGCGTCAGCACAAACCGCAGCTAGGTTAGAGCATTCCTCGTGATCGTTCGTACGCTCATCGACCAGAAGTTCAGCCAGCTTTCAGCAAGCGAGCGGCGGATCGCGAAGGTGATCACCGAGCGGTATCCCATATCCGCCCTCGGCGGGATCGAGGACATCGCTCAGCGTGCCGAGGTCAGCCCGCCGACCGTCACGCGTTTTGCCAAACGGTTGGGTTTCGACCGCTTCAACGATTTTCAGCGCGCCATTCGAAGCGAGGTGCAGGATAGTGAATCCTCGCCGCTCGCCCTGTTCGATCGTTATCACCAGGCCGGTGCCGAAGGCGGGTTGCTTGCCGACCTCGCAGCCTCGGTCTCCCGCCTTGAAGGGGAACCGGCCGCAAGCGCCATCAACCGGTCGGTCGAAATCATCGCAGCCAATCGCGGCCGCATATACTGCCTCGGAGGACGCTGGAGCTCGGTCGCCGCGCAATACCTCGCGTTTCAGCTTGCGACCATGCGCGGAGAAGTGCATGCGCTGATGCCGCAGGCGTCGGGGCTCTGGGTCGACCGGCTGTGCGACATCAAGCGACGCGATCTCTTGGTGATGTACGACTTCCGCCGCTATCAGGAGGAGATGTTCGCCGTTGCGGAGATCGTTCGGGCGCGAGGTGCGAAGATCGTGCTCATCACGGACGTTGATCTTTCGCCGGTATGTGAAATCGCCGATGTCACTCTTCCGGTTGCGGTCGCGACCACATCGCCACTCGATACGCTCGCTCCGGCGATCGCCGCGACGGACGCCATTCTCGGGGCATTAGTTGACATTTACGAAGCCAGTTCGGCAGCGCGGATGCGCATGCTCGAAGGCGTGCGGCGCAAGACCGGTGCCGGATCGAACCTCGATCCATTACGCCAGCGAACAGAGTGAAACGGAGACGGACAAGAGGCCGTTTCGGTGCTGCACGGCGCGCCGAAATCAAGCCGGGAGGAAAATCCGATGCTACAGCAGGTGCCCGAGATCGATGCGCAAAACGGTGCGTATCGCGAACGCCATATCGAACTCGGAAAAACCGCGCTTCTTTCGGTCGATATGCAGAATGCCGAATGGACCGCCGATCGACAGCGCGCTGCCGCCGACCCCTCTTCGCCGGAGGCGCCGCATCGCTATTTTCTTGATCGTGTCGGCGATGTCCTGATCCCCAACCAGAAAAGGCTCCATGCAGCGGCGCGCGCCGCCGGCATCGAAATCATCTACACCACGATCGAAGCCTACACGCTCGACGGACGCGACCGCAGCCTCGATCATAAGATCTCCAATCTACTGTTTCCCAAGGGCTCCTGGGAGGCCAAGGTGATCGACGCCGTCGCACCCATGCCGAACGATATCGTCATTCCAAAGACCGCGAGCGGCATCTTCAACGCCACCAACATCGAATATGTGCTGCGAAATCTCGGCATCGAATACCTGATCATTTACGGCGTCTGTACCGACCAATGTGTGGAAGGGGCGATCCGCGATGCGGCTGACCGGGGGTTTCTGGTGACGCAGGTAGAGGATTGCTGTGCCGCCGAAGATCCGGGGCGGCACGACGTGTCGATCGCACAGATGAAAGGGCATTATTGCCGGACACGCAGCACCGACGCGGTGATAACCGAGATCGAGGCGTTGCAGGCGCGGCGCCGGACCGGTTGAACGACCGGACGCATGCTGACGCTCGCAAACATCCTGGCGGCCCGCGCAACGATAGCCGGCATCGCCGAAAAGACGCCGATGCTCAAATCCGATTTCCTGTCGAAGGCTGCCGGCCAGCCGTTTTATCTCAAACTCGAAACGATGCAGCCGATCGGGGCGTTCAAACTGCGTGGTGCCGTGAATGCGCTTGCCCATCTGCCGGAAGGAACACGGGGCGTAACGTGCTGCTCGACCGGCAATCACGGTCGCGGCGTTGCCTATGCGGCGCGCCGGGCCGGGATGCAGGCCCTCATCTGCATGTCCGCGCTTGTACCGGACACCAAACGCCAGGCCATTGAGGCCATTGGCGGCACACTTCGCATCGTCGGGCAAAGCCAGGACGATGCCCTGCGAGAAAGTCAAAGACTTGCACAAGAGGAAGGGCTGGCGGAGATATCGCCCTTCGACAATGCGCATGTCATCGCCGGTCAGGGCACGATCGGGCTTGAGATCCTGGAGGCGGTTCCCGAGGCCGCACTCCTGTTGGTGCCGCTTTCCGGCGGCGGACTGGCCGCGGGCGTGGCGCTCGCGGCCAAGGCCATCAATCCCGCGATCCGCGTGGTCGGAATATCCATGGATCGGGGCGCCGCGATGCACGCTTCGTTGCAGGCCGGACACCCTGTCGAGGTAACCGAACATGTCTCCCTTGCGGACAGTCTGGGCGGCGGCATCGGATTGAAGAACCGGCTTTCCTTTCCGCTTTGCCGCAAGTGGCTGGACGATGTCGTCCTGGTCACGGAAGAGGAGATTTTGCACGCCATGCAGGCACTTTATTTTGAAGACGGCCTGGTAGCCGAAGGTGCTTCCGTCGTCGGTTCCGCCGCCCTGCTGTCGGGCAAACTGTCGGCGCCCACGGGCCCGGTCGCGACCATTCTCACGGGCCGCAATGTCGATATGGCCGTGTTCACGCGCATCGTCAGCGGCCAGGACGTCGCGCTCGGCGACCTGAAACTTCGAGGCAGGGCCTATGCCACGTAACATTCAAATCGTCACTGAAAGCGCGTTGCGGGCCCTGATCGGCCTGGATTCGGAGCTTGTCGATCTGATCGAGCGCGCGTTCGGCGCATTGGCCGAAGGCCATGTCGTCATGCCCCCCGTGATGTCGATGGACCTTGCCAATGTCCACGGGGAAGTTGACGTGAAGACGGCCTATATCCCCGGTTTCGAGGGGTTCGCTATCAAAGTCAGTCCGGGTTTCTTCGACAATCCGAAACTCGGATTGCCGAGCCTCAACGGCCTCATGGTGCTGCTGTCTTCAAAGACCGGTCTGGTCGAGGCCGTGTTCCTGGACAACGGCTACCTTACCGACCTGCGCACAGCTGCCGCGGGCGCCGTCGCAGCGCGCCACCTCGCACCGGCCGAAGTCGACACCGCCGGCGTGATCGGCACCGGCGTTCAGGCCAGATTGCAGCTGCAGGCGGCGCATCTGGAAAGGCCCTTCCGGCGCGCCCTGGTATGGGGCCGCAATGCCGACAAAGCAGAAGAATGCGCCGCTGACGTCGCCAGGTCGCTCGGCCTGCCGGTCGAGACCGTCGCCACGCCGGGCGACCTTGTCGCCCAATGCCAGTTGGTTGTCACGACAACGGCCTCGAAATCCGCGCTTGTCACCCGGGACATGCTGCATCCCGGGCTCCACATCACGGCAATGGGTTCCGATCAGGCCGGCAAAACCGAGATCGCGCCGGACGTCGTCGGATTGGTCGAGGCCTATGTCTGCGATTCCGAATCCCAATGTGCCCGATCGGGCGAATTGCGGGGCGCGATAGCTTCCGGCGCCTGGTCGGACCGGCGACCGATAGAAATCGGCGAACTGGTTCTGGGAACACAAAAGGGCCGCCTTGACCCCGCCGATATCACGCTTTGCGATCTGACGGGCACGGGTGCCCAGGACACCGCCATTGCGTGCCATGTCCACGCGACGTTTCCGGACGCGGGCCAGTCGATAGCCGTTTAGACCGGCACGTCGTAGGTCGCCTTGACGCGGTCGATCACCACCATGGTCTTGAAACCCTTGATATGCGGGTTGCCGTAAAAGACCCGTCGGCTGAAGGCTTCGAAATCCTCCATATCGCGCGCAGTGACGACCATAAGAAAATCCGCGTCGCCGGTCAGGTAATATCCGGCCATGATTTCCGGCGTCTCTCGCACGGTGCGCTTGAACGCATCGATAATATCGGCCCGTTCCCGTTCCAGACTGAGGGTCACGATGAGTGTCACGGGACGTCCGACGGCCTTTGGCGAGACAACCGCGACGTCGCGCTCAATGACGCCCGCGGCTCTGAGGCGTTTCAAACGACGCTGACATGCGGTGGGTGAAAGCCCGGTTGCTTCGGCAATCGCTTCGCCGGTCTGTCGGCTGTCCCGCTGAACCGCCCGGAGCAGACGCCGATCGAAGTCGTCCAGCTCAATCATATTTCCTGCGCCTATAGAGATAAAATTGATGAAATTCTGCAGTTACTTATAAAATTCGCAGAAAAGCAGCGTCAAGCGGCCTTATTGTTCGGTGGCAGTTCAGGTTGGGTGAGCTGACGCATGACGGCTGCGCGCATGGTTGTGACGGATCCGGAAACGGGCGAAACGGTGGGAACGGTTCCCCGTCTGACGGCAAGCGACGCGCTTTCCGCCCTGGATCGAGCCGATGGCGCGCGCGCGGAAATCGCGGCCTTGCCGACGCACGCCCGCATGGCCGCACTCTCATCTGTCGCGTCCAAGCTCGAAGCAGCGGTCGAGCCCGTCGCAACGCTGATTGCGCGTGAGGGCATCAAGACGATCAACGAAGCGCGCAGCGAGGTCGCGCGCGCCGTTGAGACGCTTCGCGTTTCAGCCGAAGCAGCACGCAGGCTCAGCGGCGAGACCATTCGGTTCGATCAATATCCCTCCGGTATTGGACGCACCGGCTGGGCAGAACCGGTCCCGGTCGGCGTCGTTCTGGGCATCACACCCTTCAATGATCCGCTCAACCTTGTCGCCCACAAGGTGGGGCCGGCCATTGCCGCCGGCTGTCCCATCCTCTTAAAGCCGCATGCGGAAACGCCGCTCAGCGCGACATGGTTGGTCAACGCCCTGGCGGATCAATTGCCCGATGGCGCTGTTCAAATCCTGACCGGACACGGAAGCGAAATCGTTGCCCCGCTTCTGGCCGACGATCGTGTGCGTCTGGTTTCGTTTACCGGTGGCCTGGAAACCGGACGCCGGATCGCCGCCGCGGCGGGGCTGACCCGTCTGGTGATGGAATTGGGATCCAATTGCGCGACGATCGTCATGGACGACGCCGACATCTCTCGGGCCGCAGAGGCCTGCGTGTCGGGAGCTGTCGCCGCGGCGGGACAGAATTGCCTGCATGTCCAGCGGATCATTGCCCACAGGGCCATCATGCCGGACTTGCGCGAACGGATTGCGGACGGCTTTCGTTCCACCATCGTCGGTCCGAAGCGCGACGAGCGGACCCAGATGGGCTGCTTGATCGATGGCAGGTCGGCACGCCGTGTCCACGCAATGGCGCGCCATGCGATCGAGGCCGGCGCACGCCTTCTTGCTGGCGGCACGCGCGACGGCGTTTCAGTCGCCCCGACCCTTCTGGAGCATGTCGACGCCGGCGACCCGTTGCTGAAAGACGAGGTCTTCGGCCCGATCACGGTTTTGATCGCCGTCGACGACATCGACGAGGCAATCGACGTCGCCAATGCCACCCCGTTCGGCCTCCAGGCCGGCCTATTCACCCAGCGCCTCGAGCAAGCGCAAAAGGCGATCCGAACACTTGATGTCGGCGCCGTCATCGTCAACGACAGTACGGATTACCGGCTCGACGCCATGCCGTTCGGCGGCACCGGTCATTCCGGGATCGGACGCGAAGGCGTCGGTGCGGCGATCGCGGCCATGACCGAACCGAAAGTGGCCTGTTTCCGCTTGCCTTCTTCAATGACAGGAACCTGAACGATGACATACGAACCCCTGCCGAATGACGTGCTTGATCGCTGGGATCGGGACCATTTCATGCACCCGTCAACCCATCTTGCAGAGCATGCGCGCGGCGAAAGCCCGAACCGCATCATGACCGGCGGCGAAGGGGCGTATATCGAGGATCGCGACGGCAACCGCTTGCTCGATGCCTTCGCCGGCCTTTATTGTGTGAATGTGGGGTACGGCCGCCGGGAAATCGCCGACGCGATCGCCGAACAGGCGCGCGCGCTGGCCTATTACCACGCCTATGTCGGCCACGGCACCGAGGCCTCGGTCACGCTGGCCAGGATGGTTCTCGAAAGGGCGCCCGCGCACATGTCGAAGGTCTTTTTCGGCTTGAGCGGATCGGATGCGAACGAAACCAACATCAAGCTGATCTGGTACTACAACAATATCCTGGGCCGGCCGGAAAAGAAGAAGATCATTTCCCGCTGGCGCGGCTATCACGGCTCCGGCCTCATGACCGGCTCGCTGACCGGCCTGAAACTGTTTCACGCCAAATTCGATCTGCCCATGGCGCAAGTGGTGCACACCGAGGCGCCCTACTTCTTCAGACGCGCCGATGTCACGATGGACGAAGCGGCCTTTGTCGCCGACTGCGCGGAAAAACTCGAAGCGCTGATCGAACAGGAAGGCGCTGACACGATCGCCGGTTTCATCGGCGAACCGGTCCTCGGCACAGGAGGCCTGGTACCGCCGCCACCCGGATATTGGGACGCGATCCAGCCGATCCTGAAAAAGCACGACATCCTGCTGATCGCCGACGAGGTCGTCACCGGTTTCGGACGGCTGGGCTCGACGTTCGGCTCGGACCATTACGGCATCGAACCCGACTTCATGACGATCGCCAAGGGGCTCACCTCGGCCTATGCGCCGCTTTCAGGGTCGATCGTTTCCGACCGGGTTTGGCGCGTTCTGGAGCGGGGCACGGACGAGAACGGACCGCTCGGTCATGGCTGGACCTATTCGGCCCATCCGATCGGTGCGGCTGCCGGCGTCGCCAATCTGAATCTGATCGACGCGTTGGGGCTACAGGAAAACGCGCGCAAGGTCGGCGCCTTTTTAAAGAACGCCATGACGCATGCGCTCGGCGACCATCCGCATGTCGGGGAGATTCGTGGCGAGGGCATGCTGTGTGCCGTGGAACTGGTCCGGGACAGCCAGAAGCGTGAATTCTTTGCCCCCGAACAGAAGGTCGGCGCCTCCGTCGTGACCGGGATGGCCCGGCATGGCGTGATCGCGCGCGCAATGCCGCAAAGCGATGTCATCGGCTTCGCCCCGCCCCTGTGCCTGACAGAGATGGATGCCACCAGGATCGTCGACGTCACGCGTCGGGCCGTACACGATTTCTTCGATACATAGCGGTTTTGGAGTCGTCGCCCCCGGGACAAAGGACAAGCGGAAAGGAGACACCGGATGGCCGATCCGTTTGCGCACCGTCCGACACATTGCATGTCGGTCCGGCGCGACGAGTTTGCGATTCCTTGATCCGATCAGGGACCGGCCGGCGGTGAACTCTTCGCAGCCGACGAACCGATCTGACCTTTCGCGTAGTCGACAGCAGCGCTCAGGATCTCGGGAATCGCCCGCATCTTGACGCCGAGACTGTCGCGACGCGTGAAGTCAAACCCGGTCGGCGCTGCCGGTTCCCCCTCGTAGAGTTCCGGCAGGCGCATCGACGGCTCGATTTCACCCAGGGCGGTATAGATGTCGTTCCAGTGCCAGCTTTCGCGTACCGCGTAATATCGGCCCTCCGCTGTTGGACTTTCATAGGCAGCGAGAAACAGGTGTGCGACATCGTCAATATGCGCCATGGACGTCGAATCGTTGGGTGCCCTCTCGTGGCGGGTGGCCTGGCCGCGCAGCATTTGCTTGATCGTCAGCATGAATCCTTCATCGCCGTGACGCGGCAACACCATCGGCCCGAGCATCAGGGTCGGAAGCATGATCCGCAGACGGACGCCGTGCGCTTCCGCCAAAGCTATCGCCGCCTTTTCCATCACGGTTTTGGTTGCGGACGTATACTTCTTGGCCGCTGCTTGTTCCGCTTCGTCGGACCAATGATCGACTTCGTTTTTGACCGGCACTGCGGGAACCGGATTGGTGCTCGATGTCGAAGATCCGATCACGATGTCCTTGATCCCCGCCCGGATCGCCGATCTCATGATATTCAGGCAGCCATTGACGGTCGGCATGATGATTTCGGCATAGCCCTGTTCGTCGTCCATTTCCCGAGCGGGCTTGCCCGACGCGCCGACATAGGTCGGAATCAGGCACGCGATGAAAACGCCGTCTGTCCCGGCAACAGGCGCGTCCAGCGAGTGTTCGTCAGCCATATCGGCATCGAAGAGATTCAGGCCGTGCGCGGCACCCGGCAACGCCTCCAGGTACGGCGCTTTGTCGGGCGCTTTCCGGTCGCGCAGCGTCCCGTTGACGGAATAGCCACGTTCCAGTGCGACGCGCACGATGTTGGAACCGACGAGTCCGCTCGCCCCGACAACGCAGATCGATTTGCCGTTCGATGCCATATCTCAGCGATCTCCTTGTAAAGTTCGCGCGGAATTGCGTTCGAATACGAATCCCACAATGTCTGGTTTCTGGCCAGGGCCTAGTACCTCTGAGCAGAAGTCCTGACGCGTTTGATGGAGAAGATTTTCCCTTTGGCTAGGCGCGTTGTGCAGCGCGATGCGGGGCATCGGGCAAACAACGCAACGACGACCAAAGGGCAAATGTTCCCCACCGGAGGCCGACTTTCCCTGGCCTTCGGGCGTCGTTGCGATCATCTCATGGTGCTCCAGCACCACGTCGATGACCGCGCCTAGCCGAAGACCAAGGAAAGACGGTCAAACGGGTCAGGACTTCTGCTCAGAGGTACTAGCCCTCATGCCCCGCAAAGCAAATCAGGTTGCCGTCCAGATCTCGCACGATGAACGTGCGTGCCCCCCAGGGTTCGGTTCTCAGGGTCTGGTGAAACGTGATATTCGCTTTCCGGAATTCCAAGAACAAGGGCTTGGCATCGTCGAGGATCAGCGTGGCGGACAACGCATCCGGCACTCGGGAGCGAAGATCGTCATCGAAGACCGGCCCGTCGACCTGTCGTAGATTCAGACATGCGCCGTCGCGGCAGACCTGCGCATAGAACGGCGGATCGCCGTAGGAAAAGCCGATACTGAATCCGAGCTTTTCCGCATAGAACCGACAGGCAGATGCCATGTCGGAGACAAAAAGCTGAGGTTCGGCCGCCACGATAGTAGACGCCCGGGTAGAGGATACGGGGGATGTCGTCATTGTTGCGATCCCTTTGGTGAGCGCCGGCCAGGTCTCGAAACCGTGCTTGTGTGCGACAAGCTCCTGGGCATCGCTGAGCTTGAAATCCGCATCGAGGACTTCCCTGTCGGACAAGTTTTTGTAGCGGGCCAGGAACCGCCGGATCTGCGCTGCAACAGGAAAGTATCCGGCTCGATGCCAGCGCCGATAAAGCTTGGCCTGTTTTCTGAGATTTTCGATTTTTGGCATGGGCGCGTTGCGTGTCAGGACATGATCGTAGGCGGGCATTGCCCTTCCGGCCCGTCAGCCGATGTGCCCTACAGCAACAGTCGAAACGCTAGGCAATCGCGGCCATGGCGTCAAGCAACCGGGCACGTGAAGGCCTCCCATCAGCCCTGCGGCGGCCGGTCTTTGCCTGGACCGCGAGCGCGCGTTTCTTCAAGCGACGCAGAGCCGTCGGTCGAAATCAGGACCGTCAACGGCACCGGATGAATCAGGAGAGAGGGCTGCTGACCTCGACCAGATTGGCATCGGGATCCCTGAAATAGACCGATATCAAAGTACCGACCGCGCCCGCCTTTTCTGCAGGCCCTTCGACGATCTCGACATCATGCTGCTTTAGCCGCGTGACAACGTCTTCGATCGGCCAATGGGTCAAGACGCAGAAATTGCCGCTGCCTGGCACCGTTTTTTGCGCGAGATCGGGCAACGCATTCGCGTTCTGGACACTGATCTTATTGGAGCCGAAATGAAGCGACCATTTCCCGGCCCGCTCCTCCCGCGCCTCCAGTCCAAGCACACGCTGATAGAAATCGAGCGTCGCCTCCACGCTGCGGACACAAAGCACGATATGGTCGAAGCCATATATGTTCATGTCCGGATTATACCGGTGCAACCGCCTATTGGCAAAGCACCCGGGAAGGAAAACCACTCAAAGACAGACGGTTTTCAGGAACCGGCGAACATCTTTCCGGCAACCCGTCCCGAAGGATACTGTCAGGCGACAATGCAATTGCACCGGACTGCCCTTCTTGTACCTGCCATGGCTGAGGAGGCTGCGCGCGGCCGGGTATGACTTTAGAGCGGGAATTGGATCGAAGGACTTTGTTCGTACGCGCGAACGGCAGAACCCGGTTTCTTTCCGAAGCGGCAAGCTTGCCGGAATATTTCGGTTATGATC
>JBCDLT010000095.1:0-18250 GCA_038745065.1 Pseudomonadota bacterium | reverse complement strand
TGCGGTCGCCGATCGGCATCGCGCACCAGGCACCGGGAAACGGCGACAGGCCGCGGATCTGGTTATGCACTTCCGTGCTCGATCGGCGCCAGTCGATCAGGGCTTCGGCCTTGTCGATCTTGTGGGCATAGGTCACGCCTTTCGCCGGCTGGTCGACGAACGTCAATGTGCCGCTTTCCAAAGCGTCGAGCGCCGATACGATCATCCGTCCGCCGAGCGATGCCAGGCGGTCATGCAGCGCCCCGACGGTTTCGTCGGCACCGATGGCGAGCGCTTCTGTGAGGGCGACCGGTCCGGTATCGAGCCCGGCATCCATCTTCATGATCGAGATGCCGGTCTCGGTATCGCCGGCTAGGATCGCCCGGTGGATCGGCGCGGCCCCGCGCCAGCGTGGCAGCAGCGAAGCGTGGATATTGAGCGCGCCGTGTCCCGGCGCGTCGAGAATCGTCTCAGGCAGCAACATGCCGTAGGCGACGACAACGGCGACGTCGGCGTCGTGTCCGCGGAACCTCTCGACCGCCTCAACCGGTTTCAGGCTGGTCGGCGTAAAAACCGGGATACCTGCCGCATCGGCGCGGCTGTGTACGGGGGACGGCGTCTCTTTCATGCCGCGGCCGCTGCGGCGCGGCGGTTGCGAGTACACGGCCGCGAGATCGTGGCCGGCATGCAGGAGCGCCTCAAGCGCCGGGACCGAAAAGTCCGGTGTTCCCATGAAGACGATACGAAGCGCCATGTCGGGTCAGCCGGTCGCTTCCCGTTTCGCCTGTTTGCTGAACTTCTTGATCACGCGGTCGCGCTTCAGGCGGGACAGATAATCGATGAACAAGACACCGTTCAGGTGGTCGATCTCGTGCTGGACGCAGGTCGCCAGCAGGCCGTCGGCATCGAATTCGTGCTCGGTGCCGTCACGGTCGAGGTGACGGACACGAACCTCGGAAGGCCGCTCGATATCCTCATAAAATTCCGGGATCGACAGGCAGCCTTCCTGGTAGACCGATGTTTCTTCCGAGGCGGAGATGATTTCCGGATTGATCAGCACTTTCGGTGCCGGCTTTTCGTCTTCTTTCGCGCAATCGACGACGGCGATGCGTTTCAAAATGCCGATCTGCACCGCGGCAAGGCCGATCCCCGGCGCCTCGTACATGGTCTCCAGCATGTCGTCCAACAGTGTCTGCAGCCCGTCGTCGATTTCGGTGACGGGCTCGGAAACCTGTTTCAGGACCGGGTCTGGAATTGTGATGATGGGGCGCGTTGTCATGGGGATCACATAGGAGAGTGGCCGCGTCCGGTCAACTGGTCGCGGGGGCTCGATTCACCGGAGAAATCGCGGCTTTGTGCGCCGATTAATCCGAGATCCTGCGGATTGAAGTGATCGGAAGGCCTTTGCTTTCCAGCCGATCGACAACCGTGTCGAGCGGATCTTTTGCGACCAGCATGTGGTAGCCGCTCGCATGCAGGATTTCGTTCGCGCCCGATATGATGCCGACATGCCCATTCCAGAAGATCAGGTCGCCGCGGCGCAAGGACGCCAGACTGTCAGGCCGTTCGATTGCAAAGCCCAGGCTGCGTTCCTGCATGTCCGTGTCGCGAAGCGCCGCGACGCCGGTCATGTGCAACGCCAATTGCAGAAGGCCGGAACAATCCACGCCACGCCCCGAGCGCCCGGCCCATAGATAAGGCAGGCCGAGAAACCGCTCCGCGATCCCGACGAAGTCGCTGTCGAGTGCCTGGTCAATCGGCACAAGGTGGCTGGCCACAATGGCCGTTCCGTCTTCGAGCAGCGCATAGTCGAGATCCCGCACGGTCTGATGCCCGTCGATCCGCACGGCGCTGCCAAGCGAAAGCAGGGTGACGGCCGGGCGACGCAACTCGGCTTCCGGATAGAGCGGAGTGGCAAGCACGGCGACCCGGTGGGTGGCGGGCAGACCGGGTTCGCGCAGCACGTCCACCGGCACATAGCCCGTATACGCGTCGGTCTCCGCCTGGCACCAGGCCCAGCCGTTGGCCCGATCGAATACCCGCACCGTCTCGCCGAACAGGATCTCGGTATCGATCGGGGTGGCATGGCCGGGAGCGCGATGCAACGGGACCACGGCGTCGCCGATACGATATCGGGCTCCGGCGGAATACGCGGCCGCTTCGACTCTTCCCCGCAGAGTTTCATCGGCCAGATCGTCGCGAAAGGCGTTCAGGCGCGGATCGAGCGCGTCGGCCCCATTCATCGATGCAGACCCTGCGCGATTGAAACGATCCGGTCGCCGAGCCGCTCCAGATAAAGCGCGCCCTCGACGGTGCGCTGGATGACGACGTTGCGCTTGTCTGCTTCGTCCCGCTTGCGGGTCAGGAGTTTCATCGCGCCCATCGTGTCGAGCGCCCGCGTTATGGCAGGTTTGGTGACACCCAATTGTTTGGCCAGGCCGCGTACCGTGTGCGGCGGCACTTCCAGGTAGACGGTGAGCAGGATGGCCATTTGTCGGGCTGTCAGGTCCTGTTGTCCGTCATGCACCTGATCGAGCGTCACTTCATGCCAGAGCTTGAGCGCCTGGCTGGGACGCAAGGCAATTCCCATGCTTGGTGCCTGTCAATTCGTTTCGGAGCCGATATAGTACCGCGATTATCGCCTTTCCCGCAAGGGCAGGTGAGACCGGTGCGGATTGATCGGTCAGGATACCGGATTATCCCGATCCAGCCGGTCGGCAAGAGCCGCAATCTCGGTCTCGGCGTAGACCTTGACACCCTCGCGCCGCAGCGCTGCGGTCACCACACCGAAACCTCGGCGCTTTGTTCCGTCGAACCGGCCGTCATAGATGAACACGGACCCGCAGGACGGAGAGCCGTCGGTCAAAAGCGCAAACCGGCATTTGCTGTCCCGCGCTTTGGAGACGGCGGCCTGCGCGCCGGCAAGGAAGCCGGCAGTGACATCGTGACCGTCCGGTTCGAAGATCCCACCGCATCCGTCGAGTACTGCTTCGCCGTCGTCGGCGCCACGGATTTCCGCCGGCGGGCGGGGCGTCGGGAAGCCGGCGGCGATTTCCGGGCAGATCGGCACGAGCCGTCCTTCCGATTGCCAGAGTTCCAGGAGCGCATCGTGCAGTTTCCGCCCGCGTCCGTCGTACCGAACGGGACGGCCGAGAAGGCAAGCGCTGATCAGGATCCGGTCCACTTCTGGCCGCCCATGTCTGAAGCGATTCAGCATCCGGCCGGATCGGCCTCAGCCGATTCGAAAAACCGGAATCATGCCGCGCGATCTTCCAGGGCGAGCGCCAGGGCGTCAAGGCCGTTGAACAGGTCGCGGCTGGCTGTGTCGAGACGCGCCAAAGCCTGCTTCGACAGCTCTTCGTCGTTTTCCGCATGGGCGGCAAGCGCGTCTCGTGCCGCGGCATGCACATCCTGATGCGGTCCCGCGATCGCCTGAAAGGCGGGCAACGCACGCAGGTCTTCATCCTCAACACTCTCATACCAGAGGCCAAGGCGGCTGCTTCGGATATCGGCCACCTCGTTCGCATCCCAGCTCCCGGTGCCAAGGACCGCATCGAGAACCCGATTCTTGAACATCACATGATCGATTTTCGCCATTTCACAGAGCGACCGAAGGTCGGCTGCGTCGAACCATTCCTGCGCGCTCCTCAGGAATGCCTCGTTGCTGGTCTTGAGCGACAGCGTGATGTCGTTGATCCGGTTTCGATTGTCGGCGGCGAGCCCGGCCATCTGCTCGATGCTTTCGGCGATTTCCAGACACGATGCCTTTTGCTGCTGCAGGATGCCGGAAATGTCGATCATGCGCCGGGACACCGCGTTTACCCGAACGGTGACGCCGTCCATCTGTTGCGTCGCCCGGTCGATCGTTTCCTGACCGCTGTCGACCGCCTCCCGCGATTTCAGCATGGAGTCCTGGATGCCTGACATGCCGGCCTGCAGGGTCTCGATGCGCCGGGCGATGTCCTCCGTGGCATTTGCGGCCTGGGCGGCCAGTGTCTTGACCTCGCTGGCGACGACGGCGAAACCCTTCCCGGCATCGCCGGCGCGCGCGGCCTCGATCGTCGCGTTCAGTGCCAGCAGATTGGTCTGATTCGAGATCGTCTCGATCACGGACAGGAAATCGCCGATCTGTTCCGACGCCTCGCGCAGCGAGTCCAGGCCGGTTGCGTTTTCATTGGTAGCGACTGCAATCGCGCGGATCGTGTCCGAGACCGCCTGGATGGCGGTCATGCCCGTGCCGAGAGCGGCCGTCGTTTCTTCGGCGTCGCGGGCCGCGCCGTCACTGTTTTCGGAGATCTGTTCAACCGAGGCGACCAGTTCGGCAGCGGCCGAAGACACCGACTGGCTGCTTTCCGCGGTCTGGTGGGTGTTGCGATGGACGGCGGCCATGCTGTCCGTGATCGCATTCACATTGCCGACCGACCCGGTCAGGCTGCGCAGGCTCGCCAGGTTGTTGAGCTGGTTGGTCCGCGCGGCGTGATCGGCGCTGATCTGTGCGGTTAGGGCATCTTGTGTCAGCACGAGGTCGAGAAACGTGCGCCCGATCAGGGTTTGCAGGGCCTCCGTCAGGGCGGTTTTCGAAAATCGGTGCTCGGCGACCAGGATGGGCACGACTTCAAGCAACAATCGGCCATAGGCGACAAGATACCATTCGACATCCAGCCCGATCCGGCCGTGCGTCGTTCCCACAGCGCGGGATCCGGTCGCATAGGCGTCGTCGAGCGGAGCGGTAAGCACCCGATGCCAGTGGCGGACCTGCGCCGCCTTCAAGTGCGGAACCCGACGTCCATCGGCGCCCAGGTGATCTTTCAGCGCCGCGACCTCGGCGATCGAGGCATAGAACCGGTCGAGGATGGCAGGCATCGCCGCTTCGACCGCGGGCCAGTCGGCGAGCCCGGCATCCGCTTGACGGTCGTCGGGAAAGAGCGAGCGCAGGATTGCCGGGATCGTGCGCTCACAAGGCGTGGGCTCACAAGGAGAGTGTTCGGCTGCTGCCGCTCGCGACATGGTACGGATCCTCCGATTGGTTGGACCCGATCAAGCCGACCGGTGGTGAATTCATCGTTAAAAATAACAGGTATACAAAAGAATGAAGTTGAAAATCATTATTCAATCAAAGATTTATGAAAGCGTCCATTTTGTTTGAACGCTGTCCGTCCTCAGAAGCAGTGTCATCGCGGAAAGCTCAAAATCTTGAGCCATCGTCTAATTCTAAGCTCGGATCACGGAATGCTCCCGGCTCCTCCATCGTTCGACCACTGATTGATCTATGCAGGCGGACAATGCATGGCGATGGTCGCGCCCCTTGCCGGCTGATTGCGACATCGCGCCGCAATCAGCGGGTGTCAATCGGCCGAGGCGGTGTAGCGTTTTCGGATCACGTCGAACAGAGCCCGAATCGCCTGAGCGGCGCCGCCTTGCGGGCGGGCCGGTTTGGCGGACGGCATCCAGGCATGAATGTCGAAATGCGCCCATGTCCGCGATTTGCCGACGAAGCGTTTGAGGAAAAGGGCGGCGGTGATGGCGCCGGCAAACGGACCGGCGGATATGTGATTGACGTCGGCCACTTTCGACGTCAGCAGTTTCGAATAGGGTTTCCAGAGCGGCAGGCGCCAGACCGGATCGCACAGATCGAGCCCGGCTGCGCAGACCGCCTCGGCGAAGCCGTCGTCGTCGGTGAAGATGGGGGGAAGGTCCGGGCCTGTTGCGACGCGCGCGGCGCCTGTCAGGGTGGCCATATCGATCAGGAGATCCGGTTCCTCCACATCGGCGAGCGCCAGGGCGTCGGCGAGGATGAGGCGGCCCTCGGCATCCGTATTGCCGATTTCCACCGTCAGGCCCTTGCGGCTTTTAAAGACGTCTCCCGGCCGGAAGGCGGAGCCGGAAATGGCGTTTTCAACGGCCGGAATGAGGACGCGCAGGCGCACCGGCAGCTCGGCGGCCATGATCATGGAGGCCAGGCCGAGCACGTTGGCGGCGCCGCCCATGTCCTTCTTCATGACTTCCATGGCGTTGCCGGGCTTCAGGTTGAGACCGCCGGAATCGAAACAGACACCCTTGCCCACGAGGGTCAGTTTCGGATGGGCCTCGTCACCCCAGGAAAAATCGATCAGCCGCGGCGCACGGTCGCTGGCCGCTCCCACGGCGTGGATGAGCGGAAAATTGTTATCGAGCAGCGCCGCACCCGTGATTACCGAACTTTCCGCACCGAAGCGATCGGCGAGCGCCAGGGCGGCATCGGCCAGTTCGGCCGGACCGAGCTCATTGGCGGGCATGTTCACCAGGTCGCGGGCAAAGGTGACGCCGGCATGGATCCGGGACAACTCGTCGAGATCGACCGTGTCGTCGACAAGCAGGTCTGTCTCGGCCGCCTTTTTTTCCGAATAGGCATCGAATCGATAACCGTCGAGCGCCCAGCCGAGCGCCGTTACGGTCGGATTGTCGAGTTTTTCGCCCTCGAAGCGGTATTGGCCCTTCGGCAGCGTGCCGCGCAGGCCGGACGGCTCGAACGCCGCATAAGGGTCGGGTGAAGGCGCACCGTAGAGAATGGTGGCGATTGAGCCATCGGCGTTCGGAACGATCAGTGTCTTGCCGGGCTTTCCGGCAAATCCGTTCGCCTCCACCCAGGTTCTCTGGCCCGCACTCAGATCCTGGAGGGCCGCTTCGAGCGTTTTCTTTCGAACCAGCCGGATCGAGCAGGCGGGTTGTCCCTCGTCGCGCAGGACACGGGGCGTCTGGGTTCCATAGGCCGGCATGAAGGATCCTTATTTTTGCGGAGGCCGAACCGACCCGGGCGGGCGGTTTCTTAACGAAGCATTAGGGTTAACAAACTATTTCTTTAATCGGTGTTCGTCGGGTCGGACAAGGTGCCCTGGGGGGCGAAGCTTATGAATAGAGATCACTTTTGCGCCCGTGTGGCGGTTTTTATTCCTGTCATATTGGCGCTGGGGCTTGCCGGATGTGCCTCTGGCGGTGCGCGCGGCTCGCATTCGAAAGTGTCGGTCAGCGCCAGCCAGGATCGTGCGCCGGCCGAGATCCAGGGGCTGGTCAAGAAATGGGGCGATCAATACAAACGCCGCCCGAACGATAAGGGCGCAGCGCTCAACTATGCCGCGGCCCTGCGTCTCAACGGTCAGAACAGTCAGGCCGTTGCCGTCCTGCGCCGTGCCGTCATCGCCCACAAATCCGACCGCGATGTGGCATCCGCCTACGGCAAGGCACTCGCCTCGAACGGCCAGTTCAAGGAAGCGCTGACCGTGATTCGCAATGCCAATCCGCCGGCCAACCCCGATTGGCGCCTGTTGTCGGCTGAGGGCGCGCTTCTCGATCAGATCGGCGACAACACATCGGCCCGGGTCAAGTATCAGGAAGCTTTGAAGATCGCCCCCGACGAGCCGAGTATTCTCAGCAATATGGCGCTGTCCCACGTGCTGACGAACGATCTGGTCCGCGCTGAGCAGATCCTGCGCCGCGCCGCGGCCAGCCCGAATGCCAACAGCAAGGTCCGTCAGAACCTTGCTCTCGTCCTGGGTTTGCAGGGCAAATTCAAGGAAGCCGAGGCTGTCGCAAACAACGAATTGAGCCGGGAGCAAGCCGCCGCCAACATGGCTTATCTGCGGTCCATGCTGAAACAGCCGAATACCTGGGACCGCATCAAGGCGCAGGACAAAGAGAAGAAGAAGCAGCGCGGCTGACCGCACCGCCCTCAGCGGACTGTGCCTGAAAGCCGGTCGCGGTTTTCCTGAAACACGGCCAGGAGATGCTCCGCGACCGCGCCGACGCGACGCGAGGCGGCGAGGTCTGCATGAGTGACCAGCCAGATCGGCTGGTCGATCGCCATATCGGCCTCAACGGACACAAGCCCGGCCTCGTCAGCCAGAAAGTGCGGGACAGGCGCCAGACCGATGCCGCTTGCCGCCGCCCGGATCTGCGCCGCAAGCGAGGTCGTCGCTAGCGCCGGCGGCCGCCCGCGCAACAATCCTTCCAGCCATTGCGCTGCAGGCAGGTGCTGATAGCCTTCCGCCCATCCGATAAACCGGTCCCGCGCGGCAGAGACCGGGGCGTCCGGCAGCGGCCGGGCCGCCTTGTAGGCAGGGGATCCGTAAAGACCGAAGCCGAGCATGCCGATGCGGCGCACGGTCAAATGGCCGTGCGTCGGGCGAACCATGCGCACGGCCAGGTCCGCATCGCGGCGGTGCAGGTTGACAGTCGCGACGTCGGAAACGATTTCAAGTGTCAGGCCGGAATGCCGTGCCAGAAATGGTCCGAGCGTCGGAATGATGATCGGATTGGCGAGGTTTTCCGCCGTTGCCATCCGCACGCGGCCGACAATCTCCGACTCGCGGCCTGCCTCGACCCACATTGCCGCCGCGGCTCCTTCCAGCGCCTCGGCCCGTGCCACCAGCGCTGTCCCCTGATCGGTCAGCCGGTATCCGGTCTGGTGGCGTACGAAAAGCGGTATGTCGAGTGCCGTTTCCAGTCGGCTGATGCGCCGGGACAGGGTGGCGATGCCGAGACCGAGCCGGCTTGCGGCAGCCGACAGCGAACCGGCCCGCGCCAGCGCCAGGAACATCCTTGCATCATCCCAATTCAGTCGCGTTTCAGGCGCCATGCTGATTTTTCAATTTTGAAAAATGACTTGGAGTTATTCGGTCTATCAGCTGATTTCTGGAAACACTACCCTGGCCGAAGTCCGGACTGTCCGGCACGCCTGGACGATCACCGCCGACGGCAGATGAGATTCGGATCGAGCTGAAAGGGTTGAAACACATGGAACGGCGTCGCTTGGGAAACGAATTCACGGTTTCCGCGCTTGGTCTTGGTTGCATGGGCATGAGCGAGTTCTACGGCCCGCGCAATGACAACGAATCCCTCAGCGTCCTCGGGCGCGCGATCGACCTTGGCATCGACTTTTTCGATACGGCGGACATCTACGGCCCGTATCACAACGAGGAATTGCTCGGACGTTTTCTGCGCGAACACAAACCGGATGTCCGGATCGCCACGAAGTTCGGCATTGTCCGCAAACCCGGCGCCTACGAGCGCACGATCGACAACGCGCCGGATTATGCCCGACGCTGCTGCGAGGCGTCGCTGACCCGTCTCGGCATTGAGCGGATCGATCTCTATTACGTGCACCGGATCGAGGCCGGTCGGCCGATCGAGGACGTGATGGGCGCGCTTGCCGAACTCGTCAGCGCGGGCAAGATCGCCCATATCGGTTTGTGCGAAGTGAGTGCGGAGACCCTGCGACGCGCCCATGCCGTCTATCCGGTGACGGCGGTTCAGACGGAGTACTCGCTCTGGACACGGGACGTGGAGAACACCGTTCTGCCGGTCTGTCGGGAACTCGGCATCGGCTTCGTTCCCTATTCGCCGCTCGGTCGCGGATTCCTGACCGGAACCTTTCAGACCGACACGACCTTTGCCGACGACGATTTCCGGGCTGTGCTGCCGCGGTTTTCCGAAGACAATCTCGCCCGCAATCAGGCGCTCGTTGACATTGTTCGGCAAAAGGCGGCGGAACGGCGGTGCACGCCGGCTCAGGTCGCGCTGGCCTGGCTCCTGAACAAGGGCGACGACATCGTGCCGATCCCCGGCACGAAACGCATCCGGTATCTGGAAGACAATGCCGGTGCCGTCGGCCTGACGTTCGATCCTGAGGAAATGGCGGCATTCGATGCAGCCATTGCGCGGGCGCCGGTCGTCGGTGAGCGCTATACGGCCGAAGGCATGAAAGGCGTCGATGCCTGACCGCACCGGTCCGGTTCAGCTGGCATAGACGGCCCGTTCGAATTCCTCGTAGAATCGGGTGAACGGCGGTTCCATGAAGGGCAGCGACTGCGTCATGAGAACGGCCGCCAGGTCCTTCGCCGGATCGAACCAGTAATGGGTGTTGCAGACGCCGGCCCAAGTCTGGGAGCCGGCCGAGCGCATGCCCGGCACGTCTTCTTCAAGTCGCAGGAAGCCGAAACTGTGGGTCCGGTGGGTTTCGGGGAACGGATCGCAATCCGCCGTAAGGGTGGGCGCGACGCTGATCATCGGGCGGAACGACAGATTGCCGATATGGTTTTCCAGCATACGCGCGACACCGTCCTCCGACAGGATCCGGTTGCCGCCGAGTTCTCCGCGATTGAGGAACATACGCAAGAACCGCATGTAGTCCGGTGCGGTCGAGTACAGGGCATGCCCCATGCCGTAGATTTCAGGTTCCGGCGGCGGCGCGATATCGAACGGCCCGAACCGCCCGTCAGGTCCGCGAATGGCGACATCGGCCAGCCGATGCGCCAGGCGCTCCGGAACTTCGAACACCGTCTCGTGCATGCCAAGCGGTTCAAAGATCTCTTCGTCGCAAAACCGATCGATCCGCCGGCCGTCGACGGCTTCCACGACCTGTCCGAGCCAGTCGATACCGATGCCGTATCCCCATCGGGCACCCGGGTCGAACATCAACGGATAGGACAGCGCGGCCTGGGTGCCGGTGAGGATTGTCGGATGCTCGGTCGCGGCCAGATAGCGCGGCACGTCCTCGCTCCAGAACTCGTATTCCAGTCCGCTCGTATGGGTCGAAAGATGCCGGATGGTCGCCTTGCGGATTGGTTCGCGCATGATCGGCGTCTCGCCGTCGAACCGGTTGACGACCTGAAGCGTGCCGAAATCCGGCAAGATCTCTTCGACAGGCGTGTCGAAGTCGAGTTGTCCGCGATCGATCAGGATCATTGCTGCCGTCGACCCGACGGCCTTTGTCATGGAAAAAATGCGGAACAGGGTATCCTCGCCCGCCGGATGGTCGCCGACGGCCGGGCCCGCGGCGCCGGAATAGGTGACGCGTTTTGACGTGCCGGTCATCGCAACCGCGAAGGGCACGGCTTCGCCCGTGACGGCGTTTTCCAGAATGTTGTCGAGGGTGTGCATGGCGGTCTCCCTGATCCCGGTGACGGCCGCACGGCGGCATTGCGGTCGGTCCGGTATCCCGATCAGGAAGTATCCGTTTGACGGTGGGGCGAAGTCAATGCGCGGCGGTCCTCATCAAAGGCATTTGGCGCCCGACGAGGCGCGCCGGCAATGCCATTTCCGGCTGACACGCTCCAATTGCCAGCCGGTGTCTGCCGGCGCGATGGTTCCGCGATATGAGACACCGGAAACTGAATCGTCGGCAAAGCCGTCCAACGTCAGATCGAAAACAAGCTTCTCACCCGCGGATCGAACATGGAGCAACGTTTCGGGCTGCCCTTCCAGTGTCTCCGGATGTGTGCCTATGAGCGGTACGATCAGGTCGACCGCGCGCTCCGCGCTCGTCTCCGCCGACCAGCTCTCGATACGCTCATAATTCGGCACGGGTGGCAGCGGAATATCGGCTCGCGCGACGACCGCAAAAGCCGCCAGGAAACCCGATAAAAGCACGATCGCGGCCTGTCGGCTGTCGCCGATTAAAAAGCGGGCGGGGATTTTCATCGGACTTTTCCTCACAGCGGTCCCTGATGAGGAAAATATCGCTGCAGACGCCCCGATGCTGAATGGGGTCGACGCCCCATTCGAAGATCCGGTCCGCTGTCAGACGTCGACTTCGGCCGTCAGAGCGTTGTCCTGGATGAATTCCCGGCGCGGATCGACATCGTCGCCCATCAGCTTGGCAAAGATGTCGTCGGCGTCGTCGGCCTCGCGCACCTTGACCTGGAGCAGGGTCCGGATGTTCGGATCGAGCGTCGTCTCCCAGAGCTGGTCCGGGTTCATTTCCCCGAGCCCTTTGTAGCGCTGGATCGAAATGCCCTTGCGCCCGGTCGAGTAGACGGCGTCAAGCAGCGCGCGTGGCCCCCGGATCTGCGTTTCGACATCCTTGCGGGTCAGGATCGCAGCCTTGCCGTAGACCTCCTGCAACTGACGGGCATGGGCGTCGAGCTTGCGGGCATCCGCCGAGGCGAGAAGCGCCTCGTCGATCGTCACCGCTTCCTTCACGCCGCGCACGGTGCGCGAGAACACCAGACTGCCGTCCTCAAGTGCCTCACCGGTCCAGCCGCGCTCGAATTCGTCGG
Organism: Pseudomonadota bacterium; assembly: GCA_038745065.1. Lineage (GTDB taxonomy): Bacteria > Pseudomonadota > Alphaproteobacteria > Rhizobiales > JANQQB01 > JANQQB01. The sequence continues at coordinate 6,239 of JBCDLT010000095.1, read as the reverse complement.
CCAGGATATCCATACGCCGGGCGATATAGGCCGCGGCCTCTTCAGCTTTGGTCGAGTCGGACAGGATCTCGGTGTTGAGAGCCCCGGCAATCGCCGCCTGTTCGACACAATCCCGGTCGTAGCGGGAATGCAGTCCGTTCAGGATGTCGGCAATGCGCTGGGCATCGTCGAGCACACCGCGCAGGTCGGCGCCCATTCGGATTTCGCCGGAATGCAGCGTCAGGGACGTGTCGTCGAGACCGGCCTCGATCAGAAAGTCGGCCATGTCGTCATCGTCTTTCAGGTAGCGTTCCGACTGGCCGCGCTTGACCTTGTAGAGCGGTGGCTGGGCGATGTAGAGGTGGCCGCGCTCGATCAGTTCCGGCATCTGCCGAAAGAAGAAGGTCAACAGCAGCGTCCGGATGTGGGCGCCGTCGACATCCGCGTCCGTCATGATGATGATCTTGTGGTAACGCAGCTTTTCCGGATTGAACTCGTCCTTGCCGATGCCGGTGCCGAGTGCGGTGATCAGCGTCCCGATTTCATTTGACGACAGCATTTTGTCGAAGCGGGCGCGTTCCACGTTGAGAATCTTGCCGCGCAGCGGCAGGACCGCCTGGTTTTCCCGGTTGCGGCCCTGTTTGGCCGACCCGCCTGCGGAATCGCCCTCCACCAGGAACAGTTCGGACTTGGCCGGATCCCGTTCCTGGCAATCGGCGAGCTTGCCCGGCAGGGACGCGACGTCGAGCGCGCCCTTGCGCCGGGTCAGTTCCCGCGCCTTGCGCGCCGCCTCACGGGCCGCGGCGGCTTCCACGACTTTCGACACGAGCGCCTTGGCCTCGGACGGATGCTCTTCCAGCCATTGGTTCAGCGTCTCGTTGACGATGCTTTCCACGACCGGCCGCACTTCCGAGGAGACGAGCTTGTCCTTGGTCTGTGACGAGAATTTGGGGTCCGGCACCTTGACCGACAGGACGCAGGTCAGCCCTTCTCGGCAATCGTCGCCGGTGAGCGAGACCTTTTCCTTTTTCGACAGGCCGCTCCGATCGGCATAGCCCGTGACCTGGCGGGTCAGCGCGCCACGAAAACCGGCAAGGTGCGTGCCGCCGTCGCGCTGCGGGATGTTGTTGGTAAAGCACAGCACGTTTTCGTGGTAGGAATCATTCCACCACAGAGCCGCTTCCACGGTGATCCCGTCCCGTTCGGCCTGCAGCGTAATCGGTTCGCTGATCAGCGGGTGTTTCGCCCGGTCCAGATAGCGCACGAAGGCTTCCAGGCCGCCATCATAGACCATTTCCTCAACGCGCGGTTCCACGCCCCTGAGGTCGGTCAGCACGATCCGGACACCGGAATTCAGGAAGGCGAGTTCGCGCAGCCGGTGTTCCAGCGTGCCGAAGTCGAAATCGACCTTGGAAAAGGTCTGCGGGCTCGGCAGGAAAGTGACTTCGGTGCCGGTCTTGTCTCCGGCGTCGCCGACCACGGTCAGTGGCGCTTCGGCGACCCCGTCGCGGAACCGCATCTTGTGTTCCTGTCCGGCGCGCCAGATCGTCAGATCGAGCCATGTCGACAGGGCGTTGACCACGGAGACACCGACCCCGTGCAGACCGCCGGACACCTTGTAGGAATTCTGGTCGAATTTACCGCCGGCATGCAGCTGGGTCATGATGACCTCGGCCGCTGAAATGCCTTCCTCGGCGTGGATATCGGTGGGAATGCCCCGGCCGTCGTCGCGCACGGTCACCGAACCGTCGGCATTCAGATCCACGCTCACGGCGGTGGCATGGTCGGCAAGCGCTTCGTCGATTGCGTTGTCGACCACCTCGTAGACCATGTGATGCAGGCCGGAGCCGTCATCGGTGTCTCCGATATACATGCCCGGGCGTTTCCTGACGGCGTCGAGGCCCTTCAGGACTTTGATCGAATCGGCGCCGTAATCCTCGCCGCCGAGCTCGTTTTCCGGCGTATCGGTCATGCGAATCGCCATGGGTTATTTTTGGAAATCATAAAAGTGTTATAGGCAGTTCTGCACGCATGGCAAGCGCGCAAACCAGCCTGTTAATTAATTGATAAAATTCAGGTTTTCGCGACGATCGTGGCCGCCGCTCCGGCCATTGCGGCTGCTGCCGTCCGATTGATGGCACGAACCGTGCCAGAACGGCGAATCGCCTGTCCCGCACGGGCCGCGCCGTAGGCGTAAAACAGCAGAACCGGCGTGTAGATCGTGACCATCAGACCGAGCAGCAAAACGAATCCTCCGGCATCGATGGTCTTGAGATCAATCAGGACCGGAAGCAGTGCCAGATAGAAGGCGATCGTCTTCGGATTGCCGAGCACGAGCGCAAGGCCGAGCAGGATCTGACCGCTCGCCGACCGTTTCTTGACAGGGTCGGCAGAGACCTGCGCAGCCGTCACCGGCGGCGCCGTCCACAGGTGATAGGCGAGGTAGCACAAATAGGCAGCGCCGGCCCATTTGATCACGACAAACACGGCGCCCAACATCGTGGCCACCAGCGCAAGCCCGAAGACCGCGAACCCGACAAACAGCATCTCCCCGATGATCAGGCCGATAAGCATCGGCACTGTGGGCCAGAAACCGGTGGTCATGGATCGGGCAATGACGGCGACATTACTCGGACCGGGCATTGCGGCGGACAGGAAAAACGCGAACGCAAAAGTCGTCAGGCTGGCCCAATCCATTGTTTGACCCGTTTTGGCGCTTCGGGGACGGCGAGTGAACAGCATCCGTCCTTCTTGTTCAATCCGGTGCTTTGCCTACCGCGGAAGTCAGGCGGCCGGCTCCACGACGGCGTTGTGCACCGTGAGAAATTGGGCCCGTCCGTCAAGCGCGGAAAACAGGGCCCGGTCCGTACCGGTCAGCCAGCTCTGGCCGCCGAGCCGCATCAATTCGTCGACGAGAGCCGACCGCCGCGCCGCGTCCAGATGCGCCGCCACCTCGTCGAGCAGCAGGATCGGGACCATGTCGACGAAATCCGCCACCAGCCGCGCATGCGCAAGCGTCAGACCCAGAAGCAGGGCCTTCTGTTCCCCGGTCGAACACAAGGCGGCCGGCATCGCCTTGGCGGCGTGTGTGACCAGGAGATCGGAGCGGTGCGGGCCTTCCAGCGTGCGGCCGGCGGCGCGGTCGCGATAGCGCTGGTCGGCAAGCCGCGCGCGATAACCGTCTTCGGCATCCGTTGCGGCACTGTCGGTGAGCGCCGCTTCGAGCGACCCCTCAAGTGCCAGTATGGCGGCCGGGAACCGGCCGGCGGCGCCGATCTCCGTCATCGTATGGGCGAACCGGGCAACCAGGTCGTTGCGGGCCGCGGCGATCGCCGTTCCGAGTTCCGCCATCTGGGCTTCCTGCGCAGCCAGCCAGGCCGGATCGGCCCGATGGTCCTCCAGAAGCCGGTTTCGGCCGCGCATCGCCTTTTCGAAGGCATTGACGCGTCGGCCATGTCCGGGGTCGACGGCCAGTACAAGCCGGTCGAGATAGCGCCGACGGTCCGAAGCCGCGCCGGTGAACAGACCGTCCATTGCCGGCGTCAGCCAGAGCACTCGGCTGTGATCGGTCAGGGCTTCCGCACGGTTTGCGGTTTCGCCGTCGATGCGTGTGATCCGGCGTTTTTCTAAGGCGCCGGGCACGGCCTGATAGCCGGTGCCGATGGTCACGAAATCGTCCGGCCCGTCCCGGGTAATGCGGGCTGAGATCGCCCATGTGCCAGGCCCGTCGGTCCGGGCGACCGCGTCCAGCGTCGCCCGCCGCAGGCCGCGTCCGGGTGACAACAGGGAAACGGCTTCGAGCAGATTGGTCTTGCCGGATCCGTTGTCGCCGAAGAGCACGACGGGTTCCGGCGAAAGGTCGAGCGTCAGGCCGGGATAATTTCGGAAATCGGTGAGCGTCAGGCGGGTCAGGCAAGGGGCCGGCCGGCTCGAGATGGCATTCCGGTCCGCCGTGCTGTTATCCGGGGTCATCAAATGCCGTGGCCTGCCTTGCACATCGAACCCTTGCCGGTGGAACGCGGTTCCACCGCGCCGGGTCAGACGCGCATCGGCATCAGGACGTAGAGCGCGTGTTCGTCGCCGGGATCGCGGATCAGGGTCGGCGAGCCGGGATCGGCCAGCAGAAACGTTGCGGTGTCGGCTTCCAACTGGTTGGTGATGTCAAGGAGGTAGCGCGAGTTAAAGCCGATATCGAGATCGCCTGCGCCGTATTCGACGGCCAGTTCCTCGGTCGCTGATCCGGAATCCGGGTTATTGACCATCAGCACCATGTGCCCGTCCGACAGGGTCAGTTTCACCGCCCGCCCGCGTTCGCTGGACACGGTCGACACCCGGTCGACCGCTTCCTTGAATACATCCCGATCGACCTGCAATTCCTTGTCGTTGCCGCGTGGAATAACGCGCTCGTAGTCGGGGAACGTGCCGTCGATGAGCTTCGATGTCAGGATAACCGGGCCGACGGTGAGGCGGACTTTTGAATCCGACAATTCGACCTTCACGTTCTGGTCGGGCTCTTCAAGAAGCCGCTGAATCTCGCCCACTGCCTTGCGCGGCACGATCACGCCGGGAATGGATTCCGCTCCGACCGGGGCTTTCATTTCCGCCTGGGCGAGCCTGTGTCCGTCGGTCGCCACTGCGCGCAGGTTCATGTCCGCGCCCTGCTCGACCGTGTGGAAATAGATGCCGTTCAGGTAATACCGGGTTTCTTCGTTGGATATCGCGAACTGGGTGCGGTCGATCAGCCGTTTCAGGTTCGCGCCGGATAGCTCGAACGTGTGGCTGAACGTGCCGGCGGTGATGTCGGGGAAATCGGATTCCGGCAGCATTTGCAGCGCAAATGACGCGCGTCCGGCCGACAGGCTCATCTGGGCGCCATCCGCAGGCGCGTCCAGCACGACCTGGGTCCCGTCCGGCAGTTTGCGCACGATTTCGTAGAGCAGGTGAGCCGGCACGGTCGTCGCACCGCCCCGTTCGACCATGGCTTCGGCCGAATCGACGATTTCCAGATCGAGGTCGGTCGCCTTCAGGTCGACCTGGGACCCTTCCGCCTTGATCAGCACGTTGGAAAGGATAGGAATGGTGTTGCGCCGTTCCACAACGCGATGCACGTGGGACAGGGACTTCAATAGGGTCTGACGCTCGAGAGTCGCCTTCATTCGGACTGCCTGTTTGTTCGGGCAAATAGTCGGTTAGCGGAAGCGGAGCGGCTCCGTTCCGGGCCTCGCAAACTGCACGCAATCGCAGCGCTTTGCAAGCCGCTATCGCGTTTGTCCGATGCGGCTTTGGGCGCCTTCGGACAGTGTGCCGGACGGCGTGTGCCGAAACGGCGAACCGCGCGGGAGGCGGGCCTATGACGGATTTCAGCCATGCCGGGCTCGACCCGGAGATCGCGGCCTTCGTCGACCGGACGCTCGCGCATTACCCGGCCGATACGGCCGAACGCAACGCGACGGTACAGCGCCGTGCCTACGATTCCCTCTGCCGGGCCTTCGATGCGGCCTTGCCCGAGGGAATCGGGTTTCAGGACCGCATCGTCCCGGGCGAAGCGAAGGGGATTGAAGTCCCGGTCCGGATCTATCATCCGCCTCGTGTAGACCGGCCGGACACGCTGGTCCTGTACATGCATGGTGGGGGCTTCGTAGTCGGCGGTTTGCACAGCCATCACGGCGTATGCGCTGAACTGACCGGGATCGCCGGATGCGCGCTGGCATCGGTGGATTACCGGCTCGCGCCCGAACATGTGCATCCCGCCCAATTCGAGGATTGCCGGGCCGCCTTCCGGCATTTTGCGGCCCGTTACGAGCGCATTGTCGTCGCCGGGGACTCAGCCGGCGGAAATCTCGCCGCCGCCGTGTGTGTCGCCTTGCGCGAGGCGCCCGCGCGACCTGTGGGAGCAGTGTTGATCTACCCGTCCCTCGGCGGCGACCAGCTCGGTCTCGACTCCTATGCCCGCCATGCCGACGCCCCGATGCTGACAGCTGCCGATATCGTGGCCTTCAACCGCTTGTGGCATGGCGGTCCGAAAAAGACGGGCGATCCGTCAAGTGCCCCGCTCCTGGCGGACTCGTTTGCTGGGCACCCGTCGACCGCGATCTTCAGTGCCGCGATCGACCCGCTATGCGATGACGGACCCGAATATGCGCGCCGTTTGACGGCAGCCGGCATTCCCGCCGCCTGCCATGTCGAGGACGGACTGGTCCACGGTTATCTTCGCGCCCGTGCGATGAGCCGCCTTGGCCGGGCCGCCTTTGCGCGGATCG
>JBCDLT010000094.1:0-19107 GCA_038745065.1 Pseudomonadota bacterium | reverse complement strand
GAGGGCAGGGTCACCCCGCTCAGCAGACGCATGGCCTTGCCGGCCAGTTCGACATTGCGCTGTTCCCGTGCCAGGGCCCGAAGCTTCGGCTCCCATTTCGCACGCACGCGCTGTTTCATTCGTTCATGGTCGCCCGGCGTAATGCCGGACTTCGAAGAAGCTGTTGGATCGCCCATTGGTACAATCTCTCAGAGTTTCGGAATTGGCCGAAACAATTCGCTGAGGTTGGAAGGCTGTTGTTGTTGGACTTCGGCTTACCATGAGATGGGGTCACTTCCTCGATTTCAAAAGACTTCGTATGTGTTTTAGCCCCTTTGGTATCTCAAAGACTGTCGAAGCATCCCGCTGGACGATTATTTCATGCGCACCATAGACCGCTGACCGCGACGAGGTGGCGATGCGGCCCTTCCAGATGCCGGATCCGAATTGGGCATGGACTAACCCGCACTGACCGGCCGCATTCCGCTCCCGCGACACGCTCCGCGGCTTTGCATTATCAATAACAATGACACCGAATTTCGCTGATGAAATGAGAGAATACTGTTTTGCAGTGCGGTGAATACTGTACGAGCATGATGCGCGTCTTGAACAAATCGTATTATGTTTGCCGGGTCGACCGATGGAACAGACCGGTTGTGATCAACGGAGGAACGGAACATGACGAACCTGCAAACGGCCAAGAGCTTCTTCGACGCCTGCGAGACCGGCAAGGGATGGCAAGGTTGCAAGGCGTGGTGCCATGAAGCGGCGACGTTTTCCGGTCAGGCCGACGCCCTGGCCGATGTCACGACGCTGGCGGGGTATGCCGACTGGATGCAGGGGCTGCTGAAACCTGTGCCCGACGGCCGCTATGAGTTGAAAGCCTTCGCCTATGACGACGACCGGGATGTCGCCATCGCCGCAGCGGTGTTTCACGGCACCCATTCCGGAGAGGGTGGCCCTGTAGCGCCGACCGGAAAAACAGTGGCCGCCGATTATGTCTACGTCATGCAGTTCGACGACGGCCGGATACGGCACATGACCAAGATCTGGAACGACGTACAGTCGCTGCGCGCACTTGGATGGGCCTGAACCAACAAGTGTATAATGCGGCCCGCCGGGGATTGCCGACGTCGTTTCTTATAAGTTCGTGTCCGGGTTTTCCCCGCGCTGCCGCGCAAGAAGGTCTTTCAGCCATTCGACATTGTAGATGAAGTCGTCGAACTGGTCTGTGATCTCGAAAATGGCTTCTTCGAATCGTTCCGCCTCGCCCGGATCCGCGATCTCGGCCGCGACATAGAGTGCGGAGAGGCGTTCGTCCTCGCGTTTGATGTCCGGCAGCACATGCTCGGCTTCGCGGAGCAGCGCCTCGGTCGGGGCGTCGGTGTCGTAGGCCTCGGCGATCCGCATCATCAGATCGGCGTGGCGGCGGCACAGCGCCTCGCCGTCTTCGAGTTTCCGGTAAAGCGAGGCGCGCGTCGTCGGCCGGGACGTGTCGTCTGCCTGGATCTCGGCGAACGGCTGTCCGGTGAGCGTCCGGATGCGCGCATCGTCGGAGGTGCGGTAGGAGGCTGTGGCCGGCAGGTAGGAATCCACGCTCGGCCGGTCGGCACGCGCCATTCGCACCTTGAGTTTCCATGCAATGATGAGCACGAACACGAGGACGATGAATACGAGGAGGATTGAGGAATCCATGGCCGGGCCGGGGTTGGACTTTCGAAGATAGCGCAGGTTTTGCCGTTGCTATCGACTTCCGCAGAGGAACAGCGCGCTCGCTGTGAGATTTCTAAAGGCGACCGAGATGCGTCGTCTATTCAGGTTAATCTTTAAATATACAATCCCAAAATGCGCCAATATCTCGGTAGTTTCTGTCGATTAAATCGGAGCGCGATTGAATTATTCAAGAGACAATCTTTGGTGTTGGCAATTTAATTAAACATTTACGACAACTTAACGCCGAGGATCATTTCAGTTCAAATATTAGGGATTCCCAAAACCTGTTTTCCTATGGTTCGCCGAACACGAGCACGCTCCGAACCGGCCGATGGCGAGGCGGGACGGAAACAGGGATGGGCAGTGTGACGGCACGGGCACGAAACCTCGGCGTTGCACCCGGTTCGGAACCGGGAGTCGAGCGCCAGGCGAATATCGAATTCGAGGTTGTGAGAGACCTTGCGGGTCTGCATGCGCTCGCTGACGACTGGCGGGCGCTCGCCGCCCGGACAAAAAATGTCTTCGGCTATTTCCAGACCTATGAATGGTGCGAACGCTGGCTTGCGGTCTATGGGGCCGAAGGCGGGGCGGACTCGTTACCGCGTGCGCACGTCCTGACCGGGCGGGTCGACGGCGACCCCGTTCTGATCTGGCCGCTCGTCGAGGATCGGGCCTCGATGGGATTGACGGTTCTGAAGACGCTCGGCGAACCGCATGGTCAGTATGCCGGTGTGCTGGCAGATCCGGGACCGGTTGGCCATGCAGCAATTGTGGCCGGTTGGGCCCACATCCGATCCGGGCCCGGGATCGACGCGATCGAATTGACGAACATCCCCCACGGATCCGTCCTGGCGGAAGCCCTCTCGTCAGACGCCGGATTTGCTTCGAGCGGCGATTCAAGCGCTGTGCTGGACCTCACGCACTACGAATCCTGGGATGCCTTCTTTCAAAGCCTCAGCGCGTCCTGCCGCAAGAGCCGGCGTCGCAAACGCCGCAAACTCGAAGCGCTCGGTGCGCTGGAGTTTCGCGTGCACTCGCCGGATTCGCCAGGCTTTACTGAGGCGGTTGCGTCTGCGCTCGATCTGAAGACCGTCTGGTTGCGCGAGTCCGGCAAGGCCAGCCGGGCGCTCTCCATGGACAACAACGCCGCCTTCTTTTCCGGATTGACCGATTGCCCGGCCGGTGCCGGCAGGGTGCTTGTCGGTGAACTGGCGCTTGACGGCCGCATGATCGCCGGCGAGATCGGCTTTGAGCGCAACGGCCATTTCATTTCGTATCTCGGGGCCTACGATCTCGCCCTCTACGCCCATTCGCCGGGCAAGGTCGAAATGGAATGCATGCTGGAATGGTGTTTCGAAAACGGCATCCGGTGTTATGACCTGCTCGGCAATTCCGACGCCTACAAGGAAGCCTGGTCGAACACGGACGTGCCGCTGTTCAATCACCATGTCGGGCTCACCGTGCTCGGCCGTGCCCGGGTGGAGCTCTGGCTGAAACGCCTGCGCCCGGCCCTCAAGCAGTCGATCGAGGCGCTGCCGCGCGAACAGCGCATTCGCGTGCTTTCCGCGCTTGGGACGCGCCTCTATGCTTCCGGGGAAACGCCATGATCGCCGCGTTTCGTCTGTCCGGGATAACGCGCCTGAAGACGCTTCTGGTGCACGACGCGTTTTTCACCTTTGCGATCCGCGTCGGAAGCGCGGCCTTTGCCTATCTGATCCATGTCTTGCTGGCCCGGCTGCTGTCGGTCGAGGAATACGGCGTGTATGCCGGGCTGTGGGTCTGGATCGTCGTTGCCGCGCATATGGCCGTGTTCGGCTTTTCCGAATCCGCCCTTCGGTTCCTGCCGCGCTACATGGCCCGCGGTCATGCCGGCCTGGCGCTCGGCTTTCTGGGCACCGGCTTCCGCGTCGTCGCGCTAGGATCGGTCGGGTTTGCCTGTGTCGGCCTCGGCCTGATCTGGCTGCTGCAGCCCGTTGTGCCGCCGGCTTATCTGGTCGGCCTGGTCATCGTCACGATCGGATTGCCGTTCGCCGCCGGTGAATTGTACATGGAAGGCGTCTGCCGAAGTTTCGGCTGGTTCGGGCTGGCGATCGTGCCCGGCTATCTGATCCGCCCGGTCTTTATCGGCCTGGCGGTAGGAGTGTGGGCCTGGTCCGGTCACACCCCCGATGCCGGGTTTGTGCTGATTGTCGCGATCGTCGCGACCGGATTTCTGATGTGCGTCCAGGCCTGGCTTGTCCGCCGCCGGCTTGCGCGTCAGGTCGGCGCCGTCGAAGCGACGAGCCGGACCGGCCTGTGGCTCCGGGCGACCCTTCCGCTGATGTTCGTCAATGGCGCGGAGGAAATGTTCGTCGCCTCCGACGTGCTCATCCTCGGCCTCTTGGGCACGCCGGACGAGGTGGCGCTCTATTTCGCGGCCGTGCGCTCCATGGCGTTGGTGAACTTCATCGCCTATGCCTTCATGATCGTCAGTCCGCGCAAGTTCTCGATCGCCAATGCCCGCAAAGACCCGGTGGCGCTGCAGGCGGCGGTTTCCGAGACGACCTGGTGGACGTTCTGGCTGACGATCCCGGCCGTCCTGCTCACGCTGAGCGCGGGCTATCCGCTCCTGATGCTCTTCGGACCGGACTTCGTCGCCGCCTATCCGGTCATGGCCGTGATTGCGCTTGGCTACGTTGCCCGCGCGTCGGTCGGAACCGGCACCGACCTGCTCGTCGTGCTCGGCCACCAGCGCGCCAGCCTGGCGGTCAGCGGTGTCGCCCTGGTCACCAACGTCATCCTGTCCCTGGCGCTCTATCCCGTATTGGGAATCCTCGGCGTGGCCGCCGCCACATCGGCGGCTCTGGCCGTACGCGCAGCGGCGACCGTCTGCGCCGTCCGCCGCTGCGCCGATCTCGACGTCTTTCTCGTTCCGCTCCGCCGCCCGGCACGCGCCGATGCGCCGAAGGCGGAGCCGTACCCTAGCCCTTACCCGATGTCCATGGAGGCACAACAATGACACAAGAAATTATCGCCGACTGGCAGGACAGGCATCGCGACTTGTTCGGCAAACACACGATCAAACTGACCCATCGACTTGCTGAGACCGGGCTGTTTTCGATGCAGGCGATCGCCGAGCTGATCGATGCCTATCCCGAGAACATGTACAACGTGACGACGATGGGCCGCGATCACACTCGAAAGCAATGGCGCGAGGGCGCGGTCGCCGGCAACACCGGCGCGGACGTGATCGAGGCCGTCTCGAAAGGGCGCATCTGGATCAATCTGCGCAAGGTGATGGATGTCGACCCGCGCTACAACCGGCTCTTGAAGGATATCTTCTCAGAGTTCGAAAGCCGGGTTCCCGGGCTGAAGACCTACCGGCAATCCCTCGGCATTCTGGTGTCTTCGCCGAACGCGCAGGTCTATTACCATGCCGACATTCCCGGCCAGTCCCTGTGGCAGATCGCCGGCCGCAAACGGGTTTACGTCTATCCGAACACCGAACCCTTCCTGCACGCGATCGACATGGAATCGATCGTCATGGGGCTCCAGGAGGAGGACATCGACTACGAACCCTGGTTCGACGACTATGCCGAAGTCTACGACATCGGCCCCGGCGAGATGCTGCATTGGGGGCTGAATTGCCCGCACCGGGTCGTCAACGCCGATTGTGTCAATGTCTCGGTGACGACGGAACACTGGACCGATGCCATCCGCAACGCCTACGCGGTGAATTACGGCAACGGCATCCTGCGCACGCGCCTCGGCATGACGCCGCGCCGCCACGATCTCCAGGGCCCGTCGGTTTATGCCAAGGCGGGCCTGGCGCTCGCCTGGAAGAAGCTGCGGCTGAGCCGCAAGGACGCGTTCGTCCGCAAGATCGACTTCCATGTCGACCCGAACGCGCCGGAAGGCTTTCAGGACGTCAAACCCTACGTGAAGTAAGCGACCGGGTTGCGCATATTGCCGAGCGTGGGGCGGCCTTGCCCCACGTTCGGTGCCGGACAACAAAAATCCACCGGCTTATAGCCCGATCAGCCGTCGGCCACCTCGACGCCGTCCTTTTGGAACGACACCGTCCTTGCGGCCGCATCCGGTTCGCCGCAATGGGCAAGGATCTGGGCGCGGGTCCGGTCTCGCAAGTCGATGGCGGCGGCGAAGTCTGCGCCACCGGGCGTCAACGGTTCAAGCACCTCGATCTCCACGGCACCCCGGCGGGGAAACCATTGTTCGCCCCTCAGGATCGAGCGGGTCCCGCGGATGACGACCGGAACGACGGGCGCGTCCGCCGCGCAGGCGACGGTGAACGCGCCGAGCCGGAACGGCAGCAGGCCGGGCATCCTGAAAAACGTCGCCTCTGGGAAAAACACCAATTTGTTGCCGCGGGCGACGAACGCCTTGAACGCTTCCACTTCCTGCAGGCCCTCCTGAAAGTCCGCGCGTTCGGCGAAATGCGTCCTCAATCTGCGCAGGAACGGGCCGGCGACGAACTGGCCCGCCAGTTCCTTCTTGGCGACAAAGGCCGGTTCGTCCGGCAAGAGGGCGGCCATGACAAGCGCATCAGTATAGCTTGAATGGTTGGCGACGACGATTGCCCGGTCGGTGGCAAGACGGTCCACGCCGGAAACCGAGAACCGGATGCCCATCAGCCGCAAGGCCGTCCGCGCGGCCGACCGCACAAACCCCCAGCGCCAGCGGCGGTTCGGCAAAAGGAGCACACTTGGCCACACGACGGCGCCAAGCAGGACGAGCACGCTCCACCACCATCCCGCATAGGCAAGGTCGGCGGAGGTTGCGAGAAGGCGTCGTGCGCGCGATGCGCCGGACATAAGGCCGAGCCGGAGGATCTGCATCCAGAGCGCCCGCGTTTCCTGGCCCAGATTTCCGGCTTCGTAGAGTTCGCGCGCCGTCGATCGACGGATCTTGCCGCTGGAGGTTTTTGGCACCGCGTGCGGTTTTACGATAACGACCTCGTCGGCCGGCATGCCGAGGATGTCTGAAACGGACCGGGCAACCGTGTCCTGGAGGTCGGCGCGGCGGGACGGATCGGTCTCGCGGGATTCGGCGACGACCACCAGCCGCTCCGTACCGGTCCTCGCATCCGTGCTGGCGAAGGCGGCGACACAGCCTTTGCGGATGCCGGCGAGCGCGCCGACGCCGTTTTCGATTTCCTGCGGATAGATGTTGCGGCCGCCCTTGATGATGAGGTCCTTGACGCGGCCGGTCAGGAAGATATTGCCGTTCGCGATATAGGCGAGATCGCCGCTGGTCAGCCAATCGCCGCGAATGAGGCCCTCGGTACGCTCCGGATCGCGGAAATAGCCGCGCGTTGACGATGGGCCCCTGAACTCCAGCCGGCCTTCCTGGCGCCCCGGCGCTTCCTGGCCGATGGCGTCGACGATCCTTACTTCGTGGCCGGGCAGGGGCACGCCGCTCGACACGACGGGCATCGCATGGGCGTCGTCCGGCCGGGCCGGCACCGCCTTTCCTGTCTGCGAAAGCGCAGCGCGGTCGATGCGTTCGACGATCGGCAATTGCTCGGCCGATGAGAAGGCTAGGCCCACGGAGCTTTCCGCCAGCCCGTAGACCGGGGTCATCGCCTGGGGCCGAAAGCCATAGGGCTCGAAGCGTTCGGTAAAGCGGCGAATGGTGTCGACGCTGATCGGCTCCGCGCCGTTGGCCACCATGCGCAGCGAACTGAGGTCGAGCCCGGCGATCGCCGCATCGTCGATCTTGTCGACACACAATTCGAAGGCGAAATTCGGGGCGGCTGTCAGCGTCGCCGAATTGCGATGGATCGCCCATAACCAGCTTTCCGGTCGCACGATGAAGTGCAGCGGCGACATGATGACGGCCGGCACGCCGTAATACAGAGAGCCGAACCACGCGCCGATAAGGCCGAGATCGTGATAGAGCGGCAGCCAGGAGACGAAGACGTCGTTCGACGTTGCATCGATCGCCCGACCCATCGCGCGGATGTTGGCAAGCAGATTGGCATGGGTAAGCATCACGCCTTTCGGATCGCCGGTACTGCCGGACGTGTATTGCAGCATGGCGAGATCGTCCGGCTGTCGGTCGATCGCAGGACCCGGTCCCTCTGACGCCCGCAGGGCCGCGACCGTCGAGACACCGCGCAAGGTGTCGATCTGTCCGCCGAGCAGACCCGTCAGCGTCTTGCCCTGTTGCGGCACGATCAACAGTGCGGCTTCCGAATTGCGCAGGATGCCCGCCTGGCGCCGCAGGTGTTCTTCCAGTTGCGACAAGCGGATCGGCGGATACATCGGCGCGGGCACGCCGCCCGCCAGGAGCACCCCGAAAAAGGCCTCGAAGAATTCGTTGCCCGTCGGCAGCATGATGCCGACCCGTTCGCCGGGTTCCAGACCCCAGGACCGCAATCCGGCCGCAAACCGGCCGGCGGCTTCGGAGAGCGCGCCGTAGGTGATCGTCTCGGATTCGTTGTAGCCATCGGACAACAGAATGTGGGTGCGGTCCGGGCTCTGGCGGGTGCGCCATTCCAGGACACCGATAAGGGTCGTCACCGTGTCGGGTACGGCTTCGAGCATCGCGCTCGGGAGCGTCTCGGTTTTTTGCGCGACAGGGTCGATGACGCCTTGCCCGGATTGGGCAATTTCGTTTGCCAGGTCCTGCGGGGTGTCGATCTCGGCGATCAGGTCGTCGGCCAGCCGGATTCCGAATTCCTTTTCGGTCCTAAGCAGGAGTTCGGAAAGCCCCAGACTGTCGAAGCCGAGATCGCGCTGCAGCGAGGCGTCAAGCGTTGCAGTCAGGCGCCGTCCGGGATTGAGTTCGCGCGCCAGCGCTTCGACGAGGCTGAGGACGCGGTGCTCGATGGCCGCCCGGGCGTCGCCGGTCGGTTCGGCTGACGGCGGTTTGGTTTCATTCATGTCGCTCTCTCACTGCGGCGTAAAGAGACGGTATGGCCTGTAGCCCGGTCAAATAAATCGCCGGGACGATCGATGCGGGGTCAAACTGCTCAATCGCCAATGGCCGACCCTGCTGCGATGCGCGGCTTTTCAATCGCCAGGATAATCCGGGTGCGGTAAGAGTGTGAAGCACATCTGATTTCGGCCCGCGGGGGAGGAACGTGGCAGCACTCACAATAGACCAGACAGAGCAGTTCTGGCGGGACGGCTTTCTTGTGGTCGAAAACGCCGTCGCCCCGGACCGGCTCGCAGATTTGCGGACCGATTTTGACGCCTGGGTGGAAGAAAGCCGCAGCCACGATGCGGCCTACGGGGAAACGCTCGACGGCCGTCCGCGCTTCGATGTCGAACCCGGTCATTCGGCGGAAAAGCCGGGCCTGCGCCGGGTCAACGCGCCGGTCGAGGTGTCGCAGGCCTACTACGATGCCATGGCCGACAGCCGCATGACCGATTGTGTGGCCGATCTCGTGGGCCCGAACGTCAAACTGCACCACACCAAGATCAATTCCAAACTGCCAGGTACTGCAACGGCGGTGAAATGGCATCAGGACTTTCCCTTCACGCCGCATTCCAACGACGATCTGGTGACCGCGCTTTTGATGGTCGACGAGGTGACAGAGGAAAACGGCCCGCTGGAAGTCGTCGCCGGCTCGCATCGCGGTGCGCTGCACAGCCTGTGGCATGACGGCGTATTCACCGGCGCGGTCGCTGAGTCGATCGCCGAAGCCTCGGTCGCAAAGGCAAAAGTCTGCACCGGCTCGGCCGGATCGGTCTGCCTGATGCACACAAGGTTGCTGCACGGCTCGGCCCCCAACCGATCCGCGCACCCGCGCACGCTCTTCATCGCCGTCTATTCGGCCGAGGACGCCATTCCCTATGCGCCGAACCCGGTGCCGACGAAGTATGAAGGCCTGGTTGTGCGGGGGCAGAAGACCAACCGTGTCCGCTCGGTGCCCTATGAAATCGAATTGCCGCAAAAGCCGCGCACGGCGTCGTTCTTTGACCAACAGGCGGGGCATGCGGACAGATAGAGGGGTGTTGGCTGAATATAAATTGACCATGTAAGACTTTCGGTACCATGGAATAGTTTCTTATGAAGAAAAGAGGAATGAATCGAGTAAATTCTTGCAAAACTGACGCTAATAGCGCCACAAAGAACAATAAATACTCAAAGCATATGAAGTATGCTGTGCGCTGTTTTTTATGTTGCATGGGGTTTATAATTTTGAGTGTTGCCGTCACTCATGCTGCGGGTTTTGTATGCTCCGATTTAATGAAAAAATATAGTGAAAATAACGAAAAAATTACAATAGAGAAAAAATTAATAGGAAATAAATATGTAATTTTTGATCAACGCCAAAAGAAATGTAAGAAAAATTTCGGATGCGAAATAGAAATTTGGGCAATTGATCAAGAGAAACGCGATTATATCGTCACACTACGGGGAAGCGGGGAGTATTTTTCGGGATCGTTTTTCTGGTCTGAGAGATATAGGGAAGGTAGCCAGTTGATTTCTGTCTATCATTTTAGAACAAGAGGTGATTCTGTAACTAGTATACATATCCCAAGTCAATCGAATACCATAATCTTATCTCAGGGCAATAATGTTTTGCTGTCGGCGTGCCGGTAGCCATCTGAACGCAAATTAAGCAAAAGGTATTGAAAGATAAGCTGGTTAAATAAAATTTGAGGGTGAGTTAGATATTGGGTTGTTATCTTCCCGTATTGAGGTTAGCGTGCCTTAAAATACGGCTCGCCGCCGCCAAAACTCGAGGCCTGCCGTCGCACCTTTACTTCGACGACGGATGTATCGATTAGGCGCAAACTCCGAGACAAATAAAGTCAGTCAAACAACTGATTTATACGAATCTCGATCGTTCGATCGCATAAAATGAGAAGAATCAAAGTTGGAGCGAGTTTTGTTCTACAGGTTGTATTCGTCGTTAGACTATCAGTATCAAAATAGTTGGGTTCTTGATTACGACGGAGAGTATGCTGTCCTAAACCCCAATGAATTTGAAATGTTGGCTGAAGATGTAACACCAATCAGCTTCAATTCGCGTTGCCGCCTTTTGATGGCTCCTAACATAGATCAAAAGAAATTTTCGGCACACATGATGTTAGGAAGCGAGCCTAGTGACGCTATTGTGCCGGACATATACACGTCGAACCCGTTTTTGCTTGTATCCGATAAATTTCTGAATTTGGTTCAGGAAGATATTTCCGAGTATGTCCAAGTTTGGGACGCGAAGATTGTCGATAAAGAAAAAGTAGAAATCAATCTGGGTAGATTTTATTGGATGTGTGTGAAATCCCTCCTAAGGATAGACGTGACAGATTGCGATCTAGAAAACGTGGGTTTCAGACCAACTCAGTCTGAAAAAAAGTTAGGGCTTTTTCAGAAACAAGCAGAATTACGAGTGGCCATAGAGAAATATCCGATCTGGAAATTACTTAGCGTGCGTGATGCTGTATTTTTGAACGAAGACATTGTCCGGAAGTTGGAAGATGCTCAGATTACCGGGATTGATAGAGTAACCGAGAGTCAAAATGAGTGGGAGAGTCTGGCAGTTATTTGACAACGCTAGCAACTAATCCGAGTTCGGACATCGACAGATCCCTCCTATTGACACCCAGTCAGTTTACGCAGCTCCCGCCACACACCGAAACCCGATGTGCCGATGACCGCGCTCGGGCGCGTTGGAAAAGCCCGCTCTGTGCGTTGCCGTCAGTGTCGCAGGTTCGGCGTCGAAGATGTAATCGCCGCCCCGTGTGACCCGTTCGCCGGGCTGGTTCGGGGCCTCCCGTCCATCGTTCGGATCGTATGGATAGGGGCGCCGCAGAGTGGACGTCCATTCGGCGAGCGAGCCGCTCATGTCGAGGGCGCCGACGGGTGAGGCGCCGCCGGGACGGGTGCCAACAGTCTCCGTCACGCCCGTTCGGCCCGAGACGAACACACGCGTTTCGTCAGGCGCCGCATCGCCCCACGGATAGAGCCGTGCATCGGCACCGCGCGCTGCCGCCTCCCATTCCGCTTCCGACGGCAATCGGGCTCCACGCCATGCGCAATAGGCGCGCGCGCCGGCCCAGGTCGTTTCTGCAACGGGATGCTCTTCGAACCCGCTTGTCGGCCGGAACGCGCCGTCGGCGACGCCGATGCGGGCCTCGTTGTCATCAAGCGCGATGATCGGGTAGACGTCGCTTCCCCGGCGCCCTTCCATCAGGAGCGCAGCCTGGTCGGTGGCGAGCACACTTAACGACGCGGCGCCGGCCTCGAACGGCTCGGCGACTGGAAGGTTGAGGGCGTTCAGATATTCTGCAAAGGCGGCGTTGGTAACCTCAGTGCGGTCGATCCGGAACGCCGCCACGTCGACCGAATGAGCCGGCTGTTCGGCACGCGGTCCGCCGTCCCGCCCCAGCGTGTAGGTGCCGGCCGGCACGCCGAGCATAGTCTCCTGTGCCTGCGCCGAATGCGGTGCGTTTTCAACCATGAACGGCGCCGCATCGAGTTGTGTGAAGTCCGGCGGACGCTGGTCCTGCAGGGCATCGGCCGGATTGACTGCAACAAAAACGGCGAGCACGCCAACGGCGGAGAGGCTCATAATGGCGCTGGATGAAAACGATCGTCGGGGCATTCTCGACCTCCCAGGCACCGCAGTAGGACGTACCTTGTTCGAACCGTCTGAGCCTCGGGATATGGCGCAATCGAAATCGGGAAGTACAGTGACCGAATGCCGCTCCGGTGGCTGTTTGGTGTTACGGCGCCGGACGCGGCCCAGTAGGCGGGGAGGCGCTTGTCACCGCATCGTAGCGAACGCGCGCGCGGCGCGTTCGATGTAGCCGGAACGGGTCAGTCCCAGGCTCTTCGCCTCGGTATCGATGAATTCAAGAACGCCCGCGTCCATCGAGACGTTCACACGCGTGACTTTGCCGGCAACTGGGACAAGCGCTACGGATGCCAGTACCGCACCGGCCGCAATCGCCTCCTGAACCTCCTGGTCCGCGTGCAGGGTTTTAAAGTCGCGCGGCCTCGGAACCGCTTTGCCGTCCTCGCGCATGCTTGTTGCCCAAAGCGCCAAACCTTCCTGTGCACTCATGAGCGCCTCCTCGACCGTCGCGCCACCGCCATAGGCACCGGGCGCGTCAGGAATTACGGCGCCGTAATTGCCGTCATCACCGTCGATCAGAACTGCATACCTCATTAGGTCTGTTCCTTGTCTTTTTTCAAAATCCGGACGAGATCGGCGGGGTCACCATCCTGCCTTCTTGCCGACATCCCGTGCCACGCCGGGAGAAAGTATCGGATGGCGGGGCAAGGCTATGTGATGATCTTGATTTGGATGTTTGTAGACATCGTGCCCGCCGGAAGATCGATGCAAGACCCATCCTTCTTTGGTCAGGCGCTTGACGATTTTCTTCCGGTTAAGTTCCATATGATCGGCCAAATATAAATATTTATATACACACTCTAATGCCGCGTAACAAGTATCTTTGTGTAGATAATTGCGCAATCAGTCGCTTTGAAAGCGTTCGGTTAGCGTAGTAGAGCAGGGAGAATAAATGCAATCAAAAATCGAGAAACTTAGAAAAAATAGTGATTCGCCTTAGATGTGCGCGAGGAAGGGCACGTCACTGTATCTTTTTGCTGTCAGATCGGTCCGGTCTGACAGTTCATGACAACAGCCGAATGTATCCCGCAGGCAGCGCTTCCGCGAGCCAGATGTCGTCATTGCCAAGATAGAACGCGACGCCCTCATCTGCCGCGCGCTTGGCATCGATCTCAAGAATGACAGGGTCGGGCGTCTTCCGCCTGCCGGTCAGCCTGGCAAGGTCCACGGTCTCCGACAGATGCACGAATTGCCGGCGCATCGACCGCAGGCCCTCGGTACGAATGGCGGCCCAGGCGGTTTCGCTGGTGCCGTGATAGAGGCGCTCGGGTACGGTCTCTGAACGGGTCTTTTCGATCGCCTGGCCGGCCGAATGGCCGTAAAGCGCGCGGATGCGCGTGCCGTCGATTTCGTGCCGCACCTTGGAACCGGACGTCGCCGCGGCCAAGAGATCTTCAATCTCAATCCCGGTAAAGCTGGACCGGTTCTGCCGGATGCCCTGGCATAGGGCGTCCAGTTCGACCCAGCCTCCGTGATCGAGCGACAACCCATAGGCTTCAGGCGCATGGCGGAGCGCATGAGACATGCATTTGCTGAGGCGGGTGAGGTCGCTTTTCGATCTATCTTTCATGACAAGACGGAAGGCGCGAACAAAAAGCCGGGAATCGGCCGTGTCGAAAAATACCTGTCAATTTTCCTGATTAAATTTGCCCGACTTTCAATCTCTGGAAACGCGCATTTTGCATTGACCGCATGAGATCTATCTGATTTTTGGTCCGTGGCTAACGGATGGTACGCGAGTAAAGTGTATCGATTGAGGGGAAGGGGAGTTCGGCGTTTCATGGTTTCAGGATGCAGTAAGGCGTCGGTCGCGGCCTGTCAAACGGGTCGGCGGGCTGCGGACAGTGGACGTGCGTGTCGATCGGATCGGCAGACGCGCCTTTGGGCTCGAAGGCGCAACAGGCAGGCCGCAAAAAGCGCGGTCGGCAGCCTCCTGCTGGCGTTTGCAATGGCCGGGTGTGTAGCCTCCACGCCGCTCCATATGGCGATTGAAGAGCGCAACGATACCCAGGCCCTGCGCCTCATCGACAAGTCGAAAAATGTCGACAAACCCGACGGCAATGGCGCCACCGCCTTGCATGCGGCCGCCCGGACGGGCCAGCCAAAGGCCGCCTCGGCCCTGTTGCAGAAAGGCGCGAGCCACACGGTGCGCAACAATGCCGGCGCGACGCCGCTGATTGAGGCCTGTCGCAACGGCCACGCCGAGGTCGCCCGGCTGCTGGTCGAGGCCGGCGCCGACCGGAATGCGACGGACAAGGTCGGCAACGATTGCCTGCTCGTCGCCGCCCATGGCGGTCACATGAAAATGGTGAAACGGGCGCTGGCTGAGGGGACAGACATCAACCAGGCGAACGTCAATGGCCGCACGGCGCTCATCATGGCGGCTGCGGGCGGCCACGACGGTCTTGCCCGCCATCTCCTGAAGGCTGGCGCCGATCTGGCCGCCGACGACGATCATGGCGTCACGGCCTTCGACATTGCCGTCGAACAGGACAATCGGGGCCTTGCCCGCACGTTGCTTCAAGCCGGCGCCAGACCGACGACGTTTTCCGACACCGTCCCGCGCGCTGGCTGGTACACCGCTGAATCCCACTTTACTGCTGCCGATTACTACGAAGACCGCGACCGGGCGCGAGCGCTTACCTACTACCGTACGGCCGCCGAACACTATGAACGCGCGGTTGACGAGTGGAAGGATTTTGGCCGGGAGACGAACGGCGCCATCGCCGGCGCGGTCTTCGGCACGATGCTGATCGTCGCCGTTTCCGGCGCCGGCTCCCCGACTCCCAGCGTCGCCGCCCCGGTTCGCGCCCGCATGGAAATCGGCGAAAAGCGCAAGGAAGCCGAGGCGCTGCTGGTTTTGAGCCGGGAGAAGGTGGCGGCGTTGGGAGGATGAAGCGACGCCGCCGGACGTGCCGAATTCAAGGCGCTCGGAAGGGATGCGGATGAAACAAGGTGCCGCGCCTTCTTTTTCCCCTGCGCGCAGAACGTTGAAGGGCGTCGTTCATTCGAACCGGCGTGGGGAGCGAAACGCATGACGAACCGACCGGCTGGCCGTTGGGCGATCGTCGGCTTATGCGTCTTGGCTATCGCCGGATGTGCCGCCCCCACGGCAACCGGACCGCAGAGCGCAACAGCGCCGGACGAAGCGGTTCAAACGGCGGACACACAAGTGTCCGAAGATACCGAACGCCGACCGCTGGAAGCCGCGCCCCGTCCGGCAGACCTTACGCTGAGCCTCACGGAACGCCGGGCCTGCACGGAAGAACCCCGCAAGATGGCGGCGTTTACGGAGGCGGATCTGGAAGCCGCCCGCGCATCGCTCGCCTTCGAGCCCCACCTGACGACGTTTTTCGAACAGGAGATCGTCAAGGAAGGCGGCGAGGCCTTCGCCGGTCAGGTTGCCGTCTTTGCCGGCGGACGCGACGCGGACAAAAGCCGGGAGGCCCGGATCTATCCCAATTTCCTGTGCGTGTTCTACCGGCACGGCGACACCTGGACCTACATCGACAAGTCGCCTTATTACCCGGAGCGCAACAGCCTGTTCGTCAATCAGTTCTTTCATTCCAGGTTTGTGCGGGACGCCAGGAAGCTGGGGGCGGTTTAGGCAGCGAGAACGGCACCGGCATCAAGCATCTTGGATGGCCCCGACGAAAGCCAGATCGCCTCCATTCGCACTGGGTGGCGCGTCCCTCTTGTCATCATGATCAATTCGGAGAAATTACCGGCGTTCCGACAGAGCCTCGATTAACCGGCACGAAGGCTGCCGGCCGCAAATCTGGAAATCGACCACTTTCCGGTATTTTTCCGAATTTCTTCAGGTCTTCCATCGCTCCCATCTCCATGTGAAAGCCGACAGGCGCCGAGGCCGGAAAATTGAACCGGCCGGCGCGCAGGCGAATTGGGATGCGTATCATGTTGGCAATCGATAATTTTGCGCCGGATTTCATGGCCGAGACCAGCGAAGGCCGGTTTGCCTTTCATGACTGGATCGGCGATTCCTGGTGCCTTCTGATCTCGCATCCCGAAAGACCCGCTCCTGCCTGCGCCGAAGAAGCTGTCACGCTTGCGGCGCTGCGCGGCGCTTTTTTGCGGCGGGGATGCACAATGGTCGGGCTCGTCGCGCGGTCCGCCGACCGGCTTGGCGCCTGGCGCGAGGCAGGCGGCATGCCCGTTGGCTATCCGCTGATCGGTGATCCCGATCTTGGCGTCGCCAAGCGGTTCGGAATTGTACCGCCGGAGGCCTCGGCCGGTTGCCCGCTCTCCGCGACCGGCCCGGCACGCTCGGTTTTCCTGATCGCCCCGGACAAGCGCATCCGGCTGATCCTGACCTATCCGATCGGCATTGGCCGCAATTTCGAAGAGATCCTGCGTGCCCTGGACGGTCTTCAGGAGGGCGAATTGCATCCGGTTGGGCTGCCGCCATACCCGGCCGTCGCCTAGGACCGGATCGCGCCGTCCGCTGACACGACGATCGAGTTCTCCTCGGCGTTCTGTCGTCGCTGACCGGTTCACTGACGAATCATAAGCATTTCCGCTTAGATTTTGTCTGACGATCTGCTACTTTCTGTCGCGCTTGTGGGGGGCAGCATGGCAGATCCGGCCGGACGGCAGTCGAACCTTTTCCATTTCGTCATGATCAAGCCGACGCATTACGATGACGACGGCTATCCGATCCAATGGCTGCGCTCGGCGATCCCGTCGAACTCGCTGGCAAGCGTCAACGGCCTCGCGCTCGATTGCCAGGCGCGCAAGGTGCTCGGCGACGATGTCGAGATGCGGTTTACGACGATCGACGAGACCAACACGCGGGTGCGTCCCGAACGCATCGCGCACCGCATCCGCCGCGCCGGCGGGCGGGCGCTGATCGGTCTGATCGGCGTCCAGTCGAACCAGTTCCCCCATGCCGTCGATCTCGCCCGCGCCTTCAAGCGGGAAGGCCTGCAAGTGGCCATCGGCGGATTTCATGTTTCCGGCTGTCTCTCCATGCTGAAGGAAATGCCGCCGGAAATGGCCGCCGCGCAGGAGGAGGGGTTTTCCTTCTTTGCCGGCGAGCTTGAGGAGACCCGGCTCGACCAGGTCTTTCGCGACGCCTGGAACGGCACGTTGCAGCCGGTCTACGATTTCATGAACGACCTGCCGTCGATCGACGGCACGCCGATCCCGTTCCTGCCGCCCGACCACGTCATCAAGACGCTCGACGGCCGCTCCAGTTTCGATCTCGGCCGCGGCTGTCCGTTTCAGTGTTCCTTCTGCACCATCATCAACGTACAGGGCCGCAAGAGCCGGTTCCGCTCGCCCGACGATTTGGAACGCATCATCCGCGAGAATTACGCCCAGAAGATCAAGCGCTTCTTCATCACCGACGACAATTTCGCCCGCAACAAGGACTGGGAACCGCTGCTCGACCGCCTGATCAGGCTGCGCGAGGAGGAGGGCCTCGGCATCAAGTTCGTGATCCAGGTGGACACGTTGTGCCACAAGCTGCCGAACTTCATCGAAAAATGCGTGCGCGCCGGTGTGAACCGGGTGTTCATCGGCCTGGAAAACATCAATCCGGACAACCTGCTCGCCGCCAAGAAACGCCAGAACAAGATCACGGAATACCGGCGCATGATCCAGGAATGGCACCGCCACGGCGTGATGACCTATGCCGGGTACATTCTGGGGTTTCCCGCCGATACGCGGGAATCGATCCTGCACGACATCGAGATCATCAAGAAGGAATTGCCGCTCGACCTTCTGGAATTCTTTTTCCTGACCCCGCTGCCCGGTTCCGAAGACCACAAGACGCTCCTGTCGAAGGGCGTCTGGATGGATCCCGACCTCAACAAATACGACCTGCATCACCGGGTAACGCATCACCAGAAAATGAGCGACCGGGAATGGGAAGATGCCTATTGGCAGGCCTGGGACGCCTATTACACGCCCGAGCACATCGCCACGGTCGTGCGCCGGGCCGCCTCGCTGAAACACGGCCGGGCCAAGAGCAAGTTCCGGCTGATGTACTGGTTCTACATCATGCTGAAATACGAACGCGTCCACCCGCTGGAGGGCGGCTTCTTTCGCATGAAACACCGGCGCGACCGCCGGCCGGGCCGGCCGATCGAGCCCCGCCTTGTATTTTATCCGCGCTTCGTTTGGGAGACGGCCGCCAAGTTTGCCGGCCAATTAGGGCTCCTCGTCCGGCTGTTGCCGACATTTCTCAGCATCATCCGCGATCCGAAGCGCCGGGACTATACCGATCTCGCGATCGCGCCGGCGAGCGACGAGGATATCGACGAACTGGCCATGTTCCAGGAGACCGTCGGCGCGAATGCGGCCATCGCCCGCCAGAAGCGCAACGAGGCCAATATCGAACAGGCCCGCGCCAACGTCGCGTAGGGCCGGATGCAGCAGCATGTCGGCCCTGCTCCGGCGCTCATTCCCGGTCCGTCCACCGCGTGCTGCAAGCTCCACGGGCTGTACGCATGCTTCCGCTTGCATCGATAACGGTTGCCATGACACTGTGCCCGAAGCCGTAGCGGAGGAACCCGGAAGCGGTTAGCCAGGCGATCCCGACGTGTGCGATGCGCGCCCGGCTTGCCGGCACTGTAAACGGGCCGACGGGGAGGGGTGACGGTGCAGCGAGCGTGGCGCGTAAGAAAGGTGTCAGCCCCGGTTCTCCTGCTTCTTGCAGTCTTCTGCGCGCCGGGCTCGGCCCTGGCGTGGGGTGAGACAGGCAACAAGATCGTTTGTTACCTCGCCCGGGAATTGCTGGCTCCGGACAAGGCCGCCAAGCTCGATGATCTGGTCGCCCGGTTCGAGGTCGCCGGAACACGGTT
>JBCDLT010000093.1:0-19836 GCA_038745065.1 Pseudomonadota bacterium | reverse complement strand
GCGCATCGGTGCGGAATCGGCAAAGGCCCTGCAGGCCATGAACGTTCAGACCTTCTCCCTCGCCCCAAGGAGCCTGGAGGCAGGCGGGACATGGCGTCTCGATTGGCCCGATGACGACAGGGTCGATCACCTCACGATGGCGACAGTCGGGCTTCAGTATTTCGGTTATTATTGGTCGCGGGCGACAGGCTACGATCCGGACAGGCGCATGCACCTCAAAGAGGACACGGAACGCTTCAAGACAAGCCGCATGCTGACCAGGCGCTCCTTGCTCGCGCTCGCAGGGGATGCCAGAACGGCGATCTAGGGCTCAGGAATGATCGAGGCGGAAGGCATCAACAAGCTGTTCGGCGCAAATCATGTTTTGCGCGACTGCTCGCTTTCGATTGACACCGGTGAAGTGGTCACCCTTTTAGGTGCTTCCGGGTGCGGGAAGACCACGCTATTGCGCTGTATTGCCGGATTCGAGACACCGGACAGCGGAACGATCACGCTCGCCGCAACCGACGTCACACGGCTTCCGCCCAACCGGCGCAATGTCGGCTTTGTCTTTCAGAACTACGCGCTCTTTCCGCATATGACGGTCAGGGACAATGTCGCCTACGGGTTGAAGGCCCGGCGCATCGAAAAAGATCGGCTTGAACGCGAAGTCGCCGAAGCGCTCGATCTCGTTTCGCTTCAAGACTTTGCAAATCGTTTTCCGAAGTCGCTTTCCGGCGGGCAGCAACAGCGGGTCGCATTGGCCCGCGCGCTCGTGGTCCAGCCCAAAGTGCTTTTGATGGACGAGGCCTTCAATGCGCTCGACGCAAAGCTGCGCGGCGCCATGCAGGTCGAATTGCGCAAGATCGTTAAGCGCGTGGGCATTACCGCAATCTGCGTCACGCACGACCAGGCGGAGGCGCTCACCATCAGCGACCGGATCGCCGTCATGTCCGAAGGGCGCATCCAGCAGTTTGCGACGCCCGACGAGATCTATGACCGACCGACATCCGCTTTTGTCGCCGATTTCATCGGTGCCGCCAATGTCCTGCCCCGCGGGATTGCGGAACGGTTCTCCGGCATTGCCGAACGCCTGAACGGCAGCGCCGCCCTGGTCGTGCGTCCGGAAAACATCGCGCTCAACGTATCGGAAGGCCCAAGCGGTGTCGTTGGGACCGTGACGTTTTCACGGCTGACCGGACCGAGCATGGATTATGAAGTCGCGCTCGGCGACGGCACGCCGCTGCGCGCGACGATCGCGCGAGAGGGGCATGATGCGATCCCCGTCGGGGCCAAGGTAGAGGTCACGATCCGCAA
Source organism: Pseudomonadota bacterium (assembly GCA_038745065.1). GTDB lineage: Bacteria > Pseudomonadota > Alphaproteobacteria > Rhizobiales > JANQQB01 > JANQQB01. Next base: position 18,540 of record JBCDLT010000093.1, on the reverse strand, counting down.
CCCGGATGCCTGCGTCCCGGTTGCAGGGATGCTCTGATGGCCGAGGCATTGTGGACCCGTTTTCGGGAGGGCCGCGGGATTTGGCTTTCCGTGCCCGCCTTCGTCTTCCTGACCATCTTCTTCATTGCTCCGATGGCCGTGCTGTTGTCCTTCGGCTTCACGGAGATCGAGCGCGGCCAGGTCCGCGAAGGCACGTTTACCCTCAAATACCTGACGAACACGCTCACCGACGATCTGTTCTGGTGGGTCTGGTGGAAGTCCTTCTATATCGGCGTGCTTTCCACGTTGCTCTGTTTCCTGCTCGCTTACCCGCTTGCCTATGTCTATTCGAATTCCGGGCGGGTGATGCGGCTGCTGATCCTGATCCTTACGATTTCACCGCTCCTGACGAGTGCGATCGTCAGAACCTATGCTTGGCTTGTCATCCTCGGTGGTCGCCGCGGTGTCGTGAACGTGACGCTGATCGAGCTGGGTCTGATCGACCGGCCGATCCGCATGCTGAACACGGATTTTGCAGTCATCATGGGCATGACGCAGGTCCACCTTCCTTTCATGATCCTGCCGCTGATCACGGTGCTTGCCGCGCGCGACCGCAACATGGAGGCGGCCTCTCTCGGCATGGGCGCCAGCCGGATCGCGACCTTTTTCAAGATCACCGTCCCGATGTCGACGCCGGGCATCGTCGCCGGGCTGACGATCGTATTTGCGCTGTCCTACACGAACTTCATCATACCGCAGCTTCTGGGCGGCGGCGGCTTCACCACACTCGCGGTGCAGGTCTACGAGCAGATCGTGGTGATTCTCGACTGGGGTCGCGGCGCGATGCTGGCGCTCCTGCTGCTCGGCTCCTGCTTCGTCTTCATCCTCGCGATCGGCCTTGCCGGCAATCGCGCCATGCGCTGGGCGGAACGCGAGGCAGCGACATGAGCGAGATGGCCCGGGAAACACACACGGTTGCAACTGGTCTGGACGCCAACAACACAATGGCGATCGCAGACCGGCTCGGCGCGTTTATCCTGGGCGCACTGACCGTTTTTGCGATCATCCTCCTGATCGCGCCAAGCCTGATCGTGATCCTGATCTCGTTCACCGAGACGGCCTACATTACCTTTCCGCCGCAAGGGTTCACCTTCAAATGGTACGCCGACCTGTTCGGGCGCCAGCAGATCATCGATTCCGCCCTGACAAGTGTGCGGATCGCGGTATGGACAACGGCGATCGCCATGCTCCTGGCCGTTCCCGCCGCTTTTTCGCTGGTACGGGGACGCTATCCGGGAAAGGCGTTTGCGGGAGCGCTCATCGTCGCGCCGCAAATGATCCCGGGTATGGTGATCGGTATCGCGCTTCTGTTCTTTGGCGCCTACATCGCCTTTCGGCAATCCGACCTGATGCTGATCCTCGGGCTCACGGTTTTCTGCCTGCCGTTTGCCGTTCGCCTGGTTATGGCGCAATTGCAGCTTCTCGACCCGGCGCTGGAAGAAGCGTCGCTCTCGCTCGGCGCGTCAAAGCGCATGACGTTCGTACAGATCACGCTGCGCCAGATCGTTCCGGCAGCGATTGCTGGCGCGGCCTTCGTCTTCATCGAATCGTTCGATAATCTGACGGTCGCGCTGTTCACCGCATCGCCGCGCGGGCGCCCGCTTTCGGTGGAGCTCTACAATCTGGTTCAGTACGATTCGAGCCCCATGGTTGCCGCGCTTTCAAGTCTGGAAATTCTTCTCGCCTTTGTTGTGATGTTGGTTCTGTCGCGGACAATCGGGCTGGAGAGGCTCGCTAAATGATGCGTGACCTGCAGGGCTATCTGGGCAGGCCGCCCCGCATCGTCTGGCCGAATGGCGCACGGGTCGCAGTGTCGGTCGTCGTCAATTTCGAGGAAGGCGCGGAGCTTCAGGTCGGTGACGGCGATCCGATGAGCGAGCGCATGGGCGAGGTGATGAGCGTCGTTGAACCCGGCACCCGCGACATGGGGCAGGAGCAGATTTTTGCCTATGGCATGCGGGCCGGGCTTTGGCGCATGCTGGATGCGCTGGACGCGCACACGCTACCTGCCACATTCTTTGCCTGCGGACGCGCCGTGGAGCGGGCCCCCGAGGCGGCCCGCGCTGTGGCCGAACGGGGCCACGAAATGGCATCCCATGGTTGGCGCTGGCGCCCCCATTCCGATTACACCAGCCGCGAAGACGAGCGATCGGATCTCATCCGGACCGCGGATGCGATCAAAGGCGCGACAGGGTCGCCGCCGGTCGGATTCTTCTGCCGGGGCAGCGAAAGCGGATGGACACGGGAGCTGCTCGCTGACCTTGGCTATGCCTATACGTCGAACGCTTTCGACGACGACATGCCCTATCCGGACACCGAACATCCGGCGCTTCTGGTCTTGCCCTATGCGCTCGACACCAACGACATGAAGTTCTTTCACCCGAACGGCTTCGTTCGCGCCGAAGAAATGACGGGCTATGTGTGCGACGCGCTCGAAACGCTCATCGGCGAGGCGGAACGGGGCCGATCATCGCTTCTCAATATCGGGTTCCACCTGCGCATTTGCGGGCGCCCGGCCCGCTTTCCGGCCTTTCTGGAAACGCTGAAACGGCTTGGGGAACTGGAAGGCAGGATTTGGGTCGCGGAGCGCCGCCAGATCGCCGCGGCCTTTCGGGACGCGACGGCGTGATCGGACCCGTCCTTCTGATCAATCCGAACGGCAACGCAAAAACCACGCGGGCAATGGCGCGGATCGCTCGCAAAGCCGCACCGGGCCTTCGCCTGGAAGGTGTCACGACCAAAGGCGGACCGAAGGTGATCACAACCCCCGGCGAACTGGATCGCGCAGCGAATGCCGTGGCCGCGCGCCAAATCCCGGCCCGCTTCGTCGGCGTGATCGTCGCGGCCTTTGGCGATCCGGGTCGCGATGCCCTGGCCGACCGTCTCGATATGCCGGTCATCGGCATCGCGGAGGCCGGCATGTCGGCTGCGGCGGCGGGAGGACGCCGGTTTTCCGTTGCAACGACGACGCCGGACCTGGCTGACAGAATTCGCGGTTGCGCCGAGCGTTACGGACATGCTCGACAGCTCGTCTCGATCCGCCTGACCGAAGGCGATCCACTGGTCGTGATGGAGGATCCGAAACGACTGCGCGATGCGATGCGAAAGACCGTGAACTTGTGTGCGGCCGATGGCGCCGACGTGGTTGTCATCGGGGGTGGACCGTTGGCCAGAGTCGCCCGCGATCTGCAAGACGAAAGCCCGGTCCCGCTCATTGAGCCGGTTCCGGAGGCGGCACGCCTTGTGGTGAAAGTCCTTCAGTCTGCGACGGCCTGAAGCCAGTGCTCCGCGATCTGCCGCCTGGTCGCAAACCACGCGCCGCCTCGGGCGGTAACGCCCTCCAGGACCTGTTCGAGCCCTGCAATGCGGGCCGGCTTGCCGATGATGCGCAGGTGCAGCCCGACCGAGAGCATCGCGCCGCGGCCCTCCTTCAGGAGGCGGTCATAGGCAGAAAGGCAATAGCCGGAAAAGTCCTCAGCCGTAATGAAACCGCCTCCCGGCTGGAACCGCATGTCGTTTGTATCGAACGCGTACGGCAAGACCAAATAACCCGGATGACGGGGCACGAGATAGGGCAGGTCGTCGTCATACGCATCTGAATCGTAGAGGAAGCCGCCATGCTCGATGAGCAGCCGACGTGTGTTGACCGTCGAGGCGGAGCGGGTGTGCCAGCCGACCGGCGGTGTTCCGGCGATGGCACCGATCGTGCGATGGGTTTTTTCGATGACGGCGCGCTCGCTCGCCTCGTCCATCCCGGCATGGGTTTCCCAGCGCCACCCGTGACACGAGATTTCATGGCCGCGCGCGACGGCATCCTCGATCAACCAGGGCGTCGCCGCCGCGGCCCGTCCGCAAGTGGAAAAGGTTGTTTTCACGCCGAACCTGTCGAGCGTCTCGGCAATCCGCCAATAGCCGCGCCGGGGCCCGTAGCCGAAGTGACTGGTCATGCAGGGGTCGGCGGAGCCGACGACCTCTTCGCGCGCCTCATAGACGCTCTCGTTGCGCTCATCGCCATCGAGCACGGAGAGTTCGGCGCCTTCTTCCACGTTGACGACAAGGGAGACGGCCACGCGCGCGCCGTCGGGCCACGCGATGTCCGGCGGCGCGGCGCCATACCCCTTGAGGTCGCGGATCAAGGCTCACCTCTCAGGTTGCGGCGGCCCTGCGGTACGCCGACCGGCAGGTCATAGGTTTCATAGAATGCCCGGACGTGCGGCATGACATCCTCGGCCAGTTGTCGGCGCTCCAGCGTGTCCGCATCCGGCGGAGCGGAAAGGGTTTCAGAAATCTGTTCCAAGATGCTGGCCCTGTCGACATGCGTGAACCGCCCTTCGTGATACACCGCCTCGCCGCCGATCAGGACCGTTCGAACCGCATTCGGCTTGGCGCGATGAACGATGACATCTGCCAGCGGCAATGCCGGATCCTGATAGGGCCAGGTCATCGTTTTCCAATCAAGAACGACGATATCGCCACAGGATCCGGGACTGAGCGAGCCGATCCGATTGCCGAACGGCGTGGTTTTTGCGCCGTGCTCCGTTGCCATCCGCATCACCTGCGCCCCGGTCGGCGCCGGCGAATCCAGGCCTGGCTCGCGGTGCATATGTTTGACGAGCCGCATTTCCTGCAGCATGTCCCGGTCCTCGTTTATGCCGGCCTCATCCATGCCAAGTGCTACGGAAAGACCGTGGGCAAGGTACCGGTTGACCGGTGCGATGCCGCTCTTGAGGCGCAGGTTCGATGAACAATTGTGGCATATGCAGCAGCCTTCATCCGCGCAGCGCTCGATATCGGCTTCGCTCATCCAGACCCCGTGGCCGAGCGTCAACCGGTGGGTGAGCAGCCCGCGTTCGGCCAGATAGTCGACGGCCGATCCCCCGGTTCGTTGCCTGGCATAGTCCCATTGATAGGCTGTCTCCAGCACATGCGCGTGCATGAGCAAGTCGCGCTCGGCGGAGAGTTCGGCGATGGCGTCGAGAGCCGGATCGCTCAGCCAGTGCAGATTGGCGGGCGCAAGCTGAACCTGTTGGCGGTCTCGCTTGTCCACCGCCTCGATCAGGTCGGTGGATAGGTTGATCTGGTCATCGAACGGAACCGTGTAATCGGCGAAATAGCGTGACAGTGCGGGGCGCAGCGGCTCCGGCACCGATGCGGTGAAGGCCTGGTCGTCGCCATAGACGAGCCGGTTCTGGTCACGCAATGCCATCGAAAACGAAACACGCATCCCGATCTCGTCATAGGCCGAGAGGATCGCCTCTGATGTCCGGTAAAGCCCCTCAAGCCCGCCCGGTGCGCGGCTGTGCAGATGCTGGACTGTGGTGACGCCGGAGGCGATCATTTCAAACGCGGAGTAAAGCGTGTCGAGGCGCGGGTCGATGGCCCGCAGGCCAAGCCGCGACGCGAACCAGAGTTCGAGGGCATGATCCGGAGAGCCCGCCTGAAACGGCGTCAGGCCCACATGGTGGTGGGCATCGATCAGTCCCGGAATGATGATCGAGCCTTGCCCACCGTAGCGCTGGGCATCGGGCCGTGTCCGGCGCAAATCATCGACCGGACCAATGCTGCGAACAACGCCGTCTTCGATCAGGAGTGCCGCCTTGTCATGGATGACGGGTTCGTCGCCATCAAACCGCTCCAGAATATGATCGCCCTCGACAATGACGGCATTCATGGCTGCCCCTCCGTCAACACCATCCGCCCATCGGCATCGGCCTTGAAGATCGTGCGGTCGACCCAGGCGTCGAACCGGGCGCGGATCGCCGTTGCAGGCGTCTCGAAAAGCGGCGCTGCACCGTAGCCGGACACCGTAAAGGATGCCGCAGCGGCTCCCGCAATGGCCGCGGTCTCCGGCGGGTACGTTCCCAACGCCGCCATGAAGGCCCCGCAGAAACTGTCACCCGCGCCGGTCGTATCGACCACCGATGCGCCCGGATAGGCGGGCAGATGAAATTCCAGATTTCGCTCCCGGTCATAGACAAGCGTGCCGTCTGCGCCGCGCTTGATCACGACGACCGACGGCCCCCAATCCGAAAAGAGCCGGGCGGCCTTCGGCCAATCCGTCAGACCGGTAAGGCGTGTCACTTCCTCTTCGCTCGGCATGAAGACATCGACAGACGCCACGAGCGATGTCAGCAGCGCCTCGTTGCCGACAATATAGTCTTCCTGCGGATCGAAGGCGACGCGGGCGGCTGTCTTGTCCTTCAAAAACGGGATCAGCGTTTCGGTTGCCGTGAGCGCCATGGCTGAAACCAGGATTCGGTCCGCACGCCGATAACCGTCCGGGATGTCCCCGGGGAGCGGCGACAGAACGTCGAAGTCGGACGGGTCGTTGTAGAGCGTCCATTCGCGACCACCCTGTTTGTCATAGACGACCCGATTGTGGATCGTCGGTCGATCCCGGGCGGGCAATCCCTCCTCGGACAATCCGGCCGCGCGGATCCCGGCGCGAACACTGTCCGGCAGATCGGTGCCCACGGGTGCCACCATCTCCGCATTCGACTGCCAGGGCCGCGCGGCAAGGACGGCGTAAAGCGCGTCTCCGCCGATACTGCCGGGACGTTCGGTCCCGTTCGGCAAGACGACGTCGTCGATCGTCAGATTGCCCAGACAGATCAATCCGGCGCGAGTATCAGGGGTCATGATCAGCCCGCTCGAATTCTGTCAGCGCCATGGCCACCGCAAGACGCTGAACCGGAATCGTGTAGGTGAACGGGGACAGGGCCTCGGCGACCGGCGGCATGGCGATCACATGATCGAAAGGGGTGGCGAGCGCCGTGTCTGCGGCATCGATGATGCCGATACTCCGCCCGTCCCAGGCCCGGATCTGGCGGGCCGTGTCAGCCGCGCGCGCGCGTGAGGGTCCGGGCGGTGCAATGACGATCATCGTCTCACCGGGTTTGACGCTCGTATAATGATGAACCTCTTCAAGCCGATGCGCGATCGCGTGGCCGCTTGAACACTCGCGGACCTTCGCCGCCCCGAAAAGCGCCGAAGCGTAAGCCGGTCCGGCCGCGGTAAAGTGAAGGATGGGCGTGCCGGAGAGCGTTCTCCCGACCTCATCCGCACCCTTTGATGCTTCAAGGGCATCCGACACTGCGCCCTCCACATCACCAGGTGCCAGCGGGTCGAGCGGACCGGGCCGCTGCATGACCTTGGCGAAGGCGTCGGCCAACTGGACCTGGAGGGCCATGGCTGCGGTGCTCGCCTGGGTCGGCCAGCCGACCCGTTTTGCGGAAACCATGAGCGTATGGTCCGCAACCGAGGTGATCGACGACTTTTCCGAATTGGTCAGCGCCAGCGTTTTTGCGCCGGCCTGGCGCGCCGCAAGCAGGGCTTCGACCGTCCGCGGCGTCTCGCCCGACGACGACAATCCGATGACCAGCGTCAGGTCATCCACGAGGGATCCGGGATAATAGGCCAGTTCCAACGCCTGTACGGGGATTGCCGGCAACCCGGTAGCCGTTTCCCAGACCTGACGCATGCCGATATGGCAGGCGAGACTGTCGCCGCATCCGGTCAGAACGATCCGTGCTGGTCTGGACGCGGCGACGTCGGCGACAACGGTCCCGACGGCGGCGGCGTTCCGCTTCAGTGTCTGGGCGATGCAGTCCGGTTGTTCGGCCAGTTCCGTTGCCGTGGCGGCAACCCGTCTGCGCCGCTTCGGGTCGTTCGGATCGTCGCTCGGCAGACCCGCAATCAAGGCCGCCTCTGCCCTGGTCAGCCGATCGACGAGGGCCCGATCTTTTTCGGAGAAACCGGCACGCGGGTCGAGCAGGGGCGAGACGAGATCAGCCATGGGCGGTCACGGCATCCATGAAGGCCCGGACGGCTGCGCCATCCCATCGATCCATGGCGTCAGGGGCCGCGCCCTTGCGCCGAAGCGCACTGCTCACAATGACCCCGTCGGCGGCGTCGAGCGCTTGGCCGACATTGTCCGTCGTGACGCTGCCGCCGATCAGGATCGGCTTCGAAACGCCGTCGCGACGGGCGGCGGAAATGCGATCTGTCGTGTCGACGAAGGTCGCACCGGTAACGACAAGCGCGTCGGCGCCGAGCTTTGCCGTCCATGCGGCAGCCATGGCGTTGGGAACAGGTGCGGTCGGAACGGACGTCCGGTCGTGCACGTCGGCATAGATGCGGATATCGGCTCGACCGATGCGTTCGCGATAGGCGACGGCCTCCGGTCCCAGTGCTTCGCGAAGCCCTTCCGCGGTGACGGCTGCACCGGCAAACACTTTGAGCCGGACAAATCCCGCGCCGCATGCATCGGCGATCGCCAGCGCCGCTACCGGGTCGTGCGCCTGGACGATAATGCCAAGATCGAGTGACGGAAATTCCCGTTTTAGCGCATGGCCGAGGCACGCCATCCGCGCCATGGATCGCTGTGCCATAGGGCCGGGCTCGACAGTTTCGTCTTGGATCTTTATTGACGTTATGCCGTTCTCGACGAACGTTTTGGCATTCGAAAGGACATAGTCCTCATACCAGTTCATGGAGCGCGCCGCGCCATAACCGAAGGCCGGGATCTGCAACGCTGCAATAATCAATTTATTTGTCATTTCAATAGATTAACATCGAAAAATCTGAACAGATCCCATGGTCGGAATTTTCCCGTTGAGCTCGCAGAAAGGTGCGATAGGTTGGCAAAGGTAGAATCGTTCCAGCCCCTTGGACTTTCAATATAGATCGTTATGAAAGCATCCGAAAGACAAGATCACATCCTCGCGCGCCTGCAGCGCGACGGTCGGGTGGAAATCGCCCAACTGACCGAAGATCTCGGCGTTTCGTCGGTGACCATCCGCGCGGACCTGAACAGGATGGAGCGGGCACAATTGCTTCGCCGACTGCGCGGCGGTGCGATTGCCGTCTATACGAGCCGGTACGATGCCAGTGCGGAGGTCCTGACACCGCCCAATCTCCGCCAGAAGGAACGGATCGTCGAAAAAGCCCTTGAACTCGTTCATGACGGCCAGACGATCTTTATCAGCAGCGGATCCACAGCTGAGCTGCTCGCAACCCGCCTGCCAGCACGGATAACCGACCTCGCAATCGCCACCAACTCGATCAACGTGGCCCGTATTCTGGCCGATCACAACGGCGTTTCCGTGATCGTGACGGGCGGTACCTTGCGCTCCAAGGTCAATTCCCTTGTGGCGCCGCTCGGTGATGTGCTGCTTCGTGAAATCAATGCCGACCTTGCGCTTTTGAGCACGTCCGGCGTCGATCTTGAGCGCGGTTTCACGAATGCGTCGTGGGCTGAGGCGGAAGTGACCAAAGCCATGGTCCACGCGGCGCGGCGCGTTGTCTTCTTGGCCGATCATTCCAAGATCGGTCACGTTGCCTCCGCGCGCATCGTCGGACTGAACGATGCAAACGGGCTGATCACCGATACCGGTGCGCCGGCGGACTTCGTCCGCGCCGCGACCGACCGGGGACTTGAAGTGACGACCGCCTGATCGCGTTTCAGTGCTCAACGGGTAAAAGCCGGCTGATCCGGCTCGGATTGGCTTCCGCCAGATAAAGCGTTCCATCCGGCGCGCCGTAAAGACCGTGCGCCCCGTTGAGCATGGGCCGCGCGCGACCGATGCGTTCGCCGTCCAGGGAAAAGGTGTGCAGGCTTGGCACCTCATCGGTCACGTAGACGGTGCCGTCCGCGTCGCCCCATATGCCGACCGGCCGGCGAAATCCCGTCCATTCCGACAGATAGTTGCCGTCCGCATCGAAGTGCTGCACCCGGTGATTGCAGCGGTCGACAACGGCAACGCGCCCGTCCGGAAGGCACCAGAGCGAGTGCGGTTCGCGAAATTCGCCCGGCCCATCGCCGAACGTTCCCCATGTCCGGACATGGGTGCCGTCCGCGGCAAAGCGATGGACGTGCCACCCGGCATATCCGTCCGAGACATAGAACTCGCCGGAGGGCGCGAACGCGATGTCAGTCGGGTGGTTAAACGGTTGGCCGGGACCGCCCCGCGTGCCGATCCCGCCGAGCCTTTTGCCCTCCGGCGAGAAGATGACAACCTCGTGCATGTCCCGATCGACGACGAAGATGCGTCCGTCGGGTGCCGGCGTCATCAGGTGCGCATCCGCAATATCAGTGTTGCCCCATGCACCGACAGGGTCGCCGTCGGGAGACAGCACGATCACACGCGGCTGGTCCGGATCGACATAGGGGTCATGGCGCAGAAGCACGAGGATTGTGCCGTTTTGTGCCACCACAACATCCGACACCTTGCCCGTATTGTCCGGCCAGTGCCCGAAGGGCCGGTCGATCCGATACCGGCGGTCGCCGAGCGCGACGATCACCTCATGGGACGGGGTTTGGGACCGGCCCGTCATGGCCCCGGATAAGGGTGGGTCTCGGTCCAGTGGCGCGCAATGTCGAGGCGACGGGTGACCCAGACGCCTTCGTGTTGCATCACATAGTCCAGAAACCGTTCCAGTCCGACAGCCCGTGCGGGATGCCCGATCAGGCGCATGTGCAGGCCCACCGACATCATCTTCGGCGCGGTCGCTCCTTCCTTGTAGAGCATGTCGAAGGCGTCCTTGTGCCACTGGAAATAGTCGTCAGACGTCGCGAAATGCCCGCAGAACTTCGTGTCATTATTGGTCAGCGTATAGGGCACCACCAGATGCGGCGTGCCGTCGACCGTCGTCCAGTACGGCAGTTCGTCATCGTAGCAGTCGGAATCGTAAAGGAACCCGCCTTCTTCGACGATCAGCTTTCGGGTGTTGAGGCTGGGGCCGTAGCGGCAATACCAGCCGAGCGGCCGCTCGCCGAGTGTCTCTTTAAGGGAGGCGACGGCTTTGCGGATATGCGCGCGCTCTTCGTCCTCGCTCAGTTCGAAATGTTTGATCCACCGCCAGCCGTGGCAGCAACAGTCAAAGCCGGACTCGCGAATGGCCTTTGCGGCCTCGGGATTGCGTTCGATTGCAAGCGCGCAGCCATAGATCGTCATCGCCAGGTCGCGCTCCTGGAACAGTCGCATGAGCCGCCAGAACCCGACCCGGCTGCCATAGGCAAAGAGCCCTTCGCCGGCGAGGTCACGGCCCTTGATGGACTGGCCGAGCCCCTGGGCTTCGGTGAGCGCGGTTTCGGTGAAATCCTCGCCGTCCTGAAAGGAGGGTTCGGAGCCCTCCTCATAATTCATGACGAAGTTGATGGCGATACGCGCGCCGTTCGGCCATTTCGGGTCCGGCGGAGTGGCGCCATACCCGACAAGATCCCGATCGTAGCTCATGCAATAGCCTCCCTTATCCAACGCTCATGCGACGGGTCAGCCCCGTCAGCCGGTCCATCACGATCATGAGCACGAGAACGATGACGATCAGTGCGCCGGAGATCGCCGCGACGCGCACGTCGAGGGTGGTTTCCATCATGCCCCACATCCGGATGGGCAGCATGTTGGTGCGCGCACTGGAGAGGAAGAGCGACACCGGCACATTATCCATGGACGCAACGAAGGCGAGGAAGGCGCCCGCCGCTATGCCCGGCGCAATGAAGGGTAAGGTGATGCGCCGGAACGCGTAAATCCGCCCCGCGCCGAGGCTTGCCGAACTCTCAAGCAGCGCCGGGTTGAACTGAGAAAGGCTCGCCAGCGTGGTCCTGAACACAAAGGGCGCGATCACGACCAGGTGGCCGATGATGAGATGGTTGAGGGTCGGGCGGAAGCCGAGGATCGCAAAGAACATCAGCGTCGCCAGCCCGTAGGACAGACCCGGCAGAATGAGCGGCGACATGAAACTCGCCTCCAGCGCCCGGGCCTGCGGACCCCGGGTGCGCGCCATGGCAAGCGCGGCGGCGGTGGCGATGACGCAGGCGAGCGCCGTGGCGGCGAGCGCGACCCACAGCGAGTTCGCCAGCGCGGTGTGAATATGCCCCGACTGGATCGGATCGAAGAGCGCCCGGTACCAGTCGAGCGAGAACCCCGGAGGCGGGAACTGGAGCGCGCGCGACGAGGTGAACGAGGTCAGGAGCACGATGATGACCGGGCCGATCAGGATTGCGATGCCGAGCGCCGCGAGCCCGCCCATCACGATCGAATAGGAAATGTCGGAAGGGGTGCTACGCCGCGTCGCCATCAGTCCGTCCTCGCAAATCGTCCGAGCAGCGAAAACAGGGTGACGCCCGCAAGAACGGCAACCAACAGCGTCACTGAGGCGACCGCGGCGAAGGGCCAGTTATAGACCACCATTGCCTGCTGCCAGATCAGCGACGGCAGATAGACCAATCTCGCGCCGCCGATGATCGACTGCGAGATAAAGGCCGTGGTGGCCGAAGCGAAGACGAGCGTCGCACCCGCGATCCAGCCCGGTATCGAGAGCGGCAGGATGACCCGGAAAAAGGTCCGCCATTTGGACCCGCCGAGCGCGCGCGAGGCGTCGGAAAGGCTCGGATCCATCTGCTGCATGACCGTGACCAGCGGCAGCAGCATCAAGGGCATCTCGATCTGCGTCAGCGCAATGACGAGCCCCAACTCGGTCTGCAGGAGATTGAGCGGCGTCGAGGTCAGGCCGAGCGCGATCAGGGTCTGGTTGACGACGCCTTCGCGCGCCAGGATCGCGATCCACGCAAACGTGCGGATGACGACCGAGGTCAACAGCGGCAGGAGGATGATGAAGAGCAGGATCTTCTGCACCCGGGGCCCGCTGTTGATGAACAAGAGCGCGATCGGATAGGCGAGAAACGACGTCGCGATGACGGCGATGAAGCCGAGCCGGACCGTGTCGTAGGCGACTTCCCTGTAAAACGGATCTCCCCAGAACTTGATCCAGGAAGCCATCGAGAAGGATGTGAAAAAGTCATCCGCCGCGAAGGACATCGCAACGAGTATGACGAGGGGCGCGGCGAAGAAGGCGAGATAGGTCAGACCCAGTGGCGCTGCCAGCCGCCAGTTGACCCGTCCGCTTTCCGAGATCGCCGCACCCGCCATGGCTCAGGCCTTTGTGATTTCCTTGTTGAAGCGCTCGATCCAGTCGGCACGCTGGGGATTGATGACGCTCCAGTCGTGGACAACCATTTCCGCCAGTTCATCGACGGATTTGATGTAGAGGCCCTCGGACAGAGCAACGTCCTTGTTGACCGGAATCATGTTGTAGGGCGACAGTTGAAGTTGCGACTGTGCGTCGGCCGAAATCGCCGTGTCGATGTATTTGTGGGCGGCTTCGATATTCTCCGCGCCCTTGGCGATGTGGAGCGTCGTGGAGAAGGTGATCGCTCCGGTTTCCGGCGCAATGAACTCGATGTCCACGCCCTTCGCCTTCAATGTCGCGACATTGTTGGTGTTGGTATACATCAGGTCGATCTGACCCTGCTGGAACAGACCCGGGAGACCGGCCGGGCCGGTGACCGCGGCCACTTTCGGAAGCGCTTCGCTGAGCTTGCCGAAGATCGGTTCGACATCGGTGGCCGATCCGCCGAACACCTTCGACATCTCGATCAGCGAGACAGTGCCGAACGTGGTCTGGAAGCCCGTAAGGCCAAGCCGCTCCACGTAGGGACTTTCAAACAATTGCTCCCAACGGGTCGGCGGTTCGGGAAACGCGGTCGGGTTGTAGCAGATGCCCACCACCTGAACGTTCACTGTCGCGGCGTCCGCCGTCACCATGCCTTCCGGCAGCTTGGCGGCGTTCGACAGCATCGACGCGTCGAGCGGCTCGAACAGGTCCTGATCGCGGGCGGCCGCGGACGGCCCCGGATCGAGCACAAAGCAATCGAACGGCGCGACGCCGCGACCGGCGCGCGCCTTGGTGACCTGGTCGACCGCCCAAAGCGGATCGAAGGCGACATCGACACCGTGTTTCTCCTTCAGAAGCGGGGCGACGACCGTGCGATAGGCCTCGTCCCATGTGCCGGGATAGATGGCGGCGGCCAGCGAGCCGGCGGCGCGGGCCTGGGACAAGGGCAGGGCGGCCGTGGCACCGAGCGCGGCGGCCCCTTGCAACAAAGTACGACGGGATATGTCAGTCATGGCATTTCTCCTTCGCGGTTAGGCGGCGTCAGTCGCCCGGGTTGGGAAACAAAAGGGGGGAAGCGTTGCTGGCGAGCGCGCAGTGCGTCGGTCCCAAGGGAGGGGGCGCTTCGCCGGGTTTGCGGGTGGCCGCGACCTTGACCGTCGCGCCGGAAGGCGTTTCGACGTCATGGATCAGCGCGCCGCCGATCGGCAGTGAGAGCGCGTGTTCGACAACAAACGCGTCTTCACGGGGCGCATCGACCAATTCGAGCTGTTCCGGGCGGGCGGTCACCAGGACCGGGGCGCCGGTGGCGAAGTCCTGATCGCTGCTGGTACGCCAGACGGCGCCGTTCTCAAGCCGCACCGTGTAGTCATGCCCGTGGCGATCGATGACTTCGCCCGAAAATCGATTGGACGACCCGATGAAATCGTTCACGAACAGCGTGCTCGGCTCGTCATAGATCGCCACCGGCGTGCCCAATTGTTCGATCCGCCCCTTGTTCATGACGGCGATCCGGTCGGCAATCGACATCGCCTCTTCCTGATCGTGGGTCACCAGAATGGCGGTGAGCGCAAACTGGCGCTGCAGACGCTTGATCTCGATCTGCATGTCGAGGCGAAGGTTCTTGTCGAGCGCCGCAAACGGTTCGTCGAGAAGCAGAATGCGGGGCTGAACCGCCAGCGCCCGGGCGAGCGCAACCCGCTGCTGCTGGCCGCCGGAAAGCTGGCGCGGTTTGCGGTCGGCAAAGGCGTCCATCCGAACGGTTGCCAGCATCTCCCGCACGCGGTCCCGCTGGCTCGCCTTGGAATCGCCGCGCGCATCCAGGCCGTAAGCGATGTTCTGGGCCACCGTCATGTGCGGAAACAGCGCATAGTTCTGAAAGACGATTCCGACCTCGCGCCGATTGGGCGGCAGAGCGTCGACATTGCGGTCGCCGATGACGACGCTCCCCTGCGATTGCTCCAGAAAACCGGCCACGATCCGCAGCAGCGTCGACTTTCCGCATCCCGATGGCCCGAGGAGGGCGATCAACTCGCCGCCGGAGATTTCGAGCGTTACATTGTCGACGGCGAGACCCTCGCCATAGCTGTGCGAGATGCCGTCGAGCGTCAGCGGTTCGCCGATCTGCCGGGTTGATGTCACAGGTGCCACGGTTTGTTTCAAAGCGGTGCAGCTCTGGCGCTGGGAGACCGGACGAGGCCTACGTAAAATTACGGGATCTTCATGCCAATATACCCGATGCCGGCGTCATGTCGTGCCTGAACATTTGGCATTCCATCGAAAATAATGCTGAAATATTAGACACTAAAGGGTCTGGATTTGTCTCGGTCGCGCGCTATAGAATCACGGCCGGAAGCCAGAGCGAGAGCGCCGGAAAAAGGTTCACCAACAGCAGCGCAACGAGCATCGCGCCGATGAACCACAGCATTGAGGGGATGATCGCAGCGAGCGATATGCGGGCAATCGCGCAGGTGATCAGCACCACGGACGCTACCGGGGGCGTCTGCTGGCCGATGCCCAGGTTGATTGTCACGATCAGGCCGAAATGCACCCGGTCGATGCCGAGCTGATCGGCGAGCGGCAGGAAGATCGGCACGAGCATCAGGATTGCCGGTGTGCCGTGCACGATCGTCCCGGCGATCAGGAAAAACGCATTGATGGCAAGCAGCACGACCCAGTAATTGTCTGAGATGCCGAGAATAGCCTGCGCAATATCCTGAGGGATACGCTGATTGGTCAGATACCAGCCAAGAAGCGTCGACGTTGCGACGATGAACATCAGCATGGCGGAGCGCTTGCCGGCCACGCGCAGCACGTCGACGAAGCGCGAAACCGTGAGCGTGCGGTAGAGCACTGCCGCGAGCACGATCGACCAGAGCGCCGCCACCGCGCCCGCCTCGGTCGCGGTGAAGATTCCGCCCAGAATACCCACGAGGATCAGGACCGGCAGCGTGATCGGGATCAATGCGTCCTTGCCGGTCGAAAGCACCCGACGGGCGGCGAAGGCATGCTCGACCGGATAACCGCGCCGCACCGAGATCAGGTATGCGGTGATCATCAAGAGGAAGCAGACCATGATCCCGGGCAGGATACCGGCCGCAAAGAGCTGGGCGATCGAAGAATCCGCGACATAGGCGTAGAGAATGAGATTGAGGCTGGGCGGCACGATGATCGCCATCGTGGCGGACGTCGAGGTGACGGCCGCGGCAAAGGCGACCGGATAGCCGCGTTTTTTCATCTGCGGGATCATCACCGAGCCGATCGCCGCGGCATCGGAAGTCGCCGTGCCGGAAATCTCGGAGAAGAAGAGCGAGGTCAGAATGTTGACATGGGCGAGGCCGCCGCGGATATGACCGACCAGCGCACTCGCAAAGGCAATCAGCTTTTCGGCAATCCGCCCCTGGTTCATGACCTCGCCGGCGATCATGAAAAGCAGGGCTGCGACCAGCAGGTAATTGTTCGCGCCGCCGAACGGGATCAGTCCCATGATCTGCGGCACGACGGCGGGATCGAGCAGGATCATCGTCATCGCCGTGACACCGAGCACAAAGGCAATCGGCATGCCCGTGCAGACGAGCACGACAAGCAGGATGAGGATCAGATAGCCGGGTTCGATCGGCATCAGGCGTCGGTTTCCGGCAGCAGGTCATCCGCGGAAAGGCGCCCGGTGAGGAGTGCAATAAGCCGAACGGCGCAAATCAGCGCAATCAGCGCACAGCCGAGCGGCATGGCACCCCGGAACAGCGCCATCGGCAGGTCTATTGAGATCAGGGCCCGGGAGCCGAAGGAGAGCGTCGCGATCGTGCCGTACCAGGCCATGGTCGCGCCGAACACGGTCATGGCCATAAGATTGAGGGCAAAGACCGCCTTCTGCATCGCCTTCGGCATCAGCCGGATAACGCCGTCAAAGCCGATATGTTCGTTGGTGCGGGTCAGATAGGCCGCGCCGACAAAGGTCAGGGTCGCCAGGAGATGCGAGGGCAGTTCCTCGCTCCACGAGACGGATTCGTTCAGAACGAAGCGGGTAAAGACCGCGTAATTGAGAAGAACGAGCAGAAGGCCGGCCAGCAAAATGACGACCGCGTCGAGCCCGCGCGTCAGCACACGGTCGATGTAGTCGATAACCGTCTCCACAGACCGGCCCCGATCGTCGATGTCAGTCCTTCAACGTGTCGAGCGTTGCCTGGATCATGTCGGCACCGATCACCTCGACGAACAAGGGGTTTTCGTAGAGCGGTGATGCGGCTTCCTGGAAGGAGGCGAAGTCGATCTCATTGATCTCAATCTTGCCTTCAAGCGTTTTCAGGACGTTGGCGTCCGTCTCATCGCCCCAATCGAATGTCCAGGAGGCCATGTCCCTGGAGACCGTTTCGATGGTTCCGCGCACCTCTGAGTCGAGCGTCGCGAGGAACGGATCGCCGTAGACGAGAAAGGTCGGCAGGTAGACGTGGTTGGACAGCGACATGTAGCCCTGCACCTCGTAGAGCTTGGCGCTGTCGGCGACGTGGGCGGGGTTTTCCTGCCCGTCGACAACGCCCTGATCGAGCGCGGAATAGACTTCCTTGAACGATAGCGGCGTGGCGTTCGCACCCAGTACATTGAACATTTCCACGCGCTGACGATTGGTCGGCGTGCGGATCTTCAGGCCGTCCAGATCGGCGGGCGTCACGATCGGCTTTTTGGAATTTGTGATGACCCGGAAGCCGTTGTCCCACATGGCCATCAGCGTCATGCCGGTGCCTTCGAACCCGGCGGTGAGCATCTCGCCACCCGACCCGGCGGCGAATTTCTGCACGTCGGCCCGGTTCTCGAACAGATAGGGCAGATCGAAGATCGCGGCGCGTGGATTGATCTGTGCAATCGCCGAGGCCGAGAGCGAGGCCTGGTGCGTACCAAGGCTCAAACCCTGCAACACATCTTCCTCAGAGCCGAGTGTGTTGCCCATGAATATCTGGACGTCCACCTGATCGGGGAGGGCAGTTTCCAGGCGCTTCTCGTATTCCAGCAGGAAGGTGTGGGCGAACGAACCTTCCGGCAGCGAGGAGTTGATCTGGATGACGGTCGGCGAAGCATGTGCCGGGGCAAGCGTTGCAAGCGATGCGGCCACTAGGGTGGCGGCCAGAACATGTCTGCGGTTGAGGGGCATGCCAGTCTCCTTTTTTAGGTGGATGACGCGGGTCTGCATCGGGTTCGGTTCGGTCATGCTTCGGCCTTTGCGCGGGCCCAGAGCGCTTCGGCGGCGGCCTGTGCATCGGCCATGATGGCTGCGGCATCGACCCTGGTCGCCTTGCCGTCCTTCACGACCTGTTCGCCATCGACGAACACATGGCGCACGTCCCGGCCCTGACCGACATGAACCAGGTTGCCGAGCGGATCGAGCATGGGCGCGAAATGCGGACGGTCGGCGTCGATGAGCACGATGTCTGCCTTTTTGCCGACCTCCAGTGAACCGATTTCGTCGGCCAGGCCCATCGCCCGTGCGCCGTGGATCGTCGCCATTTCGAGCATGTCTTCGGGCTGCCAGTCGTCGTCGATCTTCTCGACCTGAAG
>JBCDLT010000092.1:0-21337 GCA_038745065.1 Pseudomonadota bacterium | reverse complement strand
GTCGGTTGCCAGGATCGCACGGCCGCCGGCCTGTTTGATGCCGGTCAGCATCTCAGCGGCGCGGTCGGCGGATGCGCCGCGGGACGCCAATACGATGACAATTGCTTTTTCGCGCCAGTTCAGCGTCAGGAAGTATTGCAGGTGCGCCCATTCCTCGAGGTCCTGGGGGACGCCGTTCAGCGGGACCTGCTCATGGAACTTGGCGGCACTGTAGTCGGCAGTGCCCCTGCCCGGTCCGGCGCCCAGAACAAAAACGGTCTCGATGCCGTCCATCGATTGAGCAAGGTCCGCCGTGATCGGATCGCATGCGGCCGCTGCAGCCTCCATATGCAGCAGCGCCTCCGCAATCCGGGATTTGGCCTCAGAGATCTGCAGTTCCGGTACGTGCCCCGTGTGCCCGCCGACAAAAAGGCCAAGCGCAAATAGCGACGTCAGCGCTGCGAGATATTCGGCCGCATTGAGGTAGACCCGCGGCGACCAGTCGGGTTGGTCGCCGACGAGCGCGACCGGGCGGTGCAGCACGATGTCCGCGGTCTCGGCAAGCGGACCGTCCAACGAACCGACGATCCCGATGGATGGAATGCCGAGCGCTTTTGCGATCGCCACGCTTTCACGGGTGCGTGTCGACCCGCCCGAATTCGATACGGCGATCAGGATGGCGTCATCCGCGTAGGCCGGCATTTCGTAGCGGGCGGCCTCGATGGAGGTGAAAGTGCGAAACTCTTCGCCGCTCCACGCCCGCATGGCGGGCGCGGCGGACTGGGCGGCAAAAAGACTGTCCCCGGAGCCCGACAGGATCAGCCGCCGGCGTCCCGTCTCGTTCATGATGCCGACGAGCGTTTCAGCGCACGCTTCGGAGGCTTCGAAAATATCCTCCACCTGGACGCTTCTGCCGGCTTTCTGCAGATGGGAAACAAAGCGCGGGCTGCGATCCGAACCCGGCGAGCCCTCAAGGACTTGCGCCTGAACCACCAATGACCTCCGTTGTTTTCCTTAGTTTCACTCTTTTTCGTTTTGCAATCAATCGAAAATAGACTATCCGCGCGCCCATATTTTTCGCGCGATCCAATCCGCCCACACGCGGGAATTAGATTATCGAAGATTCAAAGAGGCGGTTCTTTTATTACTATTTTTCAGATATTTATGGTCCTACCTCACAATACCTCAGTCGCTGTGCCAAATTCGCACAGCGATTAGACGATTGAAGACTAATCATTTGTTTGCTTATTTTTTGATCAAACGCAAAAGCTAGATTGGGATGCATCTGCACAATATGTCCGTCCAGGAGAGCGCTGCGCGCGCTTCGGGGAATGGCGCATTTTTGAGGAGAGACGGTGCGTGACATCGCCGGTCATCGGACTGCCTGACGGATCTCTTCGAGCCCGGCCGGCGCTTCCGCATGCTTGCCGTCCTGAACCGAACAGGCATCAGGACTCTTCTCGAATGCCAGACCGTGCAATCCATGTGCGCGGAAACCAGCGTTGGTTCTCCGTCGATAAGCACATCATGACACGCCATGGACTGGCATCAGCAGTCCAATTTTGCGGATTGTCGGCGCGGCAGGCTTCCAGTGCCGAGAGAGTACGCCGAACCGGCATGCAAGGGTGTTGACGCGCGGATGTCGATCTTTTGAAAGCCCGCCGGACAGGAGCCGATTATGATCGACCGATCGATGCTCGATCGGAATCCGCCCCATGCGCGTTGTCCTCGTTCTCTTTCTCTTGGCCCTGACGTTGGTGCCGCGACCGGCCCACGCGCTCAGCCAAGACGACGTCACCGAATACAGCCGCATCGTCTTTTTCGGACCGGTCGCCCGACGGGATGAGGCGCTCGAGGCTCTGGTCGCGCGCGGTCGGCTGGATGTTGCGCCCGCGCTGGTGCTGGCCATTAGGTATCGAGGCGGCGACCCGGCAATCATGCGGTCGTTGCGCGCGCTGACGGGCAAGCCGTTTAAGAACTGGAAAGATGCGATGCTGTGGCAGGAGGCGCGCCCGGACATCGTTCCGCATCGATCCTTTGCTGCCATCAAGGTGCAGATCCTGACCGACATCGATCCCGGCTTTCGCCGGTTTCTGGGGGACGGCCGTGCGGCGCGCGGGCGCCTGGCGGTTCGCCTGGAGGAGATCGTCTGGGGCGGCGCCTGGGCCGACGCCATTCCGCCGCTCGATCACCCGAAGATGATCGACGCCGATGACGCGGATTACCTCAATGGTGACGATCTGGTGTTCGGCGTGGCGATCAACGGTGACATCCGCGCCTATCCGCTGCGGATTCTCGGGTGGCACGAAATGATGAATGACCGGATCGGCGGGGTTGCGGTGGCGCTCGCCTATTGTCCGTTATGCGGGTCGGGCATTCTCTACGAAACCGAGGTCGAGGGCTTCGAAGAACCCTTTGTGTTCGGCTCTTCGGGCCTGCTTTACCGGTCCAACAAGCTGATGTTCGACCGGCAGACCGAAAGCCTGTGGCACCACCTGACGGGCAAGCCGGTCGGCGGACCGCTCTATCCCGGAAAGGTGCGCCTGAAGACACGCCCCATGGCGATCGCGCGGTGGTCGGACTGGCGTGCGCGCCACCCTGAAACACGCGTTCTGGCGCTCAAGACGGGATACACGCGCAACTACGCGTCGGGCTTTGTCTATCACGACTACTTCGCCAGCCCGGATCTGCTCTATCCCGCGCGCGCCGAAGGCGACGAGGCCACCAAAACACTGAATCCCAAAAGCCACGTCTTCGGCCTGCAAACGGTCGGCGCCGCCAAGGCCTGGCCCCTGGCGGCCTTCGCGAACCGATCCGTCCTCAACGACACATTCGCCGGCAAACCCATCGTCCTTGTCGGGAATGAGAGAGGCCGCACCGTCCGGGCCTATGAAGGCGGCGCGGCGGCGTTTTCACAAACCGGCGACCCGACCGTCCTTCGATCCGACGGACAGCGCTGGACGGTCACGGAACACGCGCTCGTCGGCCCCGCTGGCGAACGCCGCCCGCGTTTACCCGGCCGCGTCACCTATTGGTTCGCCTGGAACAACCATCTGAATTTCGAAAGCGACGTGTTCAAGGGCGATTGATGCCGGGCCTAGGCTGGTCCTAGGCCGAGCTTTTGTCAGGTGCGTTTTTCGACAGCTCGATCTCCGCCTGCTCGAACCAGGCAACGACCTGCGTACGATGCCCCTCACCCCAATTGTCGACGAATTTCTTCGTGTTGTAGTCCCGGGTGTCCCGAAGTTCCTTCAGGCGCGTCGCAACATAGTCCGGCGTGAGCGGCACCTTGCAGATTTCGGTAATGCAATGCTTCCAGTCGTCATAGGTGCGCAGCGGCCTCATGGGACATTCCTTTCAAGCTCGGGCGGCGACCACCGAGCGTCTGCCATGCCCTGTTTCGAAACGGCGACGCTCTGTTGGAAAATCTTCTCCGAACGACCCTTGCAAAATCCGGTCGGGCGTCAAATTATGTTATAATGTAACATCACGTGTGATCATGTCCAGACAACCCAATTCCGACAAACGTCTTCCTGTCACCGTCCTCTCCGGCTTCCTTGGAGCCGGCAAGACGAGCCTCCTCAACCACGTTCTGAACAATCGCGAAGGCCGCAAAGTGGCAGTGATTGTCAACGATATGTCCGAGGTCAATATCGACGCGGATCTGATCCGCGACGGCGGCGCCGGCCTGTCGCGCACGGATGAAAAGCTGGTCGAAATGACCAATGGCTGCATCTGCTGTACGTTGCGTGACGATCTGCTCATTGAGGTCCGCCGCCTCGCTGAAGAGAAGCGCTTCGACTATCTCCTGATCGAGAGCACAGGAATCTCGGAGCCGCTTCCAGTCGCCGCCACCTTCGAGTTCCGGGACGAGGACGACCTGTCCTTATCGGATTTCACCCGTCTCGACGCGATGGTGACAGTCGTCGATGCGATCAATCTGTTGAAGGATTACAATTCTAGGGATTTTCTGAGCGATCGCGGCGAAACCGCCGGCGAAGGTGACGAGCGGACCTTGGTCGACCTTCTCGTCGAGCAGATCGAGTTTGCCGATGTCGTCGTTGTAAACAAGATCAGCGACATTTCGGCCGAACAACGGGACGAGGTTCTTCGCGTCGTGCGCGGGCTGAATGCGGATGCGCGCATCGTCGAGACGGATTTCAGCAAGGCGCCCCTCGACGCCGTCCTTGACACCGGCCTTTACAGCGAGGAGCGCGCGCAGTCGCACCCGCTCTGGCTCAAGGAACTCTACGAGTATGAAGATCATACGCCGGAAACTGAGGAATACGGCGTCCGGTCCTTCGTCTATCGGGCGCGTCGTCCATTTCATCCCGCCAAGCTGCACGCCCTGCTCAACGATGAATTCAATGGCGTGTTCCGGGCGAAGGGCCATTTCTGGATCGCCACACGGCCGGAATGGCTCGCCGAACTCTCGATTGCCGGCACGGTCACGCGCACCGAGGGTCTCGGGCGGTGGTGGGCGGCCGTGCCAAAGGAGCGCTGGCCACGCGACAGGGAATCGGTCGAGTTCGTCCGCAAGCACTGGACCTCGACGTGGGGCGATCGACGCCAGGAAATTGTCTTCATCGGAGGAGCGGAAATGGACGAACAGGCCATCCGCGACGCCCTGGATGCCTGCCTGCACGGCAACGCAATCACCGGCGTATCGAAGGCGCACGCAAAGCTCGACGATCCCTTTCCGGTCTGGGGGCGAGCGGCTTAAGCGTTTACTGCGGCACACCGCTTGAAGTCTGCGGCGACGGCCGAGCCGCTTGTCGCGATCCGCAAAGCGGCGTGCTCGGGTGCCGTATTGCGGGCTTTGTAACCCGCCACCCTGCAAAAAGTATGCTGACCGAACTTCTTATCGGGGCGGTTCGTCTTGTGTGTGAGATAGCCTGAAGGATCTTGTGCCCGATGGCGATCAGGGACAATCCAGGGAATGAAGTGCATTAAGGGTCAGCCATTACGCCGAAAGGGCGCGCCATCGAGGTCGCGATAAACGATAACACGCTCCTCATCGTTTGACTGCAGTTCCTGAAACAGCAAACAGGGTCCGACCCGCGGTCACCATTTGAGTTCTTGCCGCTGTATTTGATGGTCATCGTGTCGCGCGGCGCGAAGCGCGTACGGGAGCCGTTCAAACGGATACCCAGGATCAAACGCCTCTCATAGCGGCCGTTTCTGCTACTGAATGCCAGTCGGTATTCCCGTCTCACAGCCTTTTTTTGGTGCCAAAAACCGTTGAAATTAAGCCAAAATGGACAATTTCTTTTGAATATTTGTCCTATCGCGCCGAATTTAGTATACGAATTTCGACGTATTCGTTACGTCGCCCTGCATTATCCAACAGAAGTCGCGGACCGAAACCCCAATGGAGACGATGCAACCGGAAAAGAAGATTCCAGCAGCCGAACAGGCCTATCGCAACATTCGGGCGGCCATCGTCAGTGGCGACCTGGAAGAGGGCGACCGGTTGATCGAGGAGCGCCTGTCGAAAGAACTGGGACTGAGCCGAACTCCGGTCCGAGAAGCCATCCGCAGGCTGACCCTGGAAGGCTTCATCGAAAGGAACGAAGGCTACAATACGCGTGTCGCACCGGTTCCGGCCGATGAGATGGAGCAGACGTTCCATATCCGCCAGTTTCTCGAATCCTACGCCGCCGAACGTGCGGCGCGGCTTGCGACCGATGACGACATTTCCGAAATCAGGGCCATTTGTGACGAGATCAGCCGACACACGCCGCCGAAATGCGCGGAGGATTACCAGAAAATCTCCGTCGCGAATGAAGCCTTTCACCGCAAGATCGTCGAAGTCTCGCGCTCGCCGCGGCTGACGGCTCACATGATGATGGCCTTTGATATCGTCATGGTCGACCGGACCTATCGCCGGTACAGCGAAGACGAACTGATCCGCAGCGCGAAACATCACCGCGAGATAACGGACGCGATCGCCGCCCATGCGCCGGAATGGGCGCGCACGGCGATGCAGACCCATATACGGGCGGCGGAAATCGCGGCTTCCCGGTCACAGAGCGCTGCGCAACCGCCCGAAGATCCGTCTGAATGACCGCCCCGACAGCAACACAGGACGGACCCGCTAGCGTCGACGTGATGGACCGCGCCGTGATCGAAGCCGCAAAGACTGCCGGCGATTACGCCTGCTGCGGTGGATTGACGACCGCGCCTGATGCCTGACGGCCCCGATATCTCAGAAATTCTCGCCGGTCACGAACGGCACAGACTCTTTGCCCCGCTGGACAAGGCCGCGCTGGCGGCCGAGTTCGCAAGGCCGCAGGGCGCCGGCCTCGTCGCCGGCCGGGTCGTGGGGCTCAAGGCCAACATCGCCGTGGCAGGCGCGACATGGAGCGCCGGCCTTCCCCATCGCGCCGACACGCGCGCGTCCGACGATGCTCATGTAACCCAGCGGCTCAGGCAGGAAGGGGCCCAGCTTGTACCCGGTCTGAACATGGATGCCGCCGCTTTGGGCGGCGTGACGGACAACCCGTTCTTCGGTCGAACCGACAATCCACGCGCGCCCGGCTTCACCGCGGGCGGCAGTTCGGGAGGCGCTGCGGCCGCCGTTGCCTCCGGGCTTCTCGATCTCGCCCTTGGCACCGACACGATGGGATCTGTCCGGATTCCGGCATCCTATTGCGGGACCTTCGGGCTGAAACCGAGTTTCGGTCTGGTGGGGCGCTCGGGCATCGTGCCGCTCGCTCCGAGTCTCGATGCTGTTGGCCCGATTACCGCGAGCGCCGCCGATCTATGGCCGCTGCTGAAGACGATCGCAGGCCCGGATAACGGGGACGCCGACAATCGCCTTGCACCGGCGCAATGGGACAAGGACGGGCCGAAGACCGATCTCTCGGATCTCAAAGTCGGCATTCCAACCGCAATCCAAGACGTCGACTGCGAGCCCGACGTCCTGCAAGCGCTCGACCGGTCCGAGGCCGTCCTCGCACGCCTCGGAGCCAGGGTCGGCACAGTGCCCATACGCGGTTGGCGGCCGGCAAAGCTTCGCCAAAGGGCGCTGCTCGTGACCGAGTGCGAGGGCGCCGTGTGCCATTCCGAAGCGCTTGCCCAAACCGGAACCCTGCCGGCGACGGTCGAGACGCTTCTGGCCTATGGCCGCGATCTTACCCCCGGCAAAATGGTTGCCGCTCTGTCTGAAATGCGGACCGCGCGCGCCGGTCTCGAGAATGCCTTCGCCGAAGTCGATGTTCTGCTGACGCCGACCACGCCGCATCGCGCCTTTCGGGCCGACAGACCGGCTCCCGCCAATCAGGCGGATTTCACGGTGCTTTCCAATGTCGCCGGCACGCCTGCCCTGGCCGTTCCGGTTCCCGGCGATCCCCTGCCCTGCTCCGTACAGGTGATGGGACCTGCTTGGTCCGAACGCCAGCTTATTGGCATTGCGATGGCTCTCGAAAAGGCTTTCGGGAATGAGGCTGTCATCTAACCCGCACGCTTCTGCATGAAGAGATCGGCATAATCGTCGCGCAGCACATTCTTTTGCACCTTGCCCATGGTGTTTCTGGGCAGTTCGTCGATCAGGATTATTTCCTTGGGCTGCTTGAATTTTGCCAGACCGCCTGCGATCCGCTCCCGCAGCGCCTGCAGGTTCGGCGCGGCGCCGTTTTCCGGCACGACAAGGGCGATCACACCTTCGCCGAAATCCGGATGCGGCACGCCGACGACTGCGGATTCGCGCACCCAATCGACCTCGTCGATCACCATTTCCACTTCCTTGGGATAGACATTGTAGCCGCCGGTAATAATCAGGTCCTTGTTGCGCCCGACGATGCGGACGTACCCTTGCAAATCCCGGGATGCCAGGTCCCCGGTAATGAAAAAACCGTTCTCGCGGATTTCCTCACGGGTTTTCTCCGGCATGCCCCAATAGCCCTTGAACACGTTGGGTCCGCGCACTTCGATCACGCCGATCTCGCCGTCGGGCACATCGCGACCCGTATCGGGATCGGTTATGCGCAGTTCGACACCCGGCAGCGGGAAGCCGACCGTACCGGCCCGGCGCTCGCCGTCATGGGGATTGGAAACGTTCATGCCGGTTTCCGTCATGCCATACCGCTCAAGAATGCGGTGGCCGGTGCGGCCGGCGAACCGGTCGTGGGTATCGGCCAGAAGCGGCGCGCTGCCGGAAACGAAAAGCCGCATGGTACGTACCAAAGCGGCATTGAAGCGGGAATCGTCGAGAAGCCGTGTGTAGAAAGTCGGAATGCCCATCATGGTCGTTGCGTCGGGCAGCGCGTCAAGGACCGCATCGATCTGGAAGGCCGGCAGGAAGATCATGCTGGCGCCAGTTGTCAGCGTCGTGTTGACCGCCACGAACAAACCGTGCGCGTGAAAAATCGGCAAGGCATGCAGCAGACGATCCTGTTTTGCGATCCGCCATTCCTCGACCAGCACCTGCGCATTCGACAGCAGATTTTCCTGGGTGAGCATGGCGCCCTTGGAACGTCCGGTCGTTCCCGACGTGTAAAGCAGCGCGGCGATGTCGTTTGGCGAACACGGTTCGGCCGCCTCGATCGGATCGGCATCGGCCACCAGATCGGCGAAGCTTCCGGTGTTGTTCTGCGAAAGCGTGAGGAGTTCCGTGCCGGTTTTTCCGGCGACCCGGGAGAGCTCGGATCGGCGATCGGGATCGCAGATGAACAATCCGGGTTCTGCATCGCTCAGGAAGTATGCGATCTCATCGGCCGTATAGGCTGTGTTCAAGGGCAGGAAGATGACGCCGGTCATCAGGCACGCCGCATAGATATGAAGCGCCTCGACCGACTTGCCGACCTGCAGCGCCAGCCTGTCGCCGGGACTCAATCCGCGGCTCTTCAGGGCACCGGCCGTCCGGGTGACCGCGTCGAAGAACTCGCCATACGTCAGGGAATTGCGGTCGGGACGCATGATAAACGGATCATCACTGCCGCGATGGGGCGCGAGAAGTGCATCAAAGAGCGGATTTTGCATCTCTCAGGTCTCGTTCGTATTCGTCAAAAAGGTAAGGTCGACCGTCATCGCCAGCTCCCCGTCCGGTCCGCGTGCCCACGTCCTTGTGGTGTCGCCGTCGTTTCGCGCTTCCAGTTGAAAGGGTGCCGGGCTGAAGAGCGGGCTCATGGCGCGAATATCGAAGGATACGAGCCGTCTGGCCGGCTGCTGGTCGCGTCCGAATTCGGCCAACAACGCTGCGGTCAGTGGGCCGTGTACGACCAGGCCGGGATATCCCTCGACCTCTCGCGTGTAGTCCAGATCGTAATGGATCCGGTGACCATAAAAGATCAGGGCGGAATAGCGGAACAACATCACCGGATCCGGCGTTACGGTGATGTGCGCTGTCGCTCCACCGGGTGTCGGTTTGCCGCGAGGCGCGACACTGCCCGCCTTGGGCATCTCGCGATAGACGATATCCTGGCGTTCGGTGATCCGGGGACGGCCGTCGACGGTGAAGGCATGGTCCACGGTGACGAAGCAGAGGTCGCCGGACCGTCCCTGTTTCATCTGCACGTCGCGGATCGTGGATACCTTCTCGCAGATTTCGCCGATCTGCAGATCCTGATCGATCTCGACGCGCCCGCCGGCCCACATCCGCCGCTTGAGCGATACGGGCGGCAGAAACCGACCCAACCGCTCGTGTCCGTCTTCCTTCAACTGGGAGGCCGGCACTTCGGGATTGAAATAGATGTAGTGCCAGAAGGGCGGCAGGACGTCGCCCTCCTGAAAGCCCGGTTCCCGGTCGAGCGTGGCCTGCATGCGCCGGGCACGACCGGCATCGATCCGGTCGGTCATGCTTTCGGTTCGCCCGATCCACTGCCTGAGAACCTCGAAATCCAGCGTTGTCTGCATGCGTCTTAACCGCCCCTGCCCGCTATCGACCCTTGAATTGAGGTTTGCGTTTCTCGGCAAAGGCGCGGCGTCCTTCGGCGTAGTCCTCGCTGGCGAAACAGCCGGCGACTAGACGATCAACCTCGGCGCGGGCGGGCTCATTGTCTTTGTGCATGACGGCCCGGATCGCCGCCTTTGCCGCGCGCAGGGTCATGGGGGCGTTGGCCGCCATGCGTTCGGCGCGCTCCCTTACCGTTTGGGCCAGATGCGCACGCGGAACCACGTCATCGACCAGTCCCATGCGCAACGCCTGGTCCGCTGAAAACAGATCGGCCGAATACAGGACGCGTGCCGCCACCGCTTGTCCGGCAAGATCGACCAGCCTCTGTACGCCGTTGTACCCATAGCCCAGTCCGAGCCTGGCCGCAGTAATGCCGAGACGCGAATCCTCGGAACAGATCCGGAAGTCGCACGAGATGGCAAGCTCCATGCCGCCGCCGATGCAATATCCCTGTATCTCGGCGATCGTCGGCTTGGGAAAGGTGTGAAGGGCCGTGTCGGCTGCTTCCGAAACGGCGTTGTAAGCCCGCACGCCCTCTTCGGTCGATCGTAGCGTCTCGAATTCCGAAATGTCCGCCCCGGATACAAATGCCCTTTCGCCGGCCCCATCCAGGATGACCACCCGCACGTCATCATCGGCTGCAAGACCCTCAAGCGTGGTGCTGAGCCCCTGCCACATGTCGAGCGACATCGCATTCAGGCGATCCGGCTTGTTGAACGTGATCCGTGCCATCGGGCCTTCCCTGGCGACCAGCAGGTGCGGACTTGCCGGGGTATCGGGTTCAATGCTTGTCATGGGCTTTGCCTCCTGCGGGCGCTCAACCGCGCCACTGGCCGCCGCCGTCGATGTCGACGACGGTGCCGGAAAGATAGTGGACCCGGGGCGATGCGAGCATGACCGCAAGTGCTGCAACTTCATCGGGGTTCTTCGGGCGACCGAACGGAAAGGCGTCCGGATTCACAAGCTCTTCCCAGCGGTCCGGATCGCCCAGTTCTTCCCTTGCCCTGGTTCGGAACATCGTCGTCATCCGGTCGGTCAATGTCGGTGACGGATTGATGCCGAACACACGCACATTGGTGTTCGGCGTTTCCGCACCGAGCGCACTGGTAAAGCCGATTAACGCTGCGTTTCCCGCTGCGCCGCAAATGTAGTTCGGGCGAACGGCGCGGCCGCCCATGCCGATGATGTTGATGATCGTGCCGGAGCCGCGGGCCGTCATCGCCGCTGCATAGAGCTTGCAGAGATGGATATAGCCGAAGACCTTCAGCTCCCATCCCGATCGCCAGTCCGCCATTTCAAGATCGGCCAGTCGTCCCGGCTTGATCGCGCCGGCGTTGTTGACCAGCACGTCGGCATCGGATTGTGCGGCGAAGAGCGCCTCGCGCCCTTCATCCGACGACAGGTCGCATGCCAGAAAATCGGGTTCATGGGCGGCGTTTGCGGCGACCTCCGATTGCGCGTCGATCAACGGCTCACGCGTTCTCGACACCAATGTCACCCGAGCCCCTTCGGAGGCGAATTCTTTTGCGATCGCCAACCCGATACCCTTCGACGCCCCGGTTACGACGACGTGTTTTCCTGCAATTTGAAGATCCATTTTCGGCAAGTTCCTTGATCGTACGCCGTACGATTTGATCAGACGTAGTACTGGATTTCGAAGAAGATGCAGCCGTCGGGCGACGCGAAAGGTCCATGCGGTGTGCCCGGCGGTCGGCATGCATAGGCGGGGGCATGGAAGTCCTCTCCCGCCGCGTTCAGATGACCGTCGATCAGGTAGACTTCCTCCCAGTAATCGTGGAGGAACTCGTTGGACGCTACGGTGCCCGGCCGGAATCGTATCAGGCGGGTCCGGACTCCGATCTTCGCACCTTCGTCCAGCGCGCCGGAGAGCATCTTTTGCTCAACACCATCGGCGCCGCCGGGCACTGCTTCCCAGCCTTCTTCCAGATCGACCGGACCGAAGAGAACCGGCGGCTTCAGGCGGGTGATGTCAGTCATATTTCTTGTCTTCCCGTGGTTCGTTTTTGAGGGACCCGGCGGCTGCGCTCAGCGCGGCATCGAGGCGTGCCAATGTGTTCGTGCGCGGAAGCTCCGATAGTGCCGCAATGATTTCCGCGGCTTCCGTCTGCGCCACACCGGCAAAAGCCAGATTTGCGTGGAACTTCTGCGTGAGGCCCTCGACATCGAACGGCACTTCCGGATCGCCCAGCGCATGCTCCGTTGCATCCGCCAAGACAGTGCCGTCCCGGGTTTCGATTTCGAGACGCGCGCCCATGCGATGCGGGAAGCCGGCGGTCAGGATCGGCTCTTCCGCCAGGTCGATGCACTGCCGCAATCGCGCGAGCGCCGCATCGCCAAGCGCCGGCGCCTGCGTGTCCGCCAGCCCCAGGCGCCCATGGATCAGAGCGACCGCCACGCAATGCTGCAGGCTGAATCGCGCTTCATGGGCCGTTTGCGGGGAAACCCGATCACAAAAGTCGATCGCGGCGGCATAGGTCCGAACCGTCATCCTTGAGATGGCTTGGAGATCGACATTGTCGCGCATGTCTATTGCAAGTCCGACGGCCGGGTGCACATGGCGGCATGCGGGCCAGGGTTTGAAGCTGACGTCGTGCACCTTCCAGCGATCGGTAGGCGCGTCCAGCACGCGGAGCGGATCGGCCTGCGGGTAAAAGAGCGGGAAAAACCCGAGCGGGCCTTCGAGTACGTGACGCGCGCCTCGGCAACCGTGCTCGGCCATGAATGCCGCAGTGATGCCCGCGCGGGCTGCATGGGCCGCGGCGAGCGCCTTGCTGTCCGTGGGCTCCAGTCGGCATTGCCAGATGCCTGCGGCCTGCATGCCGGCCTGCCCCAGCGCGTCGCGCTTTGCCTCATCCGACAGGCCCGCTGCATGCGCTGCAGCCATCGCCGCGCCGAAAACCCCGCAGGTCCCGGTATTGTACCAGCCGGTGTACCCGCCTTCGGCCGCCGCCGTGCCGATGCGCAGCGCGACCTCGTATCCGCACAGAATGGCTTCCAGCAGACGGCCGGGCGGCGCCGCCGAAAACTGCGCTGCCGCAAGCGCGGCCGGGATCACGACATCCCCGGCATGCAGGATGGAGGCGCGATGGAGATCATCCATCTCCAGAAGCGTGCCGAGCGACCCGTTCACAAAAGCGGCCGGTTCAGGCTGAAGCTGGCCGACACCGATCCCCAGGCATGTACCGGCCGAGCCCGACCTCGCCACCCATTCCCGCGCCCAGGGCGCGGCGTTTTCGCCGGCCGCGGCAAGCGCAATCCCACACCAGTCCATCAGCAATAGAGAGGCCCGCCGCAGGTCGGGTTCGGCTACCGGCATCGCGCATACGGTCAGCAGCCTTTCCGTCACGCTGTCACCGGAGCTGCGGGCGATGTGCGGCCGTTCAGGCGATGTCTTGCTGCTTGCTGTCATGATGGAGGACTGCATTGTCCGATCCGCATTGGCCTTGAAGATTTTGGATACATTATAAACAGAAACATGTCTAACTCTGGATACGAAACCTGGAACGAAAAACGCGCCTGCAATCGCGAAGAACAAACGCCACTTCCATAAAATATTGATTTAATACAAAAAAATTTGGAACACGGCATTCCGCTCGAGAGACGCCGTCCACTTTTTGGATCTTTTTTTAAATGCCCCTTTTCTTTTTTGTGCACGAAACTATGTTCTCACCATAAGGATCGTTGGAGGGTTTGCGGGTAGGCTCGAGCCGTTTGAGATCTGTTCGAGGCCGTATCCCTGCCGGTGACGGGCGTGACATCACGCTCCGCGCGGTGCGGAACATGTGTCAAACCATTGAATGGTCCCGCGCAACGCTGTGTCGACAAACGGGCGGTCGAGCGCACCGCACGAACCGAACTGGGTGGCTAATCATGAAACAGATGGAATTTAATCGTCGTCAGTTGATGGCACTGATGGGCTCGGCAGCTGTAACAGCCGGCCTGCCCGGCACCGCATTCGCACAGTCGAAGGCGCTGAAATTCTGGGCGCCCGGCATTGCCCGTGTCGGCGAGAAGGACTGGAGCACAATGATGCAACAGGCCGGCATCGAGATCGCGGCAATTGCAAAAAGCGCCCGCGCCGACGAGTCGATCCAGAAAATGGTCGTCGGCGACGGCAACGCGCTGTATGACGCAATGACCGACAATGGCGGCGGCATGGAGGACGCTCTGGCCAGCCAGGACGCGATTGTCGAACTCGACGTTTCGCGAATCCCGAACTGGGCGAATGTGGAAGACCGCTACCTGGAGGGCGGCGCTGCCGCCGACACGATCCGCTATGACGGCAAGGTCATGGCGATCCCCTACATCTCGAACGCGGATTCCCTGGCATTCAACCATGACGTCATCGGGGCGGAACCGGATACCTGGGACGTGCTTTTCGACGAGCAGTTCAAGGGACGTGCCGCGCTGCAGAACGATTTCGGACCGACCCTCACGAACACCGCGATCTACCTCAAGCAAACCGGCAAGCAGGACATCGAGAATCCGTCCGATATGTCAGAGGCCGAGGTCAAGGGCGTCTGCCAGTTCCTCATCGACATGAAAAAGAAGGGCCAGTTCCGCACGTTCTGGGACGGGTTCCAGAACGGCGTCGACCTGCTTGCGTCTGAAGAAGTGCTGGTGGCTTCGTGCTGGGAGCCGATCCAGATCGTCGCCGGACGAAAAAGCGGCAAGGACATCCGCTACGGCACGATGAAGGAAGGCCACCAGTCCTGGAACAACATCGTGATGCTTACACGGGGCGGCAAGGAACGCGGCATGGAAGACTCGTTCTACAAGCTGGCCGATGTCTACCTGTCCACCTGGTTCGGTGCGCGCACGCTTGCCGGCCTTGGCTTCACGCCGCAGATGAAGGGCGTGGTCGAATATGTGGAAACCGAGACTGAGGCCTTCGATGCGGACACCCGTGCCCAAATCAAGGATCGCCTCGCCCGTAAAAAAGAGCGTCTGGCCGTTCCCGGCAACGCCTGGCAAAATGTGTTCCCGACCCAGATCCGCGCCTATCAGGACTGGTGGGCCCGGGTTCAGGCTGCCTGACCCCATATGTCCGTTGACGTGACAACAGAAAGCGCCGGCCGGGACTCTACGGCCGGCGATTATCGTCCTGCCCTATCGGAGAGGCTGGGACGCTGGGTCTTTTACATCCCCGTTGTCTTTATGTTGCTGTTCTTTGCGCTGCCCATGGCGCTGACCGTGGTCTTCAGCCTGTTTGAACGCACCATGTTCTGGATGGAACCCGCGATAACTTTCAAGGCGTATGAGAATTTCTTTTTCTCCGCCCGGCTCGAGAATTTTCTCGACTCCATGTACTACTCGTCGATCGCGGTGCTGATCTGTTTCGTCTTCGGATTCCCGATCGCCGTCTTTCTCAGGAAATCCGTGCCCAAGGTTGCCCAGCACCGGGTCATTCTCCTGTTCATTCTTCCCTTCATGGTCTCCGAGATCATTCGGATCTTTGCGCTTCGCCCCGTGCTGCAGCGAAACGGCCTCGTCAATACCACGCTACTGGAACTTGGCGTGGTCGACGAACCGATCACCGCACTGATCTACACCCATACAGGCGTCATCATCGGCGAGGTTCTGTCTTTCCTGCCGTTTATCGTGTTTGCCGGATTTCTGGCGATGGAAGCGGTCCCGAAATACATCTTCGAGGTCTGCGACGACCTTGGCGCGGGCCCCGTAAACCGCTTTATCGACGTGATCCTGCCGCTGGCGGCGCCCGGCATCTTCGCCGGATGCGTCTTCATCTTCGTCAACGGCATCGGCGTCGCGCTGTTGCCCAACATCCTCGGCGGACCGGGGGCGGTGAACGCCGGACTGATCGCCACCCAGGCGATAACCGCGCTCGACTTCCCGCTCGCCATGGCCGTCAGCGCCATCATGATGGCCACCCTCATGTCGCTTCTCTATATCGGCCACCGGATTTTCGATCTGACGAAAGTACTGGCCCCCATTAATTAGGATTCAGCGGTGAACGACTACGACAACATCTGGCTGCATCGGGCAAAATGGGCGTACCTGCTTCTGGTCGTGATCACGCTCATGAGCCCGGTCTTCTACGTGATGTACATCTCGTTCAACCTCAACGGTTTCGGCGCCGCGGAGTATGAATTCACCTGGAGATGGTACGGCCTGATCTTTTCCGACCAATTGCTCATGCAGGCCCTGCAATGGACGGGGCTGCTGGCGGTGACCACCATGGTCATCACGGTGCCGATGGCGCTCATGGCGGCCAAGCTCTACAAGGAATCGGGCAACAAACTCCTGATTGTCTTCCTGATGCTCGCGCCGCTCTTCGTGGCGCCGGATATCCTTGGCTCGGCCCTCCTGGTCTACTTCAAGAGCCTCAACGCAAGCTTCAAGTGGATCGGTGACATTGTCGGCACCTCGATGTTCGACAGCTGGTTCCGCCTCAGCTTCCTCACCGCGTTGATCGGACTGATCATCTACACGACACCGTACGCCTTTATCGTGATCCTGATCACCATGGGACGCTACCATAAGGAACAGACAGAGGCCGCGCGGGCCTGCGGCGCGAACGGCTGGCGCGCCTTCTGGGAGATCGAGTTTCCGCAGATCCGGGCCGGCGTGTTTTCCGCCTGCTCCTTCACCGTCATCCTGTGCTTCAACGAATATACAAGGACAAGCCTGCTGAAAGGCGGTTTCGACACCTTCACGACCGTGCTGATCAGCCAGATGCTGAACGAGGGCATGTCGGAACAATCCTATGCGATGTCCAGCTTCATGAGTTCCGTTGCCATCGCACTGATCGGCGGGATCATCCTCTATACCATGATCCGGAGCGAAGCGCTTGCGCGCGAAGCCCGGGCGAAAGCGGAACCGGTGATGTCGACATGAACGCAAGGCCAGAGATCAACATGACAGCGACAAAACCGGCTGCCGTTGAAGTGCGCAGCCTCGCCAAGCACTACGGCTCCGTCGTGGCATTGCGTAACGTCAACCTGACGATCGGCGCGGGCGAGTACTTCGTGCTGCTCGGCCCCAGCGGCGGCGGCAAGACCACGCTTCTGCGGACGATCGGCGGGTTTCACAAACCGACCAAAGGAACCGTTCTCCTGCATGGCCAGGACGTCAGCCACCTGCCGCCGGACAAGCGGCCGACGTCCATGGTGTTTCAGTCGTACGCGCTTTTCCCGCACATGAATGTTCTGCAAAATGTCGGTTACGGCCTGAAAGTCGCCGGCATGTCCAAGGCGGAAAACCGGGAGAGGAGTACCGCGGCGCTGGATATGGTCGGGCTTACGGGCTATGGCGAACGCAAACCGCACGAACTCTCCGGCGGCCAGCAACAGCGCGTGCAACTTGCCCGCGCCATGGTTCTGGAACGCGACATCCTTCTGCTTGACGAACCCCTGGCGGCTCTCGACGCCAAGTTGCGCAAGGACATGTGCCTGGAACTGAAACACCTGCAGGAGAAGGTGGGCATCACCTTCGTTCACGTGACCCACAACCAGGAAGAGGCGATGACCGTCGCGGACCGGATTGCCCTGATCGCCGACGGTGATCTCGTCGAGCACGGCCGCGCCCGCGACATCTACCGCACGCCCGACCGGACCTTCACGGCAGATTTCGTGGGCGAAAACAACGTGCTGTCGGGCACGGTCGATGCGGTCGACGACGACGTCGTGACGGTGCGCCTGTCCAACGGAAAGACGCTCGCCGCGGACCGCCGCGAGAAAGCGGTGCGACCGGGCGATTCCGTGTCGCTTTCGCTCCGCTCCGAACTCGTACAGATTGCGAGTGGCGATCAGGCCACCGACGCAAAGCCGGGCCACTCGCTTGGCGGCACCTATCACGAGGCGGTGTATCTCGGGCTGACCACATCGCATATGGTCGATGTCGGCCTCGGCCACGACATGGTAGTGCGCATGGTCGGCGACTTCGGTCTGGAGCCGAAGAAAGACGAGTCCGTAACACTTTACTGGCGGCCCGGAGACTTGCGGCTCCACACGGACTGAGGAAAGCTGAGGGATCGAGACGTCATGTGGCCTAATCCGCGCGTCCCCTATCGCATGGCGTCGCAACGCCCGAGGCTGGAACCGCTCGACGGCAAACCGCTGATGGTTCATCTGGCGATGAACATCGAGTACTGGCCCTTCGACCGTCCCATGCCGCGCGGAATCATCCCGGCACCGCACGGAGCGGCGCCCGCGCCGCCGGACGTGCCGAATTATGCGTGGGTCGAATACGGGATGCGCGTGGGCATGCCGCGCATCATGAAGATGACCGCGGATCGAGGCCTTCCGGTTTCCGCATTCATGAATGCACAGGTCGCGGACGTTTATCCGTCGCTGTCCGAGGCAGTCGTCGATGCCGCATGGGAGCTCGTCGGACACGGCTGGTTCCAGCAATCGCTCAAGCAGGCGGATGACGAGACCGCCGTCATCCGGCGCAGCCTGGCGCGCCTCAAGGAGGCAAGCGGCACAAAAACCCGCGCCTGGCTCGGCCCCGGTCTCGGTGAGACCGAACACACGGTCGATATTCTGAAAGCCGAAGGCGTGGAATTTCTGCATGATTGGACGCTCGACGACCTGCCGGTCTGGATGCGGACCGAACACGGCCCCATGGTCGGGCTTCCCTACACCTTCGAACTCAACGATGTTCCGGTCTATGCGATCCAGCAGAGTTCGAGCGACGAAATGCTCAAGCGGCTTGATGCGACGATCTCGATCTACGAGCGCGAGCTTGACCAGAACCCGCGGATCATCACGTTCGGCTTGCATCCGCATATCATCGGCGTGCCCCATATCGCCTATTACTTCGAAAAAGCGCTCGATCGGCTTGCCGAACGGAACGATACGGTTTTTGTGACGTCCAGCATCATGGGCGACTGGTTCGTCGCGGCCGACGGCACCGATGGTGCCGAGGTGGCTGCCTACACCGAGGGGGCACCGCAATGAGCGCGCCGCAAGCCTCGCCGGCACTGTCAGGACTGCGCGTGCTCGACCTGACCCGGGTGCGGGCCGGCCCGCATTGCTGCCGCGTGCTCGCGGATTTCGGCGCCGATGTCATCAAGATCGATGCGCCGCAAGGCCTGGACGCCAATGCCAGTGTCAGCGGCAGCCGCGACGGCTACGACATGCTGAACCTGCACCGCAACAAGCGTTCGATCACGCTCAACCTGAAACATCCCGAAGGTCAGGCGCTGTTTCTCGATCTGGTGAAAGGCGCCGATGTCGTGGTCGAGAATTTCCGGCCCAATGTGAAAAACCGCCTCGGCATCGACTACGAAGCGCTCTCTGCCGTCAACCCGCGCATCATTCTTGCCTCGGTTTCCGGGTTCGGTCAGGATGGACCGTACGAGAACAAGGCCGGTTTCGACCAGATCGCGCAAGGCATGGGCGGGCTCATGGCGGTTACGGGATTTGCGAACGGACAGCCGACACGGGCGGGCACGGCCGTCGCGGATCTCTCCGCCGGGCTATATGCGGCAACCGGAATCCTGATCGCCCTCAATGAAAGAGCCCTGTCGGGTAAGGGCCAGTGGGTTCAGACCTCGCTGCTGGAAGCTCAGATTGCCCTGATGGATTTCCAGGCCGCCCGGTATCTGGTCGATGGCGATGTGCCCGGACAGGCCGGAAACGACCATCCGACGGTCACCCCCATGGGCGTCGTGGCGACCAGCGACGGGTTCATCAACCTCGGTGTCGGCGGCGATGGCCAATGGCGCGCGCTGTGCGAAGCGCTTGGCAAGCCGGAATGGGGCGAGCATCCCGACTACGCCCGGACGCAGGACCGCACGGCCCGCAGGGAGGAAGTCTGGAGCCTGTTGCGCCCGCTCTTTGCAACCAGGTCCACTGCCGACTGGATTGCGAGGCTCGACGACCATGGCGTGCCAGCCGGGCCGATCTATCGTATGGACGAAGTCTTTGACGACCCCCAAGTTCAGCATCTCGGCATGGCGCAATCGGTAGACCATCCCACGCGCGGCACAGTCAGCCTCGTCGCGCAACCGATCACGCTTTCGCGCACACCGGCCTCGCTTACGACCGCCACACCCGAAGCCGGCGCGCATACCGATGAGGTCCTCGAGGAATTCGGTATCGATTCCGATCGTATTGCAGCGCTTCACGCCAGTGGCGCTATTTGATTGAGACAGGAAGACGAGATGGACGCAATGGATTCGAATACGGTTTCGATACCGGCAACCGAAGACTGGGTCGAAATACGGGACGGCGTCGGCAGGCTGTGCGACGGCTTTCCCAACGAATACTGGCTCAAACTGGACAAGGAAGACAGATATCCTTCCGAATTTGTCAGTACTCTGACTGAATCGGGTTTTCTCGGAGCGCTGATCCCCGAGGAGTATGGCGGTTCCGGGCTGCCGCTCGCCGCCGCAGGTGTCGTGCTGGAAACCATCCATGAACGCGGCTGCAATGCCGCTGCCTGTCACGCACAGATGTACACGATGGGCACCGTGCTGGAATACGGCTCGGCGGAACAGAAGCAGCGCTATCTTCCCGAAATCGCCAGCGGCAGCCTGCGTCTGCAGGCCTTTGGCGTGACCGAACCATCCACCGGCAGTGACACGACCCAGCTCAAGACCCGGGCGGAACGCAACGCTGCGGGCAATTATGTCGTGAACGGCCAGAAGGTCTGGACCAGCCGCGCCTTTGAATCCGACCTGATGCTTCTCCTGGCGCGTACGACACCGTCATCGGAGGTCAAGAAACGCTCCGACGGCATGTCGGTGTTCCTGCTCGACATGCGCAAGGCGCTGGGCAACGGTCTGGAACTGAGCAAGATCGACGCGATGATCAACCACAATACGTGTGAGGTCTTCTTCGACAATCTTGAGATCCCGGCCGACAGTCTGGTCGGCGAGGAAGGCAAGGGTTTCCGCTATATCGTCGACAGCATGAATGCGGAGCGAATCCTGATTGCATATGAATGCATCGGTGACGCGAAATACTTCATTCGAAAGGCCGTGGAATATGCCAACGACCGCACCGTCTTCGGCAAACCGATCGGCACCAACCAGGGCATCCAGTTCCCGATCGCCAAAGCCTATGCCGATGCGCAAGCCGCCGAATTGATGGTCAGGAAGGCCGCAGCGCTGTTCGATTCCGGCCGCAAGGTCGCGGCCGAGGCAAACATGGCCAAGATGCTGGCGGCCGATGCCTCCTGGCAAGCGGCCGAAGTCTGCATGCAGGTCTTTGGCGGCTTCGCCTTTGCGCGTGAATACGGGATCGAGCGGAAGTGGCGCGAAGCGCGTCTTTATCAAACCGCACCGATTTCCAAGAATATGATCCTGGGGTATCTGGGACAGCACGTTCTCGGTCTGCCGCGCAGTTACTGACGTCGTATAGCATCGTGTGATTAGATTGATCCATTTGACCGGTTTTTCAGGCCTTCTGGCTAGGCGCGGTCGCCGCCGTGGTCTGATTGACCACAAGGTGATCGCAACGACGTCCAGAAGGC
>JBCDLT010000091.1:0-21945 GCA_038745065.1 Pseudomonadota bacterium | reverse complement strand
TCTGCAGGCCCTATTCCTGACCCCGGACGAGCCGATACGCGATGTCACCGGTTTCCAGACGCCGTTTTTCCAGAGCCCGACCCGCCCCTGGTTCGTAATCGTGCCCGGCGCCGGCAAACCGATCGCCGTCATTCCCGAGATCGGCGCCGCCCTGATGGCAACGACCTGGATCGACGACATCCGGACATGGGCGTCGCCCGATCCGGTCGATGACGGAGTGTCGCTGTTGGCGGATGCACTCGCCGATCGTGTGCCCGACCCGGGTCGCATCGGCATGCCGATGGGGCCGGAAACCGGGTTGCGCATGCCGTTGCAGGATTTCGAGCGCCTGCGCGATCAGCTTGGCGGCCGCCGGTTTCAGGACGCCACCGAGATCCTGAAGACGGCCCGCATGAAAAAGTCGGTGCTTGAGATCGAAAAGATCGCCTGGGTCTGCGGCCGCGCGAGCGACGCCTTTGCGGACCTGCCGAACCGGGTCGTGCCCGGTCTTCCGGACACCGAGATCATGCGCCGGTTCCGGATCGACTGCCTGATGCGAGGCGTGGACGCGGTCCCCTATCTCGTCGGCGGCGCCGGACCTGACGGCACGGCGGATGTCATCGCGCCGCCGGTTGGCCGCGAAATCTGCGCCGGGGATATCCTGATGCTGGATACCGGCTGCGTCTATGACGGCTATTTCTGCGATTTCGACCGCAACTTTGCCATTGGCACGGCCTCGGACGCAGCCCGGCGCGCCTATCGCACGCTACATGAGGCGGTCGACGCGGGCCTCTCGGTCGCCCGACCCGGCGTGACCTGCGCCGACCTGTTTCATGCCATGCAAAACCGCATCGGCGCGGCGCCGGATTCGGGCAGCGATGTCGGCCGCATGGGACACGGCCTCGGCATGCAATTGACCGAACCGCCGTCCCTGACACCGTTCGACGAAACGCCGCTCGTGGAAGGCATGGTGCTGACGCTGGAGCCGAGCATGAGCGTGGTGCCCGGCCGCATCATGGTGCACGAGGAGAACATCGTTATACGGGAGGACGGCTGCACGCTTATGACGACCCGTGCCCCGTCGGAACTGCCGGTGGTGGCTTGACCGGTTTCTTTCGGCACGAAACGGGGGCCTGGCCGTCAGCGGGTTCGGTGGCCGTATCGTATCCGCATCGGCAAGTGCCGGCCGGTCGATCACAGCAATCCCAAATAGGCCCGAAGCTGTGCCGCCTGGCCGGCGGCCATTGCGGCGCCGTCAACCGTTTGCAAGCCGGCCGATCGCGCCGCGCTCATCAGCGCGGTTGGGGCGGTCCCCGTCACCGCATCGGCGATGACCGCCGTCGGTCCGAACCGGCCCGGGTCGACCGGCAACGGATCGTCGGCGCGCATCCCGAGCGGGGAGGCGTTGACGACGATATCGTACTCCTCCCCGGATCGCTCGAACCCGCAGCTTGTGCGCCGCCCGGACAAAGCCTCGATCCGCGCCGCCAGCGATTCGGCTTTTGTGCTGTCCCGGTCGCGCAGTGCCACACGGCCTGCCCCCTCGACAGCCGCCTGATAGGCGACGGCACTGCCCGCCGCGCCGGCACCGACGATCAGCATCCGCGCCCCGGCAATCGGCACGCCGCAGGCCGCGATCGCCTGCAGCATACCCACCCCGTCGAACATGTCGCATTCCAGAAAACCGTCCACGTCCTGCCGGACCGCGTTGGCCACGCCCAGAAAGCGCACGGCATCGCTTTGCCGGTCGCAAAGCGGCGGCAATGCCGGCTTATGCGGTATCGTGCTTACAAAACCGGGCACGTTGCTTGTATGGCGGACCCAGTCGACGAACGCCGGCAGACCTGCGGGCGCAATCTGCAGGGCGATCGCCAGTGCATTCTGCCCAGTCTGCTCGAAATGCGTGTTCCAGAGCCCGGGTGTCGCGACCTGCGCGACCGGGTCGCCGATCACGGGGATCAATGTCCGCAAGGCTGTCTTGGCGGAATCGGTCACACTGACATCTGTTTCTGAATCACCCCACTTGCAGCCTTTGGTTACATCGGGGTAAGGAGCGGCGTTGACATTGTTTATTGCATAGATGTAAAAATATGACACATTTTGGGAAATAGTCAAAAATATGATCTTCACGCGCAAGAGCTCGGAAAACGAAACAGTCGTCGGCTTGATCGCCAGTGCTGTCCGTCGCGACATTTCCTTCGGCGACCTGCCGCCGGACAAGAAGCTCAAGATTGAGGAATTGCGCGCGCGGTACGGTGGATCGACCCATTCCATGCGCGAGGCGCTGACGCTGCTTACCGCCGAGGGCCTCGTCGAAGCGACCGCCCAGCGCGGTTTTCGTGTCGCGTCGGCGACCGAAGACGATCTCAAAGACATCGTGCGGCTGCGCACCGAGATCGAACGGCTCGGCCTTTGCTGGTCGCTCGAACACGGGGACGTGGCCTGGGAAGGCCGGGTCATCGCCGCACAACACGCACTCGGGCGTGCCCGCGACGATGTCATGGCGGAGCCGGTCGAAGCGGCGCTTGCCTGGGACGAGGCCAACCGGCAGTTTCATGCGTGTCTGGTTGAAGCAAGCCAGTCGCCGCGGCTGATGGCGTTACAGGCGCAGCTTTACGACCAGTCGCGCCGGTTTCGCCTGGCCGCCTTGCGCGAGGGGCGTTTCGATTTTTCGGCAGAAACAAAGTGGCACGCCGATCTGGTTGCCGCCATTCTCGATCGCGACGAGGACCGGGCCGTCGGAGCGCTGACCGCCGTGATCGAATCCGTACTTGGAAACCCCTGACACGCAATCGCGCCAAACAGGGATCAACAGGCGTGCCCGCTCCGGGCGGGCCTTGAAAGGGAGGAAAACCATGACAGCGATCAACAGACGGCACACGCTCGGCCTGATGGGAGGCGCCGCCGCGGCGTCCCTCATCGGAATGCCGGCGCTCGCCAGCACCAAGGTGAAGGTCGGCGCCCTGCGCTTCACCAGCCACGCCGCAAGTTTTGTCGCCTTCGAGCGCGGCTACTTCTCCGAAGCCGGCCTTGACGTCGAGTTCAAGTTCTTCCAGGCCGCCCAGCCCATGGCCGTGGCGATCGCGTCCAAAGATGCCGACTATGCCGTAACCGCCGTGTCCGGCGGATTGATTTCGCTCGCGGAAAAGGGCGCGGCGAAGGTCATCGGCGGCGCCCTGTCGGAAGAACCCGGCATCGACGGCCAGAAGATCCTGGTCTCCAAAGCCGCCTTCGACGCCGGCGTCACCGATCCCTCGAAATTGGACGGCAAGACCTTTGCCGTCACCCAGTCGGGCTCGTCCTTCCACTACATGGGCTCCAAGGTCGCCGCTAAAGAAGGCGTGTCGATGTCCTATAAGCCGCTGCAAAAGGTCGGCGCGATCATCGGCGCCATCAAGACCGGCCAGGTCGATGCCTGGTCGATCGTGCCGCACATCGCCAAACCGCTTGCCGGCGCCGGCGCCGTCCACATTGTCGGGGACATTGCCGATTACCTGCCGAACTATCAGGTGACGACGATCTTCACCTCCGCCGACAACGCATCGGGCGAACGCGCAAAGACCGACGCGTTCCTGAAGGCGTTCTCACGCGGCGCCGACGATTTCAACGCGGCCCTGGTGGACAAGACGGCCGGCGACGAGGCCGCGGAGGAAATGGTCAAGCTCATCCACAAATACGTCTATGCCGACCGGCCCTACGAAAAGGCTTCGGTCAGCATCCGAAACGGCGCCATGCGCATCAACAAGAATGCATCCATGAACGTCGCGTCGATCCAGGACCAGATCGACTGGTTCAAGGCTGAAAACCTGGTCAAGTCATCGGTGACCCTGGATACGCTCGTCGACAAGTCCTACGTCGAAGCGAGCTAGGCCGCCCAGCGGGACGGGACCGCCCGTCCCGCCCCCGCGAGGGGGCTGATCCCAGGAACGCAGCGCGGACACCGATACGATGGACCTTCATCTTCAGGCGATCAGCCATTCCTACGGTGAAACGGAGGTCCTGCGGGACATCGGATTGGAAATCCCGGCCGGCCGCATCGTCTGCATCGTCGGTCCGTCGGGCTGCGGCAAGTCAACTCTCTTGCGCCTGATCGGCGGCCTGGAACGGCCGACCTCCGGGCGCATCGTGCAGGTCGGCGACCCGCCGGCCGAAAGCATCAACCCGCTGACCTATATCTTCCAGGACTTCGCATTGCTGCCCTGGCGTACGGTGGAAGGCAATGTGAGCCTGGTCCTGGAGGACCACGGGATTCGCGGTGCCGACGCCGAAGCCATCATCGCGGACGTGCTTGCCCGCACCAAACTCTCCGATTTCCGCAAGACATTGCCCAAGCAATTGTCCGGCGGCATGAAGCAGCGGGTGGCGATCGCGCGGGCGCTTGCGGTCAAGCCCGCCGTCATGCTGATGGACGAACCGCTCTCCGCGCTCGACAGCCAGACCCGCGAACTCTTGATGGACGATCTGGTCGGCCTGTGGACGCGCCAGCCGTTTACCGCTGTCTACGTCACCCACAATCTGCATGAAGCCGTACGGCTCGGCCATTCCATCGTCGTCCTGTCCCGGCGGCCTGGCCGGATCCGCGAGATCGTCGCCATCGACAAGCCGCTCGAGGCGCGTGAGTTCGGCGACGCCGATCTGGAAGTCCATCAGAAGCATCTGTGGACGCTCATGCGCGCCGAGGCCATGGCGGCCGACCAGGAATTGATCGATGTCTGAAACCGCGCTCTCCCCCGTCGAACGCACGGTGGTCTTCCGCGGCGGCGGCTTTGCGCCGAAGGCGAAGCGCTGGGTCGGCCCGCTGGTCTTTGTCGTGCTGATCGTCTTTCTGGAGTTCGGCACCCGTGTCGGCTTCATTTCCGCCCTGACCATGCCGCGCCCGTCTGACGTGCTGTCGACATTCGTCGATTTATGGACGACGGGCCTTTTATGGAAACACCTCCTGCCGTCCCTGTCGCGGCTGTTCATC
The DNA here is from genome assembly GCA_038745065.1 of Pseudomonadota bacterium. Lineage (GTDB taxonomy): Bacteria > Pseudomonadota > Alphaproteobacteria > Rhizobiales > JANQQB01 > JANQQB01. The sequence goes on along the minus strand of JBCDLT010000091.1, from coordinate 17,000 downwards.
GGCGCCGCGATCGGTGCGTCGCTGGGCATCGGCATCGGCGTCCTGATCGGCCTGTTTTCCTTCATCCGTGCCGGTCTTGTGCCGCTCGTCGCGGCGATCTTTCCGATCCCCAAGATCGCGCTGCTGCCGCTCTTCGTGATCTGGTTCGGGATCGATGAGGCCTCGAAATATGCGCTCATCGCATTCGGCACGTTCACGCCGACCGTGGTCGCGACCTACGGCGCGGTCGACAATGTCGACCGCACGCTGATCCGCATGGGCCAGAGCTTCAGCCTGTCCTGGACGTCGATCGTTACGAAGATTGTACTGCCCGGAGCGATGCCCGGCATTCTGTCGGGCCTGCGCGTCAGCCTGGCGATCGCGATCATCCTTCTGGTCGCCGCTGAGATGCTGGGCGCGGAATACGGCGTCGGCGCCTACATTCTGGAGGCCGGATCGCTTTACGACCTGGAACGCCTGTTTGCCGGCGTGACCATCCTGTCGATCATGGGCGTCGTGCTCAGCATGGCCATCGGCGCAATCGAAAACCGGCTGCTCGGCTGGCGGGTATGAGCCGCAAGGCCGAATCCCAGTACGACGTTGTGGTTGCCGGCGGCGGCGCGGGCGGTGTCGGTGCCGCCCTCGGCGCGGCACGCGCCGGCGCCCGAACCTGCCTGATCGAAAAATACGGTTTTCTGGGCGGCGCCGCGACGCACTCCCAGGTGCTCGCCTATTGCGGCTTCTTTCAGCAGGGCACCGAGCCGGTACCCGCCATTGCCGGCGCAGCCGACCTTGTGCTCGACGAATTGCGAAGTCTCGGCATGGACGGCCGGCCGTTTCGCTCCGAGACCACCGGCAACTGGATCATCCTGCTCGAACCGGAAGGGGTGAAACGGGCGCTGGACCGGGTGCTCGCGGCACACGGGATCGACGTGCTGCTGCACACCCGCGTGGCAGCGGCCAGCCGCACTGCCCACGCGATTGAATCCGTCGTCGCAGCCGGCATGGACGGCCGCAGCCGCCTCGTTGCCGAAGCCTTTGTCGATGCGACCGGCGACGCCAACCTTGCCCTCGTTGCCGGTCTTGCCCATCGCATCGGCGACGAAACCGGCCATCTCCAGGCAGCGACCGCACCGATCCGCATTGGCGGGCTCGACCGCCGGATGGCCATCGATCGAGCCGCCATAATCGCCGCGCTGGCGCGTTACAAAGACGAAGGCGGCGCCTATCCGACCGCGCGCACGGACGGCGGCATCTATACCCGCCTGCCCGGCAGCGGCGACATGTGGTGGATGATCATCGACCTGCCGTTGAAGGATCTGTCCTCGCGCACGATTTCGGACGCCGAACGCACGATGCGGGCTGCCGCCCATGATTATGTGGCGCTGTTGCGCCGCGACGTTCCCGGCTTCGAATCCTGCCATCTGGTGCAAACGGGACCGCAGATCGGCGTCCGCGAAAGCCGCCATCCCGAGGCCCGCTACGAAATGACCGGCGAGGATCTGCGCACCGGCCGCCAGCGGAGCGACGGCGTCGCCCGCGCCGCCTGGCCGGCCGAACTGCACGGCGAAGCGGGCAAGCCGGTCTACATTCCCGTCGGCGGCGACGGCTATGCCCATATCCCGCTCGATGCATTGCGCGCCCGCGGTGTCGACAATCTGTATTATGCCGGACGTGTCATCGGTGCCGATCCGACGGCCTACGGATCCGTCCGGGTCATGGGGACCGGTTTTGCCAGCGGCGAGGCGGCCGGTGTCGCGGCGGCACGCCGCGATGCGGACGCCCATGCGATCAGGGACACGATCCGCAAGATCGGCGGCCTCGTCTGACGGCTTTCACGACGGTCCGCCCAACCCGAATCCGAACACCCTGAGATTGCATGCGCATTATGCCGCACCGCAACATGAATGCCCGGCCCATTGATCTGGATCAATACGGCCGAGCCGGTAATCCGCAGCATGAGTCTGGTATACGCCCGCCCGTTCTGGGCATTTTTTCTTGGGGCTCCAGACATGAATAACGGTTTCCTACTCGTCGCGCTGCTCATCGCATCGTTGTTTGCGCTGATGGGCGCGGCGTTCGCGCAAGATTCCCTGTTCCAGGCACACGCCTGGATTGTTCTGTTCATTCTGCTCGGAAGTTCGATCTTGATTTTCCGGCGAATGGACTTCTCCGCTGCCGGTCAGACGTCCGATCAGGCCGTCGCCGTGGCGGGAAGCGGGGGCGTCCGATCGGAATACGACGATGGCGTTGTACGCTACGGCGTGATCGCAACCATGTTCTGGGGTGTCGTCGGGCTTTTGGTCGGCGTGCTGATCGCCGCGCAACTGGCCTGGCCGGAACTAAACATCGAGCCCTATCTGAATTTCGGCAGACTGCGCCCGGTCCACACCTCGGCCGTGATATTTGCCTTCGGAGGCAACGCCCTCATCGCGACCTCCTTCTATGTCGTGCAACGCACCTGCCGCGCCAACCTGTTCAGCAACGGCACCGCCTGGTTCGTGTTCTGGGGCTACCAGGCCTTCATCGTGCTGGCGGCCACCGGCTACGTCCTCGGCATCACCCAGTCCCGAGAATATGCCGAACCCGAATGGTATGTCGATCTGTGGCTCACCGTGGTCTGGGTGGCCTATCTGGTCGTCTTCGTCGGCACGATCATGAAGCGCAAGGAACCGCACATCTATGTGGCGAACTGGTTCTACCTAGCCTTCATCATCACCATTGCGATGCTGCATGTGGTCAACAATCTGGCCGTCCCGGTCTCGTTTCTGGGCGTCAAGAGCTATTCCGCCTTTTCCGGTGTTCAGGACGCCCTGACGCAATGGTGGTATGGCCATAACGCGGTCGGCTTCTTCCTCACCGCCGGATTCCTCGGCATGATGTACTATTTCGTGCCGAAACAGGCCGGCCGGCCGGTCTATTCCTACCGGTTGTCGATCATCCACTTCTGGGCCCTGATCTTCCTGTACATCTGGGCCGGTCCGCACCACCTGCACTACACGGCCCTTCCCGATTGGGCGCAGACGCTTGGCATGGTGTTCTCGATCATGCTGTGGATGCCGTCCTGGGGCGGCATGATCAACGGCCTGATGACCCTGTCCGGCGCCTGGGACAAGCTGCGCACCGATCCGATCCTGCGCATGTTCGTTCTGTCCATCGCCTTCTACGGCATGTCGACCTTCGAAGGTCCGATGATGTCCATCAAGTCGGTCAATTCCCTGTCGCACTACACCGACTGGACGATCGGGCACGTGCATTCCGGCGCACTCGGCTGGGTCGGCATGATCTCCTTCGGCGCGGTCTATTATTTGGTGCCGAAATTGTGGAACCGCGAACGGCTTTATTCGCTGCGCCTCGTCAACTGGCATCTCTGGCTCGCCACGATCGGCATCGTGATCTACGCCGCCGTGATGTGGGTGGCCGGCATCACCCAGGGTCTGATGTGGCGCGAATACGACGATCAGGGTTTCCTGGTGAACTCCTTCATCGAGACCGTGACCGCCATCCATTATGAATATGTCATGCGCATGTTCGGTGGCCTGCTCTACCTGATCGGAGCGCTCGTCATGGCCTACAACATCACCCGCACGATCCGTGGCGACCTGCGCGACGAAGTGCCCATGGGCGCCACCAGTCCGGCCCCCGTTCCCGCGGAGTAAGAACCATGCAGATCCTGAAAGCCCACGCCAAGATCGAGCGCAATGTCAGTCTTCTCATGGTGTTGTCGCTGGTGGTCGTCCTGATCGGCGGCATCGTCGAGATCGTGCCCCTGTTCTACGTCAAGAACACGATCGAAAAGGTCGAAGGCATGCGTCCCTACTCGCCGCTGGAACTGGCTGGACGCGACATCTACATCCGCGAGGGCTGTTATACCTGTCACAGCCAGATGATCCGTCCGTTCCGCGACGAGGTGGAGCGCTATGGACACTATTCACTGGCGGCCGAAAGCATGTACGATCATCCCTTCCAATGGGGATCGAAGCGCACCGGACCGGATCTTGCCCGGGTGGGCGGACGTTATTCCGACGACTGGCACGTTGCCCACCTCATCGATCCCAAGAGCGTCGTGCCTGAATCGATCATGCCGAGCTACGCTTTCCTGGCGACGACCCGGCTGAGAACCGAGGACATCGCCGCCCGGCTGTCGGCCAATCGGGCCGTCGGCGTGCCGTACACGGACGAGATGGTCGAAAACGCGCTCACCGACATGCGCGCCCAGGCTGACCCCGACAGCGACGGCGCCGATGCCGTCGGCGAACGGTATCCGAAGGCCGTCGTCAGCAATTTCGATGGTGATACGGCAAACCTGACCGAGATGGACGCGCTTGTGGCCTATCTGCAGATGCTCGGCACGCTGGTCGATTTCGAAACCTACAAAGCAGAAGAAAACCTGCGCTAGGAGGACTGATCAATGGATTACGAAACCCTGCGCCAGGCCGCGGATTCCTGGGGATTGCTCTACCTGGTGGTCGTCTTTGTCGCCATCGTGATTTTCACCTTCCGGCCGGGCAGCAAACGCACCGCCGACAAGAATGCGCAGATACCGCTGAAAGAGGACTGATCCCATGGCGACCAACGAAGTTGACGAGATTAGCGGCACGGAAACGACCGGTCACGAATGGGACGGGATCAAGGAACTCAACACGCCCCTTCCGCGCTGGTGGCTGTGGACCTTCTATGCGACCATCGTGTGGTCGGTCGGCTATATGATCTATTACCCGGCGATCCCCCTGATCGAGGGCTCGACCATGGGCATTTCCGGGGTCACCAACCGCCAGGTCGTCGAGCAGGAAATGGCGGCGGTGCGCGAGGCGAATGCCGAGCGGCTTAGCCTCATTGAGACCACGCCGCTCGAAGAGATTCGCAAGGATGAAAACCTTCTGCGCTTCGCTGTCGCAGGCGGGGAATCGCTTTACAAGGTAAACTGTTCGCAGTGCCACGGATCGGGTGCCCAGGGCGCACCGGGTTATCCGAATCTGAACGATGACGACTGGATCTGGGGCGGCCATCTGGAGGCGCTTTACGTGACCATCAAGCACGGCGTACGCAACCAGGACGACGACGAAGCGCGGTTTTCCGAGATGCCGGCCTTCGGCGACGGGCTGCTCGAGCGCGCTCAAATCAGCGACATCACCCAGTACGTGATGCAGCTCGCCAGTCTGGAGCATGATGCGGAGGCCGCCGCCCGCGGCGCCGAGCCCTATGCGGAAAACTGTGCGGCCTGCCACGGCGAAGCCGGCGAAGGCGGTCGCGATTTCGGCGCCCCGCGTCTGTCGGACGCCCTTTGGCTCTACGGTGGCACGGCTGAGGAAATCGCCCTCCAGATCTCCCAGCCCAGACATGGCGTCATGCCGCCCTGGGGTGCCCGCCTGGGCGAGGCATCGGTCAAACAATTGGCCCTTTATGTGCACAGTCTGGGCGGTGGCGAGGAACCGCCCGCAGAAGAGTAACACGGACCTCTCAGAGCCCGGACCGGAGCCGCCATGGCGAGCGAAACTGCCGTCGAAACCTTTGATGCCGAAGCCGTCAATTCGAAGCAGAACAGACAGCTTTATGCGGCCCGGCAGAAGATCCATCCGAAACGGGCGACCGGATATTTCCGGTCGCTCAAATGGATCATTATGGCGGTGACGCTCGGCATCTATTACATCACGCCATGGCTGCGCTGGGACCGGGGTCCCTTCGCTCCGGACCAGGCCGTGCTGGTCGATATGGCCAACCGGCGGTTCTATTTCTTTTTCATCGATATCTGGCCGCACGAATTCTTCTTCGTCGCCGGCATGCTGGTCATGGCCGGCATTGCCCTGTTTCTGGTCACCTCCACGGTCGGCCGGGCATGGTGCGGATACACCTGCCCGCAGACCGTCTGGGTTGACCTGTTCCTGGTGGTCGAACGGTTCTTTGAAGGCGATCGCAATGCCCGGATCCGCCTCGACAAGGCACCCTGGACATCCTCCAAGATCGCCAAGCGCACAGCCAAGCATGCGGTCTGGCTGATGATCGGCATCGCCACCGGCGGCGCCTGGATCTTCTACTTCGCGGACGCACCGACGCTTGCCTGGGACTTCGTAACCAGCCAGGCGCATCCGATCGCCTATGTCACCGTCGCCATCCTGACGGCCACCACCTACGTTTTCGGTGGCCTGATGCGCGAACAGGTCTGCACGTATATGTGCCCTTGGCCGCGCGTTCAGGCCGCCATGCTCGACGAACACTCGCTGACCGTCACCTACAACGACTGGCGCGGCGAACCGCGCACGCGGCACGCCAAGAAAGCGGCAGCCGCCGGTGAAACCGTCGGGGATTGCGTCGATTGCAACGCCTGCGTCGCTGTCTGTCCGATGGGCATCGACATCCGCGATGGCCAGCAATTGGAATGCATCACCTGTGCGCTGTGCATCGACGCGTGCGACGGTGTCATGGAAAAGATCGGGCGCGACAAGGGCCTGATCTCCTATGCCACCCTCGACACCTACAACCGCAACATGGCACTGGCGACCGGCGGCGATCCGACCGCATCGGTCGACCCGACGCGCGTGCGCACGCCAGACGGCGGATTGTCGGCCGATACCGGGCCCTTCAATTGGCGGCACGTCATCCGGCCGCGCACGCTCATCTATACGACGATCTACTGTGCGATCGGCCTGGCGCTGTTGACGGCCCTGTTCTTGCGCGACCGCCTCGACGTCAACGTCTTGCGGGACCGAAACCCGGTCTATGTGCGCCTGAGCGACGGATCGATCCGCAATGGTTACCAGTTGAAGATACTGAACATGCGTGTTGAGCCGCGTAGTTTCCTGGTGACGCTGGAGGGCCTGCCCGGCGGGTCCCTGCGGTTGACGGGCATCGATCAGCCACAGGGCGCGGAATGGCGCGTACCGGTGGAAGCCAACCAGCTTCGCAACGTCCGGGCCTTCATCACTGTGCCGGCTGACGCCATCGGTGCCACCATCACCGACTTCTCCATCGTCGTTCGCGAGGCCGACGGCGAGGAAAGCGCGCGGGCCGATACCCGGTTCGAAGCCCCGCAGTAAACCGGTCAAGGAGGAAGCATCACCATGAAAAGCCCCTTCGCCTTCAGCGATGAGCGCCCGTTCACCGGCAGGCACATGCTGATTGCCATGTTCTGCTTTTTTGGTGTGATCATCGCCGTCAACCTGACCATGGCCACATTCGCCTCGCAGTCCTGGACCGGTCTGGTGGTGCGCAATTCATACGTCGCCTCGCAGCAATACAATGAGCGCCTGGCGGCCTCGCGCGCGCAGGCGGCCCGGCAATGGCAGGCCGCGATCGGCTATCGGGACGGCAACATCGAATTCAAGCTGACGGACAAGGACGGCGCACCGGTTCACCTGACGGACGCCAGCGCCGAGATCGGCCGTCCGGCTTACGAAGCGCTGGACCATGAAGTGGCACTGACCTACCGGTCCGACGGTCTGTACTCGGCAAAGGATCCGCTTGGACCCGGTATTTGGCAGGTTGCCGTTACCGGCAACCACGAACAGGGCCCATACCGGATCGAAGCCCGTATCACGGTGAGCGGCGACGAGGCGGCGCCCGAAGCATCGGCTCCGACCGGGACTGTAAAACCATGACCTGCTGCGGCACTCAGGCACAGCCCGACAACGCGTCGATCCGAAGCCGGCTCGAACGCGAACGCCTCCTGGCGGCCTCGCACGGGGCCGACGAAACGACCGTTCAAAGCGACTTTCTGGTCCCGGCCATGCATTGTGTCGGGTGCATCAGGGCGATCGAAACGGGCCTTGCCCGACTGCCCGGTGTGATCAACGTCCGCGCCAACCTTTCGACGCGCCGTGTCAGCGTCCGCTGGCGCCCCGAGGACAACGGCCCGTCCGATTTTGTCGGCGCCTTGGCCGATCTCGGCTTCGAGGCCGATCTTTTCGATCTGGCCAACCTGAAGGACGAAGGCGACCCGGTCGGACGCCGTCTGCTGCTGAGCCTGGCGGTTGCCGGTTTCGCGGCGGCCAACATCATGCTGTTGTCGGTATCCGTCTGGTCGGGTGCGACCGCGGAAACCGCCGATCTGTTCCATCTGATTTCCGGGGTCATTGCGGTCCCGGCCGTACTGTATGCCGGACGGCCATTTTTTGCCTCCGCGCTGTCCGCCCTGCGCGCGGCCCGTCTCAACATGGATGTGCCGATCTCCCTGGCGGTTCTGCTCGCACTCGGCATCAGCATCGCCGAGAGCCTGACCGGCGGTAAAGCGGCATATTTCGATGCCGCCGTCACGCTTCTTTTCTTCCTGCTGATCGGTCGTTACCTGGACCACATGATGCGACAGCGGGCGCGCGGCGCGGTGACCCGACTGTCCCGCATGATCCCGAGCGGCGCCACATTGGTTCTGCCCGACGGCACCCTGTCTTATCGGCCGTTGGGCGACATCCAGCCGGGCAACGAGATCGTTGTCGCCGCCGGCGAACGCGTGCCGCTCGACGGACGTGTCAAAAAGGGCAAGAGCGATCTCGACCGGTCGCTCGTAACCGGGGAAAGCGAGCCCACGCTTGCCGGCCCGGGCCTGGACGTGGAAGCCGGCATTCTCAACCTGACGGCACCGCTGCGCATCGGCGTCACCCGTGTGGCCAAGGAATCCTTTATTGCCGAGATCATGCAAATGATGGAGGCAGCCGAACAGAGCAAGTCCCGTTATGTGCGCATCGCGGATCGCGTCGCCCGGATCTATGCCCCGGTCGTGCATCTCCTGGCGGCTATCAGTTTTATCGGTTGGATGATCGGCACGGGCGGCGACTGGCGCACCTCGCTGTTCGTCGCGATTTCGGTTCTGATCATCACCTGTCCCTGCGCGCTCGCTCTCGCCGTGCCGATTGCCCAGGTGGTGGCCGCAAACCGGCTGTTTCGGGCCGGCATACCGGTAAAGGACGGGGCCGCGCTCGAAAAGCTGAAGGAAATCGACACGGTTGTGTTCGACAAGACCGGTACGCTCACGCTCGGCCAATTGCGCGTCGCCGCCGTTTCAGGCGGCAGTCCGCGCGACCGCGACATCGCCATGGCGCTGGCCGGAGGCTCGGTTCACCCCGCCGCACGCGCCATCGCCGACACCGGCAAGGTGCCGGCCGCAATGAAACTGGTCGACATCAGCGAACAGGCCGGCTTCGGCATGCAGGCCCGTCATGAAGGAAAGATTGCCCGCCTCGGCCGGCGAAGCTGGGTAGCCGAAATCGCCGCTACGGGCGAGACGTCGGCCGCGCCCGGCGACGACGGAAGCGAAGTCTGTTTTGCCCGTGAGGGCGGCCCGATCATGCGTTTCGCCCTCGCCGATACCTTGCGATCCGACGCCGGCGAGACGGTGGCGCGCCTGGCGGGAGGCGGACTGGACACCTGGATCCTGTCCGGCGACACGGCCGGCGCAGTCGCTCCGGTCGCTGCCCGCCTGGACATCGCGAAATGGCGGGCCGGCCTGACACCGCACGAAAAGATTGCCTGCATCGAAGCTCTGCAAGAGGAGGGCCACAAGGTCCTGTTTGTCGGGGATGGCCTAAATGATGCGCCGGCTCTCGCGGCGGCCCACGTTTCGATCGCTCCGGCAAGCGGTTCCGATATCGGCCGGCTGTCCGCCGACCTTGTTCTGACAGGCAAGACCCTTGGCGCCCTCGACACAGCCGTCCGCGTCGCCCACCAGACCGGCCGTATCGTCCGGCAGAATCTCGGATTGGCCGTGGTCTACAATTGCATCGCCATTCCGATTGCCGTTTCCGGCCATGCATCGCCGCTGGTGGCGGCCATAGCCATGTCGGCCTCCTCGATCCTGGTCGTTGCCAACAGTTTCCGGCTGAACCTGGGCCCCGACCGTTCGCCGCTCCCCGATATGCGTCCGGCACTCCCGGCAAACGCGCCATCCGGGGGTCTGCGGCGCGAACAAGCAGGTGTCGCATGAACCACCTGATCATACTCATCCCGATTGCGCTGTTTCTTGGAGGCCTCGGTCTTGCGGCGTTCATCTGGAGCCTGAATTCAGGCCAGTATGAAGACCTGGACGGCGCCGCCGAACGCATTCTCGACGACGATTGACCGGTTCTGTCGCCGACAAGCTGCATGGCGCCGGCAGGCGAACCCTACGGTTTTCCGTGCTCGGATGAGCCGTCAATCTTGTCGTCAACCGGGCTTCCGCCCCGGCGACAAGCAGCAATGGCCAGGCCCGCAAGACCCCGTTGCGACCGGCCAGCAGAAAGCACTTTGGGTATTAATCACTTTGCCCGAACCCGATAGGGGGTGCCCGACTTGTATGCTAGAGCTTTGGTCGACAGCCGGAATTCTGAGGATCCTACGAGCCTTTAAGTAGGGCTTGGTAAATCTTATTTGAACTTTCGGCATCCCGGGTTTCATGCTAGGGAAAATTCTCAGGGTTTATGCGGGCGACAGGCAATCCGGCGTCTTTTCTATTGCAGGTTTACTTGTCCTGAGGGCGGTTGCAGGCGAACGCTGCGGCAATTAACGGCGTCAACCGGTCTCTGATAACGAGAACAAGAGCGAGTTTCCGAGTGAGTGTACCGTTTGAGAAGTTTCAGCGCGTCGGATCGGGTGATTCCGGTTTGTCGCTGGCTCCGGCATTCTGGTTCCTGTGCGCGATTGCCGCCGGCATCGCGTTCTTTTGGTACGGCATCGTGTCGCTCGGCAGTGCCTGGCAGACGCCTGAATACAGCCACGGTCCGCTGATCCCGATCATATCCGGATTTCTTTTCCTGCAGGAAATGCGGCACTTGCCGCCGCGGCGCGGCGCAATCACCGACCAATGGTGGCCCGGTGTTCTGGTCGTCACGGCTGCGCTGCTCGTAGGCTTGCTCGGCAATCTCACCCAGATCCCGGATATCGTTACATACGGCATGATCCTCTATCTCTGGGGGCTGGTGCTTGTCGTGAATGGCTGGAACCGCGGACGCCTGCTGTGGCCGTCGATCCTGCATCTGGTCTTCATGCTGCCGCTGCCGCAATTCATCTACTGGAAGGTGTCGATCTACCTTCAGACCGTTTCTTCGGAAATCGGTGTCTGGCTGATCATGCTGTTCGACATCCCGGTTTTCCTGGACGGCAACATCATCGATCTGGGGGTTTACAAGCTGCACGTCGCCGAAGCGTGTTCCGGCCTGCGCTACCTGTTCCCGATCATGAGCTTCAGCTACGTGTTCGCGCTGCTGTATCGCGGCCCGATGTGGCACAAGGCCGTGCTGCTTCTGTCCTGTGTGCCGATCACCGTATTGCTGAATTCGTTCCGGATCGGCGTGATCGGCGTTCTCGTCAACTCATACGGGATCGGCCATGCCGAAGGCTTCCTCCATCTGTTCGAGGGCTGGGTCATCTTCCTGGCCTGCGTACTGCTGCTGATCGGTCTGGTGGTTTGCCTGCGGCTTCTGACACGCTCCAAGGGATCGATTGCCGATGCGATCGAGCTCGACTTCAACGGCGTCGGCACCCAGATTGCCAAGATCCAGACAATCGTGCCGTCCCGTGCGCTCATCGTCTCCGCGATCCTGCCGGTGATCTGCGCGACCGCATGGTATGTGTCGCCGGGTGCCAAGAGCGTCACCGTGGATCGTGCGCAATTGGTGGCGTTTTCCCGCTCCTTCGATGGCTGGAGCGGAAACCTGTCTTTCGTCGAGCCGGAAATCGAGGCCGTGCTCGGGGCGGACGACTATCTCTCCGCCGCCTACCAGAACAAACAGGAAAACGGCCCCGTCGGTCTGTTCATCGCCTATTACAACAGCCAGACCGAAGGCAGTGGCATTCACTCGCCGGAAGTCTGCCTGCCGGTCGGCGGCTGGGAGGTCTCCACCTGGAGCCAGAAGCCGGTTTCGTTCACCGATGCGGCTGGCAACCAGGTATCGTTCGAAGTCAACCGGGCGGTCATCCAAAAAGGGCTGGCTCAGCAGGTGGTCTATTACTGGCTTGAAGGCCGCGGCCGCCGTTTGACGAGCGACTATGTTGCAAAGGCCTATACCGTGCTCGACCAGATCACCATGAGCCGCAGCGACGGCGCCCTCGTCCGTGTCATTACGCCGATCGCCGAAGGCGAAAGCGAAGCGGACGCGGATGCGAGGCTTCAACGCTTCCTGCCCGGAATGGTCTCCCGCCTGTCGGAATTCGTGCCGCAATAGGTACAGACCCGACAATCTAATCTGGTAATGCCCACCTCAATCGGTCTTGACCGCAGTCCTTCGACGGCGGTCGGCAGCATCATCGCGATGTCGTCAAGGCAGAGGCAGTGGTCCGACTGACGGACCGGATAGCGTCAGCGTGTCGATGCGCCATGATCCAGGGGCGTGAAACCAGCCGTGATAACTTCCGGATTTCTACACTGAAACAGCATGCGAGCCCGCTCCGCTGGCGCGGTTCGGCGGACGCCGCCGGTTTCTCACAATATGGGGAGCGACCCGATTGTCGGGTCTCGCAGAAGCGTACCGTTACAATTGTGCCATAGCGGATCGAACGGCGTCGATCAGGCGATGCTCTGCCGCCGACGGGATCGGTGTCGCCGAACGGTTTGCCGGAACGTCGGTGAAGAATGCATTGAGCGTTTGCCCGAGCGCCTCCGCGTCGAGGGCGACATGGATGCCCGGCTGCTCGCCAAACTGTTTGACGGTGGCGTATTGGTGGTCGTTACGGTGCTCGGCCAGATGCGCACGTCGCGGCATGATCACAAGCGGCTTGGCATAGGTCATCGCGGTGATGATCGAGCCCATGCCGGCATGCGCGACGATGCATTCCGCTTCCTGGCAGCGCTGCTTGAATTCAGCAGGAGAAACATGCGCGGTATATTCGAGATACCGCGGCCGGTAGCCGCCCGACCGCGGATTGGCAATCTGAGCGAACACGTCCGTGCGGCCGGTTTCTTCGGCCCAGGTATCGACGGCTTCGATGAGCCGGTCGAAAGGTAATTGCGTTCCCACCGTCACAAAAATCATAGGACCGATCCCCAGAAATGCGGGCCTTCCGGCCGCGCCAGATGTTTCCACTGCGTCAGGCAGAGATCGGCGTGTCGGGCGGCCTTTTGGCCGGACAGGGAGAGTTCGTCGGCATTGGCGATGCTATCGATCCAGATCGAGCGAATGCCGAGATAGCGCCCGAGACGGACGGCGAAATAGCCAGGAGCGGCACCGGTGGTAACGACAATGTCCGGGCGCACGCGCAACAGGACGACAAATATGGCGGCCAATTGCTGAACCAGCCGGAATTTGTTCCACCTGTTGGCGTCGGGGACGACGAAAAAATCGGGAACTTTTGCATGGCACGAATCGCGCACGACTTCGTCGCGATATCCCGCATCGGTAGTCACATAGGTGACTTCGGCATCCTGCCAGGCGTTTCGAATCCGCCTTAATTGCACCCAGTGGCCGCCGCCGGATGCGATAGCCAAGACTTTCTTGCCTGAAAGCAGATTTTCTCGAACGGAATTACCTCTGACAATAGGTAAATCGCCGTCATCTCCCGTGCGACTCTTCAACGCGAACCAACCCCCATACGCGAAAGACCGTAGTCTTTCAGGACACTCATCTGAAACCGCTCCGGTGGCGTGGCCTCGAACTGGCCTGCGAAACGATTCCTCTTTAATTCTGCTTGGTGCAACGCCTGAGGCTTTCAGACGTCGTGTGATAGTCGTTGCCTCCCGTCTGCTACAAGAACTATGCATTTGTACAACACGTTTCAACGAATATAAATAAATATTAACCTTAACAGGTTACGACCTCGTCTCGCACGTGTTGCCCGACGCGACATCGCCGGACATGTCGGTATTCCTGTATCGCGGTTATGTTTCCCGTGACTGCCTGTCCCCTGCGCCGCGCCTGTTGCGCATAGGCGCCGGCATTTTGCGAACAGGCGGACGCATCGATCTGACGATCATTGGCCGAAGCATCGCGCCACGGCCAATCATGTTACCGTGCCGACCTTGAATCCGACCGCAACAATTGCCTTATAAGGCCGATCGTCGAGAGTTGGAACAAGAATGAGCCCGAAATGTGTCGACAAGGGGGCGCGAGGCCGCACACAAAGCTGTTGTGACGTATCGCGGAATTAACCGTGCGCGTTCACGATATCGAAACGTGGCGATATGATGTCGCGCCGCGGTTTGCTATCAAGACGCCGCACAGTGTTGTAGTCCCGCGGCGAAACTGGTATTCTTCGCGTGTTTCAAGGCATATTTGGTCGGGGCAAGACTTTCGGTCCAGTAATTCGTGATCGTGCAGACGCCACGTGAACGTTCTGAGTAGAGTTTTATGGGGGTTCTATTGTCTCGTCAGCTGTTCCGCGTACCCGTGACCGCAGCGCTTATCGTGGCAAGTCTGGCGCTTGCGGCCTGCGAGTCGGCTGATGAAAGAGCCCAGCGCCACTACGAACGGGGTCTTGAACTTCTCAAAGACGGCGATTCGACGAAGGCGGGCCTGGAATTCAGGAACGCTCTGAAGCTGCGCGACAATATGCCCGGCGTGCACATGGAGCTCGGCAGGATCGCCCAGACCAGCGGCAACATTCGGGCGGCTCTCGGCCACTATCAGGCGGCTGTCGGCATCGACGAGACACTGCTCGATGCCCATTTCCGGATCGGGCAGATCATGCTGCTCGCCGGACAATTGGACGAAGCGCTTCGGTTCTCCACGACAGCCTTCCAACTGGCACCGCAGGATCCCCGCATTCTCGCGCTGAAGGCGGCAGTCGCTCTTAAGCTGGAAAACTTCGATTCCGCGCGCGACACCGCCAACGAAGCGCTGGCGATCGACGGAACCAACACCGACGCTCGGATGGTCCTGGCGGCACTTGCGGCGAACGATGGCGATCTGCCCGGCTCGCTTGGCGAATTGGCCATCGCGATGGAGCACGACCCGAAGAACGTCGCGGTTCACATCTTCCGCGTGAACGTTCTCGAAAAGGCCGGCCGGATAAGCGAAATCGGGCCAGCCCTCGAAGCCCTCATCGCCCATTATCCGGACAACGCCAATTACCGGCAATCGCTGGTGCGCTGGCATTTGCGCCGCGGCAACGACGCCGAGGCGGAGGCCGAACTGCGCGTCATTGCCGAGCAGAACCCGGAGAATACCGGCACCGCGCTTAACGTCGTACAATTCCTCAACCAGAAGAAGGGATATGACGCGGCACGCGCTGAACTCGCATCCCTGATCGACAAGACCGAGGATGCCGAGCGCCGGTTCGTGTTCGAATCCAATCTCGCCCGCCTCGATGCCGCAAACGGCAAACGGGACGACGCGCTGGCGCAATTGCAGACGATTATCTCTTCAAGCGACATTCCGCAGGTCAAGAACTCCGCCAAGGTCTTGTTCGCCCGCCTGAAACTGATCAATGCGGCGAATGACGGTGCGGTGCGGGCTGACGTCAAGGGCATGCTTCAGGAAGTGCTCACAGCGGATGCCAGCAATACCGACGCGCTTTATCTCAGCGGACAACTCGAGCTCGCGGAAGACAATTACGACCGTGCGATTGAATACCTGCGGTCGGCGCTGAACGAAGCGCCTAACTCCGCCCCGGTTCTTTTGCTTCTTGCCACCGCGCACGAAAGGGCGGGGCGTCCGGACCTCGCCGGTGAGCGCATGGCTTCGGCCGTTCAGGTTTCCAATTACGCCCCGCAGGCGGCGCTTGCCTATGCTCGTTTCCTGGCGCGCTCACCCGAAAGGCGTGAATTCGCGGCCGGCGTCCTGGAGGATGCAATCCAGCGGGCACCGCGCAATGTTCAAATGCTTCGGGCCCTGGCCAACCTGCGCCTGCAATTGAACGATTGGGTCGGCGCGGAAGAAATCGCCCAGCAATTGAGGCAACTGGAGGATGGCGGCTCGGCCGACCAGATCATTGCCGCCTCGCTGAGCGGCCAGGAACGGTTCGACGAGAGCATTTCCATCCTTCAGGAATCGAACGAGGCACGCGGCAATACGCGCTCCAACATGGCCGCGATGGTCGCTGCTCTGCTGCGGTCCGATCGTTTGCCGGCCGCCAAGGAATTTGTCGCCAATGTCCTGGCGGACAATCCGAAAAATGCCGAGGCGCACCTGTTGATGGCGTCGCTGAACCTGCGCGAGCAGGACTTTGGTTCGGCGGAGGAACACTATCGCGCCGCCGTGGAAAGCGATCCGGAAAGCATCCGTGCCTATTCCACGCTGGCAGCGTTTTATGTCCAGCAAAACCGGCCGGACGAGGCGCGGGAAGTGCTTGACGCCGGTCTGGAAAAGCGGCCGGAAGCCGCGCCGCTGATCCTGGTCCGGGCGAACTTTTACGAAAAGACCGGGGAATTCGACAAGGCGATCGCCGATTACGAGCGGCTTTATACGCTGCGGCCGTCGAGCTATCTCGTCGCCAACAACCTGGCGAGCCTGTTGACGGATTTCCGCAGCGACCCGGAATCGCTTGAACGTGCCGGCCGGGTGGCTCAACGCCTGAGTGGCTCGGACGTTCCTCAGTTTCAGGACACGTACGGTTGGGTTCAGTATCTGCGCGGCGAGTATGACGAGGCCGTTACCATTCTGGAACCCGCGGCCGAGGCCCTGCCGAACAACCTGCTCGTCCAGTATCATCTCGGCATGGCCTACGCGAAAGCGGAGAAGCCGGAGCTTGCGCGCAAGCAATTGGAAAAGGTCGTCGCGATGGCGGACGGCAAGGAATTTCCGCAGCTCGCGGCAGTCAAATCGGCATTGAAGGGTCTAGAGACCGCGCCACAACAGGGTCAGTAAAGCCGCAGTGACGGCGGCAGTTGGGAACCGGCACATATGTCCATTTACGATGCCCATTTTGGATTGACGCAGCGGCCGTTTCTGATGGCGCCGGATCCCCAGTTCATTTACTGGTCCAAGGCGCATTCCCTGGCCTTCACCATGTTGCGCTACTCGGTCATGACGGTGGCGCCGATTACCGTCATCACCGGCGAGATCGGTGCCGGCAAGACCACGCTCCTGCGCCAATTGCTCACCGAGATGCCCGGCGACCGCCATGTCGGCCTGGTTTCCAACATCCAGGCCGGGCGCGGCGAGTTGCTGCACTGGATCCTGATG